>CAKZLU010000029.1 GCA_937127245.1 uncultured Actinomycetes bacterium
TGATAATGGTTGAGAGGGCGATGTACTGGAACAGCCGCGGCGCCGGGACAAATACCATAGGGTGTAACTGAGGGATGGATATCTATTGTGAGCTTTTGAAAAAACCTTTAAAACCGCGCAATACCGGTTGGACTAACAGCCGGAATAAAAAATATTAAAAATAATAGATTGAATTGCCGATTTATATTATAGTAGTGTGCACTAAAGTTAAAGTTTGAGATTAAAGTTTACTTTTTGCAACTACTGGGAATCATGTTAAGGTTTGGATAAGTTTTTTAAGTAGATTGATTTAACCGGGGGTTTTTTTCAGGCAGGGGGACGCTTCGTTAATGGCAACCGAACCTAAGATTAGAAATCTTGTCAAAAGAGCAAAGAAGCATGATGCCGAAGCTTTCGGGGAGATATACGATAAGTATGTCGACCAGATTTTCAGGTATGTCTATTATAAAGTTGGAGATTACACCGAAGCTCAAGACCTGACAGGGCTCACATTTTTAAAAGCGTTCGAAAATATTGATTCCTACGAGTTCAGGGATGTGGCTTTCAGTTCATGGCTTTACCGCATAGCCCACAATCTTGTGGTTGACCATTTCAGGCGTCAGTCGAGGAGAGAGACTATCTCCATTGAGGAGCACCCACCCATGCCAAGCCTCGAGGGCAATCCCGATGAAGATGTTTTTTTCAAGATGGACTGCGAGAGGCTGTATGAGGCTCTGTCTAAGCTGACACACAACCAGCGCGAGGTAATCATCTTAAAGTTCATCGAGAACCTCTCAAACAACCAGGTGGCTGAAATAATGGGGATTTCCGTGGGAGCGGTGAAATCTACCCAGAAGAGGGGGCTCATGGCTTTGCACAGGATACTGTTTGACACCAGGCAAACATGAAGAGTTGAAATTTATTCCTTAATAAATGCTAGAGAACACATTTGAGCGTGGTATTCGGACCGAATGTCCTCAAGGTCCTTAAGCGAAGTATCCAATGCGCGGTCTTTACGTTTATATAATAGGAATTCCTGAGACTATATTAAAGGGTAAAGGTTTATAAGGTAGGCTCGGAGTGGCGAAAGAGAAAGATGACATTTTAGAGCTAATTGATAAGATTTTGGAGGTTGCCAGAAAAGACCCTTCCAGCCTGGATAAGCTCCTGTCCAAACACGAAGATTTACGCCCCGAAATTGAGCCTATCGTGAGGGTCGCGCTCGGTATCGGCGGGATAGAACAACCGAGAATCTCTAACATCGCCAGGGACCAATACAGATTGAAAGTTCTGGCTATGGGCATGGAGCAGGTTACTCCCACCCCGCCATTGATGCCCGAGGAAGTGGCGCCTCCCCCCAAACGGGAAAAACCTAGTGGTTGGATACTCGGCACACCCGTGCAGGTAGTTGTAAATGTTGTGCTGCTTGCAGTATTGCTGATTACGCTGGTAGCCGCCGGAATGATGGCTATGCCAGCGAAAACCCCCCTTGGCAAAATACTTGGCTCACTTGCGAACAACCGCAAGATTCTCAACAGCGTAATGGCAAGCTCCGATCCCACCGGACTTGCGAAAGCGGTCAATGAAAACCCTGATGCCCTTGCGAGTCTGATAGCCGAGCTTCCGCCTGACGTGGTGGCCGATGCTATGAACAAGAATCCGCAGAACACAGCCAAAATGCTTGCGGCGTTAGACCCGAAGGCTGTCGCGGTTCCCATAAACAAGGGTTACAAGTTCATCGCCGAGCTTCTTGCAAACCTTGATCCCGTGATGCTGGCAAGGGTTATTTCAGAAAATCCGGGCGCCGCTGGTGACATTACGAAGTATTTGGACCCGCAGGCTATCGCCGCGATAGTAAACAACAACGGTCCGTTCATTGAAAACTTGATCAAAAATCTTTCGCCAGTGGTGCTTGCGGATGTCATAAACAACAACGGTCCGTTTCTAACCGCCATAATGGGCCAGATGGATCCTCAGGGCACATCAACTCTGGTCAACGAAATTGCTCCGTTTCTGTCTTCTTTAATTGAAAGGCTCGACCCTCAAGTTATAGCGGACGTTGTCAACTCTAACGAAAGATTCATCATAGAGGCCATGAAGCACTCCGATCCCGCCCCGATCGCGGTCGCTTTGAACAGGAACGCTTCTTTTGTTTCAAGGCTCATCGGGCTGCTTGATGTAGATGTCCTTGCCAATGTCATTAACTCAAATGCCGAAGCCATAACTAAAATGGCAAGCGGTGGCGACCCCACGCTGGTTGCAAGCCTGATAAACGACACCGGATTCGTGCTCAGAATGATTGGAGCCATCAATCCCGCCTCGATCGCGGGAGCGCTCAACGCGAACGGCAAGTTTCTCACGGAACTCGTGGCAAGTCTCGATGTTTCCTCAATGACGGGCACTCTTGACCCCGCGGTTGACGATCTTGTCATTGCCGTATTGAGGGAGAGTACTCAGGCGATTGGAGTGTTGGCGGCGAATGAGACCTTTTTGAAAAATGTGATGAGCGCGGGTGACCCGCAAATAACCGCATCAATTGTCAACAATCATGCCCAGTTCATCTCTGATCTTTTGAAGCGGCTCGGTGGTAAGACCGTAGCGGAGATAATGAGCATGGCTCCCGACACTACGGGAAAGATGCTTGAAAGTCTTGACCCGCTCGCGGTGGCGACAGCTGTGAACCAGAGTGGTGAGTTCATCAAAAAACTCATGAAAGAGATGTCCAAATCTGATCCGGAGGGAACTGCGGACATTATTAACAAGAACGGAGATTTTATCTCAAAACTTCTCGGGAAGCTAAATCCGAAGGTCATTGCTTCAATCGTGAACGGTAACTCTGAATTTCTCAAAGCGGTGATGAGTGGTGGGGACCCGGCTGTAACCGCTCGCATCGTTAACGAGAACAAGGAGTTTATAAAGAACCTTGTTTCCTATCTCGACGCGAAAACTATAGCAAACGCTATGAACGCGAATCCGACCTCTATGGTTGAGACGCTGACTTATCTTTCCCCGTCCGTTATTGCGCAGGCTATAAACTCCAATGGGGAATTCTTAAAAAAGGTCATTAAATACCTTGATCCTAAGGTGTTAGCACAGGCTTCCGAGGATAGCAGCGCGTTCATGACAGGGCTTATGAACAATCTCGATGAGAGAATCCTTGCGGAAGTCGTGAACAGCAATACTGGTTTCCTTTCGGGCGCGGTGGAGGCGCTTTCAACCCCATCTCTGGTTCAGAAGTTCGCGGAGGCCATAAACGCTAATCCGTCTTTCCTCAGACTACTAATCGCCAACATGGACCCGACCCAGATGACTGGCGTGAGCGATCCTGATTTTATTGTCCGGGTGCTTGTGGCCGTTCGTGAGGCGGGAGGATTGTCCGTAATAGCGGATGCGATAAACGAGAACCCGGATTTCATCGCCGGGGTATTTACCGCCGGCGACCCGTCGGTTATGGCTGATGTGGTTAACCATCCGAACGTGTCCGGTCCAGGCGGGCTGCTCTACAGGCTGCTTGGGGCGGGAGGAATTGACCCGGCGGTTCTTGCCAGAGCGATGAACGCGAACCCGGCAATGATGGTCAGGCTTCTGTCGTACCCGGACTTCTATAAAGTTATAGCGGCAGCGGTGAATTCCAATCCCGAGCTGATTGAGAAATTCCTTTCATACATGGACCCGAATATCATGGTTGCTTCACTGCGCGGCGAGGATGAGCACTTCATGAAGTACTTCGGAATGAGGGCACTTTCAGTGATGAACTTGGCCGGTTTATGGGTAGGTCCTGTGCCTGCGACATCCTGGAACTGGTCTGCAAGCACGACTCCGCCTCCTCCGCCATGAGAGGTTGGGATAAATACTGACCGGGGGAATGCTTCGATGCTCGTTTCGAGAGGCGTTCAGGCAGTTGTAAATGTGGCTGTGATAGTAATGCTTGTCGCTGCTCTGGCGATTGGCGCTGCCATGGTTTTGCCCGTGCAAAGCCCCATGAGCTCCATCCTTGCAAAGCTCATAAGCCAGAAGGGTTTTCTTTCGGGCATTCTATCAACGCTCGATCCCAAAGTTATCGCCGAAGTGATGAACGCAAACCCCGAGAACACATCAAAGATGCTTTCCGTTCTGGACCCGAAGGTTGTGGCTGAGGCGGTCAACAAAAATGGGAAATGGATTGCCGAGCTTATAAGTTATCTTGATCCGACAACCGCAAGTTCCGGTCTCGGTGAGAACACGGATTTTGTGGTTGAGCTCCTCAAATACGTTGACCCTCAAGTGATCGCTGAGGTGGTCAACTCTAATGGGGCTTTCTTGACTGAACTGTTAGGCTCGCTTGACGCGAAAAAACTCGCAACATCAATGGGGGGGAGCACTGATTTCACAAATCAGGTGACCGCATATATCGAGCCGAAGGTGCTTGCTGACGCGTTAAGCGCCAATGAGGCATTCCTCTCTGAGCTTGTCGCGAACATATCCCCGGATGTGCTCGCTGAAGCGATCAACGCCAACGCGGAGACAAGCGCTGGCGCCTTGGGCACAATGAATCCTGCGGTGATAGCAAGCATGGTAAATGAGAACGGCCCGTTTATCGCTTCCCTTCTCGGTGCACTGGATCCGGCGGTAATCGCAAGGGCGATGAATCAGAGCCCTGATACAACAACTGACCTGGTGGCCAGGCTCGATCCAGGTGTGGTGGCTGACATAGTAAACAGCGCTAGCGGTTTTGTCGTCGGACTTTTGGATCAGCTTTCCCCCGACACGATAAATAAAGTGCTTTCGAGTCAGTCAACATCCACCGACCTTATCTCTTACCTTAACCCCAACTCAATTGCCTCCATAGTTGTTGGGGCAAGAGATTTCGTCGTGGGATTCCTTAACGGTCTTGACCCTCAAGTTTTTGCAAGCGCCGTAAACAGCAATGTTGAGGTCATAAGGTCCATGACTGACTCGGCTGATCCGGCGGGTATGGCAAGGCTTGTTTCCCGCATAATTGAGGATACTGGCCTTGTGAATTCAATCATCTCGGTTCTTGACGTGAAACCCATTGCTAACGCCATGAGCGCCACCTCGGATATGACGGCGAGACTTCTTGAGTATCTTGACCCGAAAGTCGTTGCGGGTATCGTAAACGAGAACAAAAAATTCTTGCAGGACCTACAGGCAAACATGGATCCAGCTAAGACCGCGGAAGGGTTGAACTCCGCGGGAGGTTTCCTCACAAGGCTTGTAAGCCTGCTCGACCCGAAAATCATTGCTGATGCGATGAACGCGAATCCTGACGCGGCTTCGGGGATGCTTGATGAGATCGATGCATCTGTCATCGCCAAGGTGGTCAACGAGAACGGAAAATTCATCTCCGGTCTGCTGAAGAATCTTGACACGGCTGTTCTTGCGGATGTCATGAATGCCGATCCCGACATGATGAAGAATCTATTGAAGCACCTGAAGCCCGAGGTTTTAGCGTACGTTGTGAACAACAACGGAGCTTTTATAGCCAACTTATCGGGAAGACTCGATCCGAGGGGAACGGCTGCTGCGCTGAACGCAAACAGGGATTTTGTCATAAATCTCTTGAGGCAGCCAGGCGGCATAAACCCCGCGGTGATCTCGAACGCGATCAATCAGAATCAGGCTTTTATAAGCGGTCTCATCGCGAACATTGACGTGAGCGCCGCTTCCGGCTCGATGGCGGACAATGACTTGATCGAGCGTCTGATGAGCCCTGGCGCCTTAGACCCGTACGTTATCTCGAATCTTTTCAATACAAACCCCGCTTTAGAGAACCTGATCGTCACTTTCATGGAAAAATTGAGGCTTTTGCCTAGCGGGCTTAAAAACCTCGCTGATGCGATAAACCTTAATCCGGAATTCCTCGCAAAAGCCATGGAGGGAACGGACCCATCTGAACTGGTTTCGATAATAAACAACAACGTGACAGTCCAGGCAATGGTCAAGGAGTTGCTCGGCATGCTCGACGGAGCGGCTTTGGCGCAGGCGATGGGCGGAGACCAAGAAATGATGGCTGCGATGTTCGCTCCACCTCCCAAGGGAATAGACCTGGGAATTATAACCTCGTTGTTGCGCTCCGAGACGGGAAAGGGTTTCCTCACGGGTTTCATGGGAGCGTCCACGCCCGAGTCAATATACGCGATTATTGATGCTTTAAGGACTGAAGGAAGCACCGTAATCCAGAAGCTGCTTAATAAAGACCAGGGGGGAATCCAGCCCGAGGTCTTAGCAAGAGCGCTAAACAGCAGGGACAACGCGATGAAGAGACTCTGGTACTACGGATACGCGGTCGCTGACATCGGTATCCCCATTCCGCTCGGATGGGGCTGGTCTCAGATGATAGGCGCTGCGGTCAACGCTGAGCCTGGAGTTCCCGTGTATCCGTTTTAGCGGTGTAAAAAGAAGGGGTTTAGAGGCGAGAGCAGATGCTATATAACAGGACGCTTCAGACAGTAATAAACGCGGTAATTTTGGTGGCTCTTGCTCTGAGCGTTGTTGGAGCTTCGCTCATCTTCATTCCAGCAAAGAGCCCGATCGGCCAGCTTCTCGGTAAGATGACGGCGGATCCGGAGGGCACTTCTGCCATGCTCAGGGCGCTCGACCCAAAGGCTGTCGGAGAAGCGATAAAGGACAATCCTGACTTCTTGATAGAAATAATGCGTTACTCAGATCCCAAGGGAACGGCGATAACCGTTAACGAAAATCCGGATTGGTTTGCTGAGCTGCTCAACTATCTTGACGCGAAGGTGATAGCCGACGCTATCAACAAGAATGAGAAATTTATCTCGGAGTCAATGAAAGGCTCTGACCCGAAGCCTACCGCGCAAATAGTCAACAAGGCGGCGCCGTTTCTTTCCGATGTTGTTTCTTATTTGAATCCGGTTATTGTCGCGAACGTCATTAACGAAAACGGAGATTTCCTTACCGAATTGGTCAGGTACACCGATTACACGGTGGCGGCGCAGGCGGCAAACGCGAATCCGGAATGGACCGCCGCACTGGTGAATAACATAAACCCAGAGACCATCGCGAATGTTGTGAACGCGAATGGAGACTGGATCGCACGTCTTGTGGGAAGGCTCGACCCCGCTTTGATGAGCTCCGCTTCGGGGGGAGACCTGACATTCATGGCTGAAGTGATGGGCTATCTTGACCCTGCTATCCTTGCGGACGTGGTCAACAGAAACGGTGATTTCCTGGCGGGGGTTGTGGCGCGGATGGAGCCAAGGAGCGCGCTGACAGGTTCTCCCGCTGTTACTCGATTCGCTCTAAGTGTCGCCAGGCAGATAAACCCTGCATTTGTCGCAGCCATAACCAACAATCAGGCTTTTGTATCTCGCTTGATATCCAAGCTTTCCCCGGGATCGTTCATGGGGCAGATGAGCGTAAGCACTGATTTCACAACCCAGATGATAAAGGCGCTCGATCCTTCCTCGCTCGCTCACATTCTTAACAACTCGACGCCGTTTTTAAACGGTTTGCTTGGGGAGCTTTCTCCTGAGCTTTTCAAGGGAATCTCAAGCGATACTTCCATGATTGACGCGATTATAGCGAGCATATCGCCAGATTCTATCGTAAGAATCGTCGAGAGCAACAAGGCGTTTATTGGTAAACTGATGGGGGAGATGGACCCGAGAGGAATGGCTCTAACGGTCAATCGAAATCCAAGCTTCATAGTGAGGCTACTTGAAAATCTCGACCCCGCGCTATTTGCTGGCGATTCTACCTCACTTGAGAACATGTCCGAAATGCTCAAGCACATAAATCCGGAGGTGATTGCCGGAGTCATAAACGCTAACGGTTCTTTCCTCACTCGCCTTGTGGGATTACTTGACCCCTCGTCTTTTGCCGAGGGTATGAGCGAAGATCCGAAATTCGTGAGTGACCTACTGAAATACCTCAAACCAAAAGTAATCGCGCAGGCGATAAACGAGAACGAGGCTTTCCTGAAAGGGGTCATGAGCGCGAGCGACCCCAAGGGCATGGCGCTTGCAATAAACGAGAACCCCACCTTTGTGGCAAGGCTGATCTCCTACCTTAAGCCAAGGGTCATTGCGGGCATCGTGAACAACAGTTCGGGCACTGCCGGCGACCTTCTCAAGTATCTCGACCCGGGCGCGCTCGCCTATATCTTGAATAATAGCGGGGCTTTCTTAAGCGGTCTCATAGCGAATCTGAACCCGCGGGTACTTGTTGGCGCCCTCAACACAGAGGGCGGGGCGCAACTTTTGAAGGACCTGCTAAATCCGGAGAAGGGGCTCGATCCGAGGAAACTGGCCGAGTCAACAGGGGCTAACCCCGAGTTCCTATCTGCCTTGTTGGAACCTCCGCCGAACGGAATAGACCCGGCGGTACTGGCAAGGATCGTTAATGAGAGCGGTCCCTTCATAAAAGGTCTTTTAGCTGAACTTGATCCCGATGTAATCGGGGAGGCGATGAACGCGTCTACGAAGAAGAGTTACGAACCCGGCGGTCCTAAGGGCATGTTCTATGATCTAACCAAGCCTCCGCCCGAGGGTATAGATCCGGCTGTTATTGTGGACATAATAAACTCGAGCGGCGATTTTCTTGAGGAACTTATGGGGAACATGGATCCCACCGCGACCGCTCAGGCTTTGATGACAGCAAATGGCAGATCTTTCTTGAACAGACTTCTTTCTCTTCTTGCCTCCGACGAACAGGCGCTTCGCAACGTGGTTGCCGCTCAGAGTACCCCTGCGGCTATGGAGAATTCCAGAAGGCTTATGGTATTGCTCGGTCCGGAGGGTGGAGTTCCGGGCGGACCCGCAAAGCCCGCGGTTCAGTACCTGATCGATCAGTTGAACGCGGCGTTGAGTTCTAACAGCTGCACGTTGAAGTGGTTGACATTCAAACTGGTAATGGTGGGCGTTCCCGCTCTCGGGGTGCGAAACGTTATCACATATGCTACCCCATTCCAGTTCATATGGGAGCGCTGTCCTAACCCCTGATATGCATAGCATTCCGCTGGAATCGCAGGTTTTCTTCGGGTTTTTGAGATTAATTTTCCTTAAATTGGGGGTTTTCTTTTGGATTGTTACCGTCATCCAGGTCAAAAAGCGGATATAGTTTGTATTGAATGCGGCAGGAAGTTCTGCTCTATTTGCGTAAGGGAAACGGGGGTTTCTCACCATTGTCCCGATTGTCACCAGTTGGAACTGGAAAGGATATCCGAAAGGCTTGGGGTCAAGAAAAAGAAAAAAAAGAAAATCGAGGAAGAGACGAAAAAAACCCCCACCGAAGCGTTTCTTGAAGGAGAAAGCGATGTCATCTTACCTCAACCAGAGGAGATAGAGGTCGAGGAGAAAGAAACGATCACCCCTGCGCAATCGTTGCCCGACGAATTGAAGGCTCAAAGAAGGCGACTCAGGAAACCGGAAAGCTCTAAGCGCGAAGCGGAGATATTGTTTTTAAAGGAAATCCCGGCCAAGGTTGAGTCTGAAACCGAAATGGAGCTCGGGCGGTTCCTTGCGGAGGAAGAGGTTTTTGAAAAACCGCACATCGAGGAAGTAGAGGCTGAAGAAGCTGTGGCGCAGACCGAGGCTCGAGAGTTCTGGGGGGAAGAGGAGGCCGTAAAGCCGAAAAGGAAAAAGGTCTCGCGCCTTGCGAAAATACTCTCACTCCAGGAGCCTGACGCCTACGATGGTTATATAACAAAAAAGCCGAGGTATCTGCGAGCGGTTGCAATCGCTTTCATAGCATGCGTACTGTGCGCTGGGGCATACGGAGGTCTCGCATGGTGGCGGCATAAGGAGTTCGGCATATTCGGTTGGTTGATTGGTGTTATTGTGGGTGTTGCCGTCGTTTACGCTTCCGGAAAGCATTTTAACTGGAAGCTCGGAATAATTTCAGCCGTTTTCGCGATGGTCTCTCTTTCCGCTGGTCGGATACTCGTTTACATGCTTGAGGTATGGTTCCCGGACATAATCAAGCTTCCCATAGGAACTGTTGAGAATTTTAACCATGCCCTAAGGCAATTCGCCAGACAGTTTCCATCCGTGTGGCTCGTCTTTTTCGTTATCTCGGCCGCAGTCGCTTTTCTTTTAAGTTTCCGCCCCTGGCCTTTGAGGATTCATTTGTCATCGAGTGAGCCTAAACGGGTGTAGACCATTTGAACGAGGTCTTTTAACGGTCACGCATTTCGCTCGTGAATTCCTGAATTATATGTTTCTTTACCGACGTTATTTGACCGATCCCACTGTTTATGGTTAAATCCCTTCACGACCAAATATTTTGCGATCTCCGACCCGAAGGGCCTAAAGCTAACGTTTGGCAAGGGCTCGAGGGCGATAGGGTTCGCGGGGAAACACGCGGGCCTCCCGTGCTTGGAAAGGAGAGGTGCGAAGAATTGAGGCTTAAGCCGTCGCATCCGCCTTTACCGAAGAGAAAAGGCGGATTTCAATTTATGCAATCTTTCCGCGCGATAACGTTTATTGTTTTTCTCGCCCTTACGTTAGCCATCCAGGGTTTTACCGTGGCGGGGTGTTTGCCTGACGCTCGAGGGGGAAGCGTGGTCCTCGCCACGACGACAAGCCTATATGATTCGGGGATTCTTGATGAGATACTGGATGCTTTCGAGCGCGAATACAAATTTCGGGTAAAGCCAATACCTACCGGAAGCGGCGAAGCGCTTCGCCTGGGAATTATGGGGGAAGCGGACGTTCTCATCACGCACGCTCCTTCTGAGGAGGAAAGATTCATGAAGCGGGGATACGGATATTCGAGGACACCCTTTTTGAAGACCGAATACATTCTCGTGGGTCCCCCACTGGATCCGGCAACGGTACGTAAAGCTTCCTCCCTTTCAGAAGCTCTCTCAAGGATTGGAAAGGCGGGTTTTCTTTTTGCCAGCCGGGGCGATAAGTCCGGCACGCATATCTTTGAGATGGCGCTCTGGAAGAAAGCCGGCATCAATCCGGTTAGGAAGGGATGGTATTTGGAGACAGGTCAGGGTATGGCTGAAACCCTTCTGATAGCGAACGAAAAAGGAGCGTACTGCCTAACAGACTACTCGACATATGTCTCAAGTCCTCATCTTGAAGCACTTTCCATAGTGTTAAAGCCTGAACCTAAAGAGGAATGCATTTATTCAGCAATTGTCGTGGACGCCTCAAGGATTGGAAAAAGATTAGGAAATTTCCGGGTGGCTAAACTCTTTGCCCGTTTTTTATCAAGCCAAAAGTGCAAAGAGTTGATCATGAGGTTCAAGGTGGACGGAAAAATTCCTTACAGGCCTATTTAGCTGTCGGGGCATAGGGTAGGAGTGAAAACAACGTAAATACTAAAGGCGTTTGTTTAAAAGATGAACCGCGTGCCAAAACCTGTATCTTGCGGCAGGCACGGAAGAGATGAACGGCTTACAAAGAAAGAGGGATTAATCGGTGAAAGTGATACTGGATGTCTTCAAAGAGGCTTTCTTGTTGATTTTAAGACTTGACAGTGAGTTTTTGTCCGTTCTGTCACTTTCGATACTGGTATCGGGGAGCGCTTCAATCCTGGCGGCTTTGTTTGGGGTGCCCTTCGGCGTCGCGCTGGCTGAAGGCAATTTCAAGGGAAAGAGGCTTCTTTTAACGCTCACCCACGCATTCATGGCGCTCCCGCCTGTTGTTGCGGGTCTGGTTGTTTTTCTTATTCTCATGCGAAGCGGACCTCTTGGCTCACTCAGGCTTATATTCACTCCGGCCAGTATGATAATCGTTCAGACTATCCTCGCTTTTCCGATTGTCGCTGGTTTAACGCACGCGTCAGTTAGCTCCGTGGATCCCCGCTATGAGATTCAGGCAAGGGGATTAGGCGCAAGCCGCCTGCAGGCTGTCGTTGTCAAAGTAAGACAGGCGAGAATGGGCGTGGTAGCAGCTGTCATAGCGGGTTTTGGCAGGGTGCTCGCGGAGGTGGGCGCCGTCATGATAGTTGGCGGGAACATCAAATCGCAGACCCGTGTTCTCACGACCCATCTTCTTCTGTACGCTCGACAGGGAAAATACGAGATGGCACTTGCCGATGGTATCGTGTTGATAATGCTTTCCGTTTTGATTAATGCTTTTCTCACGAAAGCGCAGTTTCAACGTGCCAGAACGCAGATAGCTCAAAGGATAACAAGTTATCCCTCGTAAGAATCATGGAAATGCTAAAGGCAGTCTCCATCAAAAAAGAATACGGAGAAAGGTTTGCGCTTGACATCGAGCATCTCGCGATTTCGGAAGGCGAGATTCTTACCTGCGTCGGTCCTAACGGTTCTGGAAAGAGCACGTTGATAAGGATTTTGAGTCTTCTCGAGCAGCCGAGCGCGGGGAGATTGTTTTTCCGAGGAAGGGAAGTCCAAAACCTGAAAGGAAGAAGGCGTCTTGAGGTCCTAAGACAGATGAGCGTAATTTTCCAGGATCCCATCTTCTTTGGTCGTTCCGTTTACGATAACGTGGCGGTGGGCTTAACCTTCAGAAGGCTTTCCCGGGCACAGAAAGATCAGAGGGTCCGCCAGGCAATAAAGGAGGCGGGACTTGAGCACTTAGAGAGGGCGGATGTTTCAACGCTTTCGGGAGGGGAAGCGCAGAAAGTGGCGTTCGCCAGGGCGCATGCCCTCAACACGGATCTAATTTTTTTGGACGAGCCCTTCGCTAATCTCGACATTGAGGCCAGGAGGTCATATCAGGCGATCGTGAAGAACGCGCTTAAGGGTAGAGGAAAGACCGCGGTCTTTGTTACCCATGACATATCCGAGGCAGCGTATCTTGGAGACCGTGTCGCCGTCATAAACGAAGGGAGTATAGTTCAGGCGGGAGCCCCATCGGAGGTTCTTTTCAAGCCCGCAAACGCTGTTGTCGCTCGATTCACGGGCATGGAGAACTTGCTCGACGGGGTGGTTTCCTCTTCGTCGGTCGGAATCCTCACAGTTCGTGTCGATGGAGGAACGATACAGGCAGTGGGCGAGGAAAAGGCGGGAACAAGACTGATACTTGGGTTAAGGGCGGAGGACATTGGTCTTGTTCCAAAGGATCAGCTCAGATTGCCCTCGAGCTTCAGAAATTCCTATGAGGCCATCGTGGAGCGCGTCGAACCCGCTGGCGCGGTAACGAGGGTTTTCGTGAAATGCCCGTTCAGCCTTGTCTCTTACGTCACCTCGCGTTCCGCCGTTGAAATGGGGATAGTGCCGGGCGAGAGGATAGGGGTTAGATTCAAGGCTACAAGCGTTCATGTCATGGGGTCCGGTTTTTGAGGATTGCAGGGCACAGTTATACGGAATCGTTTTGGAGTGACTTACAGAAAAGTTTGGAAGAACAGTGAGAGAGAAAGAAGATGGTGAGCGATAATGGGGACTGAATTTCTAAAAGTCGCCTCATCAGAGGACGCAGTAAAGCGCGTCCTGAAGAGTTTGAGCGATTACGAGCCGCCGGTTGAGGAAGTCGACCTTACCCTTGCCCATGGAAGGATACTGGCGAGGTCGTTGTTTTCAAAGGAGGATTTACCCGGTTTTTCAAGGTCTTCCGTTGATGGTTTTGCCGTGAGAGCCGCAGATACTTCAGGGGCAAGCGAAACCGAGCCGATCTACCTGAACATCAAAGGCGAAGTTCCTATGGGTGCTTTCCCAGATTTCACAGTTGATACAGGCGAGGCTGCTGTTATCTTGACTGGCGGCGCCGTTCCACAAGGAAGCGACGCGGTTGTGATGATAGAGCATACAGAGATCTACGGGCGAACCGTAAGCGTCCTGAAGCCGGTAGCTCCCGGGGAGAATGTGATTTCGGCTGATGAGGATTTGAAAGAAGGCACACTGATTTGCGCTAAAGGAACCAGGCTTGCTCCCCGTCATATTGGCGCGCTTGCCGCCGTTGGAATCACCCGCATTTTCGTTTATGCAAGACCGAAGATAGGCATAATCTCAACCGGTGATGAAATCATTCCGCCTGAAGAAAAACCCCTTCCCGGACAGGTGAGAGACGTAAACACGGTCGCGCTTCGGGCAGCTATCTTAGAGCAAGGGTGTGAAGCCGTTTCCTACGGCATTGTTGAGGACCGTTTCGACCTGATCTTTGAGTTATCGAATAGAGCGCTCGGAGAATGTGACGGCTTGATCATAAGCGGAGGGAGTTCCGCTGGCGTTCGCGATATAACGATAGATGTGATCTCCGCTTTGGGAAATCCCGGCGTTCTCGTTCACGGTATCCGCCTGAAACCAGGAAAGCCCACTCTTTTAGGTGTTTGCGATGGAAAGGTAGTGGCCGGTTTTCCTGGAAACCCCGCCTCAGCCCTTGTCGTTTTCAGTGAGGTTTTCCGTCCGCTTCTTGGTTATCTGAAAGGGGAAAGCGCCGGTATACCGCGGGGCGTTCCGAGGGTGAAGGCAAGACTTAAAAAGTCGGTTCCCTCTTCGAGCGGGAGGGTCGAGCTGGTGCCGGTTGAGATTGTCGAGGAAGGAAGTTCGTATGTCGCCATTCCCGTTAGCGGCAGGTCCAATCTTATCGGCACGCTGGCGCGCGCGAACGGTTTTTTGAGAATCTTTCAGGATGTCGAAGGTATGGAGCGGGGTACGGAGGTTGATTTGGAGCTTGCCGACTGAATACAGGAAATTCTTTCCCAAAAAAGCGCTGAGAATTAGGCTTTGTTAAGGAGGAAGAGTGAATCGTCATGTGTATCTTCACAACACGGAGCTTAAAAAGGCATTTTCGACTTGGCTTAACGCGATAGTCGACGCGGGGGTCGAATTCCCTCTGCCCGGCGAATACGTAAGCGTTCTTGAATCGCTCGGACGCGTGACCGCGGAAGATATTTTCGCCAGGGTTTCTTCACCTCCTTACGTATCCTCGGCTATGGATGGTATCGCCGTGAGATCGGATATGACCGCGAAAGCGAGCGAGTCAAATCCTGTCCGCCTCAAGATAGGAGAGGATGCGATCTTTGTGGATACGGGAGACCCCATCCCCCAAGGCTTCGATGCGGTGATAATGATTGAGGACGTTAACGAAGCGGGAGCGGACTTTCTCGAGGTCATAAAACCCGCCCACCCCTGGGAAAACGTAAGGCCGATTGGGGAGGACATCGTTGAGTCCGAAATGGTCCTTCCCGTTTTTCATGAGATCAGACCTTTCGATGTTGGCGCGCTCCTGAACGCTGGATGCAGCCAAATACGGGTTGTACGCAAACCGGTTGTCAGCATCATCCCCACAGGAACCGAGCTTGTTGAAGACCCCACAGGCGCCGGCGAAGGCAAAGCGGTGGAGAGCAATTCGCATGTCGTCTCATCAATGGTCGCATCCTCCGGCGGAATCCCGGTAAGATTAGGGCTCGTCCCGGACGATTTATATGCCATTGAAGAATGCTTCCTGAAGGCTTTGGAGAGCTCAGATATGGTCGTGATGAATGGTGGAACTTCTGCCGGGAGGGAGGATTTCACCGCGCGAGTCATATCCGCGCACGGAAAAGTCGTGGTTCACGGCGTTGGAATGAAACCGGGAAAGCCGCTTGTGTTAGGCGTCTGCGGGCGGGTGCCGGTCGTCGGTCTCCCGGGTTTCCCACTCGCGAATTTCCGCGCGGCGGAAGAGTTTGTCGTTCCTCTTGTGCGGAGATTCCTGGGCTTGGAACAGGTCCGGTCAAGGAAAGTTGAAGTCTTTCTGGCAAGAAAAGTATTTTCCTCTATCGGCTTTGAGGAGTTTGTCCAGGTGAAGGTGGGAAGGGTTGGGGGAAGACTCGTCGCTTTGCCGATGAAAAGGGGTTCGGGAGTCCTGATGTCTCTCGTCAGGGCGGATGGCGTTTTGAGGATTCCCTCGGAGGTGGAGGGGTATGAGAAAGGTAAAAAGGTTAATATCGAAATTTACGGTACGGATTCTGACATTGAGGGCAACATACTCGTTGTGGGAAGCCATGACGTTTCTCTCGATATCCTCGGTTCTTTTCTTCACAGGAAATATCCGCGCCTGAAGCTCGCCTCAGCCCATGTTGGAAGCATAGCTGGGATAATGGCATTGAAAGAACGCGAAGCAAACGTGGCGGGCGTTCATCTCATTGATCCGGAGACCGGAGAGTATAACATCCCTTACGTTAGGCGCTACCTCGAGAATGAGGATTTTGCCATCTTCCGCTTCGCGTGCAGAACCCAGGGGCTTATCGTCAAAAAAGGTAATCCGAAGAAAATAACCTCAGTGGAGGACCTCGCAAGAAGTGACGTGATTTTCGTTAACAGGCAGAGGGGATCCGGCACGAGGATACTTTGTGATCTCTTGATTAGGAATCGCGGCATGGAGCCGTCGCTTGTAAGGGGATATGAAAACGAGGTGCCCACCCATACCATGGTGGCCGCGACCGTCGCCCGGGGATATGCTGACGCGGGATTGGGAATACTTGCCGCCGCGCACGCTCTCGGCTGCGATTTCATTCCGCTAGCTGAGGAAAGATTCGACTTGGTGCTCCTGAGAGATTTCGCCAAGACCGAGGGTTTTCTTGCCGTTATTGATGTTCTCAAAAGTCCCGATTTCAAAAAGCGCGTTGAGTCTCTGGGGGGATATGACTTATCCGAGGCGGGCGAACCGGTGATTTTGGAGTAAAAGGATGAGTAAGAGAAAGGAAGACGGAAAAGCGCAGGTGCCGGATCCAAAAGAGGAGCGTTTCAGAGGGAAGATTGACTATCTGAGGGTTTCGGTAACTGACAGGTGCAACCTAAGGTGTATATATTGCATGCCTGAGGAGGGCGTGAAACTTCTGCCCCCCGAGAAAATACTCTCATATGAGGAACTAACCATTCTCTGCCGCGCCGCCGCCAGGATGGGAATTGGCAAGGTTAGGATTACAGGTGGGGAGCCCCTTGTCAGAAAGAACATTGTTGATTTTGTTGAGATGCTTTCAGGCATTGTGCCCGCGGTTGACATATCGATAACGACAAACGGCGTGTTGTTAAGTGAATACGCTGAAAGCCTGAAAGCGGTTGGATTAAACAGAATAAATATTAGCCTTGACGCTCTCGATCCGGAGACATACAGGCTTATAACAAAGAGGGATGGTTTCGCCGCGGTCATGAAAGGCATAAACAAGGCGCTTGAGGTTGGCATGAGTCCGGTTAAGATTAATGTTGTAGCCCTGAAAGGGACAAATGACGACCCGTCACCGTTTATCGACCTGACCAGAATTCTTCCGGTGCATGTTAGATTCATCGAGTATATGCCTCAATTCGGGAACGCGAAGAATTTGATGTTCGTTTCCGGAAAAGAAATAATGGAGAGGATTCGTTCCATTTTCCCTCTTGAGGAAACGCGAGAGATTGAGGCATGGGGCCCGGCCAAGAAGCATTACAGGGTGAAAGGCGCGCTCGGGACGTTTGCTCTCATCTCCCCAGTAAGTTCCCATTTCTGCTCCGATTGCAACAGGCTGCGCGTTTCCTGTAACGGCAAACTTCGAGCCTGTCTTTTTGATTCGGATGGGATAGATGTCGGCCGAATCTTAAGGGTGAGCGATGATATTGAAGAAATTGCCGAAATCATCAAGAAACAGTTGTCGAGGAAAAGGAAAGAATTCAGCAATAGGAGTTTTTTGGACAAAAGCGGGTTTGCCGGTTGGATGTCTTCCATAGGCGGATAGATTTATTTAAGGTGCTCTGGCTAATTTATTTGAGGGGATGGTGAAATAAAAAGTGGACGATGATAGAAACGAAAGCCGCTCGCTTTCTCACCTGGATGAAGAGGGCAAAGCGCGTATGGTTGATATAGGGGATAAGGATACGACCCGGCGGGAAGCGGTTGCGGAAGGATACGTGAAGATGAATAGATCTACACTTGATCTCATTGTTTCGGGAAGAGTTCCGAAAGGGGATGTTCTTCAGACTGCCCGCATTGCCGGGATATGCGCCGCAAAAAAATCACCAGAACTTGTCCCGCTTTGCCATCCCATCAGAGTTGATTCTGTCAGTGTTGATTTCGAAGTGTGCCGGGAACGCGGCGCCTTGCGCGTAAGTTCACATGTGAAGGCTACCGACAGAACCGGTGTGGAAATAGAAGCGCTTACCGCTGTGCTTATCTCAGCGCTAACCATCTATGATATGTGCAAAGCGGTTGACAGAGAAATGGAAATCGAGCGCGTGAGGTTGATCTCGAAGTCTGGAGGCAGGTCTGGCGAATGGAAGAGAAATGAGGACGGGTAAGCCCAAAGTGGGTGTTAGTCCGTCTTGGCTGAATCAGGAGGTGCGTTTTGGTTAAGAAAAAAGGGAAAGTCGTTTCGGTAAACATATCGCAAAAGACCGGCGAGAAGAAGAGAAACGTGGGATTCTGCAGGCTGATAAAGGATTTCGGACTGGAAGGGGACGCTCACGCGGGCTGCTCGCTAAGACAGGTGAGCCTGCTGGCAGTGGAGAGCATAGATAAAATGAGGCTTAAGGGGCTTGATGTTTGGCCCGGTGACTTTGCCGAAAACATTACCACCCAGGGTTTGGACCTTCTCTTGCTTGGTGTCGGGACCAAACTCGGGATTGGCTCAAGCGTGGTTCTTGAGATAACCCAGATAGGTAAAGAATGCGATGAGCCTTGCGCCATTTACTATCAGGCGGGTGACTGCGTGATGCCCAGGGAGGGCGTTTTCGCAAGCGTGATTGAGGGTGGAAGCGTATCGGTTGGAGACGAGATAAGCGTAACATCAACACCGAACGATTCGAACATGTAGTGTCCCGCACGTTGAACACTTAAGGTGGTTGAAAATTTGCTCAGGAGGTTTTCCGGAATTGAACACCACAAAAGAGGAGCCATATAAAAAGAAAAAAACGCGCTTCACCGGGGCGGTGGTAACCGTGTCCGACAGGAGCTATCGGGGCGAGAGGGCTGATATAAGCGGGGAGGTTGCATGCTCGATTCTAGCTGATGCGAAAATTGAGGTTGTTCGCAAGGAGATTGTCCCGGACGATCTTGAGAGCATAAAGAGCATTCTTCTGGATTTGTGCGAGGAGGAAATTGATTTGATAGTCACGTCCGGAGGGACCGGGGTTTCCCCCCGTGACGTCACACCTGAAGCGACGCTCGCGGTGATTGATCGGCAAATCCCCGGCATGTCGGAAGCGATGAGGGCTGAAAGTCTCAAGGTCTCACCGCACGCGATGATATCGAGAGCTGTTTGCGGGATGAGAGGCAAGACATTTATAGTCAATCTGCCGGGCAGCCCTTCTGCCGTCAGAGATTGTCTCAAGGTCGCGATGAAAGCAATTCCTCACGCTCTCCGGGTCGCCACGGGTGAAGTGGTGGATTGCTCGGAGGAGGAAGATTGATTTTGGCATACTTTTGCCGTAAGTTTACTGATGTACGGTTGACTGAATCATGTCCGCTGGTTGATAATCTTATGCCATGGGAGAAAACGAGAAATCGATAGGGGACAGACTTGCAGAAAGGCTCGTAAGAGTAATAGAAAGCCGCGCCGAGGATATAGCGAAGGTTTGGTACCGCGACGCCAAGGAGTCCATTTACCTGCCTAACATCAAGAAAATCCCTGAGGACCAGGCACTTAAAATTGCCACCACAGTCTATAAGAAACTGAGTTATTGGCTGCTGCCCTCCAGCGAGAAAGAAATAAGAACTGTTTACGAAAAATTCGGCGCCGCGATGTACCGCCGCGGTTTCAGGATGGAAGAAGTGGTGATGATCCTCATTCTTGTGAAAAGATATCTCTGGCTTCACCTTCTCGAGGAAGGTCTCATGACCACGAACCTGGACCTCTACCAGGCGCTCGATCTGAACAACAAAGTTGTTCTCTATTTTGACCGGGCAATTTACTTCTCGCTTGTTGGCTATAAGGAAGCGCGCAGCAAGAGCCTTGAGGCTGCCTCCACCTGACACGCACGCTTCTTTGAGGAATTGGAATATCAGTTTCCCGCCGCACTTAAAACCTTAAAACTGGGGAGTAGGAATGAGTCAAAACACGCTTGTTTACATTGTCCGTCACGGAGAGACAGACCTGAACAAAGACAGGAGATTCAGAGGTCTTACGG
Source organism: uncultured Actinomycetes bacterium (assembly GCA_937127245.1). GTDB lineage: Bacteria > Actinomycetota > Geothermincolia > Fen-727 > JACVIW01 > Geohydrothermomicrobium. The sequence continues at coordinate 19,940 of CAKZLU010000029.1, forward strand.
ATATTCCGTTGAACGAAAAAGGAAAGCTTGAGGCAAAAAATGCCGCAAGCCTTATTGCAGATGAGCTCACCGCTATTCATACAAGTCCGCTCCAGAGGGCTTTTCAGACCGCAAAGATAATAGGGGAGATAAAGAGATGCGACGTGATTGAGGACAATTTCTTTATTGACATAAATTACGGGGAGTGGCAGGGCCTGACGGTTGAGGAAGTGGAGGAACGCTTCGGGAGAGAATCCATAACCCGGTGGCTTTCGGACCCGGGAATTTTCCGCTTCCCCGGTGGTGAGAGCATGGTCGAAGTCCGCGACCGGTTAAAACCCGGTTTTGAGAACCTTATTGACAGATACAAAGGCAAATCCGTGGCGGTTGTGACTCACATGGCTGTGATCAAGGTCTGCTTTCTTGTTCTTCTTGAGCTCGACTTCCGCTGGTTCTGGAAAATAGATATAGACAACGGATCGGTAAGCTTATTCTCACATCGCGGGCAGTTCGGTTTCGTTCTAAACTGGTGGAACCGCCTGCCTGAGGTCATCTCTTAAAAAGGGGCGAAGCGCTTTATAGCATAACAGCGATGGAAGACCTTCTTTCCTTTAAGCATTCAATCTGGAGAAACACATCTAAATTTCTGGTAGGCTCACTTGCGCTTCTGGCATTTTTGACTGTAGCGATTCTGCTCCTTTTTTTCGGTGTCGTTAGGTTCGGGCGTGTGAATGCCGGCAGGATAGAGTTTAGCGAGCTCATAGGTTCCGCAGGAGAGCCGAAGAACCCGTCCAACGCTTTCTGGTCGGATGGAAAGAGAATATATGCGTGCCTGAAAGTGAAATCTTTCGATGACACTTCATTTGAATTCAACTGTGAGCATAACGGAAAGGTTATATACCAGCGCGAGGGGTGTCTTGCTGACTTAAAGAAGCGCTCGACAGGTAATTTCATTGCGGTAACCGCGCGGGTCTCTTTCTATTTAGATAGACCGAATGCGGGATGGAATAAAGGGACCTACGAGGTGCGGATCACGCTCGGGGGAAAGCTCCGAAGAAGCGGTTCTTTTCTAATACGCTCGCGGGGCACATCCGGTGAATCAGAATTGGAAATGATGGAGTATGAGGACAATTCCACCGGGATTGTCTTTTCCTGCCCGAGGGATTGGGTGAGAGTCAAATACAAGACGGACAGCCTGACGGGTTTTGGCGCCGTATCTCGGGCGAGCTCAATCTATCCTCCAAGGGTTGTTATTTACGCCACGAATTTGCGGAGCGCGGAGGCGCAATCCCTCAATGAAATGCTGAAAAATGAGGGTCAGACCAGCAAAGGGATGTTTACTTCATATTTGGTCGGTGAGATGGAGGGGGCCTACAGAACGTTCGAGTGGGAAATCTCCAAAAGTGGTCAAAGGCTAAAGCTGAAATCCGTTCAGGTCCTTTTAAAGAGCCCAGAAGCGGTTCTGGGGATAAACTGCCACTCGCTTGCAGAAGAGTTCGAAAGCAACGTGAAAATTTTCAACCGCATGATCAACGCGGTTCGCTATCGAGATTAGCCTGAAGCTTTTCTATCCGGTTAATCCATAAGGATGGATTTCTTATTTCCTTCAACTCCGGAAGGTACGCCGCTTCTTGCCAGGCAAGGTTCAGAAAATCGATGCCCTTTTTCTCAACAACTTCCTCAACAAATTTTTGACCGAGCCTGTACTGCTCGAGTTTCAAGTTTATCCCGATCAGTCGCTGAAAGAGTCTTTCCGCGTTGCTCTTCATCTGCCTGCGTCTTTCAAAACGTTGTTTCATGGTTTGATAAGTCGAAAGCATCTGTTTACCCACAACATCCATCACGTGATTTGAATACCCTTCAAGCAGGCACATGGTGGAATGCAGCTTGGCGAGATACCTTCTTTGTTCAGGAGTGGTAAATATGGAAATTACGCTCCCGGAAAAATCTATGTCATCCTCCGTAAACTTTGGTTGACGCACGCTTCTGAAAGCCTCAGTGCCAGCCGGAATTCTGATGTTGATGTTTTTTAGATACTCTCGAAGGCTCGAAAACAGGTAATCCCTTAGCCAAGAATTGGAGTGGAATTCAAACGAGTGCGTCACTTCATGCAAGGTTATCCACTGCCTGAATTCCCTGGGATCAAGCGACATCTGCTCCTGGATCCGCATCACGTTGGGTTCAACAACATAAAGTTTTGTTCCCTTTTCAGGCTCGGGCAGAGAAAGATCGAATTGTCCTAAGACATTGCGCGCAAGATACCCCATTATGACGCCAACTTGAATTGTCAAAAGGGTATGCACAAATCGCTCACCGGCTCTGTTGCCGTATCCCGTTTCCTCAACATAATCGAGGTACTTGCGGGATATAGGTTCGAAGAGATAGCGGAAGGATGGTATATTCGCCTCAATCCAGTCTCTCTGCGAAAAAACCATTATCTTCTCAGGAAGGTTCACCGCTTCAAGCCCCGTGTAATCTCTAACGTTTATCTTTGCGGCTTCAAGCATCACCTGATACTGCTCGATCATTGGTATTGATAGACTCTGGGGTTTGCGTTTTTGTAATTCGAGGGTAGCGTACGCGATATCCCGGACCTGTTCCCAGTTTATGACCTCGTCAGATGGGGAGCGTATTACATTTCTAATTTCTTTGCTAAGAGGGGCAAAAGAGGCTATCCTTCTTGCGATGGTATCGAGTCCTTCAAAGATTAGCTCAAGCAGGCTTTTTGATGAGTCGGACCGATTTTTCCCGTTACCTGTTGTTGGGCTCATTTACTTTTTCTTTTCCCATTTCTCAAGATAGGCAACCTGGCTCAGGGTGCTTCCCCTGGTGATCTCGCCTCTGAGCCTGTTTTCCTTTTCCAGAACATCCATTGCCCTGTTCGCGAACTCTGCCGCTTTCGCCTTGGGGATTATTACCACGCCGTCGTCGTCTCCCACAGCCCAGTCTCCGGGCTGGATTCTTACGTCACCAATCTTTATCGGAACGTTGATTTCCCCAAAGCCTTTTGGTTCGCCGGCGGTCGGCGTCACAAGCCTTGCCCAGACGGGAAACTTTAGCTTTTTAATCTCAGGCGTATCGCGCACGGCGCCGTCTATGACAACTCCCGAGAGCTTTTTCTGTACCGCGGAATGAGTGGCAAGTTCACCCCACATCGCGGGTCCCTTCCCTCCGGCGTCTATCACCAGAACCTCGCCTTCTTTGGCTATATCTATCGCCTCAACCGGTTTTGCCCAGTCACCGGGGTAAGTCCGCACGGTAACAACCGGACCCACCATCTTCAAGCCTTCCATTATCGGCATCAAGCCCTCGAGTTCGCCGCTTCTGTGCATTGCGTCGGAAATGTTCGGTGTTGATACGAGAGCAAGCGCTTCCCTTATGTTGCTTTCGGTGACTCTTTTGTACAGAACGGTCTCAATCGGAACTCCGGAAAGCATGGCTTGTTTGATTTCCGCTGCAGCTTTTCTCGCGTCCGCCGATTTAATGATTGCTCCTCCGACTATTACGATGCTCGCCCCTCTTTGGACAGCTTTTGATGCCGTTTCGGAATTGATGCCCCCCGCGCAGGCGACCGGAACGCTCACTGCTTTTGAGACTTTTTCCAAAATGTCGAAAGGGTCGCCACCGGTCATCTGGACATCGATGGCGGTGTGAACAGCGATGTAGTTGGCACCGGCTTTCTCCGCGGCTACGGCTCGTTCAACGGGATTCTTGACCTCAATCAGATCAACAATTATTTCCGCCCCATAGTTGTTTGCTGCATCCACACATTCGGCGATGGTCGCGTCTGATGAAGCTCCGAGGACATCAATGATATTAGCGCCTGCTTTTGCGGCGCACTCCACCTCGGTCCTCCCGGCGTCTATCGTTTTCATGTCCGCGATGATCTTGTGGTTGGGGAAATGTTCGCGTATCGCCCTGACGGCGTTAAGTCCCTCGCTTTTGATGAGAGGAGTGCCGACTTCTATCCAGTCAACGCCTCCCTCAACAGCTTCTTTGCATATTTCTATGGCTCTTTCCAGATCAACAAAGTCGAGCGCTACCTGAAGTATGGGCTCCAAAACAACCCCCCTTCCGTCAAGTGAGATTAAGTATAGCATAGCAATTTCGGAGTAACTCTTGTTTTAGAACATCCCTTGATGCCGGGCAATGAAGCGCTACTGAGATCACTTTACGGCGCTTTTCGAGGATTTTTGAAAGAGTGATGATGGTTTGGGTTTAAAGCCTTTTTAACAGATATGCTAAACTCTCATTATCAGGATGCTTTTGATTGATGATTTCTTTAAGGTGCAACCATAATCCCTTTTATTTTCGAAAGAACGCAGGGGATGAGATATGAAAGGAAACGATGATTGCATTAATATCGGGCTTCTCGGATGCGGAACAATAGGCTCCGGCGTCTATTATCTCATGCAGAAGAACTCTTCTGAATTGACCGAGGCTGCGGGTAAGCCACTAAGGGTGAGAAAAATACTCGTAAAAGACCCCAATGAGCCGAGGCCTTTTGAGGCGGACCGAAGCCTCATGGTTACCGATCCCGAGCTGATAACCAATGATGAGTGCATCGATATCTATGTTGAGGTGATGGGCGGCATAGAGCCTGCGCGTTCTTTAGCCTTGAACATCCTGTCTAAGGGTAAGCATTTTGTTACTGCCAATAAGGAGATTATCGCAAACCACGGCAGGGAGCTCATGGCAAAAGCCGCTCTGATGGGGTCACATGTGCGTTTTGAAGCAGCTGTTGGAGGAGGGATTCCGCTCATACGACCCTTGGAGGAGTCTCTCGGAGGTGACAATATCCTCAAAGTGATGGGGATCGTCAATGGCACGACGAACTACATTCTCACAAAAATGAGCGCGGAAAAAAGTACGTACACTGACGCGCTTACCGAAGCTCAGAAGCTGGGATACGCGGAGTCTGACCCTACGGCTGACGTTGAGGGTTATGATGCCGCGAGCAAACTTGCGATACTGTGTTCGATTCTGTTCAAAAGGGGGGTTACTTCCAAGGAGATATACCGGGAAGGAATAGTGTCGGTTCGTCCCGAGGACATCGAGAATGCCCGCGAGCTCGGTTTTGCCGTAAAGCTGCTCGCGATCGCTTCCAGGGAGGATGACCAGATTTCAGCCCGAGTTCACCCAACCATGATTCCCGATTCCCACCCACTTGCGAGCGTGAGCGGAAATTTCAACGCTATATTTGTGGTGGGCGAGTCGGTCGGCGAACTCATGTTTTACGGTCAGGGCGCAGGTTCGCTTCCAACCGCGACAGCGGTGCTCGGCGATGTTGTTAATGTCGCGAGAAACCTCGGAAGACCCCCGGTCTCGAAGAGGTCCTACTGGCTTCGGGATGCTAACATAAAACCGATAGGCGAGACCGTAACGCGTTTTTACATGGTCTTAAAGGTTATCGATAAACCCGGAGTCCTTGCCAAAATAGCGGGGGTTTTCGGGGACAACAACGTAAGCCTCGAAAGCGTGGTTCAGAAAGGAATCGGTGACGGCGCTCAGATTATCTTGATTACGCATGAGGTTATGGAGAGCAACTTCATGAGAGCAAAGGACGGGTTGGAAAAACTCGATGTGGTACTTGAGATACCGAGCGTAATAAGGGTAGAGTCAAGCTCTTGACACGCTTTTGCTCTCACTCAACGGTGACAGGGGGATTTCGCTTCCCGAAAGCGGGATTGCTGCCTGAGCGCTTCCAATCAAAATTGCTCGGTTAGTTTTCCCTGTGAGTTTCACGATAAGCGATTCAATTGTTGAAAAAAACGAAAATTTCGTTCATGCAGGGTTGCCTTTTTCGACAGAACGCAAGAATTCCGAAAGATGGTAGATAATTCTTTCAAAAGAATTTTCTTGTTTGAGGAGGGATTATGAAATCCGGTTATTCAAGATTCCCTTCGGGGAGAATATGGCGAGGCGTCATAAACGAATACAGGGAATTTCTCCCGGTGAGTGAGGATACCCCCGTATTCACTTTACTGGAAGGAAATACACCTCTTATCAGGTCTAAGAGAATTTCCGACGAGCTGGATGTCGAAATCTATTTTAAATACGAGGGCTTGAACCCAACTGGCTCGTTTAAAGACCGGGGAATGACTGTTGCGATAAGCAAGGCGCTCGAGCAAGGCGCCAGCGTTGTGATGTGCGCCTCAACCGGAAACACCTCAGCTTCAGCTGCCGCTTACGCCGCCGCGGCACAGATCAAGTGTGTTGTTTTGATACCGCGTGGAGCGATCGCCCTGGGAAAGCTTTCGCAGGCTCTCATACACGGCGCGCAAGTCTTGGCTGTTGACGGTAATTTTGATGATGCCCTTCGGGTTGTCAGGGAGATCTCCTCAAGGAGTGACATTGTTCTGGTGAACAGCATTAACCCGATGAGGATCGAAGGTCAGAAGACCGGAGCCTTTGAGATCTGCGATGCGTTGGGCGGCGCGCCGGATATCCAGGTAATACCAGTTGGCAACGCGGGAAACATAACCGCTTACTGGAAAGGCTACCGGGAATACCACGCGGCGGGAAAGATAGATTCGCTCCCGAGGCTTTTCGGTTTTCAGGCTGAAGGAGCGGCTCCCATAGTCAGGGGCTATCCCATAGAAAACCCGGAGACAATCGCGACCGCTATCAGAATAGGCAATCCCGCATCCTGGGAAGGGGCGGTCAGAGCCGCGGAAGAATCAAAGGGAAAGATAGATATGGTAAGCGATGAGGAGATTCTCCGTGCCTACCACATGCTTGCCTCAAAAGAGGGCATATTCGTTGAGCCAGCCTCCGCGGCTTCTCTTGCGGGGTTAATCAAGATGAGAAAATCAGGTGAGATTTCAGCCGGATCACGAGTTGTGAGCATCCTGACGGGTCACGGTTTGAAGGACCCCGACAGGGCAGTTGCCGAATCTCCAAAACCGCCCGTGGTGGAACCTGACACCGAAAAAATTCTGCGCATGATAGCTTCGGAAAACGGTTGAGCGGTGTCCTTTCAGGACGAGAGATTTCACGTTGCAAAAGCTCGTGAAATAAAGAAATTGTTTTCATACGTCACATTTTACATCCTAAGCGGGAGGTGTTTTATTGAAAGTCGCTGTGCTTGTCCCGGACGGGGCGGCCGACTGGCCCATTGAAGAGCTTGGCGGGAAAACCCCTCTGGAGGTCGCCCAAACGCCTAACATGGACGAGGTCGCAAGGCGTGGAATTATCGGCACCGTGAGGACTATCCCAGAGGGAATGTCTCCCGGAAGCGATGTGGCCAATATGTCTCTTATGGGCTATGACCCTCGAAGATTTCTGACCGGGCGCGCGCCGATTGAAGCTGCGAACCTCGGAATCGAGATAGCCGACGGCTGGACGGCTTTCAGATGTAATCTTGTCACGGTCGAAGACGATATTATGGTTGACTACAGCGCGGGACATATAGACCAGAATGACGCCTCGGGATTCATCGATCTGCTAAACAGGCGCATTGCCGATGAGAAGACCAGGTTCTACGCCGGAACTTCTTACAGGAACATCCTTCTTTTGGAGGGGTCCTACGAGGGGGTTGAGTGTACACCGCCCCATGATATTATCGGCATGCCTATCAAAGACCACCTTCCTTCGGGTCAGGGGGCTGATCTTCTGATCTCAATCATGGAGCGTTCGCGGGATGTTTTCGCAAGTTGCGAATTAAACCAAAGAAGGAAGAGGGACAATCTTCCCCAGGTGAGCATGGTGTGGTTGTGGGGGCAGGGCAGGAAAATGGTTCTTGAGAGTTTTGAGAAACGCTTCGGTCTTAAAGGCGGGATAATAAGTGCGGTGGACCTTATCTGTGGAATAGGAAAGCTGGTGGGCTTGCGAAGAGTCCATGTTCCGGGGATGACCGGATATCTTGACACAAACTACGCCGGAAAGGGCGATGCCGCGGTGGAAGTTTTGAAGGAGGAAACATTCGTTTTCGTCCACGTTGAGGCTCCCGACGAAGCATCTCACATGGGCAGCATCGAGGAGAAGATAAAAGCGATCGAGAGATTTGATAAAATGGTTGTCGGAAGGGTCCTCGAGTATCTCACCGGAGCCCGGGAAGAATCAAGGATCGTGGTATGCCCGGATCATCCGACTTTCATTTCGACTCGCACGCATGACCCTTCCCCTGTTCCATTCGCGCTTTGCGGAACGGGAATTCCCAGAGGGAGATTCGATACCTTTTCTGAGAAGTCAGCCGCTCTTTCGGGGATTCACGTAAGGGAAGGGCATGAGCTGCTTGTGATGGTGGCGACTCTTAAAGCGTGGGACCCGCGCCTTTTCAAGGCGTGACTCATTTTAATGAGAAAAAAATGGGTGTCTGATTTGAGATTACCCACAGAAGATTTGCGAATCTCAAAAGCGAGGCGAAGAGACCATGGAGGAAACCAAGACATCACCTGTTGAGACGAGAATGAAACTTGCGCATATATCCGATATTCATATCGGTTCGAACCATTTTGTTTCCAATCTGCTAAATAGAGCCATAGTCGAGATAAACGAGATTAAGCCTGACGTGATTCTGGTCTCTGGGGATATAACGAACGATGGCTTCAGACAGCAGTATTCCGCGGCATATGCTTTTTTGGGAAACCTCGAATGCAAAAATATTTCGGTAATACCCGGGAACCACGATTCCCGAAACGTGGGCTACGTCCATTTCGAGGATATTTTCGGCGACAGGAACAACGTTGTCTATCTTCCCGGCGTGACCCTTGTCGCTCTGGATTCCTCTCAGCCTGATCTTGACCAGGGAAGGCTTGGAAGGCAGAACTACAGGTGGATGGTTGAAAAGTTCAATAGGCCTGGGGATTTCAAGATTGTCGCCCTGCATCACCACCTCTTGCCCGTACCGGGAACGGGTAGGGAAAGAAACATAATCGAGGACGCCGGGGATTTCCTCAAACTTTGCGTTGATGTGGGGGTTGACCTTGTGTTGGCCGGTCACAAACATGTTCCTCACGCCTGGCATTTTGAGGACTTTTACGTCGTGAACGTGGGCACTGTTTCTTCTCTGCGCTTGAGGGGATACGCAAAACCCTGCTACAACATTGTCGAAATCAAGGATGGGGAATGTTCCGTTACAAGGAAGCATCCTTTCGGCGAAAGCATAGAGATCGTCAGGTTTCCCATAAGACCGAAAGCCAAAAACCTTGAGGTGGGAGTGGCTGTTGATGAAAGCGTTTTCCCGTAGGCGGCTTGATTTTCCACATTTACCAGGGGTAAACCATGGTCGATAACAGAATGCCCGTAATCGTGCTGGTTGACGGGGAACACTATCCGGACGTCATTGTTGACACACTTCGTTTCCTTGAAAGCGAGCGCGGATTCTCGATTTCAGCGATAGCCTTTCTTGGGGGAACCGAAAAGCTTGAAGATCTTAAAAGCATCAACTACCGCGGCGTTCCGGTGTACACGGGAAAAACTCCAGTTGAGGCGATTACGACAGCGATTTCTAACCATAAGGTAGAGCGCGTCATAGACCTTTCGGATGAACCAGTGGTGGGTTACACAGAGCGGTTTCACATTGCAAGCAGGGTGCTGGCCTCGGGTGTGTCCTATGAGGGAGCGGATTTCAAGTTCGATGCTCCGAGTATGCCGTACTCATTTGAAAAGCCCGGCATTGGAATTTGGGGCTCTGGCAAACGAGTGGGTAAGACTGCGGTATCCGGGTACATTCTAAGGTTCCTCATTCAGCTGGGTCTTAAGCCTTGCGTGCTTACTATGGGCAGGGGAGGTCCAGCCGCTCCCGAAGTCATCGACAAGCCCTCTCAGGTTGACGATGATTTCCTCATCGAGATCGCAAGGGCGGGAAAGCACGCCGCGAGCGACCACTTTGAGGACGCAATGATGGGAAGGGCGATTGCGGTGGGGTGCAGGCGTTGCGGCGGCGGGATGGTTGGCATGCCTTTCTATTCCAACGTGGCAAAAGGCGCGGTGATAGTATCAAAGATTGACTGCGACGTGGTGCTCTGCGAGGGAAGCGGAGCCGCAATCCCACCGGTTGGGGTGGACGCGGTGCTGCTTGTGGTTTCCGCCCTTCAGCCGGTGGAAAATGTGCTTGGATACCTCGGTTCTTGCAAAGTCTTGCTTTCGGACCTCGTTCTGGTTACAATGTGTGAGGATTTTCTTGTACCCAACAGGAAACTTCAAAAACTAATTGGCGGGATCCGGTCCATAAATCCCGAGATAAGAGTTCTAAAGACTGTTTTCAGACCTCGACCTCTCGGAGACATTAGGGGCAGGAGGGTATTCCTTACAAGCACGGCGCCCGGTCGGGCAGTACAAATCCAGGCTAAGCATCTTGAAGAAGAGTACGAAGCCGATGTTGTAGGTACAAGCCCGAATCTTGCCAACAGGGGAAGGCTCCGCGATGACTTGAAAGACTTGAGGGGCGTTGAGGTTCTCGTAACGGAACTGAAAGCCGCTGGCGTTGACACGGTCTCAAGTAGGGCAAAAGAGCTGGGTATCGATCTGGTGTACATGGACAACAACCTCGTGTCCGTTGAGGGGGATCTGGATAAGGAGATCGGAAGAATTCTGTCAATTGCGCAGGAGCGTTGCCAGGAAAGATTAAACAGGGGTTGTTGAGCCAGGCGGGCGGGACTGTCCCGAAAAATTGGAGGTCGCTTGAATGGCTGAAAGGCTTCAGAAGATCATAATCACCGACGAGGAGCACCATCTTCCATACTCAAAGGGATTGATGGCCACCACCTTAACAGCTACCGGTCTTCCCCCAGACAAGGCTTATCATATCGCCTCCGTTATTCATGAGACTCTTCGTGATGAGGGAAATCCCGAAGTGACAATGGACCATGTCAGGAGGACGGCGGAGGTGATTTTGGAGAGAGAGGCCGGTCCGCGCTACGTGGAAATATACCGGAAATGGCAGTCTCTTGCGACTCTTAACCGTCCGATAATTCTCTTGATAGGCGGCGCCACCGGTGTCGGGAAATCGACCGTGTCGACAATGCTTGCAAACAGGCTCGGGATTATAAGGCAGGTTTCGACTGACGCAGTAAGAGAGGTCATGCGGGCGCTTTTTTCGCCTGATTTGATGCCTGCTTTATACAGTTCTTCTTTTAACGCGTATGAGTCGATGAGAATCCCCCTTCCCCAGACCACCGATAAGGTAATTCTCGGCTTTTTAGAACAGGCAGCGATGGTCTGGGTGGGCATAAGGGCGATCATCGAGCGCGCCGCGCTTGAGAGAACTAACTTTATCGTGGAGGGCGCGCATATCGTACCGGGAATTATCGAGCCTTCGGCTTTCAAGGATGCTTACGTCCTGCAGATGGTTCTGGCTGTCGATGACGAGGCTCAGCACAGGAGTCATTTTGAAATAAGGGAGGTAGAAACAGAGGGGGCAAGACCTTATTATAGGTACATAAGAAATCTGTCTTCGATAAGGAAGATTCAGGAGTACCTTCTTGAGCTTGCCCAGAGAGAGAATGTGCCTGTTTTTCACTGCTACAATCTCGACAATACCGTCAGCGAGATTGTGGAGTTCGTGATAAGCAGTATTTTCGGTGAAAGCACCGCGGGGTCGGATAGCGTCGTAAAATCGCAGGGTTTGAAAGCCTGAGTGTCGATGATCCATAGTGCTTGGGAAATTCTTCGAGCAGGTCAACCTGATTATCCCGAAAAGGAGGTTTGAATTGAAACTGTTTATTGACACCGCAAATGTTGAACATATCAGGGAAATACATGGCTGGGGCGTCCTGGAAGGAGTTACCACAAACCCTACCCTTGCGGCGAGAGAGAAGAGAAGCTACGTAGATTGCATAAAGGAGATCACATCCTTCGTGAAAGGTCCGGTAAGCGCGGAGGTAATCTCGGAAGATGCGCAGGGAATGATTAAGGAGGCAAGAAAGCTCGCGTCCATAGCGCCCAACATTAACGTGAAGATACCCATATGCGTTGAGGGTCTAAAGGCTATTAGGGCGCTTTCCGATGAAAATATTAAGACGAACTGTACCCTTGTTTTCTCGGCAAATCAGGCTCTGCTCGCGGCTGCGGCCGGCGCAACGTACGTGAGTCCTTTTCTCGGCAGGATTGACGACATCGGTAACGACGGTCTGCGCGTTTTAGAAGAAATCGTGGAGGTATTCGAATATTACGGAATTGAAACGCAGATAATCGCGGCTTCTCTGAGACATCCTCAGCACGTAGTTGGAGCCGCTTTAACCGGAGCGCATATTGCGACTATTCCCTACGATGTATTTAAGGCAATGGTCAGGCATCCTCTCACTGATATCGGGATAGAGCGTTTTAAAGCCGATTGGGAGAAGATAAAAGATCTTTAGGACGGAAAAAATTGAGGAGGTTAAACAGGCAATGGATGTTGTTGACAGGAAACTTCTTGAGGACAAACTCCTAACCGAGCTTCAAGAAATAGGGCAGGCGCTTGAGATTGAAGGTGTTAAGAAGTATCGCAAAAAAGAGCTCATCGATTTGATATTGCGGGAAGTGGGAGCTCTAACAGATGAAAAACCCGCGGAAATCGTGGAGGAGGAGCACATCGAGGTCGAAGCAAAACCGACAAAGGAAGAACTCGGCGAGGGCGTTGGAAGCGGAATCCTTGACATTCTGTCTGATGGATACGGATTTTTGAGAACTCAGGGATACCTTGCCTCCGAAAAAGACATATACGTTTCCATGTCCCAGATAAGGAGGTTCAGGCTTAAGCGAGGGGACGAGATCAGAGGTCAGGTAAGACCGCCCAAAGATTCGGAGAAGTACAGCGCGCTTTTGAGGATAGAATCCGTAAACGGCGACGATCCGGAAGTCGCGATGCACAGAAAACAGTTCGAGACGCTCACTCCCTTGTATCCAATGGAGCGGCTCCGGCTCGAAACGAAGAACTCTTCCATTACCGGTAGAATTATTGACCTCATCGCCCCCATAGGAAAGGGTCAGCGAGGTTTGATCGTATCACCGCCCAAAGCGGGAAAGACCACGGTCTTAAAACAGATAGCCAACAGCATCACCGATAATAACCCCGAAGTATATCTGATGGTACTCCTAGTAGATGAACGCCCGGAAGAGGTCACCGATATGGAGAGGTCGGTCACGGGCGAGGTGATATCTTCCACGTTTGACCAACCCAGTGACAATCATATCGCGGTCGCGGAGCTCGTCCTGGAAAGAGCAAAGAGGCTCGTGGAGCATAACAGGGATGTCGTAATACTGCTTGACAGCATCACAAGGCTTGCGAGGGCTTATAACTTGAGCACCCCGGCAAGCGGTCGCATCCTTTCAGGCGGTGTTGACTCTACCGCTCTTTTTCCGCCAAAGCGATTCTTCGGTGCCGCAAGGAACATAGAGTACGGAGGAAGCCTGACGATAATCGCGACCGCGCTTGTGGATACGGGCAGCCGTATGGATGAGGTGATTTTCGAGGAATTCAAGGGAACCGGAAACATGGAGATTCATCTCGACAGGAAACTTGCCGACAAGAGAATATTCCCGGCAATAGAGATAGAGAAATCAGGCACGAGGAAAGAAGAGCTGATACTCGACCCGGATGAGGCAACGAAAGTTTGGCGGCTCAGGCGAATCCTCCATTCACTGGATCCGAGCGCCGCGATTGAGCTTTTAATTGATGGGATCAGGAAAACGAGAAGCAACGCGGAATTCCTTGCTCAGATAAAGGAGACGCAGGGGCTCAAGTGACCTGGTTTCGCGCGAGCGTCTGGATGGAGGGGAGGCAAAGACCCTCAGCTTGTTTAGAAGAATTCCTTGTGCTAACATATCTTGGATTTTTGACAGAGAGGTGAAGAGGTTTTGAAGAAGGGAATACATCCCGAGTATATGAAAGCGGTTGTCCGGTGCTCCTGCGGTGAGACATTTGTCACGAGGTCAACGAAACCCGAACTTCACGTTGAGATATGTTCCCAGTGTCATCCGTTCTATACCGGACGCCAGAAGCTCGTGGATACGGGCGGAAGAGTGGAGAGGTTCAGGAGAAGGTACGCTCAGCACCTCGAGGCAAAATCAAAGACCTCAAAAAAGTCCTGATTTGAGATTTGATAACCGAGGCTTCAATCACCCTAAAATCATACAACTTTTGATATTAAAAACGTGAGGCTTTGCTTTTAAGACTTCCAATTGGAATCCGTAAAACCAGGATAAGGTCTCTCTATTTGATGTCTTTCGAACAGTGGAATCTACAATGCCGCCATGATTTCCTTTTTCCCTCTTTTCAACAATTCCAGGGGGGAATCAGAGCGTTCAGATAGGTTATAAAAGACTCAACGTGAAAATTTGGGGCATTCTGAGGTTCCATACAGACATATATGTTTTTGCTTGCTCGGAAATAGCATTTTTTAAGTTTTCAACACTCTCACAAGATTATCAATACCGTTACGGCTGGCTCTCTGTTGCTCGTTAATCCAGCCAAAAGCTTCGACTGACGGGAGGGAAAATTTGGAAAAAGAAACGGAAGAATCTAAAGAATATGATGTCATCATTGTGGGGGCTGGTTTTGCCGGTCCGGTCGCGGCGGTCAAATGCGCTCGGGCGGGTTTGAAAACCTTGATGCTTGAAAGGTCGGCTCGGGTGGGGGAGAAGGTGATCTCCGGGCTGACCATCCCTTTTCATGGCTTCCTCTTCGGTCCCGATTTCATCAGAGAGGGAAACCCGCCAATCGAGCGGCCCGTTGACGGAATCATAAATTACATTATCCGGGACATCGACTCTTGCGATATTGAGATAGACGATTCATTGCGAATCCCCAAACCTTTTTCTCCGGTTATCGCTTTTGGTTACAACGCATACTGCCGGCCTTTCTGCGAGTGGGAAGCGCAAATGGCTGTGAATGCGGGCTGCGAACTGAGGACGTCAACCACGGTTGCGGATGTGATAAAGGAGGATGGAAAGGTCGCGGGTGTGATAACCGAGGACGGTGAAAGAATAAGAGCGCGCATCGTTATTGACGCTGAGGGCTCGCAAGGGCTTGTTGCGGTGAAAGCCGGCGTGAGGGAGAAGTACCCGCCCGAAGTTATATCCCTTGCCGATGTATACGACTACGAAATGAGCAAGGAGGATGTTGACACCGTTCTGGGGCATACGCTGCGATTTTGCTGGGCGTGGGATGAAGAGAATCTGGCTCCTCCTCTCGGTTACGGGAATGGTTTGATGGTATGGCCGTATAGGCGGAGCGTTCATTTCTGTCAGGACCAATGCCTCTCCCTTGGGGAAGGAAGGGTTTCAAACTTGAGAAAAGCGTTTCTCGAATATCATCGCAATATCACCACGAAGCTTCCCTGGTGGAGGGATGAGGTCCAGCCGCGTGTGAAATTGCGTGCTCACATGTGGGAAACGTTTGAGATTTTCGTGGGTCTGGATAAGCGGCTGAGAAATATGCCTTCGTGCACGGACGGGATGATACTGATCGGTGACGCCGCTGGGCTTGAGGGGACAGAACTCTGCGACGGGGTTCCCGCCGCATGGTTCTCCGCTGATATAGCCGCGGATGTGGCGATTGAAGCCCTTTTCTCAAATGACACATCTAAAGAATTTCTCAAACGCTACGAGGAGCGAGTCAGAGACCATCCCATGATACAGTGGTCGATCTCAGGGACAAACCGTTACAACTTGCGTTTTGCTCAGGACCTTCACGATTTCGAGGAACTAAAGAAGTATGTGCACAGGGGTTGGGGTCTTGCTTGCTTCACCCACGTTAGCACCCCGCTTCTCAAAATGATACTTCGTTTCATAAGAGAGGACCCCATGATCATTGACTCCTGGATAAGGATGTTTTTCCGTTATTACTACAACTGGGTATACGAGCGTTATGACCAAAGGGATTTCGCTGACAGGAAAGGCGTGAATTCCGCAATGAAAGGTACATTTTCCTCTTTTCTGTTTAAGAGTTTCATCAGAGGGTTTGCCATAACGCTCAGATTTTTTTCGCCTTTTATAAGATTTGCTGCCCGTGTGCTTGAGCCCGTTTGCGTGGTTGCAAACCCCTTGATGGGTTTGCTACTTCCTTTTTTTAAGGGTTTCCTGAATTTCTGGGCAAAACTTGAGCCCCTCACGTCCCGCATTAGCGATGTATCAGTTGAGCTCATCAAATGGTCCGACCCGCGTATTTTCGAGCGACCTTAGATTTAAGTCGATGAATTATTATACGCGGTTTGTTATGTGAATCGGAAAGGGCATAGGGCACTTTGAAGCGGACAGAGTCGATTGCATGAATCTTCAATCTGGAAGGCTATGAGAAAAATTAGCATGAAGGGCAATGGATTCGGTCAGCGTACCCTGATACAGCGGTTCAAATGCCCCATTAATGACAAGAGTTAGCATGGAGGACAAAGAGTTTGGGGGTGTTAGCTTTGGAAATGTTTCCCGATGAGGTCCCCGGTGTGGATTGGATCGGGGTCACGGGGGATTTCGTTCGTGTCATAGACGAGAAATGTGACGGCTGCGCCTGTTGCGTGAGAGTTTGCCTGGGTGAATGCTTTGAGATACATGACAAAAAAGCGCGCGTGAGAAGTCTCGCCCGATGTATGGAATGCGCAGCCTGCTGGTATGTTTGCCCTAAAGAAGCCATAATTTTTAACTGGCCTCAAGGCGGCACGGGCTTCCGGACAGACTGGGGTTAGCTCCTCGAAATCTTACTTTGAGAAATAATCAACCAAGATCGTCCAAGCCGCGCTTTATCTTCGCGTTATTTGGCGGTCTTTCAAGTGTTTTCACCGTTTGCGGCAACATTCAACTTAAGACAGGATTATAAACTCCCTGTCCGCAAAGCGGGGGTTTAAAAAAGGGCAATTCATATAGGCTTGCATGAGATTTGTATAAAGCGGGAATACGCAGGGTTTTCCCGGCTATGGATTTCAGAAAAAAACCGGTGCACTCATGTGAGATAATTATTCAGAGGGTAATTTCCCTCGCCGTTAGGCTTCATCCTTTCCGCAGTATTTTTGCTATGGCTGCTGCGGGACCCTGACGTTTCATGGGAGTTTTGTTTCATTTTGTCCAAAAACGATATAAGTGATCCAGGTGCGAACATGTTTGAAAAACTTGAGGCGCTGAAGAGAAGAATCGAAGAGATTGACGGGCTTCTTGGCGACCCCGGGGTTATCGCGGATAACAAGCGGTATGTACGGCTGGTAAAAGAAAGGGCTTCCATTGAGGAAATCGTTTCATTGTATGACCGCTTCCGGATGCTCTCGGACCAGCTCGCGGAAGCTGAACAGATGCTTCGTTCCGAGAGGGACCCTGAAATGATTGGGTTTTTGGAGGATGAGGCATCGAGGCTTCGGGCGGAGATAGAGCGTTTATCCGAGAGCATGAAACTCATGTTGATACCCAAGGATAAGGACGCGGACAAAGACATCATTGTGGAGATAAGGGCGGGCGCGGGCGGTGAGGAAGCCGCACTTTTTGCCGCCGACTTGTTCAGGATGTACACAAGGTACGCGGAGAGAAAAGGGTGGGATGTTGAACCCATGTCATCATCGCCTTCTGACATCGGTGGTTTCAAGGAGGTAATCTTCTCTATCAAAGGGGATGACGTCCATTCGAGAATGAAATTCGAATCCGGGGTCCACAGGGTCCAGAGGATTCCGGTGACTGAATCTGGTGGAAGAATTCACACATCCACCGCCACGGTGGCCATTCTTCCCGAACCCGAAGAGGTGGAGGTGGAGATCGACCCTTCCGATTTAAGGATAGATGTCTTCCGCTCCACCGGTCCCGGTGGTCAATCTGTAAACACCACCGATTCTGCTGTTAGGGTCACGCATAAACCAACCGGGATAGTCGTGACATGCCAGGATGAGAAATCGCAGTTTCAAAACAAAGAGAAAGCGCTTCGTATTTTGCGCGCGAGGCTGCTTGACGAAGAGCGCAGAAAGCGAGCGCACGAAGAAGCGGAAAGAAGAAAAACTCAGGTGGGCAGTGGCGAGAGAAGCGAGAAAATCAGAACTTACAACTTTCCGCAGGGGCGGGTTACGGACCACAGGATAGGGCTTACTTTATACAGGCTCGAATCAATAATCGACGGCGAGCTTGATGAACTGATAGACTCGCTCATAGAGGACGAAAGGGCAAAAGCGCTCAAGGAGATGGCAGAATCTTGAAAATCGCTGAGTGTATCCAGGTGGCAGCAGGGCATCTTGAAAATAGCGGAATAGCCACAGCAAGAGTGGATGCTGAAATCATTCTCCAAGAGACGCTTGGTTTCTCGCGCGCGGGCATTTACGCTCTGTACGGAGAGGAGATTTCACCGGAAATTACGAGGGAATACCTCGAAAAAATCCGGCTCAGGGGGAAGAGGTTCCCCCTTCAATACATAACCGGCGCGGCTTCGTTTTACGGGATTAATCTGAAGGTTTCGCCCGGGGTTTTCATTCCACGTCCGGAGACGGAAATACTCGTCGAAAAGGCTTTTGGTTTGCTTTCGGAGATGGGCAGAGAGTCGGTGAATGTTCTTGATATCGGGACCGGATGCGGGAATATTGCAGTAGCAATCGCTTCGATGAGAAAGAACGCTCATGTTACAGCCGTTGACATAAACCCCCTGGCTTTAAAGGTCGCAAGGGAAAATATCGAAAACCATAGGCTTGTAAACCGGGTGAGGCTGATCTCAAGCGAACTTTTCTCCGGTCTCCGACCCGGGGTTGACCGTTTCGACATGATAATCTCAAATCCGCCTTACATTCCTGAAAGAGTGATCGGAACTCTCGAGCCGGAAGTGAGGTTTTTTGAGCCCCTCGAAGCGATAAATGGCGGACCGGACGGAACGTCCATTATCAGGCGAATTGCGGCGCTTTCTCCGGATTTTTTAAGTGAGGATGGGTTCCTTCTACTGGAGATCGACCCATCGCAGACCGAGATGCTATCACGTGAAATTTTCAGCGGTTGGAAAGTAGTGAATTTTTACAGGGACCTTGCCGGCAAAAATAGGATTTTAGTGGCAAGCAAGCCGGGATAATGCTGGTACGAGGTGGTTTGTATGGCGCTTAAAATCGTCGCTGAGAACGGAGTAATTCCTGAGGACCTAATCAATCAGGCGGCGGAGATACTCAGTTCGGGCGGTATAGGGATTATTCCAACTGACACGGTTTACGGTATTGCCGCACTTGCGACGAAACTGGAATCGGTGGAGAGGATTTACAGAATAAAAGATCGCCCCTTTTCAAAACCTTTGCCCATTCAGGTTTCAAGCGTCCAACACGCCGCCGAAATCGCTTTCATAGAGGGAGAAATTTGCAAGAAACTGATCGAGCGTTTCTGGCCCGGCGGGCTGACAATCGTTGTTGGTAGAAAGCCGAACACAAAGCTCGCATATCAACCCGCAGACAAGATAGGCCTTAGAATGCCTGATTACCCGCTGACCATTGAACTGATAAAGAAGTCGGGATTTCTCGTTGTCCCGAGCGCGAACTTTTCTGGAGAGCCGCCGCCAGGTCAATCCAGCCAGATAAATCCGAGGCTTGTTGAACTCGTTGATTTTTTTATTGATGTGGGCGTATGCCCTAAGGGAATCGAGTCCACGGTGGTGGATGTGACGAGCGGTCTTAAGATTTTAAGGGAAGGGGCGCTTTCTCGGGAGATGATAATGAGCGTACTTGGCATTGATGATAGCTGAAAGGCGCCCGGTTTTGACGGTGAGGAAGGTATCGCGTCCTAAAATCTACTTGCCACCGACCCCCTTTTGAGCCTGCGATTATCGGAGCAGCTCTTTATGTTAGAATCTTTCCATTCGAGAGCGGAGGTTCTTAATGCAGCACAGGGATGTTAGTAAAATCATCACGCTCGGTTCGGACCATGCGGGATTTCATCTCAAGCGCCAGATTATCAAGTATCTGGAAAATCAGGGATATGAGGTTATAGATCGGGGCACTCTCTCTGATGAACCGTGCGACTACCCTGATTTTGCGGAGCCAGTTGCCCGCGACGTCATCTCGGGGAATGCGCGCTTCGGCATTCTCATTTGTGGAACGGGTATCGGAATGTCAATAGTCGCCAACAAGTTTCCGGGAATAAGGGCGGCTCTGTGCAGTAACGAGTTCAGCGCAAGGTACGCGCGTCAACATAATGACGCTAACGTTCTCACTCTCGGCGGTAGAGTTATTGGAACTGATCTGGCACTTTCCATCCTTCATGTTTTTCTCAACACGGATTTCGCGGGAGTAAAGCCTGGGGAGGAGCGTCACGTTAGGCGAATTGAAAAGATATCAAAGATCGAGAGTGCTTTAAAGTAGGATTTGCTGTGGCTTAAAGCC
Source organism: uncultured Actinomycetes bacterium (assembly GCA_937127245.1). GTDB lineage: Bacteria > Actinomycetota > Geothermincolia > Fen-727 > JACVIW01 > Geohydrothermomicrobium. The sequence goes on from CAKZLU010000029.1 coordinate 40,153, forward strand.
GCGTTTTCTGACATTTTGGTTAGCGGTATTGCTGAGGGTTGGAATAATCAGGCAAATGAGAATTTGATCGCAATCGGGGGTAGCACATGGACAGGGAGCTCGACTCTTTCAAGCTCTTCGACCCGGAGATCTACGAAGCGTTAAAAGGCGAACTCGAAAGGCAGCGCGCCAAGATAAATCTCATCGCGAGCGAGAATTACGCTTCTCCGGAAATTTTGAGAATAACCGGGTGTCTGCTCACCAATAAATATGCTGAAGGGTATCCCGGAAAGCGTTATTACTCCGGCTGCGAATTTGTTGACGAGGTGGAGGAGCTTGCCAGAATCAGGGCGATGTCGCTTTTTGGTAGTGAACACGCTAACGTTCAACCTCATTCCGGCACGCAGGCAAATATGGCGGTTTATTTTTCTATGCTTAAGCCTGGAGACACCATAATGACGATGGACCTTTCCTCGGGAGGTCATCTTTCGCACGGGGCTAAATCCAACTTTTCTGGAATGCTATACAAGGTTGTTCATTACTCCGTCAACAGGGAAACAGAGAAGCTCGACTACGATGAGGTAAGGGTCATTGCCGAGACGGAAAAACCAAAACTCATTGTCGCGGGCGGCAGCTCTTACTCAAGGTGGATAGATTTTGAGGAATTCCGCGAGATCGCCGATGAGGTGGGTGCGGTTTTAATGGTTGACATGGCTCACTTTAGCGGTCTGGTAGCGGGAAAAGCTCATCCGAGCCCTGTTCCTTACGCGGATGTCGTGACAAGCACAACGCACAAGACGCTGAGGGGACCGCGGGGAGGATTTATTCTCTCGCAACAGAGGTACGCTGAAAGAATAGACGCTTCCGTCTTTCCGGGAACCCAGGGTGGACCGCTGATGAATGTGATTGCCGCGAAGGCAGTCTGTTTTAAGGAAGCAAGCAAACCGAAGTTCCGAAGTTACGCGGAAGAAGTGGTGCTGAACGCCAGGGTTTTGGCGGAGAAGCTCGCCTCAAACGGGCTAAGGGTTGTTTCCGGAGGCACCGATACCCATTTGTTCCTGATAGACTTAAGACCGATGCGGATAACGGGAAAAGAGGCCCAGGAAATACTCGATTCCGTTGATATAAACGTGAACATGAATGAGATTCCCTATGACCCTGCCCCACCAAACATAACAAGCGGAATAAGAATAGGGACTCCGGCTATCACAACAAGGGGGATGCGTCCCGAGCACATGGATCTTCTCGGTGATTTGATAACTTCTGCTCTCGAGAAAAGACATGACAGCATGGCTCTCGCGCGGGTGCGTTCCGAAATCCAGGAGTTTGCCAGAAACTTCCCCTTATACCAAGAGGTTTTCTGATAAAAAGATACGCTTTTCATTCCTTATGTTAAACTATTCCAAAATCTGGGGAATTTAGATTTCCATAAGACGTATTCACTGAGGAAAGAAATCCGCGTCTTTAATGAATGATGGAGGACGTTATGGGGAAAAAGGACGATATCATCGAGCGGGCGGCACGAATGATTGACGCGGCAAGAAAAGTGGTCACTTTGACCGGCGCGGGGATATCAGTTGAATCCGGAATACCCGATTTCCGATCTCCAGGGGGTTTGTGGACCAGATACGACCCTGTCGTTTACGCGACGTTTGAGTCGTTCATCAGCGATCCTTCGAAGTTCTGGGAGATGGCGGCTGATCTGCACCCTCTTCTTGAAAATGCCGAGCCGAATCCAGCCCACCTTGCACTTGCTGAGCTGGAGAGGCTTGGAAAATGCGATGCGGTGATAACCCAGAACATTGACCACCTTCACCAGAGGGCCGGCAGCACCGTTGTGCTCGAATTGCACGGTACTTACAGGACCGGTACATGTCTTGCTTGCCGCAAACAGCACACTTATGAGCAAATCAAGGTATCCGCTTTCCAGGGAGAGATCCCGAGATGTCTTTCCTGCGGGGGGGTGGTAAAACCGGATGTTGTGCTTTTCGGTGAACCGCTTAACGCCTCGGTATTGCAGAGATCAAACGAACTTGCAAGTGAGTGCGATCTCATGCTTGTCATTGGATGCGGACTCGAGGTGTATCCCGCCGCTTCTATACCAACCTACGCCAAAAGAGCGGGGGCAAACATTATATTCGTGAACATCGCGAGTACCCCTTATGATCCAATAGCCGACCTAATATTGCTTGGAAAAGCGGGGGAGGTATTGCCTAAGGTCGTCGAGGAATACAAGAAAATAACGACAGGTGGAAGGAGGCATTTTGGGATCTGGAAATCGAAGGATAATTGATTTTGGCGAATGGTCTAGGAGAATAACTGATCCAAAAACCTCTGGTTTCGGCGACGGCTTGAAGAAGGGTTTTACGAAGCCGAGAATAATTCTTCTTGTGATAATCGCATTGCTTTTTATTTTTTTCCTAATCATAGCCCCCTTCGCTAGTTTTTACACTGACGCGCTCTGGTACAATCAGCTTGGCTTCGAGAGCTTGTTTTGGAAAACCCTGATCGCGAAGATAGTTTCGGTGCTCGTTTTCGGCGCGATATTCTTCGCGATCATCTACACAAACATTCACGTCGCGAGAAAGCTTACACCTGAGCAAAGAATTGATCTGGCCGGGTCACCGCTTGAGGGTATCGTCAAACTGATTCAGGAAACATGGTCAAGGGTCGTGAAGATCGTCGTGGTGGTTTTCTGCGCCGTTACCGCTTTTTTCGCTGGTATTGGATGGGGCGGCAAGTGGGAGCTGGTGCTCAAGTTCTTGAATCACACATCTTTCGGTAAGAGTGACCCGATATTCCAAAAAGACGCTGGATTTTACATGTTCACGTTTCCCTTCCTGCGAGCGCTGGCTTCCTGGCTTTTAGGTTCGGTCATTTTCATATTCATAATCACGGGGCTCATATACCTTCTTGTCGGCGGTATCCGCTTTCAGCGGGGCAGCGGGATCTTTGCCCCGAAGGTAAAGGGACACCTTTCAATACTTCTTGCCGCGATATTTCTCATTAAAGCATTCATGTACAGACTGGACATGTATGAATTGCTGTTCAACAAGGAAGGCGCGGTCTATGGCATAGGGTACACTGACTTGAAAGCCCGCATCCCTGCATACTGGATACTGTTCGTTCTCTCTATTCTCGCCGCCGTCGTGCTACTTGCGAATGTCCGCTATAGGGGATGGATTCTTCCCATGATAGCCGTTGGATCACTTGTGATCGTCACAATTATCGCGGGCTCCATCGTTCCTCTCATTATGCAAAACTATAAGGTCAAGCCAAATGAAAGGGGACTTGAAGCAGCGTATCTGAAGCACAACATAGATTTTACCCGCGTTGCCTATGACATAAACAAGGTCAAGAGAAAACCTTATCCTGCTGAGGAAAACCTCACGATGGATTTGATCAATAAAAACCGCCTGACCATTGACAACGTACGCCTGTGGGACACCCGCCCCATGGTCGACGTGTGTCAGCAGCTTCAGGCAATAAGGCAGTATTACGGGTTCACCGATGTGGATGTTGACAGGTACGTGATTGATGGCGTTTACAGACAGGTCATGATAGCTGCGCGGGAGATGGTTCAAGCAAACCTTCCCTCTGCTGCGAAGACATGGATAAATCAGGTTCTCGTATACACGCATGGATACGGCGTGATGGTTGCCCCGAGCAACGACGTAACGGGTGAAGGCAATCCTCGCTTTGTACTCAAAGATATCCCCCCGCGTGGCGAGACTGACCTCAAACTGACCCGACCGGAAATATACTTTGGGGAGCAAACATCCAATTATGTGGTTGTGGGCACCACGGAGGACGAATTCGACTACCCCGTGGAAAATAAACAGGTTTATACGAAATACAAGGGTAGGGGAGGGGTCTATGTAAAGGGCATATGGAGGAGAATTCTCTTCGCCATAAGATTCCTTGACCCGAACATGCTGTTCAGCGGCCAGATAAAAGGAGACTCTCAGGTTCTTTATTTCAGGGATGTGCGGGAAAGGGTTTCCCGGTGCGCGCCTTTCTTGAAGTTGGACAGGGACCCCTACATTGTAATAAGCGATGACGGTAAGCTTTACTGGATTTTAGACACCTACACGACGAGCGATTACTTCCCATACAGCGAACATACGCAGGGGTTTGGCAACTACATCAGGAACTCCGTCAAAGCGGTTGTTGACGCTTATACGGGCAAAGTCTGGCTTTATGTGATCGATGAAAAAGACCCGGTGATCATGACTTACAGGAAGATCTTCCCGAGGATATTCACGTCATTTGACAAGATGCCAGAGGGTCTAAGAAAGCATCTGCGCTACCCGGAGGACTATTTCATCATCCAGGCAAACATGCTCAGGACTTACCACATGACCGAACCCCGCCAGTTTTACAACAAAGAGGATGAGTGGGATTTTCCCAAAGAGACCTACAACGAGGGCGCGCAGGAGATGGTTCCCTACTACCTGATAATGAAACTGCCCGATGAGCCCAAAGAGGAGATGGTTCTTCTCCTTCCGTTTGTGCCGCACAAAAGGGAGAATATGATTTCCTGGTTTGCGGCAAGGATGGACGGGGATAAATACGGTGAGCTGATTAATTTCGCTTTCCCCGCAGGGAAACTTATTTACGGTCCGGAGCAAATAGAAGGCAGGATTGAGCAGGACCCTATGATAAGTCAGCAGCTTTCGCTCTGGAGGCAGGAGGGTTCGCAGGTCATCAGGGGCAACCTTCTTGTCATTCCGATAGAGGGTTCTATTCTTTACGTTGAGCCCCTTTACCTCCAGGCGGTCCAGATAAGGATACCCCAGATCAAGCGGGTAATACTCGCCTACGGGCAGCAAGTTGTGATGGAAACGACGCTTGAGAGAGCTCTTGAGAGGATATTTACCGGTGTGCCGCCAGACAAGACAGAGGAGGAAAAGCCCAAAGCGGCTGACATCAGCGAACTTTCCCAGAGAGCGGTCGAAATTTACGAAAAAGCCACGGAAGCCCAGAAAGCCGGAAACTGGGCGCAGTACGGTGAATACTTAAAACAGCTCGGTGAAGTACTTAAGAGCTTAAATGAGCAGGCTCAGAAGAAAAAATAGCTTGGGCTTTGAGCGCTTGCGGATTAGAGCAAACCCATGCGTCTGGCGAAACCCAGATATCCCTTGGCCGCCATGCTTGGCAGGCTCGCGTTTATGCGGTAGCTCATTTTATAAGACCCATCGCTTGAGTTTACGCACTTTTTAACCCTGGAAACAAGCTCATCGATTTCACTTGATGAGCAGATGAACTCGAGCGTTGGTTTGTTCAGGCTAACGGAGATATCCGCCTCGTGCTCGTCATTGCAAAAGATTATTTCTCCGTCTCTTTTGACAACCGTGAGTGAATTTTTACCCACCGTTACGTTAAGTGAGGCGCCATCTTTCAGGTTTTTGACCACTTCAGACCCTGGATAGCCCTCGAAAAACCCTTTAAGTATGCTTTTTGTTGAAGCTCTCCCCATCTTTGCGTCGCGTTATACTTCAAGTAGAAATTCCGCTAATCATCTAAGAACACGCTTTCACATTATCACTATCGTCATTTTCCTTCTGAACATGTATTTATATTTCTCTTATATGTTCTCTAAAGGACCGGTTTTAACCTTCATATGCGGACGACCCGGATTTCAAGTTTCTTACCGCTAACTTTCAGGAGTAAATAGTGGTAGTAACCGCCGTTTCTCTCGGAGGCGTGAAGCGGCGCACCCGCTCCGCCTGTTATGGTGATTCTAAGGCCGTCCTCTTTATACTGCCTGAAAGCGTGGAAATGCCCACAGAAGAGCTCCTTGACACCGAATTCCTCGAGCAGGGGCACAAGGTAATCGTTGTTCGCCATCGCCGACCTTTCGCTTTCTTCCATCATGAGCGAATAAGGATAGCCAGGAGGGACGTGGCAAATTGCGATAAAGTGGTCGAAATCCCTTGTCCTTGCGGCCTGCAGGTCCTTTTTTACGCGTTCCCTCTCTTCTTTGTAAAAACCCTTCTTGGAGGAACTGTTATCTATCAGAACGAAGAAGCAGTTCTTGTGCGAGAAAGATTGCGATGGTTTCCCCACATATTTCGCGAACAGGGTGTCGGGTGGCGCCCTTGCGACATCGTGGTTTCCGGGTATGGCGTAAAACCTGACCCCTTTTTGAGCCATGAAGGATGAAAATGTTTTGAATTCCTGCTCCGTTCCGCTCCCCGTTATATCACCGGCTACTATAAGGAATTCAACAGATTTTGCTGCTTCTGTGACTCTCGAGAACACCTCATAGTTGTTCTGAGGGTCTCCGCATACAATGAAACTCCATGGTTTCTCGCTCTGAGCGCCGCTCTTCTCAACTTTATTCTTTTTACCCTCGGGGAATTTTCTGTCCCCTCCGATGCTCGCGCACCCGGGGAAAACGCTTACCGAGATTAATGCAAGCAGGACCAGAATAAAAAGCACCTGAAAGCGAAACGGCAACTCATCGATTCTTGCTGTGTTCATCCCTTTGGAGTGGTCATTCCCCCGAATCATTTTCGTTGTTCGCTCATAAATTCTTTTCGCGCTCAAATAAACAACATGGCGTTCAGTTTTGGCACGGACTTGCTTCGCATAATTTACATTTGAGCGCATAAGAAAGGCAAATTTAATTTTTCACCGGGGGAAACCGCTTTTTGGAAGGACAGGAGGACTACCTTGACTTTGTGTATCTGCACACTCCAGAAAAATCGCTGCGCGCCGAAAGCCTGCTGACTTTCACCACGTCACCTGTTCTGGGCGCGTGTATGAACATGTCGTTTCCAACGTAGATCCCAACATGGTGTGGGGGCATTCCGAAAAACACAAGGTCCCCCGGGCGGGCCTGGGAAAGAGGAATTTTAATGCCATATTCAAACTGAGCCGCGGCGGTTCTCGGAATATTGATTCCGTGCAGTCTGTAAACGTATTTGGTGAGCCCCGAGCAATCAAAGCAAATTCTGTGCTCACCGGTAGGACACCCGCCCGGACCGTTTCCCGCCCAGTGATAGGGGACGCCAAGATATCTCATGGCGGTCTTGGCGATTGAACTTTCGGGAGCGGAGACGAGGACTTCTTTAGCTCTTTGCTGAAGGGCTGCGGCTTCAGCGTCTCTCCTCCTTGCTTCCTCTTCAAGGATTCTCTGAATCTCCTGGTTTATGCTTGAGAGGAGAGCTTGCCTTGCGGCAAGTTTCGCCTCGATATCAGCCTTTTTAGCGGCGACTTGCTGAAGGAGTCCCTGTTGCTGTCTTTGTTGCTCTGCGAGTTGCCGTTCGACCTCGGCAACTGAATCGCGCGCCTTTCTTATTCTTTTAATCAGCCTCGCATCGCTTTGGGCGACTCTTGAAGCGTAATCCGCACGGTCGAGGAAGTCGGCGAAATCACGCGTGCGAAGCAGGACTTCCAGCATGGTCGTCCTGCCGTTCTTATACATTTCCACCGCGCGGTTGTTGAGCAGTTCGCGCCGCTTTCTAAGGCTCATTCTGATCTCATAGAGCCGCTGGCGCGTTTGATCTACTTTCTCGGTTATTACGTCAAGCTCGGATTTAACTCTGTTGTAAGCCTCTGTGGCAATGTCAAGTTCTCTGTCGAGAGCGTCTATTTCTCTTGATATCTGTGCGGCTTGCTGGCTTTTGGAGGCAAGGTCAGAGGGGACTCCAAAGGACGAGGTACAAAAGAGCAGGACGGCGATCAATCCCGCCGCGAAACCAGATATTAAAGATCGATAATATTTTCTCTTATGCTGGTTACTTTGCCTGCTCAAATCGACCTCTTCGCATTTAACGCGCAGCTTTAGCTTTGCCTGTGCCCAAATAACTAAACGACTTATCCGAAAAGTGGTATATATTATCGCCCTCCGTTTCGGCGGGGTCAATAGCTTCTGTTAATTATTGTTGTTTAATAACACTTCCGTAATATTATTATCGGCATTGTTGAAAAAGGTTTAATAGTTTTAGTTTATTAATTTTGTTAATGTCTGTTACCTATTGTATAATACCAAAATAGAGGTTGCGGGCGCCACTTGTTTTGAAAAATTGGGAGCCTGCCAGGGTCGGTTGGGAGACCCACGTCATCCGGAAACGGTTTTTGAGGTCTTGTAATTAATGTATTTAATGCTATAAATATAAGTGGTAAGCGATGCGGGGTGGAGCAGTCTGGTAGCTCGCTGGGCTCATAACCCAGAGGTCGCCGGTTCAAATCCGGCCCCCGCTACCATTTTTTTCTCCCTAATTCTGAGTAGATTTCAACCTGAATCATTTGCGCCGCGGCTCGTCATTCGAAAATTTCATGCGGCGCTTCAGGATATGCCTCAGGTCCTATGCCGGTACCCATGTCGAAGACAACCCATTTTCCGCCTGACTTCTTGAGGAAAACGCTTGCCGCGTCAGTGGACCGGTCCACAGGTTCAAGGTCAACGCGCGCCCAGTCACCATGTCTTTTTAGGGTTAGAACGCGTAATTCGGGAAGAGTTGGGTTGTTGGTTTTCGCGGCAAGAATCGCTGCGCGGGATATCTCGCTCCATTCATCGAAAGTTTCGCTTCCGGATTCTTCCTCCGCCTCGTTCTTCTCTTCGTTTTGTCCGCTATCGCTTTTCGGGGTGTCTTTTTTAGATTCAGGTGATTCCACCTCTACAGTTTCTCCGGCTTTTTCGGGAATGGAAGTGGATTGCTCAGTCCCGCTCTTTTTGCAGCACGGCGCAAGAAGCACTGTCAGAGCAAGGATGATGCAAAGTATAAAAGGTGCAAGATTATTAGATCTTAATTTCATTGGTCCCTCTCTGAGGGTTCTCCTTCAGGTATTTCGATACGATTCATGAAATAAAGACGCTTAATAATTCTTACTTGGAGTGATGAAAACCTTCACGTTCTGTCTTAAATGCCCATAAGGAAATATAAGCTGCTTTGCTTATCCCTTGGTGATGACCTTTCGGATTTGGTATATCAGATCGCCATTGATTTCTTACTGAGCTTCCGTTTGGAGTAACTGATTTGCATGAAAGAGAATATTTTCAACTGTGAAGCCGAACTCTTTCATCGCCTGAGTCCCCGGAGCTGAGACTCCAAACCTATCAGCGCATATCGCTTTTCCCTCAAGTCCTATATACTTACCCCAGCCGTGGCTTGATCCAGCCTCGACAACCAGCCTCCGCCTTATGGATGGGGGGAGCACGATCTCTCTGTATTCCTGATCCTGTTCTTCGAAAATCTCCCATGAAGCCATATTGACAAGCCTCGCCGGCGTACCGTTTTCTTCCAAATTTTTAACCGCTTCTAAAGCCAGTGCCACTTCCGACCCTGTGGCAATTACAATGATTTCTGGTGCGCCTGCGCTCTCGTATAGAATGTATCCCCCTTTTCTCAAATTGCTTGCCTCGGCAAGCTCTTTCCGGTCGAGAACGGGGATATCCTGCCGCGTGAGTATCAATGCGGTCGGGCTTTTCCTTTCCAGGGCGAGTTGCCAGGCTACGCCCACTTCGTTTGCGTCAGCGGGTCTGATTATGGTCAAGCCGGGAACCGTTCTCAAAGAGGAAATTTGTTCGATGGGCTGGTGCGTTGGACCGTCCTCTCCCACTCCGAGGCTGTCGTGTGTGAATACGTAGATGACGTGGAGACCCATCATGGCGGCGAGTCTTATTGACGGTCTCATGTAATCTGAAAATACGAGGAATGTCCCGCAGTAGGGGATAAGCCCCCCGTGCCTAGCCATGCCGTTGGCTATCGCCGCCATCCCGTGTTCGCGGACTCCGAAATGCAAGTTTCGCCCAGAGTAGTCTCCTTTTCGAATGCTTGAGTAATCAGGTAAAATGGTGTTATTCGAAGGACCAAGATCAGCTGAGCCGCCGATCAATTCAGGAATTACAGGGGCAAGCGACTGAATCACCTTACCCGAGGCGGTTCTCGTGGCGATCTTATTCGGAGCCTCGAATCTGGGTATTTTCTTCTCCCACCCTGATGGGAGTGTCCCGCTGATTACGCGGTGCCATTCCGCCGTCTCGTCCGGGTATTCCTTTTTGTATCTTTTAAGTTTTTCTTGCCATTCCGCTTCGAGCACCTCTCCCTTTTCGACCGCTTTTCGCATATGCCCGAGGACCTCTTCGGGCACGTAGAATTCCCTGTCCGGATCAAAGCCGAGATTCGCTTTTGTTGCCCGTGCCTCTTCTGTTCCGAGGGGAGCGCCGTGGGCTTTCTCCGAGCCTTCGAGGTTGGGGCTGCCGCACGCAAGTTTGGAGGACACAATCACAAGCGATGGCCTATCTTGAGCGTTCATTGCTTCTTCGATTCGATCGGCTACCGTATGAATGTCGTTAGCATCGGGAGCTCTGAAGACTTCCCAGCCGTAGGCGCGAAATCTTTCCTCGACGTTCTCGCTGAAGCACAGGTCCGTGCATCCTTCAATTGTTATTTTGTTGTCGTCATAAATACAGACCAGGTGGTCAAGCCCGAGATGACCAGCAAGGGAGCAGGCTTCCGAGGACACACCTTCCATGAGGTCCCCATCGCTTGAGATCACGAAGATGTAGTAGTCCGTAAGATCGAAACCCGGCTTGTTAAATCTTGCCCCCAGGATCTTTCTTGCCAAAGCCATTCCAACAGCGCTTGAAATTCCCTGTCCCAGCGGACCCGTGGTCATCTCTACGCCTGGGGTACGACCGTATTCGGGATGACCGGGCGTCTTGCTTCCAAACTGTCGGAAATCCTTGATGTCATCAAGGGTTACGGAATAACCTGTCAGGTACAGGAGACTGTATAAGAGCATGCTTGCGTGACCCGCGGAAAGCACGAAGCGGTCTCGTCCTGGCCAGTGAGGATTTTTTGGATTGTGGCGTAAGAAGCGGGTCCAAAGCGTGTATGCAACCGGAGCAAGTCCCATGGGAGCTCCGGGATGTCCTGATTTTGCTTTCTCAATCGCGTCAACCGTTAACGCCCTGATGGTGTTGATAGAGAGAATATCGATATCCTCGCCGCTCATTGGCCTCCCTTTCTTTCAATATCGGTGTTGTCAAAACAGATTTCTCACAGAGGTTAAATATACATTAAACAAGAACCGCTCTGAAAAGGATTAAATAATAACTTTCAGCGTTTCTTTCTATCTCAAGGGAAAGTTATGGATCTTCTCATACCCAATGGAGTCCACTGCGAGATGATATATAATCTCATGGAAACATGCTTACCTTATGTTTGGCGGGGACCGCTTGATCCGGGCTGGATGCTTGGGGCGGTAGCGAAGCGAAATCGTCAAGTGGTCACGCCCTTTGAGCGCCAAGCGGTTCTTTTGAAACAGAGGGGAGGTAGCAATGAAGCTCGGGGAGGTCAGCGGCAAATCGGTGCTTATCACAGGAGCGGCAAGCGGGATGGGAAGATGCCTTTCTCTTGACCTCGCGAAGGAAGGGGCAAAACTTATCCTCGTTGACATCTGCGGTGATGCGCTCGGCAATGTCGCGAAGGAAGTTGAGGGTTTGGGCGGTGAAGCGCACACCTTTTGCGTTGACATCACAAGCTGGGAACAGGTGAAGAGGCTCGCGCAGACAATCCACTCAAGATGGGGTGCCGTTGATGTGCTGGTAAACTGCGCGGGGATAGCCCACATGTGTCACGTTGTGGATACACCGCTGGAAGACTGGGAATGCCTTCTTGGAGTCAATATCTGGGGTATCATTCACATGGTTAAAGCTTTCGCTCCCAAGATGATGAAGAAGAAAAGCGGGCAGATAGTTAACTTTTCGAGCGGGCAGGCTTTTTTCGCGGTGCCCACCTGGGGTCCCTACGCATGCACGAAGTATGCTGTGGACGGTTATTCAGAGGCTTTGCGCTATGAATTGTACTGGCACGGGATAGGGGTAACCACCGTTTACCCCGGAGTTGTAAGAACGCCTTTTTATGCTTGCATAACGGGTGGGACCATAGTAAAGCTCGGGTTTAAGCTTCTTATGGCGATAGCTGCAAAACCGGAGACGATATCGAAAATGGTTGTGCGCGCAATCAAGAAAAACAAGAAGTATGTGATCTCCCCCGAGATGTGGCCCATTTATCTACTCAAAAGGCTTATACCCTGGCCTTTCGAATTGGCGGGAAGAGCTATCGCCTGGGGATTGCGTAAGGAAAAAGGAATATCAATTGCCAAAGAGAAAGAAACATGATTCGTTAGATAGAAGTTTTATTTATCGAAAACGGTCGTATTCAATAGAGCTATGAAGGTAAAGTGTGACGCTTGCGGCAGGGAGTTTAATAAAATCTACTGGGACATGACCCCACACCTGTGCCGAAGATGTCAGTCGCTTGGAAGGTCGGCATGTGAAGAATGTGGGGGATGGTGCTGCGAAAGACCCAACGAGCAGGGGAGGATTGCTTTACTTGACGACGAGAAAGAAAGGTTCGGCTTCAAACGCAACTGGATGTGGGCAAACCCTTGCAGATTCAGGGACCCGGCGACCGGACACTGCATACTCCGGGTGAAGTTCCAGCCTGTTGTGTGCAAGGAATACGTATGCGATGACATGGTGGAAGCCGCCAGAAAGCGGCTTTCTAAGATGAATGCGGAAAAGCGGTGATTCTCCGATCACGCTGGCGCATTAAATGTGCGTTTTTTCCTTTCTCCTTTGATGGATATTTTTTGTGGAGCGCCGATGTCTGTCTTTCTGGGAGCTTTTTTGGCGATAATCGCCACATGTTTGATAAATTACAGCAATTTTATCCAGAAGCGTGAACTCGGAAAACTCCCGCGAATAGGGTCCGAGTCGCCGTTAAAAACGGTGCGCGCGTTTCTACACTGCACACCCTGGCTCAGGGCTCAGGGGATACAGATACTTGGCGCGTGGACGCACAACGTTGCGGTTGGCATTGCTCCGCTGTCGGTTGTCCAGCCCATCAACGCATCCGGTGTTTGCCTACTCGTTGTGCTCGCAATCACCAGGCTCAAGGAAAAACCATCCGTGGTTGACTGGCTCGGCATAGCCGCGATTATAAGCGGAGTGATAACTCTCGGCGTGACGCTCGTGCGTACACCCGGAGGCAGACACGAGTACAGACCGTTGATACTCTGGTTTTTCATCGCGTTGATGCTCATTGTGTCGATTTCAAGCCTGTTTACCTCTTTTGTCAGAAAAGACGAGAGGTCCTCATCCTTTCTTGGCATAGGTGTTGGGATGATGGTCGGGCTCACCGCTGTTCTCACGAAAACGGCGTGGTCGGAGATCGCAAGCAGATGGGGTGAATTCAAAATAGCGGGTTTCATTTTCTCCTCGAGCTTCTGGATGGCCATAGCGCTTACCATCATTAGCATGGTTTTTTTTCAGACGGCTCTTCAGCGTGGTGCGGCGGTGATCGTCGTTCCCCTCGTGACCGGGTTCAGCAACATGATTCCGATTATTGTGGGTTTCATAGCGTTCAGGGAACCTTTTCCAACCGGCGGTATAATGATTTTCTTCAGGCTAATGTCCATTCTGCTTATTATTGGAGGAGCAACTCTTCTTTCTTTGAGAAAGGAAGGGGGCATTTCTCCTGTGACCCGTTATGACGAGAAAGGGATGAGGAGATTCTATATTAGAATTCCTTGAGTTTTTCCTTACACTTCTACGAATTTCGTCGTTATAAATATTGCCAATTCGGAATTCTTGTCCGCAGGCAAAGCTATTGGAAATCCAGGGTTGGAATGGTTATGAATAGTGCTAACTTGGGGATAGCGGTCCAGAAGGGCGCTTTCGATGTCTTGATTAGGAATGACCGACAGTACGACGGGCGGCGGTACTTTGCGGCTGATTACAAGAAGTACCCTTTTCAGTACTACTGGGACTCATGCTTCCAGGCTATCGTAATAAGCCTATATGATGGCAGGCGCGCGGAGGAAGAGATATATACCCTTCTTTCAACTCAGTTTAAAGATGGTTGCATGCCTTATCTTACCTGCTGGGGGAAAGCCCCATTTCCATGGAATCTTTTCATGCGAATCGCCTCGTGGATAGGCGATGATGGCAGGGCAAACTTGAGCACCCAGCCCATGCTGTCCGCGGTTGCGACCTGGGAAATATACAAAAGAACGGAGAATCTCGCCTTTTTGGAGCGCGTTATTCCAGAACTCGCCAGAGAGGCGGACTATATCGGCGTGCAGCGGGACCTTCTTGACGACGGCTTGACCGTGATCGTGAATGTTCTGGAGGCTGGAACAAATGAAAGCCCCGTTTACGACAGTATTGTGGGACTGCCACGCCCTCGGGGTATCGGTCCGCTCATGCATCTTTTATTCTATTTAAGACTTTCCATACAGATGTCGAAATACAAAAGTCTTGGCTTTGACCTTGAGCGGATCGCGCAACTCGAGGATTTTCTTGTTGAAGACATGAACTCGAACTCTCTGTTTGCGCGATCCCTTCGGGCGATGGGAGATATACTTTTTGAACTTGGCGATAGAAGAGCAGCCTACGAATATCACGAGCAGGCAAAGGCTATCGCCACCAAGCTCGAGGATATTTGCTGGTCACCAAAGCATCGTTTCTTCTTCACGAGATATGGAACAAAAAAAGAAAGAAAATCAGTGCCGGTGAAGACTTTGAGCGGGGTACTTCCATTGTTCACTGGACTCATCTCAAAAGAGAAGGCGGATATTCTCGTTAAAGAGCACCTACTAAACGATGGCGAATTTTACGCGCCTTACCCGTTTTCCTTCGTTTCCATGGATGAGCCTTCTTACCGTTCATGGATTTTCCCCTCTCCCTTTCCGTCACTATGGAGAACGGGCACGTGGATGAACATGAACTGGCTCGTATTCATGGGCTTGAAAGAATACGGATACGACGAGCTCGCCTTCGAGGTCGTCACAAAGAGTTTGCGCCTTGTTGAATTGAGCGGCTTCAGGGAATTTTACAATTCCCGCACCGGGAAGGGATACGGTGGGAAGAGCTACGGTATGTCAACGCTCGTTGCAGATATGCTCGCAAGGTGACTGCCAAACGCGGTTTTGGGGTAATCATAACTCAAACAAGGCGATGGGATGTGCAAAGCAGCCCTTTTGACCGAATCTCAATTAGATTTAATTTTTCGCCGGATTTCCGGCGTAATAAACGGACGGGTTTCAAGCGTTGAGTTTCCCGTTGGAAATTCTTTCGAATAGAATCCAGATGCTTTTTAGACTCTTGGAGCCGATTTGGCGGTTCACTGACCTTTTGGTCGAATGGCGAAAACGAGACCGCCCTGCGAGCTTTTCGCAAAAGTGGTTAAGATACAAGGGAAGAGGCAGCCGGTTGGCAAGGTTGCTTTTGATTTTCCGTGTGAATTCGCGGGCGGTTTGGGGAAAGAAAAGCATTATTTTCGGGCAAGGGTATGAAGCTTTGGGCGGAGGCGCGCTCAAAAGACAAACCCTTTCGTTATTTCCTCCAAGGTTAAGTGCTTAACCTAAAGACCCGGGTCTTTTCGAAAAACATCTCCGATAGACAAAGAGGCGCGGCGTACATCTATCAATCTTAGCATATAGTATTTGATGTTCCGCCTGGCGGGAGCTACCCTGACTAAACTTAAGGATGAGCGGATTGCATGCTTAAGGCGGGCAAGGTTAGAATTACTCGCCAAAAAGGCTTGAGCATGAACGAATGTCCTTTGGTAGGTGATAAGTTGCCCTTTCAAGCCAGCAGAAAATACTGCGCGAAGAATTCTGTTTGTCTTTCCCTGTCCTTTGGAATTGTCTGTCGCAGGAGGGGATAAGCTTGAGGAGAAAAGCTGTTACCATTTTGCTTCTTGCAGCAACCGGATTGGCGGGATGGGTTTTCTACAGTTACTCGAAGATGAAAAAGCCTATACCCGATGAGGATGCGGCGAGGACTTACGCAGGGGAGCTTTTCCAGAAAGTGGGCATGGGTCACCTTTATGGCACCTGGGAGGAGGAATGGCTTGACCTGCCTGACCGGAGGCTTGCACTCTACCATTTTAAGAGCCAATCCGAAGACCCGGTTTTGGTCTTCGTTCCCGGCACCAGCGTTTACGCTCTGCTTTATACCTGGTTCATGCACGAGATGCGCATGCGGGGATTCAACGTGGTGGGCTTCGATCCCCGCGGTCACGGAATGAGCAGCGGTCCGAGGGGTGTGTACACGCTCGGGCAGCTGCTTGAGGATGCTCTGGCGGTTGTAGACCACACGGTCTCGCTTTACGGCGAGCGGGTTGCCGTGGCTGGGTCCAGCCAGGGCGGGATGGTTGCCTTTTACTGCGCCGCTTCAGACACGCGGCTTAAAGCGGCGGTCTGCCACAACGTCATCGCGCCCGATGAACCGGACAACGAGCGCATGACCCGCTGGCCGGCTCTTTTCCGTCCTATGATACCTCTTCTTCCTGCCCTGCGACCGCTCATGGCTTCACCGCTCGGCAGACTTATGGTCCCCGTAGCTCTTTATCTGGACCTCAAAAATGAGCCAAGCCGCATAATCCCTGACGTGGTGGGTTTCCTCAAGGAGGACCCTCTGGCGGTGAACGCGGTCAGCCTGGGGGCTTTCCTGTCCCTGGCTTGCACTCCCCTGGCGAGGAAAGTGGAGGAGATACGGGTGCCGGTCATGATTGTGCACGGGGGGCGGGACAATATATTCCCCGAAGACTATGTTCGCCGTGTCTACGAGCGGCTCGCCTGCGAAAAAGAATTCCTTTTACTTCCCGAAAAGCCTCATCTGGTCATGACCGACTACGTGGATGAGATTGTCCCGCCAATTGCCGCCTGGCTTAAAAAGATGATGGAGTGAAAAACTTAGTCGCTACCTGAGAGGATAAAGATGGCGGTATGACGGCAAAGTGGGAGTGTGGCGGATGAAGATACACTACCTCAACTGCGGGACTATGCATCCGAGGGGTGCCTCGCTGTTTGTGGCGTGGCTTGACCGCAGCCCCGCAATCTGCATTCTTTTGGAGACGGGGGATCGGCTTGTTCTGGTGGACGCGGGCTTCGGCACAAGGGACATGGAGGATTTGAGCCGGCTTGGGCGAGGGGCAAACCTCATCCTTAACCCCCAGCCAGACCCCGAGCAGCCAGCTGTAAGACAGATCGCGCGCCTGGGCTTCGACCCAGGTTCTGTTACCGACATCATCTGCACCCATCTTGACCGCGACCATGCCGGGGGTCTTTCTGATTTCCCGCAAGCCCGCGTGCACGTGCTAAAAGATGAGCGCGATGCGGTCCTCAAGCCAGTCAGTCCAAGAGAGAAAGAGCGCTACCGAAGCTGTCATTTCACCCACGGTCCCCGCTGGGTTACCTACGAGGGGGTTTCCGGGGAAAAGTGGTTCGGTATGGACTGCGTAAGCCAGCTTGAGGAAATCCCGCCCGGTGTCGTGCTCGTTCCCCTTCCCGGTCACACCCGGGGACACGCGGGCGTGGCGGTTAGTACTAAAGCGGGATGGGTTTTGCACTGCGGGGATGCGTATTACGTTCAGGAGGAGCTCCGCGCCAGCGGACGAGTCCCCCTGGGAGTGCGGGCGTTCAGGCGTTTTGCGCACATGGACATCTCCCTGGCAATGCGCAGCCTGGATTGGCTACGTAGGTTTTCAAGAGAGCACGAAAGCAGAGTTAAACTTATCGCCAGCCACGACCAGTTCGCCTATCGGTCCATCTTCGGAAAGCCTCTGGACTGACGGAGGGAGAATCTAAGATGTTCAGAAAAGAACTCGTTTCAAAGCACGTAATCGGCGCCCCCGCAATGCAGGTATGGGAATTTCTTATGGAATTTCCGTGTTACCCAGAATGAAACCCGATGATCAGGCGGGCTGACGGCGGGCTTCGCGCTGGATCAAGCCTGAAGGCGCGTTTCCGGCCCGAAGGAAGCAAGGCTACAATTTCAGACCCAGGCTGCTTGTCGTGGAGCCCGGAAGACATCTCAGCTGGTTTGGATGGCCCCTCTTTCCTTGCCTTTTCTAAAGCGAGCATTACTGGATCATGGAGCAAATGTCGGAAGGGGAAACCCGCCTGCAAGACGGAATGGTTGTGTACGGTCTGCTTGCTTGCTTGGCGCAAGAAATGATGGCGCCTGTGGTCAAGGGATCTTTTGAAGCCATGAACGGGGCTCATAAGAAACGGGCGGAAAGCGCCATCGTATAGGGAAGATCCGCTTGGATATCCTTTGCGCGGAGGTTCTGCCTTCCCGCTCGGGGAGAAAATCGTGTGTTTTACCGGAGAGGTGGTTTGCTCGCGCTTGAGATGCGGTTTTGAAAGGGTCAAAAAGAAAGGTGATTACCAATAACCCTATTATGTTTTAAAATTATGCATCAGGTGAATAAGGTTCGTGTTTCCTTGGTTACCAAAAGAGTGATGCGAGTTTTGGACAAACAAGATCAAAAGGATGTCAGCCGTTCAGAGATCAGAAAAGTCGTTGCTTTTTTTGATTTGGACCATACGCTCTTGGACAGGGCAACTGGCAATATATACGCGGAGATCATGGTTAAAAAAGGCTATATGAAGCCCTCCGGTCTTCTCTGGGTCATCTGGTATACCCTTCTGTATAAATTAAACAGGCTTCCCAGAAGAGAGGTTTATGTAAAAGTCCTTTCGATTATGGGGCGCTACCACATACTCGAGATGATAAAAATGATGGATGAGGGTTTTGAGGAAAGGATTCTTCCGAGGCTGTACAAGGAGGGGGCAGATCTCATAAAAAAGCACAAGGAAATGGGGCATATAACGGTAATTGCGACAGCCGCCGGAGAATACATCGCTGAAAGGGTTCGCGCGCAGCTTGGAGCGGACGACATAATCGCCACCCCACTGCCGATAAAAAGGGACAGGATATCCGCAGACTCTCTCGGACCAACCGCTTTTATGGAGGGCAAACTTCAAATGGCTCTTTCCTACTCCAAGAAAGTTGGAGCGGACATTTCTGAATGTTATTTCTATTCAGATAGCGCAAGCGACCTGCCTTTGCTGGAGGCGGTAGGAAATCCGGTGCTGGTTAACCCTCAAATGAAACTGAGAATCGCGACGCGCGGGAAGGGGTGGCCTGTTCTCAAGTTCAGGGAATATGCAAATTTCAAGAACGCAAAAAGACCTGAGCGTTTCATGACCCCGGAGCTTGAGAGATTTTCTCGGCTCTACGAGGAAATGCGAGCAAGGGAAAAGGGGGATTCAGTTCTTTGAAAGGCGGCTTAAATCAAGCCGAGAGGAGACACATGCTTTTTAGCGTTTCCTCCGCCTCGCTCATTATTCTCTCAATGAGATCGGAAACCTTGGGGATATCTTTAAGCCTTATGGCAACCTGGCCTGACCATAGGGCGCCGTTTACAACGTCACCTTCAGGACCAAAAGCTTTCATGCTTCCCTCCAGTTCGTACTTAAGTATCTCCAGCTGAGGCGCTTCTGCCTTTACCATTTGGTCAAGTTTTTCGGAAAAAGCGTTCCTCAGGTGCCTCAATGGTCCGAAAAATCCTTGAGTGACGAGCGTGGCGTTCTCCTTTCCAAAGCGTTCGGCGGACGAAGTTATGGCTTCTTTAGAAGGCATACTGAAATCAGACTCGAGTGTGGCGATGAATCGTGTACCCATATAGATTGCTTTGGCGCCGAGCGCCAGAGCGGCGATCAACCCTCGACCGTCGCAGAATCCTCCGCCTGCCACGACAGGCACATCCACGGCTTCAACGACGGCGGGAACTAAAACCATAGTATGAACCGGAAAGAAAGTCACGTGACCGCCCGCCTCGTAACCCGTCGCCACAAGCCCGTCAACTCCGTTTTTCTCGGCTTTCTTGGCGTGATACACAGTGGGAACGACGTGAAACCATTTCATTTTGTTTTGTTTGATTTTTTGCAGGTGCGGCTGGGACGGATCGCCGGCGGATGTGACAAGAAGCACGAGTTTTTCTCTTAGTTCAGGATCGGAGTTCCTCATTTCGATTATCATATCAAGTAGTTCCGGGACTTCGGGTTGTTCCGGCGCCACGCGGAGATTCACGCCGAAATGACCGTCCGCTTTTGATTTGACCTCTACGAGCGTGGACTTAAGTTTCTCATTCACTGACCTGAAAGCTTCAGTTACATCTCCGCCTGAAACGACCTTTTGTATCTGTTCAGCTGAAGGTTCCGGATGGCTTACCATTCCAAACCCCCCGGCGTTTGTAACGGCGATTGCCAGTTCCTTCGTGTCGTATGGACCCATAGGCGCTTGGACAATGGGATATTTGGCTCCCAGCATTGCGCAGATCTCTGTTCTTATCATTGATATCACCCTCCCAGTAAAAGGTTGCGGCTAAAATGGAATACATCACTTTTCCCGAACATTGAGCTCAAGTATCCGATAAAAAGTCCCAGATGAGCAAGAGTGTGAGATTTTCGATCAACTCCTCGTTTCATAATCCAGTGGTGCATTCTACAACGGTTCAGCTTACTCAATGAGAATCAGTTCAAACTCGTGCTTTTCCGTCTCGGCTGCATTCTTTGTTGAGGGTTCGTCGTTTTAGCCTGGCGTTACTTTTCTGTTCCCTCACAATGTGAAAGGGCATGAGCGCTTTCCCTGAAGCATTGCGACTGTACAGATTGTCTAAAAGGAAACCGGGCAGTCCGTGAGGGTCTGCCCGGTTGGTCTAAAAGCTTCCATGCGAAACGTCTAAATCGGTTCGAAGTGGTCTATGTCACTGAACTTCCCTTGAGGCTCGTCCACCCAGATGGATTTGACCCTCATGCCCACTTTTGCGTCTTTCCAATCCATGTTTTCCACTGTGCCTATGAACCAAGCGTCGCAATCGTCAAGCTTGATCATTGCCGATATCCTTTTTTCCGGGAGAGGGTTTCCCCTGATGTCAGCCATGTCAACGGCAAAACTCATGACCGTGCCCGTATCTTTGACTTCCACCACTTCGTCAATCTCGATATGACACTTACGGCAGTAAAAGGGACCGGGAATATAGACGGTGTCGCATTCGTGACATCGTATTCCCCTGATCTTCTTATCCTTCATTCCTTCGGTGAGAATGCGAAGCCCCCTGCTCTCAATCTTGTATTTGTTCGCTGAAACATCCCAGGTTATCGGAAATGTTCTTGTCTCTTCGCCCATCTGAAAAGCCATCGCACGCACCTCCTATTATGAACTCTTTTTCGGGGTATCGCTCAGAACCATAACCGAATTGTATTGGAACAAACCACCCCAACCGTGCGCCAAAGCTTTCTTTATCTTCTTGGGTATTTTATGTTCACCCTCGATCTTCCCCATGATCTGAAGCGCACATTCGCAGGGACGATTCATTGCCGATGTGCCGATAGCGTTTGTGGAAAATACCCCGCCGCTCGCGTTGATGGGAAGCTCTCCGTCGATGTTGAAGGCGCCTTTGTCAAGAAGTTTGTGCGCTTCTCCCTCCTTGCACAACCCGAGCTTTTCGGCGTACATGAGCGATTGATGAGCGAAACCATCGTAAAGCTCAGCCATGTCGAACTCTTTGGAGGGGTCCTCAATGCCAGCCATTTCGTAGGCTTTCTTAGCGGCTATCCTGCATGACTCTTGTTCGGCTGGATCGGTTATCTGTCCTTCGATGAAGTTCGCGGTGCACGGGTCGGATGTGCATGAGCCAACTCCGATTATCCAGGCGACGTTACCATCGGTAAGTTCCTTCACTTTTTCTTCTGAGGCAACGATGCAAGCGGTCGCACCATCTGTTGTCGGGCAGGTGTGCCCATATCTTAGCGGCCATGATATGAAGGGAGTTGCCTGAATGTCCTCAACGGTTGTCTTCTTTCTCAGGTGGGCATAAGGATTGAGCGCCGCATTGCTACGTTCGAGAGCTGCCATTTTATCAATGTGCTCAGGGTCCGCTCCTGAGTGGTGCAGGTAGCTTAAAGCCTGATAGGCGGCAGCGCCAGTTGAGCCCCCGCTTGTCCCTCCCATTCCTCTTCCGGTGATGAGGTCGAGACCGTGCATGACCATGGTGAAGATTTCGGGGGTGACGATGCCTGCAAGTCCCACTTGCGCATCCCCGTCAGAGTGCTTTTCCCACGTCACAGCGAGGACAACATCGTATAAACCACTTGCCACATGATAGTAGGCGCACATCAATGTTGTCATGCCGGTCGTTCCGCCAGTCGCTATGCGCATAACTGGTTTACCCACAGCACCTATGTGCTCGCTTGCCCACAAATACGGCAGGTTGACACATTCGAAGGGCTGCATGTTTCCCTGAACGACAGCGTCTATTTGATCAATGGTCAGCCCGGTGTTTCTGAAGACAGCGTTCGCAGCCTCGTTTGCCATCTCGGCGATACTTACATCAATCCTCTTGCTCACAAACACCGGGGTGTAACCAACGCCGATAATCGCTACGTTTCTCATCTATCAACCCTCCTCTGAACTCAAGATCACCACGGAATTGTGCTGCGCGCAGAAGCCATCTTGTCCGTGAGCCAATGCGATTTTGGCATTTGGGACCTGCGCGTCGCCTGCCTCCCCGGTCAGTTGTTGGCAGCATTGCGCCACGTTGATAAGCCCCGCGGCGGAGAAAACGTAAGTGCATATGCCGCCTCCGGAGGGCGATATCGGCATCTTGCCAGTAATTTCGGCCAGATCATTTTTCGCCACGTCTTCAGCGCTGCCCTCGGGGAACAAACCGAGCGACTCACAGATTATGGGTTCCTGGTGAGCGAATTTCGCGCTTATCTCCGCTACGTCGATCTCGTTAGCTGGATCCGATATTCCCGCCGCTTTGTAGGCTTTTTCTGCCGCTTGCTTTGTGGAGGGAGAGGTGTAAAGCTCCCTTTCACCGAGGCGGCACGTTTCAAGGGAATTGCTGAATCCTTTAATCCAGACTGGCTTTTCGCAAAGTTCCTTTGCTTTTTCTCCGCAAGCAAGCAAGACCGCGCAGGCTCCGTCGGAGAACGGATAACAGTGCAATTTCCTTAAAGGCTCGTAGTAATATTCGCTGGAGGCCACGTACTCTGGTGTGGCGTCATCCTTGGACCTCAACGCGTAAGGGTTTATCGCTCCGTTTCTCAAAAGCCGGGCGGAAATCGCATCCAAAAACCATTCATCCAGCCCGTATTTGTCCATGTAACTGCGTGCCTGGAAAGCGCCGGCATTGAGTTCGTTGATTAAGCCAACCTGTCTGTCAAACGTAGGGTCGAGTTGGTATTCCATTATCAAAAAGGGACGGAACTGAGATCCACCGAGACTATTGGCAACTACGAGCGCAGTATCGAACTGACCGGACAGAATTCTCATTGTCGCGTATATCAGTGCCATAATCCCGTCCATCTCGACTTTGGTCTCATCCTTCATGTAGGCGCCAACGGGAGTGTCCTCAAAAACCGTGCTAATTGTTCTTCCAGCCTCGAAATCGTTTGAGCAAAGCACGTAGCTGTCAACATCATGCCGGGTGATACCCACTTTGTTATGCAGCTCCTTGACCAGGTTGAACAGCATTCTCTCACGTGGCATTCCAATGTCCGATGAATGCTTTGTCTGGACATGCGAAACAATAGCTACTTTTCGTTCCACGTTTTCACCTCCTATGATGCTAGCTCGAAATAAGCGAGGTCGTCGAATTTTCCTTCTGGGGATTCCTTCCATACCGCCTTTACCCTGAGACCTTTCTTTACCTGTTTCGGGTCTACTCCGCGTATCTCACTAACCAAAAGAGAGTTTGTGCCATCCAACTGAATCATTCCGAGCACAACCGGTTCTTCAACAGGCTCCATAAGACCCTTTGTTATCTTGACGTGACCAATCGTGTAATTCTGGAGCGTTCCGGTCTGATCAACCTCAACCATTTCCATCTTCCCACACGCAACCCCGCAGACATTTCTTGGCGGAATGACAACTTTGCCGCATTTTGTGCACTTGGACCCCATGATTTTCTTTTGTGCCATGCCGCGCAGGTAATCCTCTATTGGCTTGCCCGCGCGAATGTTGTAATTGAAATCCATGGGCACAATTGTTTCAACAAACTCAACCTCACTCTGATTTACCATGTCCTCACCTCCATTTCGATATACGCTCTTTCTTAGAAAGAAAATTGGTGCGCTACACCTTCCGCCTTCATCCGCATGTAAAATCTTATCATCAAGTGAACATTGTCAAATACACAGAATGATTTGTTCCCACCAACTGCATTTCAGAAATCTTTCCCATTCTCATCAGGTTACAAGATTGAAAAAGCGAACGCGGAAACCCTGCGCATCTGTTTGGGTGGTGGCCTCTGTATCTGTCCCTCGGTATGAGTTTCAAGGTTTTCAAAACAGTAAAGGAAGGTTTTAAAAGAAATATGTCCGCTAAGATGACCTGGAGAAAACATTTTTTGCTTGAGACATAGCGTTGCCGCACTTGCTTTACAAGATAGAGGGGTGCACTTTTTGCTGGTGAGCCGCTTATCTGGTATTTCTCCTGGTCCGAGGAGGAAGCCTGGCATAACGGTCTGCGGTCTGATGGTTTCTTGCCGCTGCTTTCTTGTTGCGGGTAATTTTTGAAAAGGAAACGTTCCGCAAAAATCCAATCTTGTTGTGAGCGCGCTGCGTCCACAGACAGATTTGCTGAGATGCCATTGGACGTTTTTCTTCTTTTCATTTTGTCCCGACGGTCGAAATATAAAGTATGGCTTTAAAAATGATATAAGAGTCAAACAAATTTGTAAATCCTATAGATATTTGTGCCAAAATATTTTTTCTTTCCCCCCAGCTTCTTGTTTAGGTAAAGGTCTTTCTTTTGAGGACAGGGAAAACAGGACAGCCCAGTGAATTAACAAAATATCTGGCTTGTTGTAAACTCATGTTTCGCGTTAAGCGTCTGAATAGGGCTGTCAGGACATTATGCAAGAGAAGCGATACTACGAATTGCCGGAGGAAGAGGTTTACAGAGCGCTTGAAACTTCACTGGAAGGGCTAAGCGGTGAAGAGGCTCTGCGCAGGATGAAAAGGGACGGTCCTAATGTGATAAGAGAAAGACCGTCCGTACCGGCATGGCGGAAATTCATTTCAAATTTTTTCCATTTTTTCGCTATTTTGCTCTGGATTGCCGGAATACTCGCATTCGTGGGTAAGACTCCGGAGCTTGGATACGCCTGTTTTGCCGTGATCGTCGTCAACGCGATTTTCACATTCTGGCAGGAATACAAGGCTGAGAGGGCTGTTGAGAGCCTGAAAAAGATTCTTCCCCGGAAAGCGCGCGTGATCAGAGATGGGACCGAGATAGAGATAAACGCTGAAGAACTCGTTGTTGGCGACGTGATGGTTCTCGAAGCCGGAAACAGTATTAGCGCCGATGGAAGGCTCGTCCGAGCAATGGAAATGAGCGTTGACAATTCAGCTCTCACTGGCGAGTCCGAGCCTCAGCCGAGAAGGCACGAGGCTGTTCGCGGGGATAGAATCGCGCTTGCCGATCTTCCCAACCTGGTTTTCGCCGGGACGAGCGTCGCCACCGGAAGTGGGCTTGCCCTCGTGTATGCCACGGGTATGAACACTGAACTCGGGAAAATAGCCAACATGACCCAAGAGATGAAAGAGGAGCCGAGCCCACTTCAGCAAGAAATGATGAGGGTAACGCGGATAATAGCAGTGATCGCTACTTCTCTCGGCATCTTGTTTTTTGTCTTGGGTGCTTTTGTCATGAAAATGTCGAAAACCGCAAGTTTCCTTTTCGCGGTGGGGATAATAGTCGCCAATGTTCCCGAAGGGCTCCTTCCAACCCTTACCCTCGCGCTTGCGATGGGCACCCAGCGTATGGCGAAAAGACACGCTTTAATCAAGAAACTTTCATCCGTTGAAACGCTCGGGTCCACCACTGTAATATGCACGGACAAAACGGGAACCTTGACTACTAATGAGATGACTGTTCGGGACATCTGGGTTTCAGGCGTAAGAATAAGCGTTAGCGGCGCCGGGTACACACCCGAAGGCGAGTTAATGAGAAACGGGAGAAAGATCGGAGATGATGAAAGAAGCACTTGCGAGTTTCTCCTGAAAGCGGCGAGTCTGTGCAACAACGCGAAACTCGTTCCTCCGGACGGGGACCAGGAAAAATTCAAGGTACTGGGCGATCCAACGGAGGCGGCGTTGCTCGTTGCGGCAAAGAAGATTGGTATTGATTATGAGGAGGTACTGAAGAAAGAGAAGCGCATTTACGAACTTCCTTTCGACTCGAAGAGAAAGAGAATGACTACCGTTCACTTGGATGGCGAGAAGGCTTGCGCATTTGTTAAGGGCGCTCCACTTGAGGTCCTTTCCTTATGTTCAAAGATTCTGGACAAAAACGGCATCAGGCAAATTACCGATGATGACCGCAAAGCCATAGAGGCTCAGAATGATGATTATGCTCGGCAAGCTTTGAGAGTGCTCGCTTTCGCCTTCAGGGAGGTGCCGAAGAGCAAACACTACGAGATTGATGATACCGAAAAGGACCTCACCTTCATCGGCCTTGCGGCGATGATGGATCCTCCCAGACCTGAGGTGGAGGAAGCTGTTAAGAAATGTCTGCGGGCGGGAATAAAAGTCATCATGATAACCGGGGACTACGGGGTAACGGCTGAATCAATAGCGAGAAAGATCGGACTTGTCACTTCCGCCAGGGTGAGAATTGTCTCCGGTGTAGAGATCGACGAGATGAGCGACGAGGAGCTCGAGAAAATTTTGAGCGAAAAAGAACTGATATTTGCCCGCGTCTCGCCGGAACATAAAATGCGCATTGCCCTGGTTTTGAAGAATATGGGCGAGGTCGTTGCCATGACCGGGGATGGAGTTAACGATGCTCCCGCCCTCAAGGCTGCTGACATCGGCGTGGCAATGGGCATTACTGGAACGGATGTGGCGAAAGAAGCCGCGGACATGATTCTCACGGATGACAATTTCGCCTCCATTGTTAACGCCGTGGAGGAAGGTAGAGCCGTTTTTGACAACATAAAGAGATTCGTAACATATATTCTTGCCAGCAACATCCCGGAAATAGTGCCTTTCTTGCTTTTTGTTATGGCAAAAATTCCGCTTCCGCTCACTGTTATGCAGATACTTGCTGTTGACCTCGGTACGGATCTCGTGCCCGCTTTAGCCCTCGGGGCGGAGGTTCCGGAACCCGATGTAATGGAGCGTCCCCCGAGGAAGAAAAAGGACAGGATTTTAAACATGAGGCTTCTTCTGAGAGCGTATGGATTTCTCGGACCGCTGGAAGCAATAGCGTGTATGATTGGTTATTTCTATATATACTGGATTCATGGTTGGCGGCCGGCGAAAGGAATCTCCGCGATGGTCTCATCCGGTCCGGTTTACGTAATGGCTACCACAATGTGCCTTGCGATTATAGTTGCAACCCAGATAGGCAATGGGTTTGCGTGCAGGACGACGAGAGAATCCGTTTTCAAGGTGGGGCTTTTGCGAAACAGGCTGTATCTTATAGGTATCGCTTCGGAAATCTTAATTCTTATTCTCTTTGTTCACGTATTTCCTTTCAATAAAGTTTTTGACCTCAGACCGCTTCCAGCCCGCGCGTGGGCTTTCGCTTGCGTATGGATTCCTCTCTGTCTTGTGGCAGATGAGCTCAGGAAGTTTGCGGTAATGCGTTTTACCCGAAAAAGATTGCCAACCGTAGGTGACGAGAATGTAGGGTCGATGTAGGTTGGTCGGGTAGTTGATTGAAACCTATTGTTGTTTAAGTCAGGTCTGCCGTTTTTTGTTTTAAATATCTATCGTTGAGGGGCTGAGAAGGATGCATGTGGTAATACTCGGGTGCGGGAGGGCAGGTTCCCGTCTTGCAAGGAAGCTTTCAAAGGCGGGACACAGCGTTGCTGTAATAGACAAAGACCCCAATGCCTTTCACCTGCTTGATGTGGATTTTATGGGGAAAAAAGTAATCGGTATTGGATTCGACCCAGATGTGCTCATACAAGCTGGTATCGAAAACGCTGACGCTTTCGTGGCTTTGAGCAGCGGCGACAACTCGAATATCGTCTCTTCGGTGGTTGCCAAGGATGTCTTTCATGTGCCGAAAGTCATCGCAAGAATTTATGATCCCAGAAGAGCTTCAATATATAGGCGCTTCGGGATACTCATAGTTGCGCCAGTGCGCTGGTCAGTCTCTAAGATTGCCGACACGTTGCTCATGGAACTTGTCCACACGAGGGAGACCTTTGGTAGCGGGGCAGTGGAGTTGATAGAAATAGAGGTGGGTAAGGAACTTGAGGGGAAGTTCGTTCGGGATTTCGAAGCACCCGGGGAAGTCAACATTGTCTGCATAGAAAGGTTCGGCGAGGCATTAATACCGCTCGGCGGGACCGCCTTAGAGAAAGGGGACAGACTCTTTCTGGTTGTGGCTCGCAAAAGCTTCGAGAAGTTTAAGAGAATGTTTCACATCTTTTAGATTACGGAGGGGCTGAGATGAAAATTCTCATAATCGGCGGGGGTTTGGTAGGCTCGTTTCTCGCCGGGATTTTTTCCAAGAACCACGAGGTCACCGTGATTGACAAAGACTTTCGCAAATGCGAAAAGCTAAGCTCGGAAACCCCCGGCGTTAAAGTCTTCTGCGAGGACGGCTGTGAGCCTTGGGTGCTTGAGTATTCCGGAATAAAAGATGCGGACCTTGTCCTTCCGGTGACCGGTGATGACGAGGACAACCTTGTGATATCGTACCTCGCGAAGTACGAGTATGACGTTCCCAAAGTAATCGCCAGGGTCAACAATCCCAAAAACAGTTGGCTTTTTAACCGTTCATGGGGCGTAGATGTTGAGGTGAGCGTTTCAGACATAATCGCAAAGATAGTTGAGGAGGAGATAACTCTCGGCGAATTGGTCACAATCCTTCGACTGAAAGCAAGCGATGTGGCTTTAGTGGAGATTACGATCCCGCCCCATTCAGCCGCAAATGAAAAGAAGCTTGAAGAAATAGACTTTCCGCCGGAGACTCTCATCGTCACTGTTATAAGGGGCGATGAAATGATGATACCCGGGGCTCAGACCGTGCTTCGAGAGGGTGACAAGGTTCTTGCCGTTACGAATATGAAAAACGAGGAGGAAATAGAAAGGCTCCTCGGCGGTTTTGAATAATCTTGTTCGCGCTCGAATCTCTCGGCGGCTTCCCTGATTCCTCGGCTGTCCATGCTTTGGTCATTACGCTTGATCGCGCTCAATGTTTAAAAAAACTCAGCGTTGATATAATTTCTTAAAATACAAACCACGATCTCGTGAAAGGAGAGGCTATGGCAACGTCCGATAACTTGAAAAGCGCTTTTGCCGGAGAGTCTCAGGCCAACAGGAAATATCTTGCGTACGCGAAAAAAGCGGATGAGGAAGGCTTTGCGCAGGTGGCGAAGCTTTTCAGAGCGGCGGCTGACGCGGAGACCGTTCACGCGCACGCGCATCTCAGAGTCATGAAAAAGGTTGGAAGCACGGAAAAGAACCTGAAAGACGCTATTGAGGGAGAGACGGCGGAGTTCACCAGCATGTACCCTGGATTCATAGACGAAGCGGAAAAGGAAGGCGAGACTGAAGCCGCCACCTCGTTCAGGTTCGCAAATGAGGTTGAAAAGATTCACGCAAGCCTTTTCAGGAAAACCTTGGAGGAGTTGGGGAACGAGGAGCCTGTCGATTACTATGTGTGCCAGTACTGCGGAAACACGGTGGAAGGGGAGCCTCCAGAAAGGTGCCCCATATGCGGCGCTCCTAAATCCATGTTCAAGAAGATAGATTGAAAAAGTCTTTTCGCAGGAGATTAACAAGACTGTTCAAGTAAACTGCTGGATCAAGCAGACGTCGAATTCGTGGAGGATTTAGTTATGGGAAGATGCGTTTTTGAAATCCCTCCCCTGGGTGTGCGCTTTCTCCGTGGCGATGAGGAATCAGTCCCGCAGTTCGAGGAGTACCGCGGGGTTTCATACTGTGACGCGGTCAGACTTGCCACTTCCGGAAAAACGGTTTTATTGAAACCTGATTCTATCGAGGTATGCAAATGGGTTCCTGTTGTTCTCGGTTTTAAGAAGCCCGAAAACAATTTCGAGAAAGGCATACACCCCAGATTAGATTATCCAGGCAGAAGCGTACTGATTGCCCCGTTGTCTTCTTTTTCTAAAACTACTCCCCCGGACGTTGTGATTTTCCGCGGAAGCCCAGAAAGCCTCAAAGAACTGATCAGCAGGATCGGAGAGGATGCTCTGATCTCAAAATACAGAGGGGACATAAGCATATCTGCGCTTGCTCCTTCCGGATTGGATTACAGCCGAAGGGCTGGCTTCATAAATGCGATAAACCGCGTTCTTTCGAGATTGGGGCGGATCAAGTTTTTCGACAGGTTCATCAAATTCGCCTTCAAGAGTCTCTTTATCACCTCAACTTTCGAGAAAATGATAAAGAAAACCCTTGCCGACATGTCGATATGCCGCAATTCCACGGTCATACCTTTTCTTGAAAGGGGAGCAAACGTCTCATTCTTCTGCCCAGGGGGTGTCACGTGGGGTGGTAACACATCAAATCATATGACCTGCGGGTTCCCTTTCTACGTTGTCGAGGCTCTGCTCACGGATGAAGGCTTTTTCAGGCCGTCGATATGACCCGTCCTGAAGGCTCAAACTATGGATGTCGCTTTCGCTGGGCAAGCCCTCTGGCAAAGACCGCACCCAAAACATTCCCCTACTACTGACTTACCTTTTATGAGTGTTCTTGCACCGAAGGGACATACCTCCACGCACTTCCCGCAACCCTCGCAGCGGGTTTCGTCCACTCTTGCCGTTCGGTTTCCTTTGATTAGCGGGAATATTTTCTGTCCGAGCGTTCTATTGAGGATAAAAGGAACGCATCCGTCAACACAGCAGTTGCATATTACATACTCGTTTAGCGCTCCACCGATAAGACAGTGCATGAATACCATATGGAACATCCCGAGTTCCGCGCATTCGGTGATGATCCGGCATGCCTCCTCTTTGGAGATTTCCCTGTACTCCTCAGGGAAAACTTCAAGCCAAACGGAAGCGCCCGTCTTTATCACTATATCCGTATCTATCGGGTGAGAGCATGCGCGGTGCCCTATTCTGCAGCGGCATGGTCCCACCGCTATTTTTCCCTCAAGCCCTTTTACCATCTCGATTAATTCTTCATATGGTACGGGCTTGCCCGTGTCCCCGTAGTGACCGAAGGGATAGGCGATCGGGTAAATAATGAGCCAACGGGTGAGGAAAAATCTTGAGAGAAAGCGCAGCCTGCCCACACAGGCAAGATAAGAAAGATGAAGAATAGGTACCTCGATGAACCGGGCAAATATGCGCATTAGCCAGAGCCTTACGGGACTGTACTCACCGCTTATCAAATGGAAAATGAAAAACGCAGCAGAAAGCGATTGCGCAAGCGAAACCATCTTCTTCATTTAACACCCGCGCCATTAGTCCTTTGGTTTTGCATAATCAAGAGAGCATAGCCCCACCATCAACGAGGACGGTTTCACCCGTGATGAAGCTTGCGGCATCTGAGGCGAGAAATACGGCAAGCCCTGCTATTTCCTCTGGCTGGGCTATTCTACCCAGGGGTATTTTGGATTCCGCCACTTTTCTGATTTCCTCATTACCCCATAGTGCCTGGCTGAAACGGGTTTGAACGAGCCCCGGCGCGATCCCGTTGATGCGTATCCCGTATGGACCGAGCTCAAGCGCGAACGCCTTTGTGACCATGTCGAGACCGGCTTTGCTTATGCTGTATATTCCAAGCCCCGGCGTTGGACGAAGTGCCGCTTCCGTGCTTATATTGATGATCGAGCCTGAACGCTTTTCCATCATTATATTTGCGACCGCCTTTGTGAGAAAGAAGACCCCCTTAAGATTCACGTCCATAATCTTGTCCCAAACAGCCGTATCAGCGTTCATCATCGGTCCGAAGACGGGATTTGTAGCAGCGTTGTTCACGAGGATGTCTATGGTTCCAAATTTCTCAATCGTGCCGTTGACGACTGCTTGGAGTGACTCAAGGTTTCCCATATGGGCTGGAATACAGTGCGCCGTACCGCCCGCTGCCTCTATTTTTTCTTTTACCGCGTTCAAGCCTTCTATCTTACGGCTTGAAAGCACCACCTTTGCTCCGAACTCGGACATGGCAAGCGCGATAGCCTCACCAATTCCCCTGCTTCCACCAGTGATGATTGCCACTTTACCAGTTAGGTCAAATTTTTCTTTGTACATGTGTATATCATCCCTCCCCGTTGTTTTAAAAACGGAATCTCCACAGGAAAATATAATAACAATCCAGCGTTAGAAATGCTTGAATTTGACCTGGGCACTCTTCTGGAGACGATTATCGTACGCTTTCAGTTCAAAATAGTTTTCATTAGTTATAAAATTACATTTCCGGAAAGTGTTGGTTGTCTGTCCTTCTTAGCGGAAAGGAGATGAAGATGGCGGATGAAATAAGGTTCGACGGGAGAGTTGCGGTTGTAACCGGAGCAGGCGGCGGTCTCGGCCGCGCTCATGCTCTGCTGCTCGCGAGCCGCGGCGCGAAGGTTGTCGTCAACGACCTCGGGGGCGCCATGGATGGTACCGGCAGCGACACAACCCCCGCGCAGAGGGTTGTTGACGAGATAAAGGCGGCTGGTGGCGAGGCTGTGGCGAACTACGACAGCGTGTCTGAATGGGAAAGCGCTCAGCGGATAATACAAACGGCGATCGATAACTACGGTAAAATCGACATCCTTATCAACAATGCGGGAATTCTTCGCGACAGGTCAATGCTTAAGATGTCCATTGATGACTGGAACATAGTAATCGCGGTTCATCTCTCCGGAACGTTTTTCTGCACTAAAGCGGCGCTCCCTTACATGAGGGAAAACAACTACGGAAGGATCGTGTCAACCGCTTCTGCGGCTGGTCTGTACGGTAATTTTGGACAGACCAACTACGGAGCGGCGAAGCTCGGGATCGCGGGTCTTATGAATTCCGTAAAGCTTGAGGGAGCCAAGTACAACATTAAGGCGAACACTTTGGTTCCTATCGCCGGCACGAGGCTCACGGCAACGGTATTGCCCCCCAATGTGGTTGAGAAGCTCAAGCCCGAGTACGTTTCCCCGATCGTAGCTTATCTTTGCAGCGAGCAGTGCGAACTTTCGGGCGCAATGCTTGTCGCAGGTGGTGGATACTTCAGCAGGGCTGCCGTTTGCGAGGGTCCAGGCGTTTTCTTCGATGACCCTGACTCGATGACGGTGGAAGATGTGGCCGCTAAGATGCAGGAGATTACCTCACTTGAAGGCGCTGTGGAGTACGACTCGGCTACGGCGCAGACAATGCATGCTTTGAGCCACATGAAGATGGATTGAAAGGGGGTCTTGTTGCGATGCCTATAGATCTCGAAAAAGCACTCGGCGCGGAACTTGCTCCTGTTCCTTTCGAGTACGATCACAAAACGGTTATCCTTTATGCACTCGGAGTTGGAGCTGGCGCGGATCCCGAAGAGCTTAAATTCGTTTATGAGAATCCACCTGGGCTTGCGGTACTTCCCAGTTTCGGGGTCATACCCCCCTTTCCCGCCCTGATGGGTCTTCTGGGAGTTGAGGGCGTTCAGATCAACCTGTTAATGCTGCTTCACGGCGAACAGTATCTTGAGATACGAAAGCATCCCGTTCCCTCATCGGGAAAGCTAACCACTTTTCCCCGGGTGAAGAACATCTTCGACAAAGGCAAAGGTGCGTTAATTGAGGTTGAAGCCGAAACGAAAGATGAATCAGGAGATATCGTTTACTACAACGTATTCGGGGCTTTTGTCCGCGGAGAAGGAGGATTCGGTGGCGAGAAAGGACCCGCGGCCGGAAACGAGCCTCCCGACAGAGCGCCGGACAGAATAGTCGAGATGAAAACCCTTCCTCAGCAGGCTTTGGTGTACAGGCTTTCGGGAGATCCCAATCCTCTGCACGCTGATCCGCAGTTTGCCCAGATGGCTGGATACGAAAAACCAATTCTTCACGGGCTTTGCACTTTCGGGCATGCCTGCAGAGCGATTCTTAAGGAGTTCTGCGAGAATGACCCAGAGAAATTTAAGTCCGTGAAAGTTCGCTTCAGTCGCCATGTTTTTCCTGGTGAGACAATCGTGACCGAAATGTGGGATGAGGGCGAAGGAAGGATAGTCTTTCAGGTGAAAACCAAAGAGCGCGGGGAGATTGCTATTTCAAACGCGGCCGCTCAGCTCGCGCTCTGATAGATAGCGCCCGGAGAATGTCCCGATCGCCTGCGGGTTGACTGTCGAAAATTCAACAGACCCGGCCTGATCCGGGTCTGTTGTCATATGGATGTCATGGAAGCAGCATATTAGGGGGTGGCGGGAAGTATTGCGCGTGACCCCTCTTCAACGCCATTTGAAGAAAACCACTGTGAGTTTGCTTCAAAGACGTAGCGGAATTTGAAGGGAGGTCGAGCCTGTATCTCGGCGAAAGGCTTCATGTTGTAGACGGCGAGGACCTTTCCCTTTCTGTCGAGGAAGGCTGCAGATAGCGGGAATGAAGTTTCTTTCATCCAGAATACGGCTTCGACCTCCCTACCCATATCAAAAAGCACGCCTTTCTGGTCGAACAGGTCTTCGTTGGAATAGTTTGAAATCCTGGCTGGGTTCTGTAATTTGACAACAGAAATTATCAAACTCTTTACGCCTCGAGCGTTTGTAAAAGCAATCATGGAGCCTGGTGACCTCAGAGAAAAGAGAAGGCTTATTGTGGCCACCGCGGCGGTAAGTATCACGGGAATGGTTCTGCGAAGGATTCTTCCCGAATTCCGCAAGAACCCGACCGCCGTCAACATATACATACCTATTTGTTGAACTTGAGCGTTAGTATTCATCTCAACCTTATATTTAAACCTTCCGCATTGTTTTTCCTTTTAGTCCTTTATATAAGTTTGCGGATTTCCCTGTATGATTTTTGGTGCATCCATTGGGTTGTGTCGTTAATCGGTAAAAAAATCTTGTTTTGTAGGGGAAGCCTATTGAAGTGGCAAATCCATGATTAAGGACCAGGTGATCTGGGTTATATAGAGTGAAAGCAAAAAGAAAACGGGCAGGTCCTTGAAGTTGACATGGAGCGCGCAACGTTCAGAAACATCAAAGAGCAGGAAAACAAAAAGAAAACGGGTGTTCTGTGAAGACATTCAATCATTACCGAAAGCGCCTTAAATGAACGCAGATTGCGCCCGAAAATGGAAATCCCGCATCAAATTTATAATATGCTTAGGGTGTTTCTATGTTCTTACAGATTCAGCGTTCTTGTGATTATGAGTTTTTGTATTTCTGTTGTTCCCCCAACTATTGTCATAATTCTCATATCCCGCCAAGCTTGCTGCATCGGGTATTCCATCATGTAGCCGTAACCGCCCATCAACTGCATGCAGTGGTAAGCCACTTCATTTGCGACTTCGGAAGCATACCACTTTGCCATCGAAACCTCTTTCAGGCAGTCAAGACCCCTGTTGTACATGTCTGCGCATCGGTATGAAAGCTCTTTAGCCGCCTCTATTTTGGTTGCCAGTTCAGCGATCTTGAACGCGTTGTGTTGGAATCTTGATATCGGTTTGCCAAACTGCTTTCTCTCTTTCACGTAGTCGATCGCCATTTGGAGTATCCGCTCCGCTCCGGCGTAGGCGGCAATCGCTATCAAAAGTCTTTCGGGCTGAAAGTTGGACATGATCTGGAAGAAACCTTTATTCTCCTCACCGAGGAGACTGGAGGCGGGCACCCTCATGTCGGTGAAGAACAGTTCAGCCGTGTCGCTGCTCTTGAGCCCGACTTTGTCAAGCTTCCGACTTACTTCAAATCCCGGTGTATCGGTATCCACTATGAACTCGGATATCCCCCCGTAACCAGCGTCTTTGTCAGTTTTTGCCGCGACTATAACCCAGTTTGCCTTCGCTCCATTGGTTATGAATATCTTGTTGCCGTTTATCACGTAGTGGTCGCCGTCCTTTACCGCGGTTGTTCTCATTGCTGCAACGTCGCTTCCCGCTTCCGGCTCGGTAACCGCAAGCGCTCCCAGCGTCTCTCCTTTTACTGCCGAAACAAGGTATTTTCGCTTTTGCTCCTCATTTCCGTGAAGAAGAATAGCAGGTATCGCTACCTCCATGTGAACGCCGACGGCAGTGGCAAATCCACTTGAGCCGCCGCTTGCGATAAGCTCCTCGAATAGGGCAACTATTGACCAGTAATCCGAACTGCTCCCCCCGTATTCCTCCGGGACTCTTAAACCCAGAAATCCAAGCTCCCCCATTTTGCGGAAAGCTTCTATGTTGTATTCTCCTTTCTCTTCCCATTCCTCAGCGTAAGGAGCAATTTCTTTCTCCGCGAATTCACGAACTGATTGCCTGAGCATCTCGTGCTCTTCGGAGAACATCGGGTACTTCTTTTCCACTTCTTCCTCCTAAAACATCTGCCACCTTTTTCGCTTGCCTGACTACTAAACCAACCGCAATGGATTATATTACATTTCAAGTGGATGTTACTGCCGCCCCGTTTATATGAACGGGATTATGAGGGGCAAAAAATTCTTGGTGAAAGCGCGGCGAAACGGACCGGTCCGTTTACTGAAGCGTCCGCATGACGGAAAGCTAACCGCTATCGTTTGGCGGTAATCCTGCACGGTGCCTTCATCCCCGAGCGTCGCGAAATTTTTTCATGCTCAATCTCTCTAAATCAGAGGAGAACCCTTTTCGGGTTCGTACATGGGCTCTTCTTCTCTTTTTTCAGAGTCGGGCGGTTTGTTGAAGAATTTGTCGAACATGTCCTCAAACATTTTTTCGAGGGGACCGAGATCAAACTCCCATTCTTCCTTAAATTTTTCAAAAAATTCATTTAGTCTTTCGAAACTGTCCGAGAACGGTGGCAGGGCTTCTTCAGTCTTCGCCTCCTTTATCCAGCTTTTGTAAAGCGAATCGAATTCTTGAGCGTCTTTAGCCTCCTTCCTCAGCGAATTTACAAGATCATCGCTTTCGGCTTGCTTGAAAGTGAAATCGCGATAGTAAACGGAGAGCGCTTTAAACAGATTTTTTTCTCCCATTTTCTTTTCCAGTTCATCGAAGAAAATGGCGCCTTTGCAATATATGATTGCCGTGTACTGCACGGTGCTTGTGAATTCATACGCAGGGGAGTCCACTGGCAGGGATCTCATCCCACCCATCAGGGAGATCCTGTATGGAGCTAATATCTGCTGTTCGAATATTCCGTCTCCTTTATCTTTTCCGTACTTGAGATAGAAGTATTTTGCCGCGAGGTAGTTTACGAGCGACTCATCTTGCCAGGGGTGAATCACAGGGTCGCTCCCGACGGATATACCGAACCATTGATGGCAAATCTCATGGGCAATCACGAACTCGAGCGTATCCAACATTATGTTTCCGCTTATTTCCCCGAACAGACTCTCGAAATCTTCAGGAAGAGACCGCTTTAGTTCTTCGTATAAGCTTTTTTCCTTCTTACCTTTTGAGGGCAGGAGAGATGAGTTGATGAAAACAAGCCCCGTGAACTCCATTCCTCCCGCGTTTCCGGAAAGAGGTGCCTCGCACAAGGTGATATTGCCGTAAGGGAGACCGCCGAATTTCAGGCGATATTCTTTTATTGCCGATAGCGAGAAATCAGCAAGTTTAGATGCCGCATCCTTTCTATCAGCGGAGACAGAAATTTTGATTTTCGTTTCTCCCGCTTCTTTTTCGGCGATAAATCGATTTTTTGCCACCTGAGCTCCGAAATCACGGGACATGCCGGCAGCGAAACCATAAAGCATTCTTCCCGCAACCTCCTTTTTGCTAAACTCGGAGCCCGATGCAAGTACCGTGAATCCTTCAGGCACGTCGAGGTAGACGAGATAGTGCGCGCAAAGACTTGGTGTTCTGTCGGCGAACGCGGGAACGTTTCTTATCTGCCACCGTCCTTTTTCGAATTTGGCAATTGCCGGAATAAAATAGCCGAGGTTGAAAACGTCACCTTTATAGCCGAAAATCCCCATGCCGGCCTCTTCATTTTCATCTCCTGTTGCTGGCGCTCCGATTGGAGGAATGCGCTCGGTGAGGTCAAGTTTGACAAGATAAGATTCTGCCCGCTTTAGGTTAAAGGAAGGTTTGAGAAAGAGGGTTTCTTTCTCAAGCGTGAATCTCGTTGCCCGTCCGTTGATTGAAGCGGAGTTGATCCAGACGTTGTCCCTCGTGCTGCTCGAGCTTCTGTTAGGATAAACGATGAGCGCAAGCTCCTTAAGGTCTGAGCCTGTCGTGTTCGGGAATAACAGGTTCAGTTTGCAGCGGATTTTCTTTTCTTTCTCATCGAGTTTTGCTTTTACGCTGTAAAAGGGGACCGGCTTATCAGCGTTCTTCGCCCTCTTCTTACCGATCTGGGAAAGAAAATTCAGGCACAACTGTTCTTTTTCCTTGAATTGGCTTACGCTTTGAGGGAGTTCGACTGTAGGCTCGGATTTTTTGGCTCTCGTGCCGATTCCAACAAGACAGGCGAGAATAAGGACGAAAACGGCGGAAATCGTGAGTAACGCCACGGAGACAAGTGGGACCGATTTTTCAGTTTCAAGTTCTCCAGCTCTTCGGGTGCCCGACAATTGCTCCTCCGATTACATGTTTGCCAAAAGATAGAGATTTCCTATAGATATATAACTAATCATAGACGAAAAGTGTTGATTTCTGTTCGGGTTTCTCTCATAAACGCTGAAATAGTATTTTTCCTCTGTCTAAGTTATTTGTGTTGAGGAATTGTGTCCCGGAGGGGTGATCCGTCGTGGATAGTTTCAAGCCCATCGGTTTTGTGGAGAACGATTTCAAGGAGATACAGCACA
Source organism: uncultured Actinomycetes bacterium (assembly GCA_937127245.1). Classification (GTDB taxonomy): domain Bacteria; phylum Actinomycetota; class Geothermincolia; order Fen-727; family JACVIW01; genus Geohydrothermomicrobium. The sequence goes on from CAKZLU010000029.1 coordinate 78,815, forward strand.
ATCCAGACGTTTTTCGCGATACCGTCTCAAGGATAAGGATACTTGAGGAATTCGTTGAGGGAGTCTACCGCATCGATGATTTCTCGAGGCTTTACGTGATCTTCGTGTTTGATAGGGCTGAGGGATACAGGCTTAAGATACACCCCCGCGGTGATGAGAGCAAACCGTTAAGGGGTGTGTTCGCGACCAGGTCTCCTTACCGACCGAACCCGATTGGTCTTGCCGTGGTCAGGCTTGAAGCCGTGCAAGGTAACATCTTGATTGTGAGAGACCTTGATGCGATCGATGGAAGTCCCGTTTTGGATATCAAACCATGCGAGGACGATGTAACTTATTAGAATGGAGTTCACGTCTAAGCATCAAATGAATCCGAGCACGTTAGACCCAAAGGTCGCGGGTTTCAGATAAATTGGGGTCAAGGGATTTCCTTGTCGGGCGGGTATACCGCCTGAGACGCCCAAGTCATAACCGTTTGACTTTTTGCCATATGGCTTTAAGCGGTAATAGAATCTTTAGACGGCAAAGAAATGCACAAGGTGGCTTTGATCCAGATTTTTCTGTCCCTAGTTGGGGATTTTTCTGGGGTTATAGAAAGGAGAAGCCATGATAAGCCTTAATAACGAAGGGATATTTTCCGTTTCTCTTGCTGCGGCCGCCGCCGTTTTCGGGGCGTATGTTTACGCTGGCCTGAAAACTCCTATTCCCGGGGAGGATATGGACGTCTCATCCGGGCTCAAGATCGAGAGACACGATTTTAGAACGGCTGACGGAGCGCTCCTTCGACTGAAACGTTACGCCAATCCTGAAGGATCACCGGTCCTTTTCTGTCACGGTTTTGAGGGGAATGGTTTTGAGTTCGACCTTCCTCGGGAAGGGCACAACATTGGAGTTTATCTCGCAAGAAGAGGATTCGACGTCTGGATTTCTTCTTTCCGGGGTTGCGGTCCCGAGCCGTACAATTCCGAATGCCCAGACTGGTCTCATTCCATCGATCACCTCGCGATATATGACGCGCCCGCGCTCGTTGATGGAATAAAGGGCATCACTGGAAAGAAGCCTTTCTGGATAGGACACAGTATGGGAGGAATGGTTTTATATATGTACCTTCAGGGGGTCAAGTTCGCCGGTCAAAATCAGGTCTTAAGCGATGAAGAGTTGGTCTTGAAGCACAACTCGAGCATTTCAGGGGGTGTTGCTATCGCGAGCCCGCCCGCTTTCTGGTGGCCGAGGCGCCACCCTTTCCAGGTCGCAACCCAGTCTTCCCTCGGTAGAAGCATGATTGGCGCTCTCGTGCTCGGGATGCGGGCAAGGGGGGTGTTTTTTCCGCACGTTCAGATCGGAAACGGCCTAAAGAAATTTCTTGGCGGAAGGCCGAGATTGATAAAGGCGGCATCAAGAAGTCCCCTCGGATTGCTGCTTTACTGCAGGAAGAACACCGACGCGGACACCACGACTTCGCTCATAAAATGGGCGGGCGATGATGTATCCGCCAAGATGTTTGTTCAGCTTGCCGACGGAATTTGGAATATAAATTTCCGTCAGTATTTTCCTTTGACGTTTAGAGGCGAGCCTTACGACTATACGCTCAATATGCGGCTCATCACTGCGCCCATGCTCTTCGTGACGGGGGATAAGGACTTTGCGAATCATGTGGGCATAAGAAGGTACGGGTATGACATGATATCGACCAGCGAAAAAGATTTCGTCACCTTCCAGGGATACGGACATACAGACCTCGTGATGGGCAAGAATGTGGAGACGGAGGTATATCCGGTAATTCTGGACTGGCTAAAGAAGATAGAGGCTAAGGCAATCTAGCATACGGGTTATTCTCCGATGGATTCGACAGGCGCGCCTTGCGCCTTAGTGGTTTGGAGTTGAGAGAGCTTTTCTATTGTCCCAAGGCGCTTCTCAACCTGCGGTCTTCAGTTTGGGGATTTAGGTGATTTTAAGATGGAAATGGATGTGGCAATCGCTGGCGTTGGGATGACAGACGTTGGTGTTCATGAGGGTTCGACCTGGCTCGAGCTTGCGGTAGCCGCGATAAGTGAAGCGATAGAGGATGCGGAAATCGACAAAAGCGAGATCGAGGCTGTTTTTACCACTCCGATAGGTTACACGATAGACCAGGAAAAATTCATAGCGCAGAGATTGGCAGAATATCTGTCAATCCCGTCCCGCAGCATGGCTGAAATTGATTGCGGAGGCGCCTCTTCGCTTATCGCCGTACGTTTACTGTGCAATGAGATTTCCTCGGGTCGCATCCGAGCGGGACTTGTCTTTGCCGCGCACATTGATCTCACCCCGGAAAAAATGGCGGCTGCCTCGCAAGAGATCGTTCATCTTATCCGCATGGCTAACGGCATGTACGGGTCATATGACTCAAGACTTGGAATGCTCTCCCCGATGCCTTATTACGCGATGTCAATTCAGCGTTACATGCATGAGTTTGACGTGGCGCCAGTTGACATCGCAAGGCTCCCGGTTCTTCTTCGCGAAAACGCGGCGAAAAATCCGAAAGCTCAGTACAAAGACCCGATAACGGTCGAGGATGTTCTTTCCTCAAAGATGCTGTGTCCGCCCATACATCTATTGGAATCCTGCCCTGTTTCTCATGGCGCCGGCGCCGTGGTCCTTGCAAGAGCTTCCGATGTTAAGGAGAGGGGAGTTCTGGTAATTGGTTACGGCGAAGCTCACGACGATTCCCATTTCATTCCCGCAACCAAGGATTTAAGCAGGTTTCCCGCGGTGGAACTTTCCTCGCTGGAAGCGTGCCGGGCGGCAGGAATATCCCCGGATGACGTGGATGTCGCAGAAGTGTACGGGGCTTTCGCGGGAGTGGAGCTCATGTGTTATGAGGAACTCGGCTTCTTTGAAAGAGGACAAGCCCTGGCTGCTTTGGCGCAGGGGAAAACGGCTATCGGCGGAGATGTTGCGATAAACACGAGTGGAGGCAGGTTATCTCTGGGGCACGCGCCGTACGCGACCCCGCTTTTTGAGATATACGAGATAACCACTCAGTTGAGAGGAGAGGCGGGGGACAGGCAGGTTAATGGCGCTAAAATTGGCCTGGTTCACGCCGAACACGGCATGATTAACGGCAGCGCCGTGATGATTCTGGAAGGCGGTTAGATTGAACGGTTTTCTCTCAAATCTCGAGGACAGCGCGGCCCGCTTATTTTATGATGAGTTGCAAAACGGCAGACTCATGACCACGAAATGCGAAAGATGCGCTCTTGTCTTCTTTCCGCCGAGAATCACATGTCCGGATTGCCTGGGCGGAGAAATAAAATGGGTTCAGTTGTCGGGCAAAGGAACTCTTTATGCTTTCACCCAGCAGCACCAGTCCCTCGCTTTCAGAAAGCCCACCGTTGTGGGAATCGTTGAACTGGATGACGCGCGTGGGCGGATTTTCTCGATTATTGATGTCGCTTGGGAGGAAGCAAGAATAGGGATGCGCCTGAAGGTTGATTTCTTCGATTCACCTTTCGGTTTCAAGATGCATAAGTTCCTGCCTGAAGAGTGATGCGCGGGCTATATTGTCGGTATTTTCAAAATTAAGAAAGATACAAGAACTTGATTTGAGGTTTCGGCGCTCGTCATCACTTTACAGGGTTATTCCCTTATCTTTCATATATTTGAGCGCCGCCTTACTTGCTCCATCAATGTCATACGGCTTCAGTTTCCCCTCGATGACGAGTTCTGTAAGGTAATTTTTAACGTCGCGAATCCATGGACCCGGACCTTTTCCCGCAAGAAGCATGATGTCGTTTCCGTTTAAAGGCGAGCCAATTTTTTGGGCCCCTTCACTCGCGTTTAAGGCTTTGATTCTTTCGAGAAGTTCGTCCATGAGCGCGAGATTCTCATTCACCGTTTCATCGCCGCCTGCCAATATGTCCGCGCGCGCGAGCGCTATTACCTTCTCGAGGGGAACAAGGATTTTCTCTCCTTTCACAAGCACGCAGTCTTTGACAAGCCGACGCACGGCAGAGTCTGTCCATTCGCTTCTGTACTGGATTGGTCTCATGTGTCTTCGCACCAAAAACGCTGTCATTTCTATATCTTTATTGCTGTACCGAAGCCTGCGCATCGCATTTCTCGTTATCTCTTCACCTTTTCTTTCGTGATGGGGAAACATCACTTTCGGTTCGGTAACCATTGATGGCGGCTTTCCGATGTCATGGAAGAGAGCAGCTCTTCTGAGCAGTGGGTCCGGCTCGGTGTTGATTACGGTAAGCAGAGTGTGCTCAAAGACATTAGCCCTGTGGTAGGGGCGGGGTTGTTCAACTCCAATCATCTGGACGATCTCCGGTACTATGAACTGCATAAGGTCAGTTTCCGCGAGCAATCTAATTCCCACGTCCGGATGAGGCGAGGTCAGTATCTTTTCAAACTCATCCCTTCTCCTTTCCCAGGATATAGTATCGAGGGCATTCGAACAGTCCTTCAGGACTCCCTTAAGACTTTCTTCGAGTTCGAATTTGAGCTTTGAGGAAAACCTCACCGCTCTCATCATCCTCAGAGGATCTTCCCTCATTCTTTCCTCGGGATTTCCCGGTGTGCGAATTATCCTTGATCTTATGTCTTCAATTCCTCCAAAGGGGTCGATGATCTCCGCGGGCTCCTGTTTCAGCTCAATGGCTATCGCGTTTATCGTGAAATCGCGTCTTGCGAGGTCTTCCACTATGTCTGCTGCAGGCTGGACTTCGGGATGACGCGAGCCCTCTTTATATTTTTCTTTCCTGAGGGACGTTATCTCGAAGTTGTATGCGTTAGCGATTAAGCCTATGGTGTTGAATTTTTCGCCAAGCTGATAAGTCTTGCCGAACTCGGGAAGGACGCTCTTCAAACTGTTGAAAGGCATATCTGTCGCTATGTCGATGTCCAGGGATTCCAGTCCTAACAAGAGGTCCCGAACACAGCCACCAACGAGATAAACACGTGCGCCCCGAGCTATTAAGAACTCAGCAAGCCTTAGCGCTTGGGTGGGTATTTTTTCAAGCAATTCTCTTTCGATTTTCATTTCAGAAATATTACCATTACAAACGCTTTAAAATAGCATGCGTCAACTCAGATGCGTTTACAAATTTCTTCGGGTTTTTCTTAGGATGGTCAAAGCTCGGAGCTCTTTAATTTTATTGATTCTTTAATCTTATTGATTTAAGTACCTCAAAAGGGCAAATATATTACCGAATGGACGATAGGGGATTTCTAACGGGTCGTGCCGCTTGCGGGAAATGCCTACGCGTACTCGTATCTGTCGATTATGTCCTCCTGAATGGATTTGCCGAGATCAGTGAAATACGCGCTGTAGCCTGCTACTTTTACGACAAGGTCCCGGTATCTTTCGGGATTCTTCTGAGCGTCTTTCAGGGTTTCGCTTGAGACTACGTTGGGCTGGATATGCATGCCGCCAAGGTCAAAATAAGTCTTAATCAGGGCGGCTATCTTCTGAACCCCTTCTTCGCTTTTCAGGCAGGAGGGATGAATCTTAACGTTCAGCGCCACTCCCCCGGAGAGTTTTGCCTGATTTATCGATGCTACAGATGAGAGGAGCGCCGTAAGACCGTTTCCGCCCCGAATAATGTTCGATGGCGATATTCCATTTGATGTGGGTTCCCCTCTTTTTCTTCCGTCGGGCGTTGCTCCAAGGTAAAATCCATCGAGCACGTGATTGCCGTAGGAGTACATCCCCGCTCGATATCTTCCGCCCCTGACGTTCTTGTGCTTCTCGACTTCATCCACGAAGAACTTGACAATCGTCTTTGCGAGAAGGTCCGACTCTTTGTCGCCTCTACCGTATTTGTGCGGAGAGTTCAAAAGCCGCATCCGCAAATCCTCTCGTCGCTCGAAGTTGGAAAAGCAGGCGCGAACAAGCTCCTTTAAGGTAATCTCTTTCCTTTCGAAGACGAACTCGCGAACCGCCATCAGGCTGTCGACGGTCGTCCCCAGACCCCTCGCGATTATCGAGGTAAAATCATATTTTGCTCCGCCTCCGGTCATGTCCGTTGCGTTTTCAATGCAACCGTCTATGAGCGCAGAAACATATGGGGCGGGGAGCATTTCCATGTAGGCAAGGTCTTTTCCCTCGATTGCTTTTACGAGGGTAGATATGCAATGTCTCAGTTGGATCTTGAAAGCCTCAAAGAACTGGTCGAAATCCTTAAAATCTTCGGGTCTTCCGGTTTTCAAGCCTCTTTTCTGCCCGAAGATGGGCGCAGGGTATAGTCCGTTTGTCAGGGTCATGTACAGCACAGCGGGCAGGACTATTTCGTGACCGCCAGGGCAGGGAAAGCAGTTGTGTCCACCGCTTGTCTCTATGCAGCCCACGATTGTGTAGTCCCTTGCATCTTCTTTTGAAAGCCCGTTGCGTTCGAGGGCTGGAATTATTACATCATCGTTGAAGAATGCGTGCCCGCTTGTCTTTCTGAATACCTTAACGGCGCGGTTAAGGAATTCAACTGGCGAGTCGGAGCTGATTCGCACCGAAAGCTGATTTATCGCTCCGTTCATTCTTTCATAAGCATCGAGCATAAGGTAAGAAAGCTCGTTCGTGGCGTCTGACCCATCCCTCCTCCTGCCGCCAATAATCAGGCAGTGCTGACTTACCCCGAGGGTCGCGTTTGTCTCCGCGCCCACTTCAGGAAATAGTGAGATGTTTGCGGTAAGCTTTAAGTTCAACTCCTCAAGAATTTCAACCGCCTCTTCGATGGTTATTTCACCGTTTAGAAAATCGTTTAAGAAAAGCGGGTATAAATACTGGTCGGCTCTTCCTATGCCGAGCACATCGTGCATGCCGTACTGAATCTCACCTACCAGTAACGCTAACCATATCGCTTGGACGCCTTCACGGAATTTTCTTGCCGGGCGTGCAGGGGAGTGCGAAAGCGTTTCCGCGATGCGTTTAAGTCTTTCAATCTCGCGTATGTCCTCCTGTGAAGATGCCATCTCGATGGCTTTTCTCCTAAGCCTTTCGGCGTATGTTGTAGCAGCTTCCATGCTGATGATTACGGCCTCGAGAAAAGCCTTCTTTTCTGTGTATGATGGATCCATTTCATCAAGTTTACCGATTCTTTCCCTTGCCCTGTCACGTATTCCGAGAAATCCTTCCAGGACCACCTTTTCAACACCGAGATGTAGATGACCCTGGACGTCATAACAATAGATGCCCATATTGGGGTTGTTTTTGGAGATCTCATCCCTTTTTTTCCAGACAAGAATCGCGCGACCGAGCGAGCGCGGTGCCGCCCCCCTTATTCCTGCCATCATTCTTAAATTCCGCTTGCCCAGATGTTTTGCGAACCGCAACATCTCGTATATCTGCCGGATGGTCCGCAGGGGATCACCTCTTACGGGCTCGATTATTCCTGACTCTGTCCATTTGTCGCCTTTGAGATCTCTTAAGGTTTTGCCTTCCCAGTAAGGGACAATCTCCTCGAGGAATACTTTCTTGTCTTCCGGATCGATATGAAACGGTCTTGCTTTGGCTGAAAGCACATCCATTTCCATTTGTAACGCCCTTAAGGAGTCGCCCCTTTCAGGGGCAATGACGGGCGATAAGAACTTGTCTGTTTTATTTCCAACTATCCACTCATCCGGATAGATATGAACAGGCTGTTTCTCGCATGTTTCTTTCAAGGCAAGGGCGTTTCTCAAAGCGGGGTGCATTCCCTCGGTTTCCTTGTACACGCGCGTGAAATGTTTCGCCCTCTCAAGACATATCTCGTAAGGGGCATTTAGCAGGCGCTCTTTCAAACGCGCGATTCTCAGGCTGTCGCTTTTCAAGAGTCTTGCTCTTTCCTCAGTTATGCTCAGCAACTCTTGACCTCCCTTTTTCAACCGACCCTTCCGGTCAGATTTTCTTGTTCGGCTTTTCGTATTTGACAAGCGCTCGCGCCGGTTTTTGCACCGCTTTGTCCTTGGAGCGCGGAAGTGTCTTTTTCTTTATCGTTTCGCCCGGTTTCCCGCTGAATTTTGAATCTCGAGGTGGGAGGTTTGCTATGAATAGGGTAGAACCCAGATCTCGCTTGTTTCGGGCATGGCCTCACGCGTAATCGAAACGGGCCTTTTTTCTATTCTCTTTACCGGGAAGGGCGCCCTTTCTATGAATTCATCTATTTTCTCTAAAGGTATCGTGCAGGATGGAGTGCTATAATGCATCGGTATCAATATTTTCGGGCTGAGTTCACTGGCGAGTTTAGCGGCCTGTCCGGCGTCAATTGTAAATACGCCTCCAACCGGCATCATCACCACGTCAAGACCCTCGATTTTCTTCACCACCTCCGGGGAGGGATGTTCACCGAGGTCTCCCAGGTGCGCGACGTCATAACCGGCTTGATTCCAATGATAGATGATGTTTGGGCCTCTTTCGCGACCTCCCTTGGTGTCGTGGAAAGAACTGATGCCTTCAATTTGGATGCTCTCAAACGAATGGGTGCCGCTCGAATCGATTATTTGTGGATTCCCCGCGATACCCTTGGTGTAATTGTGGTCGAAGTGGTCATGGCTTATAAGAACAAGGTCAGCAGCCACCGGGTTATATTTGTAACCTGTCTGCGGCGACGTCGGATCGCATACAATTTTGAGTCCGCCTCCCGAGATTAGAAACATGGCCTGACCAAACCAGGTGATTTCGAGCCCATCGATCTCAGACATCTTCCTAACCCCCTTTTGGTGAGAGCTGAACAACATAAATGATACACCTTGAAGCCAGTGTTAGTTAGGTTTTTCCACAACCAATTTCGCGCCGTTTTTTGACCTGTTAATATCGTCGCATAATTGGATTTCATAGGTTCTAATTCCGCTTCGCTATGAGCCTAAATGGGTGATATGCGAGTATAGAATTACAGTTGCGAGGATGTTTGAAGGAGGTTACCGGTGGAACTCGAAGGGAAAAACATTATTGTTACAGGTTCATCTCGCGGAATAGGAAAAGCCATTGCGCTTGATCTTGCGTCTCACGGGTGTGGGGTGGTGGTCAACTGTCTACGGAGGGTTGACCTCGCCCGAGAAGTCGCAAGAGAGGTGGAAAATTCAGGCTCACGGGCAGTTGTTGTTCAGGCTGACGTTTCGACCGAGGAGGGGGCGCGAAAACTCATTGAGGAGGGAATCGGGCACTTCGGTAAGATCCATGGACTTGTTAACAACGCAGGGGTTGCTCACCTTCGTGCAATTGAGACAATGGATAGAGAAACGCTTATAAGTGTTCTTGAGGCTGACCTCGCATCGGTATTTTACACTTCGAGGTTTGCGGTGGAGCACATGGTTCGGGAGGGGATTAAAGGGGTAATTGTCAATGTATCCTCCATTGTTGGAATGATAGGAATGCGTGGTGCAACAGCGTATGCGGCCGCCAAAGCAGGTCTCAATGGATTTACCGTTTGCTTGGCAAGAGAGGTCGCGAGATACGGAATAAGGGTAAACGGTGTGGCTCCTGGATACGTGAAAACGGAGATGATAGCAGACTGGCCAAAAGAGCATTTCGATAAGGTCATCCCCCGGATACCCATGCGCAGGCTTGCCGAGCCTCATGAGGTGGCGGAGGTTGTTAGCTTCCTCATCGGTTCAGGAACCTATATTACCGGGCAAACCATTATAGTGGACGGGGGCATCATGATTGACTGACGCCCCCGCTCCACCTTTATTAAATTTTCTCGTTTTTTCTGACCTGTTTTCTTCTTCGAATCAATAGGAGAAAGCGACCGAAGAGTGAGCCCAGGTCCTCTCATCTCCGTACATAGCCCGCTCGCAAATGATGCTTCCGCCTGTGGATTCGACTTTGGTTGACACGTTGTATGTGGTCACGAATTGTCCTATGTCGAACGTCTTCCTCGAGTTTGCGGGTATCTCAACGCTCTGGAGTTCGTGAGGTTTAACCGCGCCGTCTTCGGTCATGAGGGTCAGGTTCACTCTTACGCTTCTGTTATTCGGGTTGGCCACCAGTACCCATGTCTCCATGCCGCCTGCTGTCGAGCCCTCCGCGAGATACCAGGTTGCCGAAGGAGCTGTGACTCCCACCGAAGAGTGAGCCCAGGTCCTCTCATCTCCGTACATAGCCCGCTCGCAAATGATGCTTCCGCCTGTGGATTCGACTTTGGTTGACACGTTGTATGTGGTCACGAATTGTCCTATGTCGAACGTCTTCCTCGAGTTTGCGGGTATCTCAACGCTCTGGAGTTCGTGAGGTTTAACCGCGCCGTCTTCGGTCATGAGGGTCAGGTTCACTCTTACGCTTCTGTTATTCGGGTTGGCCACCAGTACCCATGTCTCCATGCCGCCTGCTGTCGAGCCCTCCGCGAGATACCAGGTTGAGGCTTTTGGCTTACCGGGTTTTGGCGGTGGTGTGGGAACTTCGCTTTGCAAGACCTCGAAGCCTTGCGCTTTTCGCCCGGTCTTGCCATCCGGATTTTCGACAACCACATCCCACTTGCCTGCCTGGGCGCCCTTCAGTTTGAAGCGGCAGGTTATTTTCGTATCGGATACAACATCCACGCCCTCTCCCTGTATCGGAGATAAGCCTGATTTCTCAAGCCTTACCCGGGCTCCCGACTTGAAGCCCGTGCCCGCAAGATTCGTTATCTCCACGTAGCCGTCGTTTAGCCCTGAGGAGGGCGTAATGGAGATTACCACCGGTGCAGGAGTCTCAATTACCTCGAAGCCTTGCGCTTTTCGCCCGGTCTTGCCATCCGGATTTTCGACAACCACATCCCACTTGCCTGCCTGGGCGCCCTTCAGTTTGAAGCGGCAGGTTATTTTCGTATCGGATACAACATCCACGCCCTCTCCCTGTATCGGAGATAAGCCTGATTTCTCAAGCCTTACCCGGGCTCCCGACTTGAAGCCCGTGCCCGCAAGATTCGTTATCTCCACGTAGCCGTCGTTTAGCCCTGAGGAGGGCGTAATGGAGAGAATTTCGGGGTTCTCGTTCCATGTGTAGATCGGGTTCGTTATCGCCACTTCCCAGCCGAGTTGCGTAAGCTGGATGATGTTTGTTATTGGATTTGCTCCCGGGTCCACCGCGAGGTGGTGAAGTTGAGCCCTATAATAATCGCCTCTCTTTGGCACATCGAAGAATGTGTACTCGAAACTATCCGAGCATGCCCATTTGATTTTGAATATCTCCCCGTTCTTGAAGACTATGAGGAGAGGCGGAAGTATGCCAGTGATGCCGGAAGCTCCGGTCACTTTTACGAGGAATTTCGCTGGTCTGCGAAGCGCTTCGTGCGGAATCGTATCGCCCATCATGAGGCTGTAGGAATCGGGATCTGACTCTGAATACGCGGGCGCCGCCTTGAACTCTACTTTAGGTCCTTGAGGCTGCAGGCTTATGAAAGCCCTCCCCGCCTTCAGAGCGTCAAGAATGTCGGTCGCGCTTCTGGAACTAGAAAATACCCAGGTCGTGGGAATTCCGATATTGTGGTACAGGGTTTGAAGGAAACTTTTTAGATTGTCTGTTCTTTGGGCGTGACTGTCACTTCCGCCAACCATGGAGATTTTTCTTCCCTGTTTGACGTAATCGTTATGAATGATGTAAACGGAAGCGTGATTGAAGTTCGGCCAGAAGTAGCGTGAATTCCAAACTTCCATGGTGTCGGCATCTTTGCTTTCCTCAAACGGGTAAAGCCACAGACAGCACGGTGAACTGGGATGATTTATTGAAATGATTATCCTTTGCCCCGGTTCAGCAAGCGAGTGTGCGATCCTAATTGCCTCTTGAGCGTTTCCCTCACCCTCGAGCGTAGGTTCTATCGCCGACCAATCAAAAGGCCTGTCGGAGATAATGTTTGCGTGTCCCCTCGATGTGGTCCATTCAACCCCGTAAAGCAAGGTAAGGATATCTGAGTGAAAACCGGGGTCGTTCCATTGCCCGACGACGTTATGGTCTGTGAGCGCGAAATAATCAAGTCCCTGACTTTCGGCAGTTGAGATGACATTGCTTACGTCTGAGTCCCCATCGCTATAAGTCGAATGTGCGTGAAGATCGCCTTTAAGCCACTGTCCCTCAAGCGGGGGAATCGCGCTCATCTTGAGATTGACCCACACTGGTGCCGTCACCGCAAGCTGGACGTCGTGGTCCGGATCATCGTCGTTGCTGTCCTCGCCTGTGACGCGGACGAAGTAGTAAGATGAATAGAACGCGCTAACGGTGGGGTTCCATGAAACGACCTTTGTTCCGGGCTCGAATTCCCTTAAAGCAGCGGTCTCCCCCCCATTTGTTATGACTTCGATCTTTTTTATGTCTTCATCATCCTCAACGAAGATGTTCAACTTCACTGAACCGGGATCGACTTCGACGCTTGATCCCATCCAAGCGTCCCCACATTTAAGCGCGATTCTCATGTTCGGGTCATCCGTTGAATAGACACGCCTGCTGTTCATCGCCTCAAGGATGGCTGGCCTGGAAAGCGATGTCGCGATAACTGCCGTCCTGTGGCTGTTCGTTTCCAGAGTGTTGTTGTCTTGGTTGGCAGTCGGCGCGAGCCGCCATCCAGTATCGAGGGCTTGTATGTAGTACTTGTGAAACTCCCCGATAGTGTTTCCGGAATCCTTGTTACCTGTCTCGATTGCCCAGACAAGAGATGCTGGCATTTCGGTGGGATACCTCAGGTTTCTGAACAGCCACGGTTCCCTTCCAGGGTGATTGAACTGAGCAATCCCCCCGCTTTGCTTAAGCCATCGGTAAAACTGCGAGAGAAGAAAGTTCTGGAATATATTCGTAAACGTTGCCGTGTTATAGACATTGATATGTCCGAGTATGGGGTTGCTCCACTCAAACCCTCTCATCGCCACGAACACGCCGTCAACGTTGTGCGCGTCGGCAGCGGCACCGGTTTCATCCCACTCTTCCTGGGTCAGGTATTCCGCATTGTCTGTTACCGCATAGAAGTCATAGCCGGCTTCGTATCTCGCCCATGTGAAAGCTTCGTCAGGTGTGCCCTGACCGTCGGAATAGTTCGTATGGCTGTGGAAGTTGCCGAAGTAAACGTTCATTCCATTGAAAATGCCAGTATCGGGCGGCGTCTTTACCTCTCCGCCGTTCGATTTGTTCGGAGCGCCGTATGCAGGTAGTGCGAAAAATGAGGCGGTCAGTAGAATAATAAGGATGAAGGCGACGAATCTGTCTGACAGCCGACGGGTCAATTTCATGTCCAATCACCCCCGCGATGATAAAACATCGAAATAAGCGAAAAATTACGGCAGACGAGGGAAAAATGAATGGCTTTGCACGCCTTTAGATCCGACTATCACCAATTCGTTTCAATCCTCCCGTCTGAAGCAAAGCAAATATATATCATGAAAATGTTTTTTTCAACCATAAAGGACCTAAGGAGGAGAACATGAACAATACTCGCTCGGCAGGAAGAGCGCTAAAGCCTCAAGTTGTTTGTTATGGGCAATTCGCCGGAAAGATGACATCGGGGGTTTGCGAGAGAATTTTGGGCATCTTCGTATAATGTTTTTGGCGCTCCAGACTTTACGGTTTGAAACGGTTCTAAAGCCAATTCGAGACTAAAACATGGACATGTTTCACATTGAGTGGTAAAAATCTCTTGATTTTTTCATAAAATGAAACTTAAAATGACTAATGAGTCAATATTGGTATCGATTCTTTTTATTGGGAGTAAAGGATGCCTGATTCTGTTACTACGATTGAAAAGGAGATAGGAAAAAGAATCGGCGAAAAGCCATGGCTCTGCTATCAATGCAAGAAGTGCACCGCAGGATGTCCTGTTTCCTTCGCGATGGACCTTATGCCTCATGAAATCATGAACCTTCTGCGCTGGAGCGCCAGCGACAGGATACTCGCTTCTTCGACAATCTGGCTTTGCGCCTCTTGTGAGACGTGTTCGGTTCGCTGTCCCAACGGAATTGACATCGCGGGTGTGATGGACGCGCTCCGATCCATCTCTATCGATAAGCATTACCGTCCTGGCGAACCGCTCGTAACCGCGTTTCACCGCTCTTTTCTCGCAGGGATAATGGGCGCGGGAAGAACAAACGAACCTGTTTTGATCGGTATTTACAAAATTCTGAGCGGGCGCCTGCTGGATGACATCGGTCTCGGGGTAAAAATGATTCTGAAGAGAAAGATCAAACCCGTGCCCCGATTTGTGAAAGACAGGGCTGCGATCCGCAGAATCTTCAGGGAAGCGAAAGCCCGGAGGACGAAATGAGTCTGAAATACGCTTATTTTCCAGGATGTTCCCAGGTGAGTTCCGCCGAAGAATACGGGCTTTCGACAGAGGCGGTATGCGAGTCGCTCGGGATTGAGCTTGTAGAACTCGACGACTGGAACTGCTGTGGTGCCTCGTCCGCCCACATGACCGACGAGTTCCTTTCCGCCGCTCTACCCGGTCGGAATCTTGCGATCGCGAGAGAAACGGGTCTGGATTTGCTTACGGTTTGCGCCGCCTGCTACTCGCGGCTCACCATGTCCAACGCAAAGATTAAAAGTGACGACGCCCTACGTGAACGAATAGAGCGGGCAGTGGGCGCTGACCCTCGTTTCGAGGGGAAGGTACGGCATTTGCTCGACGTTATAGTGAATGACGTGGGTATTCCCCAAATAAAAAAATTTGTGAAAAATGACCTTTCAAGCATCAAGGCCGTTCCTTATTACGGTTGTCTTCTGGTCAGACCTCGGGAAGTTTGCTTTTGTGATTCTGCGGAAAATCCCACTGAACTCGACCTTCTTATTTCCGCTCTGGGTTTAGAGGTTAGGCAATGGTCTTATAAAACGGACTGTTGCGGGGGTAGTCTTTCACTTTCGAGGAATGATATTGTGCAGAGGCTTGTGAACCGCATATTCGAGCGCGCTGTTGAGGCAGGCGCTGATTTGATCGTTACCGCATGTCCCATGTGTCTTGCCAATCTAGAGATGCGACAGAAACCTGGAAAGCTGAGGTTCGAGCAGGTTTTCACCGTGCCGGTTCTTTATTTCACCGAACTTATTGGTCTTGCCATGGGACTTGACGGTTGGGAGAAATGGCTTGGCGCTCATCTCATAGATCCATTTCCAGTCCTTAAAAAGATAGAAGCTCTCTCGTAGTATGCGGTTTCATTTGGAATTTTTGGATGTCGGTAAAGAGAAAATTGGCGCCGTGCCGATTCAAAGGTTTCTCCTTCTGGCCAAGTAATGTTGTGCGCCGAGCGTAATATTTGAGTTTTTCATATCGAGGTAAGCAATGAACGGAAAAATTTACGAAACCCAAACTGAGGGAGGAAAATCAGAGCGTGTTTACAGCTCTAAACCGGTTGGGTCAGTGATGGTGATTGGGGGAGGAATAGCCGGCGTACAAGCATCTCTGGATTTAGCAGATCTCGGTTACAGGGTTTACCTTGTTGACTCCGCTCCTTCAATAGGCGGGGTAATGGGCCAGCTTGATAAGACGTTTCCCACGAACGACTGCTCTATGTGTATTCTCTCGCCTAAACTAGTCGAGGCGGGGTCTAACGACAACATCGAAATAATCACTCTTGCCGAGATTATGGATATAACCGGAGAACCCGGGAACCTCGAGGTGATTCTTAAGAGGAACCCCAGGTTTGTGGATATTGACAAATGCACCGGTTGTGGAATATGCACGGAACACTGCCGAGTCAAGGTTAAAGATCCTTACAATGCGGGTCTTGCGCGGGTTCCGCTCATAAGAGTTCCATTCCCTCAAGCCGTGCCGGGCGCGGCTTTCATAGACCCGACCAAATGCCTCCAGATATTGAAGGGTAAATGCGGAGAATGCCAGAAATACTGCCCCGCTGGAGCGATAGATTTTTCCGACAAAGAAAGGACCGATAAGATTGAAGTTGGCTCGGTCATTATAGCATGCGGTTTCAGCCCTTTTGATCCCCACAAGACTGAGGAGTACGGATACGGAACCTATGAAAACGTGATAACCAGCCTGGAGTTTGAGCGCATTCTCGCCGCCAATGGACCAACCGGTGGTCACATCTTGAGGCGCTCCGATTCACAATCAGCACAGAAGATAGCGTTCATTCAGTGCGTGGGCTCGAGGGATTCCAGGATCGGGAACACGTACTGCTCTTCTGTCTGCTGCATGTATGCCACCAAGCAGGCGATTATCGCCAGGGAGCACGACAGACGTATTCAATCCACCATTTTTTACATAGATTTTCGCGCCCACGGCAAGGGATTTGAGGAGTACCGCTCGAGAGCTGAGAATGAGCACGGGGTGCGATACGTAAGGTGTCTTGTGTCTGCGGTGAAGGAGATGCAGCCTTCCAAGCGCCTGCTCCTTGTCTTCATAAACGAGGAGAATCAGTTTGTCGAGGAAGAGTTCGATCTTGTCGTGTTGAGTGTTGGCATAACGAGCGGGATTGATGCGCTGGCGACAAGACTCGGGATCCGGGTTAATTCCCACGGTTTTATACAAGTGCCGAAACCAGCCAGCTTGGAGACATCAAGACCGGGGGTATATGTTTGTGGAGCGGCTGAGGGTCCCAAAGACATACCGGAATCGGTAATCCAGGCAAGTGCGGCTGCCGGAAGCGCCTCCTCCTTGCTCTGCCCCTCGAGGGGTGAGCTAACGGTAAAAAGGGAGTATCCTCCCGAAAGGGACGTGCGAGGGGATGAGCCGAGAATCGGAGCGATAATATGCCGCTGCGGAACTAACATTGGCGGCGTGGTTGATGTGCCTGCTGTGGTTGAGTACGCCAGAACTCTCCCGGGTGTGGTGTTTGCTGAAGAGAGGCTTTACGCGTGCAGTCAGGACGCGCAAGTATGGATAAAGGAAATAATCGAGAAGCATAAGCTAAACAGGCTTGTGGTTGCTTCATGCACCCCGAGGACTCACCAGCCTTTGTTCAGGGAGACTGTTCGTTTGGCGGGGCTCAATAAGTATCTGTTCGAGATGGCTAACATCAGGGAGCACTGCTCCTGGGTTCATATGGATGAGCCAGGACTGGCGACTGAAAAAGCCAAGCAGCTGGTGCTGATTGCTGTTAAGAAAGCGTCCCTTCTTGAACCACTGGAAGAAGGGGTTTCTCCCGTTACGCCTGTCGCTTTGGTGATCGGCGGCGGTCCTGCGGGAATGTCAGCAGCCCTCAGGCTTGCCGATGCTGGTTTCAAGACCCATCTTGTCGAGCAAGAGGAAGAGCTCGGCGGCAACATGAGGCATGTGAGGATGACCCTGGAAGGGGATAACGCGCGTGAAATACTCGAAGAAATGATTCGATCTGTCATGAATCATCCCCTTGTGGAAGTTCATTTAACCTCGAAGGTTGCCTCCATTGAGGGCTACGTTGGGAGCTACACTTCAGTCATCGAGAAATGCGCTAACTCAGCGGGGCGTTCAAACCCCGATATTGAATCGGCAAGTCTTGGTGATGATGTGTCCGAAGATGGGACCGTGAGAGTTGATCACGGCATAGTGGTGGTCGCTGTCGGCGCGGAGGAGTACAGGCCGAAATACGGCGAGTACATGTACGGTCTTGATCAAAGAGTGATAACGCAAACCGAGCTTGAGCGCCGGATTTTCGATGAGCCGGAATCACTGGAAGGTGTAAAGAACGTGGTGATGGTCCAGTGCGTGGGATCACGCAACGAGGAACATCCTTACTGCTCTCGGATTTGCTGCGGGGTGACACTGAAAAACGCTTGCGAATTGAAGAAGTTTCTGCCCGGAGCGAATGTGACAATATGTTACAGGGATGTGAGGGCATATGGTTTCAACGAGGAAAAGTACCTTGACGCACGTGAGAGAGGAGTGAGGTTTGTCCGCTTCACACAGGAAGACCAACCTTCGGTAAGCGCGGCTATAGGAAGACTTGAGGTGGTCGTGAAAGACAGGAACATGCGCGATGAGGCAATCACCATTTTCCCGGACCTCCTCGTCCTTTCGTGCGGAATCGTGGCGCGCGGGGGATCGCGGGAACTTGCGTCCATGCTCAAGGTCCCCCTTACTTCTGATGGATTCTTCCTGGAAGCTCACGTGAAGCTGAGACCGATTGAGTTTGCGACCGATGGCATCTTTCTTGCGGGCATGGCGCATTATCCAAAAACGATCAGGGAGAGCATCGCCAGCGCCCAGGCCGCGGCCGCGAAGGCAGAAGCGGTTCTTTCGAAAGACAAGATTGTAACCGAGGGCATAGTCGCGCGAATAGACCCCGAGATTTGCTCGGGATGTGGCCAATGCATCGACCTTTGCTCGTACGGAGCTTTGGAGTTTGACCCCTCGATGAGAGTCGCGAGAGTTAACCCTTCGCTGTGCAAGGGCTGCGGGGCTTGCAGTGCGGCTTGTCCTTCAGGAGCGAATCAACTTCTCGGCTTTAGACCCTGTCAAATCTACGCGCAGATTGAAGCTTCATGCGCTCTTCTGGAGGCGGGTGGTCAATGATGAGTGAAGCACGCGGCTCAAGCGTGAAAATACCCGATGACGTGAGAATCGTGGCTTTCCTTTGCAACTGGTGTTCGTATGCCGGGGCTGACCTTGCTGGTGTGAGCCGCATGCAGTACCCCCCAAACGTCGTGGGGATAAGGGTTATGTGTACGGCCACGGTATCTCCGTATCACGTGCTTAAAGCTCTGCAGATGGGAGCGGATGGCGTATTGATCGCCGGTTGCCACATCGGGGATTGTCATTACCTGAAAGGTAACTACATGACTTACAAAAGATACCTTATCTTGCGAGAAATTCTTCGCTTCGCGGGCATTAACGAGAAGAGAGTTCGGCTCGAGTGGATTTCCGCGGCTGAGGGCGAGAAATTTGCTGAAGTGATAAGGAGTTTTACCGAAGAGGTTAGAGAGGCTGGATTGAGCCCCTTGAGAAAGAACGAGGTCATTAAGTCGGAGTTTGGCGAAAAGCTCAAAAACGCTTTCCGTTCACTTGAGGTTGTCAAATGAAAGCCAAATTTCTCATGAAAAAGCCCATAGGTACTGTCTCCGTCTGGGAATCGGAGGACTTTTGTCTTTCGTTTGGCTCTTTGTTGAGCGGGCGCAACGGACTTGCAAGTATCTTATGAGCGGAAGCGGAGGAATATCGTGTCGATAAGAGAAAAGGCGCGTCAATTGTTCGCGGAGGGAGTTGATGGGGTTCTCGCTTTCAAGAGAACGGATGGCGTTTGCATACCCCATCTCTTTACCAAAACCGAGGTCGAGGAGATTTGCAAGGACGTTCCCGCAGATCAAAGATACCCGGTTGCCGGAATCGTCCGCCGCATTTTCCTTTCCGGGCTTGCCGGAAAAATTGGCGTCGTGGCCAGGGGATGCGACGAGAGGGCACTTATCGAACTGGGCAAGCAGGGTCAAATCGATTTTGACCTTTTATCAATCATCGGGGTCGCCTGCAGTGAGGAACAGGCAAGATACTGCGAGTGCTCAAAGCCTTATCCCTCACGCATAGATGTTGGCTCAAGATTTGAGGGAATATCGGTTTCTGAAAAAGTCCGCGCCGTCGAATCCATGGAAGGCGATGAGAGACTCGCCTACTGGCTTGCTCAATTCGCTTCTTGCCTGAAGTGTATGGGTTGCAGAAATATCTGTCCCGTTTGCTATTGTGTTGAGTGCTCTCTCGAGGATGAAAACCTCGTCCGGCGCGGGAGCGTACCTCCTGACTGGCCTGTCTTCCACCTTCTCCGGGCGGTTGACATGGCTTCGAGGTGCATTGATTGCGGACTGTGCGAGGAAAGTTGTCCATCGGGTATTCCGCTCAGAACGCTTTACAAAAAGGCAACCGAAATTGTTAAAGAATTGTTCGACTATGAACCTGGCGCGGATATGACCCAAAGGAGCCCGCTTGGAACTATCGGGGATCAAAGCGAGCTGCCCGGCGGGGCATTTGAGGCGTGAAAGGAGTCCGTAACTGTTTTCAAAATTTGGTTTTTTGCATGAAAGACTCAACTTAATCACTAATCCGGTAGGGTAATTTTAAAAATAAAAAAGTGGCGCGGAGACAATATGCCGCGTGTAAGTTTGTGGAAGTGCTTGGATCAATCGATTGTCAGGAGAGTCTATGTCAGATAAGAACTTAGATTTTAGCTATACCACGGTTCCCACTATCTGTCCCTACTGCGGAACAGGTTGCGGGATGCTTCTCGAAGTTATCGGGGGAAAAATATCAGGCGTGCTTCCCATGAAAGGGCACCCGGTATCCGACGGTTGTCTCTGCCTGAAAGGCTGGACGGCGCACGAGTTTGTCTCATCTCCAGACAGACTTGCCCGCGCGCTTGTGGGTAAGGATGGAGATTTCAAGGAGGTCGGATACACCGAAGCTGTTGCGCTCGTGGCAGATGCGATGCGCGAAACTGTTGAGAATCACGGCCCTGACAGCTGCGCTTTTGTCGCATCGGCAAGATGCACCAATGAAGAGAATTATTTGATGAGTAAACTTGCGCGTTTCGCGGTGGGCACAAACAACATAGATCACTGCGCGCGTTTGTGACACAGCCCAACGGTCGCCGGTCTGGCGACGGTGTTCGGTTCTGGTGCTATGACAAACTCGATAGGTGAGCTATCGGATGCCGATGTAATTTTGCTGACAGGATCGAACACCAGCGAACAGCACCCGGTCATTGCGGGGAAGATATTGGACGCGGTCCGGAAGGGCGCGAAACTGCTCATATTCGACCCTCGCATCATTCATCTTACCTCATTTGCTCACATGCATTTACGGCAAAAGCCGGGTACGGACATAGTCTGGATAAACGCTTTAATGAAAGTGATCATTGATGAGGACCTCCTGGACAGAGAGTTCGTAAACTCAAGAACCGAGGGCTTTGAAGAGCTTTCGCGTTCGCTGGAAAACTATTCTTTGGAGCGCGCGGCTGAAATATGCGGAATAGAAGCTTCAGACCTCAGGGAAGCGGCGAGGATTTTCGCAATGGCTGACAAGGCGTCGATAGTCTATTGCATGGGGATAACTCAGCACGTTTTCGGCACCAGGAATGTACTGGCACTCGCTAACCTCGCGCTGTTGACAGGAAACGTTGGCAGACTCTCCACCGGTGTAAATCCGCTCCGCGGCCAGAACAATGTGCAGGGAGCTTGCGATGTGGGGGCGCTTCCAAATGTTCTTACTGGTTACCAGAAGGTTGACGACGATGTTGCGAGGGGGAATTTTGAAAGCGCCTACGGAAAGAAACTACCTTCAAAACCTGGATTGACTCTTATTGAAATAATGAACGCTTGTCTTGAGGGAAAGATCAAGTTTCTCTACATAATGGGTGAAAACCCGATGATAACCGAGCCGGATTTAAAGCACGTCGAAGAAGCGCTCTCGGCGGTTGATTTTCTGGTGGTTCAGGACATATTTCTTACCGAAACCGCCAGGCTCGCTCACGTGGTGCTTCCTGGTAGCTGCTGGGCGGAAAAGGACGGTACATTTACGAACACGGAGCGTCGGGTTCAAAGAATAAGGAAAGCTATCGATCCCCCCGGAGATGCCAGACTGGACTGGCAGATCATCTGTGACATAGCGAAAGCTTTCGGTTCAGATTATTTCGAATATTCTTCTGCCGAGGAGATATTTGACGAGATAGCGAAATTAACTCCCTCGTACTCGGGGATGAGTTATCAAAGGCTTTCCACGCAAGGTTTGCAGTGGCCGTGTCCTTCAGTTGACCATCCGGGCACCGTTTACCTGCACGAGACAGGTTTTGCAAGGGGTAAAGGACTTTTCAGCGTGGTTGAATACGATCCCGAATCTCAGAAGCTCGAAGAACACTATCCTTTCGTGCTCATGACTGGCAGGGTAGGATTTCAGTATCACTCCGGAACGATGTCCAGACGTTCACGCGCGCTCGCGCGTGAGGTACCCGAAGCTTACGTCGAGATCAGTCCTCAGGATGCGGCAAGACTCGGTATTTCAGATCGAGATAAAGTAAAAGTTGTAAGCCCCAACGGCGAGCTCACCGTCCGCGCATTTGTTACTGAAAGGGTTCGTCCCGGCGAGATATTCATTCCTTTCCACTTTTCTGAAGCTCCCGCGAACATACTTATAAACAGCAGAGAGCTTGACCCACAAAGCAAGATAACCTCAATGAAGTTTTGTCCGGCGAGGATAGAGAAGGCATAAACCTGAAGACGAGCGTGTCATACCCCTACAAAGGACTCTGCCCAAACAGGCATTAGGCGGCTCGAGTGAGTGAAAGGAAATGGGCAATCGGGTCTGGGACTGGGCGAGCCTTTCCTATCATTTACCTTGTGATTTCTATTATTATATTTCCTAATATTTATCCCATGTTAATAGGACAGGTTAAATGTGGCTATTATTTTTACGGGATTGGAAACCTGGAGGCTGAATGAGCGATCCTGCCCTTGATCTGAATAGGATAATCAGCGAGGCTTCGCCCGCGTTTTACTCAGCCCTTTCCGAGCTTGGTAAAAGCTTGTTTTTCCCCGCGGGCATTCTAACTCAAACAGCGGAAGCAAGAGAAAAAGCCCATTGTCTGGACGCGACCATTGGTATAGCAAGAGAGGGCGGACAGGCTATGTATATTCCGGAGCTTTTGAAGAACGCGGGGAACCTACCTCCGGACGAAGCACTTGATTACGCGCCTGCGACGGGCAACCCAGCTTTGAGGAGAAAATGGCTTGAGAGAATGTTGGAAAAAAACCCATCCTTAAAAAATGCGGGCCTCAGCCTTCCCATTGTGACTTCCGGGCTCACACATGGTCTTTCGATCAGCGCTGATATTTTTTCAGACCCCACAGATATTCTCATTTTGCCTGACAAGCACTGGGGTAACTACAGGATGATATTTCAGACGAGGAGGGGTACCGAAATCCGATTTTTTCCCTTTTTCAACGACGATGGGGGTTTCAACTCGCGAGGGTTGCTCGAAGTCGCCAGAGGCGCGCTCGATGAAAAGGGCAAGGTCATATTGATTTTCAACTTTCCCAATAATCCCACCGGTTACTCCCTTTCAGAAGATGAAGCGCGCTTTTTGGCTGACTCTCTTGTGAGTCTTTGCTCAGAAGAAGGCACAATCATCGCTATAGTGGACGATGCTTATTTTGGCTTTAACTATGAAACTGACGTTATCTCCGAGTCCTTCTTCTCTTATCTTGTTGGAAGGAGCGAGAGAATTTTTCCAGTGAAACTTGACGGGGCTACCAAGGAACTTTTCGCCTGGGGCGTGAGGGTAGCCTTCATAACATTCAGTGTTGCGGCGCGTGAAAACCCGCAGGGTCTTTATGGAGCCATTGAAAAGAAAGTTGGTGGTCTGATAAGGGCGACGGTTTCGAATTCGCCCCAGATTTCTCAGTCGATTGTTTTAAGGGCACTTGAAAATCCTCAGACGAGCAAGCAGGAAAACGAGAAATATCTCATTTTGAAGCGAAGGGCGGCTGTTGCTAAAGAATGCGCGTATAGAGAGGAGTATCTAAAGGAATGGGAGCCCTATAATTTTAACTCTGGATACTTCATGTGTGTGAGGATGAAACATGTAGATGCAAGAGATTTCCGCGTGAGGCTACTGGAGAAATACGGCGTTGGCCTGATCGCGGAAAACGAAACAGACGTGAGGGTTGCTTTTGCGGCTGTCGACGAAGCGGACATACCCACGCTGTTTGATATAATGTTCAAGTGTGCGCAGGAGATGAGATTTTGAACCGAGCGTTCTTAGGTAATTGCCACTCCTTCTTTTAGTTATTCCGGATTGTTTGGAAATCTTATCGAAGAGGACTGTAAGCGGAGAGTGAGGTATGTCAGAAAAGAAAGAAAATACAATTTACATAATTGACGTAACGAACAGAGATGGGGTTCAAACCTCCAGACTTCACCTTGCCAAACTAAACAAGACCCTTATAAACATCTATCTCGACAAAATGGGCATATTCCAGAGCGAAGCTGGCTTCCCGACTACAAATCATGAGACCAACTACTTGAGAGGCAATCTCGAACTTGTCGAAATCGGCGCGATTAAGAGGATAAGGCTTTCTGGTTGGATACGGGCTATAACCCAAGATGTTGAACTTGCAAGGGAGATGGTTCCTGAACTCAAACATGTAAACATTTCCACTTCAACATCTCCCCAGATGATTCAGGGTAAATGGGGAGGGGAGAGGACTTTCAAAGATGTAATCGCTTTAATGAGGGATGCTCTTCAATGTGCTCACGATCTTGGTTTCGAGACGGTAGGCGTTAATGCTGAGGATGCGTCAAGAACTCCGGTGGAAGACCTGATCGAATTCTTTACTGTGGCGAAAGAAAATGGAGCTTGCCGGGTGAGATATTGCGACACTCTCGGATATGACGACCCATTCACCATCTACGAGAGAATCAGGACTCTTGCCGAACACACCCAGATAGGCGTCGAGCTCCACTGCCACAACGACCTCGGTATGGCGGTTGCGTGCTCAGTGGCAGGGGCGAAGGGAGCAGTAGATGGTGGGGTTGATGCCTACATCAACACGACCATAAACGGTATAGGCGAAAGAGCGGGAAACGCGGACCTTGTCTCATGCCTTTTGGCAATTTTGAAATCGAGCGGAATGGAAGGACGTTATAAGCTGGACCCCAATATTGACCTTATCTGGTCTTGGAAAATAGCAAAGTACGCTTCGTATGCTTTCGGTGTTCCAATACCGATTACCCAGGTTGGAGTCGGGAGCAATGCTTTCGCTCACGAATCCGGAATACATGCCGATGGGGCTTTAAAGGACCGAAGAAATTACGAACTGTACGACTGCGAAGAACTGGGCAGAGGCGAGCCTGAGATTATCGAAACAGGTCGTATGATAACGACTGGTGCTTACGGCGGAATAAAGGGATTCAGAGACGTGTACAACAGGCTTGAGATAGAGTTCCATTCGGACGAGGAGGCAAGGGAGATTCTCGACCTGGTAAGACTCGCAAATGTCACCACCGGAAAACCGCTGACCGAAGATGAGCTCAGATTTATCGCTCAGTATCCGGATCAGGCAAGAAAGATACTGACTCTCACCACCTATCAGGAGCCCGAGATCAAGAAAAAGAGAACAGAAGTGACCCGCAAACTCGGTTTCCCGTACGAAAGGGTTCAGGAATAAAGGGTTAATGATTTTTCTTATTCTGAGAAAAACGGTCTTGTACACTTCTTTAAAGCCGCCGCGCAAACGGTGGCTTTTTCATCGCGGAACTTTAGAAAATAATGACCTTCTGTCATGGTGTGGTATAGACTTAACATTAGCCCTTCAGGGCTTTTCGGGGATTTCCGCCTGTGGGTCAATGTCTTGGGGAAGGAGGAGCAATGGGTACCGACGAGGTTTGCTGGCTGAGCGCGATAGAGCTTCTTGATTCTTACAGGAAGAAGGAGCTTTCTCCGGTTGAGGTCGCCAAAACTGTTTTCGAGAGATTGGATGAGGTAAATCCAAAAATAAACGCTGTCATAACGCTTACCTATGACCTCGCGATGGAGCAGGCAAAGAAAGCTGAGGAGGACTGGAGGAGCGGTACTCCTGGCACGTTGTGCGGTGTGCCGGTAACAATAAAAGACTTGATTGTCACCAAAGGAATCAGGACTACTTGTGGTTCAAAGCTTTTCGAGGACTATGTTCCTGATGAGGACGCGGTTCTTGTCGAGAGATTGAGAAACGCAGGGGCAGTTTTCTTGGGGAAGACGAACGTGCCCGAGTTCGGGCTGGTTGCCGTGACGGACAACCTTCTTTTTGGTCCTTCGAGGAATCCTTGGGATTTGATTAAGACTACCGGAGGCTCAAGCGGTGGGGCTGCCGCCGCTGTCGCATCCGGAATTGGTCCGGTCGCGGTAGGCAATGACGGGGGAGGTTCCATAAGGATTCCATCAAGTTTATGCGGGGTCTTTGGCCTTAAACCCCATTTCGGGAGGATTCCAAGCTATCCTCATGTTGTCCATGGTTGGGAAACAATGAACCATGAGGGTCCTATAACGAGAACGGTTTCTGACGCCGCTTTGATGCTCGATGTGATGGCGGGTCGGGATGACAGAGACAGGTTGTCCCTACCGGAGAGCGGGGTAAATTACCTGGATTCGCTCGAAAAACCGCTTGGAAAACTGAAGATTGCTTTCACCACAGACCTTGCGGTTCAGGCTGTTGACAGGGAGGTCGCACAGATTACCGCTGACGCCGCTCGGGTATTTGAGGAATTCGGATGTGAGGTTGTCGAAGACGATCCAGGTATTTTCGACATGTCCCAGGACCTCACCGTAATGGTGCTTGTTGACACGCTGGCTGCTCATGAGCATCATATTGAAAAGGCCAAAGAACTCATGTACCCGCTTTACAGACCTTTCCTTGACATAGCTCTAATTTACACAGGGGTTGACAGAATAAGGGTAGAGTTTCGCAGAAAGGATTTGTGGAAAATACTTCGTCGCTTCTTCGAGAAATACGACCTTTTGCTTACGCCTTCGACCGCTTGCCCTGCTTTTGATTTCAAGGAAGGCGGCATGCTCGGGCCTGATACGATAGACGGTAAAGAGGTGAACCCCGCTTCGTGGGTTGGTTTCACATTCCCCTTCAACTTCACGGGGCAGCCGGCCGCTTCGGTGCCATGCGGTTTCACCGAATCCGGACTTCCGGTGGGTCTGCAAATTGTGGGTCGCAGATTCGATGAGGTGACGGTCCTCCAGGCGGCTTTTGCTTTTGAAAAAGCAAGACCTTGGGCGCACGTGCGACCTGAGTTATAGATAAGCGATAAATAGTCGCGGGCTTCTTTACGGGACTTTGAGTTTTCCGAGCGACGGATCCGGTTTGCTTGCCGGTAAAACATTCGTGTTGCCCCAGGATTTGCTTCGGTTGGTTGGTGTTAGAAATTAGCCGGTACCAAAAATAGATTTCGGCATGCGTTTTTTGGCTGGACACTCTTGTTTGATGGGATATGAGATAATCAATATGGGGCAGCCGGTGATTTGATTGAAGGTATATAAAATTGCTTATCTTGGGGAAGACGAAGATTTTTTTTCGACACTTGAGCGGGAACTAAAAGGGGCGAATTTCAAGCTGGTTTCCGCTCCCGGTGACTACCACGGAATAAGGCGGGTTGCCGAGTCCGATCCTGATCTCATATTGTGGGACCTCGACAACGAACCTGAGCCAACGTCATTTTCTATCGATAAGTTTCAGCAGGCTGGTCTGAAGAGGCAACCGATAATTTGTATTGCAAGAAGAGGCACTCTGAAAGCGGCGGTGCGCTGCCTGTCTTCGGGAGCCATTGATGTGGTGTTCAAGCCAATCCAGGACCCATTTATTCCGAGGGCTGCGGCCGCGTTGAACGTGGGTGAAATTCAGAGAAGACTTGAGTGGTCGAGTCGCGTAATTGAAGATACAAACAATCAGATAAGGGCAATACTTGCCAACCTCAAGGATCCCGCCTACATTGTGAGCCCCGAGTTCCACATAACTTACATGAACCGCGCCGCCGAGGAGATTTTCGGAGAGGGATTAAGGGGAGGCGCCTGTTATACCGTTTTTTACGACAGGTCGGAACCGTGCGAGGTTTGCGCCAAAAGCGATAAACCAGGAAGATGGCGCGCAGTTTTGAAAAACGGGAAGACTTACAGGTTTGTCTCCGCGCTCGTTAGAAACTCTTCCGGCGAACTCGAAAGGATAGCTATTGGTATTGACATCACCCCGAACCAGGAAGTCAAAAAAATACATAAAACCTTCATCAGCAACGTAAGTCACGACTTGAGAACCCCCATAGCAACGATCGATCAGTACGCCACCATAATGTTGGAAGGGCTTACCGGTGAACTCAGCGAGGAGCAGAGGAAGTGTGTCGAGGTCATAAGGAGAAGCAATTTCAGGCTTTTCAACCTTGTGGAAAACCTGATTGACGCTAACAAAATACTCTCCGGAGAATTCAAATTGCGGATGGAGATTACGAGCGTTCGCGAGGTTTTGGATCTGGTTTTGGACAAACTGAGAGAACAGGCTGAGGATAAAGGTCTCAGATTCGAGGTGGAAATGCCTGATGACCTTCCCCGGATTTATGTTGACAAAGCGAGG
Organism: uncultured Actinomycetes bacterium; assembly: GCA_937127245.1. Classification (GTDB taxonomy): domain Bacteria; phylum Actinomycetota; class Geothermincolia; order Fen-727; family JACVIW01; genus Geohydrothermomicrobium. The sequence continues at coordinate 106,740 of CAKZLU010000029.1, forward strand.
GTTGCGCAGGCGATCGCGAACATTGCCGGAAACGCCATAAAGTTCACAGATAAAGGAATGGTGCAGGTGAGGGCTGGGTTCATGCCGAGGGATGAGGGAAGGGTGATTGTTTCAGTGGAGGATACGGGCGTTGGCATACCGAGGGAAGATCTGGGAAAGATCTTCGATCTTTTTTACAGGGTTGAGGGTGACAGAGTTTACGTTGAAGAGGGAGCTGGTTTGGGGCTCAGCATTTCCAGGGAAATTATTCGCGCTCACGGTGGTACGCTCTGGGCGGAGAGCGTGGAGGGAATTGGAAGCGCGTTTCACATGACGCTTCCGGTGCACACCTGAGTCCAAGATTCGTGGCTTTGCATGAGGCGTGGAGAGGGAAGCCGAAATCTTGAAAGAGCTTGTTTTCTAAGAGAGAATTGTAGGTATTAAAACGGCGGCGGAAATTTCACGGTTTACTGTAACGTGCATAAAAATCGAGCGGTTCTTACGCGCCGGTTTCCAATGATTTTTTCAAGGGGGTTCCAATAGTTCTGCAGGAGATCACAGACCGCAAGAAAATACTTATCGCCGACGACGATAAAGACCTCGTTTATGCCCTGAGCATTAGGCTCAGGGCGGCGGGCGTCGATGTTGTTGGCGCGCATGACGGCGAAGAGGCGGTAAGAAAAGCGGTGCAGGAGAAACCAGACCTCATAATTGTGGATATCAGAATGCCAGCCGGCGGGGGCTGGAGCGTGATAGATAGCATCAAGCATGGTCTCACCACGCGTGGCATCCCCATCATTGTCTTGAGCGCTTTTGATGAGGAGGACTTAAAAGAAAAGGCGAGGGTTTTGGGGGCCGCGTATTGCATTAGAAAGCCTTTCGACGACCGCGAGTTCATGGATGCGATAAATGCCTTTATCGAAAAGGGTTCATGAGTGGATTTAGTGCTGCTGTGTATTTGATCTAAATCGCGGAGACATCCTTTAATCTTCGGTTTTTAATTACTAAGATTAAGGCGCGTTTTCATAAGCGGATTCGATAGCGTTTTCTTCCTGCATGCTTGGAGGAACTTCTATTTCCTCTGATCTTCTCGAAAGGATGATGGTCCCCGCTAAGACGAGCACAAATCCTAAGATTCTCATAGCAGCAAGCGTCACGTTTTTGGGTAGTTTCTCATAGAGAATGACCATCCCGAGCAGTATCGGGACAAGTTGCGCTATTCCTGCCTGGATTGGCACCACTATAACGGCGAGACCACGCTGAAGTGCCGCCTGCCAGATAATGAAGGCAGGGATGCACACCCCGGCCCAACCGAGGACGTAGGGGTTGAAGATATAGCCTTTTGAGAAGTTATAAAGAAGGATGCGGGCAAAAATGGCGGTCATGCCGTAAAGCAGACCGACTGAGATCCCCAGTCCTATGGATTCTTTGCTCTGTCCTTTGGACCTCATAGCAAGCGGGAATAAGATGGCAAGGACCACTATACCTGCGCAGACGAGCCAAACCGCCCAGGGGTTAAACTTGAGCGTATCCTTCGCTCCGCTTTCGGAGACCTTTTCGGCAAGACTTATACCTATGAGGATGACTCCCGTGATGTTTATACCTATTGCGAAAAGGTCGATTTTTCTCGGTTTTTCGCCGAGGTTCTTTATCGCAAGATATGCGAGAAACGCGACCCCGGAAGCCACAATTGGCGTCACAATGGAAACCTCTATGAAGACGAGCGAAACGCTGTATAGCACAGATGATATCAACATTACCGCCAAGGAGATGAGCCATGTCTTACTGCTGAGGAAAGCCTTTATGATACTTAAGATTTCCCTCGACGCTTTAAAGGTTACCCTCGGGAGCTTATCCACAGCGACTTTCTGGAGATATGCGGTGTAGTTAAATCCGATTGACGCTGCGACGGCGCAGAAAACAGCGAAAACCGTTATCATCTCGTCTGATTCCTCCTCAGCAGGTTGGACTCAAAAATATGTTCCCGGACAAGGGATACTATCACAACGCGAGCCAACTTGTGTTTCCCTTCATGAAATAGATCATCCCAGGCCGCAGATTGCCCAGAAAACGTATCTCGCGCAAGCGACTTACCCTGCGAATCTTAATTCGATGCAATGCTATCATACTGCTTTATGTGAGAGCGGTCTGTGTTTGTGATTGCGCTCTTCTCGAAAGAATTACGGTTCCAGTTATTATGAGCAAAAATGCCAGAATTCTTGCTGCAAGAAGAAAAGGGTTCTTCGGAAGTGGCTCCCGCAGAGCGGTCATTCCGACAACGATTGGAACAAGTTGTGTCAGGCTGGTGAATATTGGGGCGACAACGACAGCCATGCCCCTCTGAAAAGCAGCTTGAACAGTGATTAGCGCGGGGAGAAAAGTGAAAAGCCAGGCGAGAAAAAAGACACTTGAGAAAATGACCAGCAGGCCCCTGGCGTCCCACTGATGTCTCCAATCGAGGAGCATGAGCCTTGCGAAAACTGTACCTGTGCCGTATAGAAGACCCACGCATATTCCGAGAAGCGCGCCCTGCCTTTCCCCGCTATTTCTACCGGACAAAAGACCTAATAAGATGGCGGTTGCCACGATTGCCGCGACAAGTAACCACAGTAATGAAGGATTGTGTTTGGTTTCCTTCGGGAGTCCTTCGGCGAGACTAACGCCTATTAGTATCACGCCCGTTATGTTAAATGAGATGGCCAGATAATCGATTTTTCTCGGTTTCTCTCCGAGGTTTTTGATGGCGAGATAAGCAAGGATTACCACTCCGGAGCTAATTATTGGCTGAACCACAGATATGGGCGCAAGGGAAACGGCGATGAAATATAGCCCTCCCCCGAAAAGACCGAACGCCGCGAACAGCCACATCAGCCGATGCGAGACGAAAGCCTTGAGGAGCCCTTTTTCACGTTTCTTGAGTCCCACTTTAGGCAGTTCGATCACGGCTTTCTTGTTCATGTACATCGATAAGTTGAAGAAAACCGCGGCACCAACCGCACATAATACCGCAACTAGAGTCTTCATATCGTTAACAATCCTTTCTGACGAAAATTCCCGGTAACTGCTCTCTTAAATTCTTGGCTGACATTTTGATTTTTTATGAAAACGTTCTACAGAACCGGTTTCCCGCTCAATCGCCTATCTGCACAAGTTTATAACTGCTGGACCCGAGCCCTATCTCTTCTGCGTATTCGATCTGGGTGCGCCAGTCAACCTGAAATGTCTTGTGAATTATATCCAACTCTCCGTGACTGTCTGCTTGAGCGTTTGGCGAGGACCGGAGCGCGGCTTTGTTAACGAGGTCCACGGCGGCGGCATCGATAGCCACAGGGTCTTTGGATGCAAGGAAGCCGATATCTCCAACCATTGGAGCGGCGCTGTAATTCCAGCAGTCACAGGTGGGCGTGATGTTTATTAAAAAGTTGAAAAAACCAGCTTTTCCTTCCTTGTTCTTTAACACACCATATGTTATTTCGGCGAGTTTTTCCTGAGCCTCTTTCGGGTTTCCAACCCAGAAGACTTTCATCGCTTTGGAAGGGCAGACCCCGATGCACTCTCCGCAACCGTAACAGACTTCCTTGTCGACGAATATTTTGCCGTCTCTCACGCTAATCGCTCCGGTTGGGCAGTTCTCGATGCATCCCTCGCAGAGGTCACATTTCTCTTCAATCACGCTCGGTCTTACGGCGTCATGAACGGCAAGTTTCATTTTTCTGCCTGCGGCTCCCATTCCGAGGTTCTTTATTGTCGCGCCGAAACCGGTAAGTCCGTGCCCGGTAAAATGTGATAACACAATCAGGCTGTTAGCGTCGTGAATTGCTCCGGCAACATCAATCTTTTCAAAGTGCTTCAGGTTGACCTCTACCTGGATGACATCGGTTCCCCTCAATCCATCTGCGATTAAGATCGGGGCAAGAGTGGAGCTGAGTCCGAAACCATGTTCCTCGGCAACGATCAGGTGGTCCCTCGCGTTATATCTTGAGCTCAGATAAAGGCAGCCGGTATCGGTGAGGAAAGGTTTTCCTCCGCATTTGTTTATCTCCTCCACGATTGTACGGACGTAGGGTATGGGCACATATGAGGTGTTCCCTCTTTCGCCGAAGTGCGTTTTGACCGCGGTAAGATCTTTATTCCTTATGACGTTACGGAAACCCGCCGCGTCGAAAAGCATTCGTATTTTGTCCAGGGGACCCTGTTTGAGCCTCCCGCCAGCTTTGGCGAAATAAACCTCCGAACTCATATCACCACCCCCGATAGTTCAAAGTGAATTATACAGTACCATCGTTGTTCTAACGGAAGCTGTCTTGCAGATGAACGGCGAAGGACTCTTTGAGTTATATCGGTGATATAATCGTCAGGGATAACGCAGGTCAACGGGCAAATCAGGGGTGATCAAATTGGCGGATTTTTTCGAGGGTATCGACCAGGTTGAGTTGAGCATAGAAGGCAAGAAGGGACGCTTTCCCGTCTTCTACAGGGACGCCCGCATGTTTACCATTGTACTTCCGGCAAACATATTGAAACTCTACAAGGCTCTGCCTGATCCTCGTTTCACTCCGACTCAAATCCTCCCGGGAATCGGCGGAATCAGCCTTACCGCTTTTGAGTACTTCGACACGGACATAGAGCCTTACAATGAGTTTTCCATCGGTATCATGCTGAATTCGCCGTATTGGATGGCTATACCAGGTTACAATCTGTCAAGGCAATACATCTCGAGGATGTTTAACGTCTTCATCTACCATCTTCCCGTGACCACGGAGATTGCCCTTAGGGGAGGGATTGAATTTTACAATTATCCGAAATTTCTTGCGGACATAATCTTCAGCGATTCACCGGACCGCATCTCCTGCGAACTTTCCAGGGATGGTGAAAGGATTCTGTCGATTTCAGGACCCAAGGTTCCCACGGTTTCTTCTGGGGAAATGAAGTTTATGTGCAACTTGTATCACTACAGGCAGCCACAGCTCGCCGAGTTCAAGGTAAACGTCATAGAGGGCGCTGTAAAGATGTTGCCTGCCGACGTTGCGTGGAGCTTCAGCCTTTCCAGTGCAATAGGCAGGGATATTCACAGTATGGTGGTTGGATCGAGGGCGCTTATGTACATGTATATGCCTAAGATCCAGTGCATACTTTACGGTCCGGAGCATATGCCCATGCCGCTTATGCAAAAAGTGTTGACAACAAAAGGATTTTTACCGGAGGTCAGGACCCCGGCGAAAAAAGCCGCGGCAAAGAAAGCGGCAGGAAAAAAGCCCGCGGGGAAAAAGGCAGCAAGGTAAGTTCGATTTTTGGATAAATGTAGAAATATCTGACATTTCTTATTTGAGGGCGTGATTATTGAGGCGTCATTCAGATTGAACCAAAGGGGCTCAAATGGACGGTAACCCGCTTGGGAAGTGCAGCTTTTTGGATTGCGAGATCAATTCGAGCAATCTGGTTTGGCCTGCGCCGAATCCTTTCAAAATGGCCATATTGATTGCCTCGTGGATTTCCTACAAGTTGTACGGGGCTTACATTTTGGCGAAGAAAAAACCCAAATGGCTCCCTTTGTGGTTGCTGGCGCTCATATCCTGGATGACTCTGAGTAAGTATTTGATATGCACAAGGTGCGAGAAACATGGGGAGGCTTGCGATTTCTATTATCTTGGTAAGTGGGCTGCGCTTCTTTTCGAAAGGCAACCGGATAAAACAGTGGACACGGCGGGCGTTGTCGCGGAGGGCGGTGCCGTTCTCACGCTACATGTTTTGCCTATTGCCGCAAGCATTCGTTTCCCGAGGATGCTTTTTAAAAATTTGTTACTTTGGGTTTTCAGTGAATTGAGTCTGCTTTCGATATGCTGCAGAAAATGCGTTCAGTATTCCACTGACCCCTGGAAGCGCAAGCTGTGCCCGTCTTACAAGTTGGCTCGAAGGATGTTCTTGAGAACAGAATAGAACCTATTTGCCTTTTGTTTTGTTGGACTTGCTGGACTTCTCAACCGATTCGAGGAAACGCACGAGTTTTTCAAGCGTCTCGTCGCTTATGACATGCTCTATTTCGCAAGCGTCCTTATTTGCTACTTCCTCATCCACTTCGAGAATATTGGTAAAGAAGCGCATTATTACGGCGTGTTTTCTATCAAGCCTCATCGCCAGTTTCTTCCCCTTAGGAGTAAGGGTGATGCGGCGGTACTTGTCATGAGCGACATATCCTTGTTGGACAAGACGGTCGAGCATTTCAGAAACACTCGCTAATGAGACGTTAAGGGATTTGGCGACGTCTTTGACTCTCGTGCTTCCCCCTGACCTCGCAATTTCATAAATTACTTCGAGATACTTTTCAACTGCGCTCGTTCCCATTTTTATCTCCAGAGAGAAAAACCACTCATGTTCCCCTGAAATTACCCGATTTGGATGTCATCAAAGATAAAGCTGCAAAAATAGCGCAGCTTCGCACCTTACTCCTCTTGTAAAAACCGGATTCGTGTTTTCTGAGTGGATGGAAACGTTTTGTCGTTTCAAGACATGAACTCATGAATAACCACCTCACATGAATAAGAGTCCTATCCGGTATATAAGGAATGCAATCACCCACGCGAGAACGAGTTGATAGAAAACAGCGAAAGCGGCCCATTTCCAGGAACCCGTCTCTTTTCTTATAACCGCTACTGTTGCAAGGCAAGGGGTGTACAAAAGGGTAAATGCCATGAAAGCGTACGCGGAGGCGGGCGTGAAATTTCCTTGAAGACGGGAAATGATGGCAGCTCTATCCTCGCCAACGCCGAAGAGGGTCCCGTATGTGCTCACAACGATTTCCTTGGCAACGAAGCCGAAGATAAGGGCGACCGCCGCCTTCCAGTCAAAACCGAGAGGCTTTACCAGGGGCTCAAGGAAATGTCCGATTCTCCCGGCAAGGCTTTCAGCGCTCCCGTAGCGGACTCCCGGGGGCATATATGCAAGTGTCCACATGATCACTGAGCCGGCAAGGATTATCGTACCCGCTTTTTTCAGAAACATGGACCCTCTCTCCCACATATGGACGAAGGTGCTTTTAAGTGTCGGCCATCTGTATGGAGGAAGCTCCATTACGAAGGGCTCGCTTTCCCCGGGAAAGAGGAACTTTCTGAATATCTTTGCCATTACTACCGCAAGGACCATCCCGAGCATGTATATAGAAAATGTTACCGTACCCTGATTTGCTGCGAAAAAAGCCGCGGTGAAAAGAGCGTACACAGGAAGCCGTGCCGTGCAGGAAACCAGAGGGTTTATGAGTATCGTCAGTTTTCGGTCTTTTTCGCTTTCCAGGGTCCTTGTGGCCATGACGGCAGGAACATTGCAGCCGAAACCCATTATCATGGGGATAAATGATTTCCCATGAAGCCCAAGCCAGTGCATTATTCTGTCCATAATGAACGCCGCCCTGGCCATGTAGCCGGTGTCCTCGATTATGGAGATGAAGAGAAACATGATAAAGATCTGCGGCACGAACACAAGTACTGACCCGACGCCGCCTATCACTCCGTCAACGAGGAGGGATTTCAGCCACGCGGGTGATGTCATAAGTCTTGACACGCCGTCTGCCGCATAACCGACAAGATTTTCGATCAATTTCATGGGATATTTTCCGAGGAAAAAGGTGAAGAAAAACATTAACCACATGAAAAGGGCGAAGAAGGGGAAGCCGAGAATCCTGTTGGTTAGGATGTTGTCGATTTTATCTGATTTGGAAATATATTCTTTTCTTTCTCTTTTTATCGCTTCTCTGGCGATACCCGAAATAAATCCGTAGCGGAAATCGACTATGACTGATTCAATGTCCTGTTTGTAGATGGATTCTATGTGTCTGGTGCTCGACTCTATCTGCTTGAAAATGGGAGAATCTTCCCCGAACTCCTTTGTGAGTTCCTGCAATATATCATCGTCTCCCTCCAGTGCTTTTATCGCGAACCATCTTGTTGTGTATTTATCAAGAATTGAAGAGCCTTCGCACTCCTTTTTCAGTACGGCTTCTATTTTCTCGATCTCCTCTTCGATTTCGGTACCGTAGTTAAGCCTTATTTCCCGGAAATGCAAAGACCTGTCAGCTGATTCGAGGATGGTCTTTTTAAGTTCCTGAGTGCCGCGGTTTTTCACCGCGACCATGGGCACAACCGGACAGCCAAGCAGCGTTGAGAGAAGCCCGATATCGATCTGTATTCCTTTTTCGGTTGCCTCGTCCATCATGTTGATGACGAGTATCGCCGGGGATCCGAGCTCCAGAATTTGGGAAAAGAGATACAGGTTTCTCTCCAGATTGCTCGCATCCGCTATGTTCACAACAACATCCGGTTTCTCTTGAGAAATGAATTTTCTGACAATCATCTCTTCGAGGGAGTATGCCGTTATGCTGTATGTGCCTGGCAGATCGACAACCTTGAACTCTCTCGAATTGTATTTACTGATCCCCTCTTTTTTCTCAACGGTCACACCGGGCCAGTTGCCAACGTGCTGCCTTGCGCCCGTCAGGTTATTGAAAACCGTTGTTTTGCCAGAGTTCGGATTGCCGGTAAGAGCGGCAACTATCATCTTTTCTCCTCATTATGTGTTCAGCCCGTTTTTTCCTCAGGCTCACGAACGAGATTCCAGCGTCCGGAAGCGATTTTCTCTTTTTCAAGCATCGGATTTTGAAAGCAAGCATTCAGAGATTCACTATTCTCTTTCAACCATTAGTCTCATGGCGATGCCCCTGCCGATGCATAAGCGACAATCCCTGATTCCAATTACAAGCGGTTTTGCCGGGTCGTTTCTTATCATCTCTATTCTTGTGCCGGGGAAAAAGCCCATTGATTTGAGGCGGTGTTCCATCCTGTGTCCTTTGTCCGCTGTGAGCAGGTGCCTTCTGCCTCGTAAGCGCATCGGTCGCTTTGCGCACGCCTGCGCTTCCCCAAGCGGGTGATGCCTTATTCCACGAATTTCACGCAGTATTGCCGACTCGCCGGGGGCGAGAAAAGCGAGCGGGATCAGGTGCTTCTCACTCATTTTCAAGCACTTCCACGATTATTTCGCCTGCTTCTTCTCGTCTAAGGCTCAAGTGAAAGCCCTTGATTTTTAGCCCCATGGGATCCCCGAGGGGGGCTACCCTCTCGACCTCGAAGCCAACACCTTTAACAAGACCCATATCCATGAGCCTCTTGCGGAGCTTGCCTTTACAGTTCACGCTTAAGACAACCCCCTTGTCACCAGGTGAAAGCTCAGAAAGGCTAGTAATTCTGCTCTTCTTCTGGTGATAACCGCTATCATCGGCGCTGCACCCCAGGCTCCTATGACGAAATCTCATTTCCCCCGACCCCGTAAGAATTAGGTTGACCTAACTTTATTTTGCAGTGTATCACTGGTTGAGCATGAATTCAAGAGGCTTCTTGTATACCGAAAGGGTAAAAGGAGTTAATGGCTTATTATTCATCTATGTTTGCAGTGTAAGGACCTCCTTTCCCTAATAATCCGAGGGGAATGTCTGAAGTGTCCATCATTTTATGGAGGTCGTATGGTCTATTGAGGAATTATAAGTGGACACAGGGATTTCACATTCTTGGTTTTTCGTTTCTTTGAAGTGAAAAAGTAAAAAGATATGATACTGTATGTTTTCAAAAATGGTTACCCTAATCCTCACCGAGATGTGCTGAACTCACATGGGATTTCCTGGGAGTTGAAAGGAGGAATCCATGAAGGCGATAAGATTCAACGCGACGGTGTTCAGATACCTTTTCGCAAAGTCCGCGGGTAAGATTAAGAAAGAAGCTTTCTACAAAGGACCCTTCGCGCCCGTGTATTTGGATGACATCCCCGAGCCTCAGCTGATAAACGAACGCTGGGTCAAGATTAAAACCATATACGGTGGCGTATGCGGAAGCGACATAAACATGATTTTTCTCGAGGATACCCCTTACACAGAACCTTACGTCACAATGCCGTACACCATCGGACATGAGAATGTGGGTGTGATAGTTGAAAAGGGTAGCGAGGTTACTGAGTTTGACATCGGGGATAGAGTTGTCGCTGATCCGATGCTGCCCTGCGCGGCGCGAGATATCGAGCCTGTTTGTTTTTCCTGTGAAAGAGGTGACTATTCTCAGTGCTTGAACATGCGTGAGGGTACCCTTCCTCCGGGTCTTAACCTGGGCTTTTGTACTCCGGTTGGTGGTTCCTGGAGCGAGTTTTTTGTCGCACATAAAAGCCAATTGATGAGGGTCCCGGTTGGGATGACGGATGAGCAGGCGATAATGATAGATGTCTTCTCGAGCGCCCTCCACCCTGTTATGAGGAATCTCCCCGAAAAAGGACAAACCGTTCTTGTTTACGGCTGCGGCATCATCGGAATGCTGGTCACGGTTTCGCTGAAAGCGCTTTCTGACTGCCGCGTCATTGTCATTGCAAGGTATCCTTTCCAGGCAGACGTTGCGCGGGGTTTCGGGGCTGACGAGGTGATAATGCAAAGAGAAGTTGAGGACATATATGCGGCGGTTGCGTCTTTGACAGACGCCACGATTCTCAAGCCAATGATTGGTGACAGATATCTGAACGGTGGTCCCGATATCGTTTTCGATTGTGTGGGGCACAGCGAGACCGTGAACGATTCGTTGCGAATGACGAAATCAGGTGGAAAGATAGTTTTGATAGGCTTGGTCACAATTCCTCGCGGCATAGATTGGACGCCGATATGGTTCAAAGAACTCACCATCAAAGGGACGCTTTGTTCATCCACTGAAACCCACGAGGGCAGGACCCAGAAGACGTATGCCTGGGCGGCGGAGCTTATCATGAGCGGCAAGGTGAAGGTTGATCATCTCCTAACCCATGTTTGGAGGCTCGAGGATTACGTGAAGATGATCGAGACCGCGACAACCAAGGGAAACACGGGCTGCATAAAACAAGCCTTCCGTCTTTAGGCAAAAGAGTTGCTGCTGGAGGAATCGGCGCGGTTACGCTTCCGCGAAAGGTTAATAAAGACAACAGACGCTAATTTCCCTTCTTCTTTGGACGGGCTCCACCTTTCATGTACTTGTCTTCATCGCGAGTTTTTTCCGGGCATTTCACAGGTGTACTTTAAGTTCTCTCGAGACAAAATCGCGATACGCTTCATGCAGCTTTCTTGTGATTTGACCGGGAATACCCTTTCCGATTATCTCACCCTCAACTTTCGTGACCGGAACTATTTCCACAAGGCTATTTGTGAGAAAAATCTCGTCCGCGGAAAAAAGGTGAGAAAGATCAGATACCACGAAATCAATTTCAATTTCCAAACCGCGTGCGATTTCGCAAACAACATCCCGGGTTATGCCAGGAAGCAGTGCGCATCTTTTGGCGGGGGTCGATAATCTATTTCCGCGCACCATGGATATATTGGAAGTCGTTGCCTCGGATATGAAACCGTTTGTCGTGAGGAAGATGGCGTCGTCTGCTCCTCTCTCGATCGCTTCCTGACGGGCGATAAGACTATCAAGATAGTTTCCTGTTTTCATGAACGGTACCGGTGAGTGCGGGTTTTTCCTGATCTGTGAAATTATGACCGAAATGCCCTTCTTGTAAAAGCGCTGAGGAGGTGGGACATATTCCCTTGCTATTATAAAGAAGTTAGGCAACTCTTCTCTGCGCAAATCGGGAGTTCCGCTCGCCTTTCCCCCGGTAAGCGTGATCCTAACGTAGGCGTCCACTCCCTGCTGATCCAAGTCGTTGGCGCGTATGGTTAATTCCACGGCCCTTTCGATTTCGCTCCGATTAAACGGACATTTCAAGCGGAAAAAAGCGCATGCTTTTTCAAGTCTTGCGATGTGTTTGGATAGACGGAAAGGCTTTCCGCTGTAAGCCCTGACAGTCTCAAAAATTGAATCGCCGTAAAGGACTGCCCTGTCATCAACAGGTATCGCGGCTTTAGATGCCGGAAGAATCTCGCCGTTGAGAAATACTTTCATCAACGAACCTCTATTCAAAAGGATAGTGTGATATTTCTTATTACCTTTGAAACCATCAAATGCAAAGTTTTCAGGAATCAGCCCCCGTTATCGCGGTGAAAAGCGCTTTCCCTTTATCAAGCGTCTCTTGGTATTCTGCCTCAGGATCGCTGTCCGCAACAATTCCTCCGCCCACCTGGAAATAGACTTTGCCATTGGCGATTATCATTGATCTTATCGCGATGTTGATATCGTGGTTTCCGTCAAAACCCAAATAACCGATCCCTCCCGTATAAACGCTTCTCACGGTAGGCTCAAGTTCATCTATGATCTCCATAGACCTTATTTTCGGCGCTCCTGTGATAGATCCTCCAGGGAAAGACGCTTTTAGTAGGTCCACAACGTCCTTGTCTTCTCTGAGTGTCCCAACGACAGTCGAGACGAGATGATGGACGGTTGCGTAGGACTCAAGCACCTCGTGCTCCGTAACTTTCACGCTGCCGTATGAGCAGACCCTTCCCAGGTCGTTTCTCTCCAGGTCAACGATCATTGAAAGTTCCGCCCTGTCTTTGACGCTTGAAAGAAGTAGTTCCTTTTGTCTTGAGTCGAGTTCTGGATCATCCAACCTTCTTATCGTTCCCTTTATCGGACGGGTCTCGACTTCACTTCCCCTTACCGCGAGGAATCTCTCGGGAGACGAAGAAGCAACGGCATAAGACCCAAAATTTAAAAATGCGCTGAAAGGCGCGGCGTTTACCACCCTGAGCCTGCGGTACAGGTCCCACGGATGCTCTCTGAGCTGACAGCTAAAACGCTGTGAGAGATTCGCTTGATAGATATCTCCGGCAAGTATATACTCCTTCACTTTCTTTACCGCCTCAATGTACTGGTCTTTGGTAAAGGTACATTCAAAATCCTGATTCCTTGTGGAAATTCTCTGTCCGCAATCATTGCCGTTGTGCCGGATTTTCTTTGAGAAAGCATCTTCAATCACGGAAAACTTTTTTTCGGGTCTTTCGCCTGGTGCTGAAGTGACGAGCATGTATTTTTCTCCGGATACGTGGTCAATCGCGATCACCTTGTCATAGAAGCAGAAAAAAGTCTCTGGAAGATGAAGGTCGTCAACCGCGCGCCCCGGCAGTCTCTCGATGTACCTTCCAAGTTCGTAGGCGAGATAGCCTATCGCGCCACCCACGAACGGGGGAAGCCCCTCAGGTCTGCTATCCGGGTCTATTTCCACTTGCCTGAGAGCCACCCTTAAAGCATCAAATGGATTCATTTGCAAGGAGCGAACAGTTCCATCTCGGTATGAGAAGATAGCGTTCCTGCCGTTAGTGTGAAGTGTCATAAATGGCGAAAATCCTATGAACGAATGAAGACCGAATTTCGGCATGAGAAGGCTCGAATCGAGAAAGCAAGAGTAAGGTAGGCTCGAGACCTTATCGAATATCTCAACCGCGCCTTCTTCGCTTGTCAATCTTTTCACGTGAAGAACAACCTCTTTGCTCTTCCCCCGCCTTTTCAACCCTGTTGTTTCCATCCTCAATCCTCCAGGAAGTTGGCAAGTAGTTGGATACCGTATTCCGTCATGAAAGACTCCGGGTGAAATTGAATGCCTTCAATTGGATAATTTTTATGTCTTAGCCCCATTATCACGCCCTCCTCGGTGGTGGATGAGACCTCAAGGCAGGTGGGGAGATTTTCCGGATCAACCACAAGAGAATGGTAGCGCGCGGCGCTAAGCGGAGAGGGAAGCCCCTTGAAAACTCCCTTCCCGTCATGGAAAACCCTTGAGGTCTTGCCGTGCATCACCTGCGGCGCTCTTACAATTCTGCCCCCAAATACTTCTCCGATGCATTGATGCCCAAGGCAAACGCCCAGCGTCTTTATTCTTTTGCCAAACTCTTGTATCACTGTTTTGCTGATTCCAGCATCCGATGGGGCTTTTGGTCCCGGGGAAATAACTATCCGTGATGGTGATAGCTTTTCTATGTCTTCAATGGTAATTTCGTCATTTCGATATACGACCAAATCAGCGCCCAGAATACCGAGAAACTGGACTAGATTGTAGGTGAAAGAGTCGTAGTTATCGATCATAAGTATCTTTTTCCTCACCATAAAAGCTCCTTTAGTGAAAGCACCCAGCCTTGCGGCTGGGTGCCACGGTCATTCAAGTCCCGTGCCTGACATACCGTTGTGTCTTACTAATGCGCTTTATTTAAATTATCAGATTGCCTAAAGGGTTTTGCTGTCACATACTGCAGATATTGTCTGCAAACATATTTTACGAAATATGCAAACGCTGACAAGTTGAGTCGTGGTAATTTCCTTTTAAGATTCTTAAAACACTCACCCTTCCAGCCCGAGCAGTTTGCGCGCGTTTTTATTGTACAAGTGCTCCCTTACGTCATCCGGTAGGTCGATTGAGGAAAGTTCTGTGACTATCCGCTGTCTTGAGACGAGAGGGAAATCACTTCCGAAGAGACATTTCTCCTTAACCGGTCCCTTCATGTAACTGAAAACAAAGGCGGGTATCCTCTTCGGTGCCCAACCGGCAATGTTGAAATAAACGTTCTCGTTTCTGTGCACGACTGCCATTGCTTCCTCATACCAAGGCCAACCGAAGTGCGCGATTATCAGACGGAGTTCCGGCATGTCCACCGCTACTTCATCAACGTCAATGGGGCGGCAATATTTAAGCTTCGTGCCGGTATGGAACTGGGTGCCGGTATGGAAGAGAACAGGAATACCGAGCTCGCAAGCCTCCTCATACAATGGATACATCTTTTTGTCGTTAATTCTAAGTTCGAGAAGGTGGGGGAGAAGCTTCAGACCCTTGAGCCCATATTCGTTTACGGCGCGCCTCAATTCTTTCCTTGCCAAGACACCTTTATGTGGGTCAACACTCGCAAAACCGATTAGCCTGTCAGGATTTTCCGCGACGGTGCGCGCGACAAGTTCGTTGGAAACCTTATAGTCCCAGATCGTCTCGGCATCTATCGCTACTACGACGGATTTGGAAACGCCCGCTGCGTTCATGTCGCTTATGGTGTCTTCGATGGTGGGAAGATTATCCCCGAAGACGCGTATATAGCCCTCACGCATGGATTCGGGCATGGACATTATGGCCTCTTTAGTCCAAAGCTGTGCATGTGTGTCGATTATTTCCATATCGTCCTCCTTTGCTCATCTGTTTGAATTGTCATTCATTTTCCCGGCTTCATTTCTTCAGCATAGCAACAGTTATTTGCATGTTCTTGCAGCGCGGTTGAATATCTCAAACAACTTTTTTAAGTGCAGAGTAAATCACCACATACCCCTTAAGCGTTCGGGAAACAATATCCAGAAAGCCCTTTCTTCAATTAACATGTTCGCTTGTAACTATTCTATCCTTCTTCTCGGCGCATATAATCCTTGCTCGCAAAAAATCTGTCTGAAAAACCATGTCTTTTTGGAAAACAACAAGGTGGGTCATTTCACCGTTTTTTAAAAATGTTCTCAAGATGAAAAGTGAGGGATTCATAGAGTTATCATTAGAACATGGATCCAACTGTGGCGGGAATAGATAATAAATATTTTTGGGCTGTTGTTTTTCTGAGGTGGAATCATACAAGAGGTTAAAGCCAAAGGAGGGGCTAATGAGAATTTTTTGGGCTGTCGTCGCGCTGTGCTTGTCAATTGGAATGATTTTGGCGGCAAGTTGCGGAAAGGACACGACACGGGCAAGAAACTTAATGAAAGACGCTGATGAAGCTTGGCAGGTTTCCCTGGCGCAGATGGAGGGCATTGTGGAAGCGCAGGTCATGCTTGTCATGACTGCCGTGTCTGGAAAAACTGAGCATATTCAACCCGAAAAATTTTCAGATTTAACTGAGAGAATAATGTCTCTCATAGGGCAGTTACAGAAAGTAGCAGCGAAATACCAAAAAATGGAGAAAACTTCTGGGGTTGATGAGTACGAGAAGTACGCGTCGTTGATGAACGATGCGGTGGAAGCTCACATTGTCTGCGCTGAGTTAATAAAAGGGTTTTTTGACAGGCTTCAGCCCTTTTTTCAAAAGAAGGACGCGGTGGGTCTTACCGAAGAAATCAACAGGCTGGATGAAGAATTTGAGCAAATCGAAAACGCGAGAAATAAGGCAAATAGTCTCTTGAAAAAAGCGGCAGAGTATAGGAGAGAGAAAAACTTAGGCGGCTGAAGCTCGATTCATGCGTTTTGCGCTTGTTTTCATCTGTCTTTGAGTAGTTTGAGTCTGGCTTAAGAGTCTTCTACCGATTTTCGGAAGATTTCCTTTAGCGCGGGGTAAAGCTCCCTGAAAATCCGATAATTTTTTTCGTATCTTTCGAATAGGGATTTATCGGGTTCTATTGTTTCCGTGTAAGAGACGGATCTTTTGCAGGCTTCTTCGATGGTGGCGGACATGCCGCAGGCAACACCTCCGATGAGAGCGGCTCCGAACATGGCCGTGTCGCTTTGAGAACAGGCGGTTATTGGAAATCCGAAAACGTCGGCTTGTATCTGTTTCCAGATTTTCGATCGAGACCCTCCCCCGCCGGAAACAGCGAGTTTCGGCGATACCCCTAACTGGCTCATCAGTATGAAACTGTCTTTCAACCCGAAAGCGACACCCTCCATGATTGACCTGACCAAATGGGACCTCTTCTTGGTGAGGTCTATTCCGAAGAAGACGCCCCTCGCGTACGGGTCAGCATGTGGTGTCCGCTCTCCCGTAAGATAAGGAAGAAATATCAACCCCCCGCTTCCAGGAGGCGCGCTTTCTGCGGTTCTGTCGAGAAAAAAATAGGCGTCCTTTCCGCTTTGCGCAGCCTCTGTGACCTCGGGCTCACCGAGATTGTCCCGAAACCAGCGAAGCGAAAGCCCCGCCGAGAGCATTACACCCATAAGATACCAAGTTTCCGGCACCGCGTGGCAGAAGGAATGTATTCTCATCCCGGGATCCACAATGGGTTTTTTGGTTGGGGCAAGAACTGTCCCAGAAGACCCTATGCTTACTGCAACGCTCTCCGGGTTAATGACTCCCATACCCACAGCGCTTGCCGCGTTGTCTGCTGCTCCCGCGGCTACGGGGATGCCTTCAGGAATTCCCGTAGCCAAAGATGCATCCGCGGAAACCTTTCCCGCTACATGTGTTGATTCAATAACTGGTGGAAAGATACTTTCAGGCAGAGCGAGCCCTGATATTACTTCGCTCGACCACCGCTTTTTCTTAACGTCAAAAAGAAGCGTTCCTGACGCGTCAGAGAAATCTGTGACCAGGTTTCCCGTAAGCATAAGATTCACGAAGTCTTTCGGTAGAAGGAGGTGCGAGATTCTGCCGTACAACTGAGGTTCATGTTCCCTTATCCAGAGCAGTTTTGGCGCGGTGAAGCCCGGCAAAGCGGGATTCGAAACATAGGAAATCAGCTCTTTTTTCCCTAAGGTTTTGTTTATTTCCTCACATTGGGCGGAGGTTCGCTGGTCGCACCAGAGGATGCACGGGCGCAGAGGTCTCATATTCTTGTCGAGGACCACAGATCCGTGCATCTGCCCCGAAAGCCCCACGCCGGATATTCTTTTTATCTCAGAAGGATTTTTTTGCGAGATTCCCCGCAAAGCCCGCACTGTAGCTTCCCACCATAAAAGCGGGTCCTGTTCCGCCCACCCTGGGGCTGGCGTGGATGTTGGATAATCCTTTGAGGATGTGCAGATCACTTTACCGTTCATGTCGACAAGTCCCGCCTTGACACCCTGTGTGCCGATGTCAATTCCCAAAACAAGGGGTTGGCTTTCTTTCCTGTCATCCATCTCAGCCTCCGGGTAAGATTCCTTCTTTCATCCGCTTTATTAGCTTTGCGCGTTAACAAGGATTTTACTCTATGCCTAAAGGATTTCTGATACACTATCAAAAGGTGTTAACTTGACGTTTTTTCAGGAATGCTTTGGTTACCGAAATTTGCCTGCTTCCTTTTCTTCTTGAAAGGGGCGTGTGAACATGGAAACTGCTGTACTTGAGGCGATGAAGGAAGTCCATAAAACCGCCGTTGAGATGTCAAAGAGGGGTCTTGTGGCAGGGACGTCCGGCAATTGCTCGGCTAAAGTCCCCAATATGGACCTGATTGTTATCACCCCAACCTCGATTGAGTATGAACTTCTACTTGCTGAGGACATGTGCGTGATAAACATGAACGGAGAACAGGTGGAAGGCAGGTACTCGCCATCGGTTGAGATCAATATGCATCTTGAGATATACCGCGCCCGAGAGGATGTGGGCGGAATCGTTCATACCCACCAAACGATGGCAACGGCGATATCCACCACGGGACAAGGCATACCCCCGATACTCGAGGAGCAAGTTTTTAAACTCGGCGGTGCTGTCGAAATCGCGGAATACGCGCTCCCCGGGACAAAGGAGCTTGCCATGAGTGCTGTAAAGGCGTTGGGCGACAGGAAAGCGTGTCTGCTGCCTCATCACGGCGCGGTTACCGTTGGGCCGAAGGTGCGTGATGCGCTTTTGAACGCCGAAATCCTCGAGCGCACAGCTTATGCTTTTATCATCTCGCATCTCGTGGGCGGTCCCAAAATAGTCCCGTTCATGGAGGTTACCCATCCGTAAGAGGTTTTCGATGGTTTCGCGTTAATCGGAGAAGGTTCAGAATAATTCCTGTTTACATTGCTATTTTTGACATCTGGGACAGTAGTAGCTGCTTCTCCCCCCAATTGAGACTTTCTTTAAAACGGTACCGCACTTTGGACAGGCTCCATTTTTTTTCCTGTGGGGAATGATGAATAAATCCGGACGCTTTTCGAGTTCGGCATTGAGAGCTATCGCACGCTTCAGTGTCCATTTCGTCTTTTCGTAAAGCGCGCGAATTTCTTCTTCGGAAAGTTTATCTACTGGTCGCTCTGGATTAATTCCCGCCTGGAAAGCAATCTCATCAGAGTATATGTTACCTATGCCCGCAATTCGCTCCTGGTCCATTAACGCTTGATGTATTGTGGTTTTTGTTCCTCTTAACGCTTCTCTGAAACGAGCGTAAGTGAACTTACGGTCGAGAGGTTCTGGACCGAGTTTCGATACGTCCTCGATTTCATCTTCATTGAGGGTTGGAAATAGCGATACCTTTCCTATCATTCTCAAATTGGTGTAATGAAGCGATCCTTTGTCAAATATGAACTCCACGCGCGAATAGGGCGGGGCTGGCTCGCCCTTCTTTGTGTAGACTATGTCGCCTGTCATTCCGAAGTGAAGAAGCAAGGTGCTGTTCTTGTTGGTTGCCACAAGCAGATATTTACCCCTACGTTTTACGGATGTAAACTCCGCTCCTTTTAGAGCGCGCGAAAAAGCGGTCGGCTTGATGCCCTCAAGGATTCTTTCGTCCCTGACCAAGACTTTTTTCAAAGGCTCACCGAGTCCAAAACTCTCTATCCGCGATTTCCTTGCTTCCACATCGGGCAGTTCCGGCATTTCTACCACCCCTTTTCCTCAACCAGGCTTTTCAACTGGAGCGCATTTTTCACGGCATACCCGCGGTAATCATTATTAAAATAAGCGAATACATCTCGACCATTTCCAAGATGTTCTGCGATTTCGGAAGATAAAGCGCCCAGCTCTTTTTCGCTGTAGCAGGGTGCTTTTTGTTGCCTTCCCCCATGCTTTCTGTAAAAAACGAATTCGGCGGTCAGCGCCCTCGGTCCAGGATAGAAAGGACTGTCAGCGAAACAAAGCGCCATGCCGTATTCCTCCAGGAGGCGATAAACTTCATCGCATAGCCATGTCTCATGCCGGAATTCGAAAACATATCTGTAACCGTTAGGAAGAATCTTTAAAAAATGCTTAAGCCTTTCGATTTCAAGTTTCCAATTTGGCGGAAATTGAAAAAGAACCGCGCCGAGCTTTTCGCCGAGCCCGGAGGCGTTTTCAAAAAACCTAACGACTGAATTCTCAGGGTCTTTCAGCCTCTTGATATGAGTAATGAAGCGATTCGCTTTTACAGTGAAAATAAAGCCTTCAGATACTGTGGATGCCCATTTTTCAAACGTCTTTTTCTCGGGTAAATTGTAAAAGGTATTGTTTATTTCCACGGTTTGAAAGTAGCGCGAATAATATTTAAGCCATTTTTCCTGACTGAGATCGTCCGGGTAGAAGACCCGCTTCCAGTGAGGATATACCCATCCTGATGTTCCAATAAGCAGTCGAGCCATGGCGAAATCACCCGCTGCTAAATAGTATATTCAATATCAACGCTAAGTTTGGTGCGCTTTCAATGATACATGGCGAACAATGGAATTGAATCGCTGTGGTAAGATTTAAGGGGGTGAGGACTTGAGGGATGTTATAGTTGTGGTCGGCAGCATAAACACAGACCTCGTTGTCAAATCAGAACGTATTCCAAAGCCTGGGGAGAATATTTGCGGTAAGGGCTTTTCAATGGTCCCGGGCGGGAAAGGCGCGAATCAAGCTGTCGCTGCGAGAAGACTCGGCACGGAAGTCTATATGCTTGGTTGCGTGGGAAGGGACCTTTTCGGCGATTTTCTCATAAGAAATCTTGAGAAGTGCGGGGTTTCAACTTCTTTTGTGAAGAGGGCGGACGATTATTTTACCGGGACTGCGCTGATAGTAGTTGAGGAGGATACTGGTATAAACACGATAGTTGTGGATCCGGGAGCTAACATGGCGTTAAAGGTCGAGGACTTAAGCGTTCTTCAAGGCGTTTTTGAAAAGGCCTCTGTCGCGCTTTTTCAGCTCGAAGTTCCCACGGAGGTTGTGATTGAGGGATCGAAGATGGCAAAAGAAAAAGGGGTCGTGACAATTCTGGACGCGGGTCCCCCGAGGGGCATGGTCTTATCCGCGCTTGAGCACTTTGATATTGTCTCGCCGAATATACATGAGCTTGCTTCCCTCACAGGTTTTACGGTCAATAATGTAGATCAGGCTAAGGAAGCCTCCCTTTTTCTTATCGAAAGGGGGGTTCCAAAGGTCGTAGTGAAAATGGGAGAGCAGGGCGCGCTTCTTGTTGAAGGTCAAAAGGCTACGCACTGCGCGGCTTTCCCCGTTGAGGCGGTGGACGCTACCGCGGCTGGAGACGCTTTCACGGCGGCGCTGGCGCTCTCGGTGGCTCAGGGCAAGTCAATGAGGGATTCCGTAATCTATGCCAACGCGGCTGGAGCATATGCGGTAACGGTCTTCGGCGCTCAGCTGTCAATGCCAACCGTTGAGGATGTCCAGGGGATACTTTCCCGCAAAGGTGGAGAATGTTTCGAATTATGATCAGGATAAAGCGCCTGCCGCTCGGCGCGCGGCATGCGGCTATAGCACTGCTGCTGCTACTTTTTATTTTGGTATGCGGCACGGTTGGTTTTATGCTGATTGAGGATATGTCTTTTAACGAAGCCCTATACATGACCGTGATCACAATATCAACAGTGGGCTTCAGGGAAGTCAGAAAACTTGGAACCGGAGGCACCTATTTCACAATCGCTTTGATATTCACTGGCGTCAGCACGGTCCTTTTCTTCCTGACCGGCATTTTTGAGTTCATCCTGGGCGAGTTCTTTGGGGAATTCTGGAGGCAAAGAAAGATGAAGGCGAATGTTACCAAGCTTCGAGACCATTATGTTGTGTGCGGGTTTGGCAGGGTTGGGAGAAGCGTGGCCGAAGAGCTCTGGCAGCAGAGCAAACCTTTTGTTGTTGTCGAAAAGGACCGCGAAACTTTTGAGCGGTGTCAAGAAATGGGCTATTTTGCGGTTCATGGCAGCGCGACAGAGGCTGAAACTTTGAAAGAAGCGGGAATCGAGAAAGCTTCAGGACTTGTAAGCGCGCTCAGCTCGGACAGCGAGAACCTCTATGCCGTGCTGACCGCGAAAGTCTTGAATCGGGGAATCATCATAGTCGCACGGGCTGATCAGCCTGATTCAGAGGAGAAACTTGAAATGGTGGGAGCCGACAGGGTGATATCGCCCCACAAGATCGCCGGAAAGAGAATGGCAAACCTTCTGACAAGACCGGGTGCCTGCGAGTTCCTCGATGTCGTCACGAGTGGAAGTCTTCCAGAATATCAATTATCCGAAATTATTGTCAGGGAGGATTTTCCCTATCTCGGCATGACGATTAGAGAGACAAGGCTCAGGGAAAAAACAGGCGTAACGATTCTCTCCTTGCGCAAAAAGGGAGAATCAACCTTTAACGTAAATCCGACTCCTGATGTCTTGCTGGAGGAAGGGGATGTATTGATCGTGATAGGCACACCGGAGCAAATGGAAAGCCTCGGGCTTGAAAATTCTTAGTAGGAGGTGCAGCCTTCGATGGACGAAAAGACGACATCTAAAAAAGTTTCGCTTAC
The DNA here is from genome assembly GCA_937127245.1 of uncultured Actinomycetes bacterium. Classification (GTDB taxonomy): domain Bacteria; phylum Actinomycetota; class Geothermincolia; order Fen-727; family JACVIW01; genus Geohydrothermomicrobium. The sequence goes on from CAKZLU010000029.1 coordinate 128,969, forward strand.
GGGTAAGAAAATACGCGCGGTGTTTGGTGAAGCGGGCATTCACCCATTTTTACTTTTGGAGATTATGACGCCTGAGGGCCAATGGCTCGAAGCCGTGCGACTCGGAGCGAGGCATTTAAGGTACACGCACAAAGGAGCTTCGTTTCCGAGAGTATTCATTGGCGGTAGGGAGATTGAGTCGACTGAAGGTGTTGGAATAGAAAAGGAAGAAAGCAACGGGCGTCGCGTTGTGCTCCGCGACAGGAGAGGCGCCTTGAGACTTGAAAGCGGCTTATCCATTGATGAAGATCTGGGAGTCTTTAAAATCACCCACAAAATAAAGGCTGACGCTGATACCGGGGTGAACAGAATATTCGATAGGTACGATTTCGTGGCGGCTGCCTTGAGCACAGAGCACGAGAGGCTTGACTACTCTTTTGTGCCAAATCTCAGACCGGCCGAAAACATGGTTGTCGGGGACCATGTTTTCCGCACTCCGGTCGTGATGGCGAAGAAGAATAAGCTGTTTTTCGCGCTAATTTGCGACCTTGAAGTTCTGAAGAGCGAATACGCGAAAGGCGCCGTGCGCTACTACTTGGATTTTTTGGCGGTCGGCGGGGAAAACCGCTCCCCATCGGCCTGTTTTGGAATAGGAAACACCATTCCCAAAGGGCACGTGTATTTCAAGAGCAGATTTTCCAAGGAGATCAAACTTAAAGCTGGCGATGAACTCAGGATGGGATACTATATCTTACTCGGCACATCTGACGAATCCTCCAGAAATGCTCTCTCTTTTATTTGGAAGAATTTCGGCAAAAAGTACTTTGTTTCTGGCGCTCCCCAGGTTGCGGGATTTGACAGGTACGCTTCTGCTGGGCTTAAGCGAATGTTCAAAACAGATGATATCTTTCGCACCTTGGAGATCGAAGGACAGAAATGCGGTGGCACCGTGGGCATCCATTTTGCTGCCAAGCCGGGCGTGATGCTCATGAATCGGAAAGAATCGGAGGGCTACCTCAAAAATGAGGACAAGGTGATATTTGTTCAGAGGCACGGGCTCAAGTTACTTTCCTCAAGACCGTGGGGAGTTCGCATTCTTGAGAGGGTCACCTATTCGAAAGGAATGAAAGTTCCCCCTCAGATATTCTTCCAGTCGTGGTATTGCAATTTGAGAAGCGCCTACGGAGCCTACTGGTTTGGGAAGAGATGGGATGACAGGGAATTAGTGGAAAACGCCATAGCGGTCAAGAATCTATCGATCGTAGCCCCGAGAGAGAACGGACTTTTTCCAGCGGTTTGCTTCGCCACGGATGATGGAGTTTTCTGGTCGAAGGGAACAATGGCTTTCAAGCATATAGACGAATATCATATTCCAGACTGCGCAACGACAGCCTACTATATGGTTCTCTGGCATAAAGACCTTGAGGGAGATCCGCGTCTTCTCAAAAGGGCAAGGGAGCTTGCTGATTTCTTAACGAGCATTCAATTACCAAGCGGGGCAATCCCCGCATGGGTCAGTCCCGGCGGTGGTGGAACGAATATTTCGGAAATTCTGAAAGAGAGTGCATCGACCGCATGCCCGGCTATGTTCTTGGCTGCTTTATATGAGGTTGAGCCGGATGAGAGGTACTTGAGTTCAGCCAAGAAAGCTTGCGAGTTCCTTCTTTCCGAAGTTGTTCCCTCCAAGAAGTGGTTTGATTACGAAACCTTCTTCTCTTGCTCTCATAAAAAGATTGATTTCTACGACTCATACACCGATACACCTCCTCAAAATACTATGAGCATTTACTGGGCAGCGGAAGCCCTACGTCTTTTGTTTCTTATAACCAGGGACAAGGCTTACCTCGAGGCCGGCGCGAGGATCATGGATGAGCTATGCCTTTATCAGCAAGTGTGGGATCCGCCCTTCCTGCAGATCAATGGTTTTGGCGGTTTTGGCGTGATGAACACCGATGCTGAGTGGAATGACGCAAGGCAGGCTCTTTTTTCAACGCTGCTTATGGATTACTACCGTCTCACCGGGAATCGGGAGTATATGGAACGCGGCATCTCCGCACTGCGGGCTTCTTTCACCCTAATGTACATCGATGACAACAGGAGGGTCGCTCCCGGTAATATGCGGTTCATTCCCCCGCACGAGACGGGAAGTGTCGCCGAAAACTATGGACATTTCGGATTCGATTACAGGACAACGGGAATACTCCAGTCAGATTGGGGCGTGGGCAGCGCCTGCTTTGCCTCGGCTTATGCACTAAAGCATTACGGTGATGTTTATGTGGATGTTGGTCGGAAAGAGGCATTCGGTATAAACGGCTGCACTGTGGATGATTTTTCCAAGGAGGGCACCAACTTGAGGTTGGGTGTAAAAAAGCACATAGATCAGGGGCTTGAGCTTACAATAAGAATTTCCGAACCTGAAGCGGCGGTATTTGAAATCGAAGTTAACGGAAGGAAAGCTTCCCGCCAGAAAGACGGTTCATATAGGATATATATATAATGCCGACAGGGGCCTTATTTCTTCTTCTTATGACGATTCTTCTTGAGCTGTTTCTTGTGCTTTTTCTTGCGCATCTTTTTGCGCCTCTTTTTGATTACCGAACTCATACTTCTAAGGCAACCCTCCTTCTTCCAGGTAAATGATGGCTCATTATCCTATCACAGGGTGCTTCAAAAAGCATTAGAATCCGCAACGCCGATAACCGAGACAGTCAATGGCCGAGCTTCTCGGCTATCAGTGCGACAAGAATATCAGGCCTGTGGGGCTTACGGGTTATCACAGTATTGACTGCGCAGATAGGATGGGGATTGTCGCACTCGACGCACCGCCCTTTTTTCACGCAAGGGATATCCAGACCGAGGTTCTTTGCGGTTACGGGGAAACTGACGTTTCGTGCTCTTCGCAATCCTTCGTCAAGGTCATCGACGATATTGTTATAGCCTGACACTATGATTATCTCTCCCGGAATATGCCCGTTGCTAAAAAGCGGAACCCCGTCGCAAGCTGGATCGATTATTATGCCGTCAAGTGTAATCGCGCTGGCGCAGCTCAAGAATATGTCACCGGCGGCGAGTTTTCTTGGTCTTCGCACTTTAACGCCCCATGACCCGGTCAGGGTCGATGAGTTTTTGACAAGGTTTCCAAGCGCTTTCAACGTCTCGAGGATGCCAAGTTGCTCAAGCGTGGTGCCTGAATAGTACACGTTTTTATTTCTTCCTATCCTTGCTGTAAGCGAGCGGTTTGCCTCGGAGAGGGTGGGTAGCATCAAAACCTTAAAGCCTCTGCGAGTCAATCCGTCGGCGCAATCAAGTAATCTTTTCTCTTCCATAATCACCTAACGTCAAATATTGTCAGGTCGAAACAAGCGCCATTGTCATTATACGCTTTTATCGTGCCTGAATAAGCCTTTATTATTTTGCTCACTATGGCAAGCCCTAAACCTATACTGTTGTTCTGAGATGTGACGTACGGCTTAAAAACTTTGTCCAGAATATCCTCGGAGATTCCCTTGCCATTGTCTCTTACGAGAAAGCGGTGCGCTCCCTCGATATCCGTGGGTATTCTGGATATCTCGATAAGAAGGTCAGTACGCTGGGCGTGGGCGATGGAGTTTCTTATGAGATTTCCGAACAGCTGATACATATGTGTTCGATTCGCTTTCACAGTTCCAAGAGGAGCTCCAACCTTAACGGTTGTCTTAGTTTCTTGAATTTTCTTTTCCTCCTCCTCGAGGATTTCGCCTATGACCTCATCAATATCAACCTCGGTTACGTTTTCTGTGCGCTGTCCTGACTCTGCAAGCAGCAAAAGGTCTCCTATGAGCAGGTCGCATTTTTCCGCATTTCCCTTGATCACATTGACTAACCCTCTTATTTCCTCATCTTCAAGAACTCCCTCATACTTCTTGAGTATAATTTCCAAAGCCTCGCATCCTGCAATCACGTTTGCAAGAGGGGACCTGAGGTCGTGAGACACCGCGTGAGCGTACCCTTCGAGCTCAAGATTTATTCTCTGGATTTCCTCCTGCTGAGCTCTTCGTTCCGTTATGTCTCTCAAGTCTATGATGTAGCCTCTTGTGCCACCTTCCTCGTTTGTTAAGGTGGAGGTCCTAAGTTCGCCGTAGAAAATAAAACCGTCGCATCTTTGGAGGGCAATTTCCACAACGTCCGAAGATTCGGTCCCTCCCGGATTGGAAATAGAGTTTTCCATAAGCCAGCGTTCCCCCGGAACAGCGAAATCATAAACGTTCATTCCCCTTAAATCTTCCATACTACCGCTTCTGAGAATCCGGGCAGCCTGCTTAGAAGCTTCAATGATTCTGCACTCGCGGTCTGTGATGAACACTGCATCAGGTGAGAGCTCGAGAAAATTTCTGTAGAGTTCGCGGGTTTGGATTGTCTCTCTTTCACGTGCAACTCTTTCTGTGACATCTCTTGCTACGCCCAAGATTCCCACGATTCTATCCTGCTCGTAGTAAGGCGTGACGGTGAACTCGCACGTGATATATTCGCCGGAGGGCTTAAGAATTCTTGCTTCGAACCTGGGGTATTCCCAACCGGCGATCGCGGACCTGAAAGCAATGGTGACTTCCTCAAGGTCTTCCGGATGGACAATCCCTTCCCAGGGTTTTCCCACCCAATCGTTTATCCGCCACCCTGTTATGCTCTCGAAAGCGGGGTTAAGATCGGTTATTACACCTTCCGACGATATCTGGTAGATGATGTCAGGAATTTTTTCTATGAGTTGTCTGTGTTTGGCTTCGCTTATTGAGAGAAGCTGCATGGTATGGCTCGACCTGTATGCAAGTGAAAGGATTTCGCAGAACGCTTCAACAATGAGAACGTCTCGTTTTGAGAATCCTCCTTCCTTATCAGCCAGACACAACGCACCGACAACGTTCCCGTTCTCCGTAAGCCGAGAAAGAATCAGATTTGTCGCTCTGAGCGGTAAGCGCTTTTCAATTGCGTATTCGTTTGAGCTGATGTTGTTTATGAGTATCGTTTTTCCCGTTTCACAGACCTTTTCAAAAAGGACACCCACAAGATCCATGAAGGATGGGTCTCCAACTGCTCTACCGTCGCCCGCACTCGAGAAAACCATGCTTATTTTCTCTTCACCTTTTAGAGAGACGAAACCGCTTGATGCTTTAAGGAGACGTTTGCATATCTCGAAAACTGTTTTTGCTGCCTCTTCGAAATCCTTTTGCTCAAGGATATATCTTGAACTTTCAAGAAGGGCTGAGATTTCTTCACGTCTTGCGTTTGTCTCATTGATGATGTTTCTTAAGGCCTGCTCGGTTCTCTTGCGCTCGCTTATGGCCTGCACAATCCACACGGTCCCGATTGTTTCAATGCTTTCGGTTTGAATTGGAGATATCCTGGTGAAGCTGAAGAAAGTGGAGCCATCGTTCCTGCGCACTTTCATTTCACCGGACCAGCTTTCCGTTAGGGCAACTGTTTCAAGGATCTCCTTCTTCTTTTCTCGCAAGTCTGCTGCTGGAAGGATGAATATGTCCGATCCGATGACTTCCTCGGAGGGAAGACCGAAAAGAAATTCCGCGTAACGATTCCAGTATGTTATATGACCATCGAGGTCCGTTGCGATTATGGCTTCTCCGCAGGCATCAAGAAGGCCTGCCTGAAAACTCATTTTCTCTTGCGCTTTCTTTATGTCCGTGATGTCAATCGCTATTTCGCTTCTTACCATTCTTCCGTCAGGCCAGTGTATGGCTTTATCGATGCAGCGGTACCACTTGTGGGTATTCAGGTTTTGAAACTCCCATATGTAGGTTCCCCCCAGGTTCTCGCCCAAGATGTATTTGTTTGTGCAAAATGGACAGGGGGCATCAAGTCCCTGAAACGCTTCGTAACATTTTCTCCCCACAACCTCACCGAAATCCCGGGTCACGATTCTATTCGCGAAAAGAACCTCATACGTATTTGGATCGCTAACATATGCTGGGACATCAAGGCTGTTCAAAATTGAGAGAAGCTCGGCTCTCTCCGTCTCGAGCGCTGCCCGCGCTTTCTTAAGAGAAAGAGTCTCGGAAACTTTGTGAAGAGCATCCTTAAGGGACAATGGAAATTTTTCATCATAAATTACACAGCAAGATGCACCGTCCATCAGGCAAGCTATTGCTTCTCTTTCGTTTCCGGGTTTTACAATTGCGATAAAAACGCTTTCGGGTAAGTTTGATTTTGACACGTTGAGCAGTTTCTCTCTTTCTTTTGGCAAAAGCCCGCATCCCGCGATTATAAAATCGAAAGACCGCTCCGAAAGCTTCGCGATGCCCTCTGATGAAGAGTCTGTGGCGTGAATGGGGACGCCTTCAATTTCATTGAGCAACTCAAGAGTGCGGTCGCGGACATCCTTTTCAGGTTCTACATAAAGAATTGTTTTGGGCACACAGTCTCCTGCCATAACTCCCACCGCTTCCATCTCATCCAACATTGCGAGGTTGAATTACGAATGGTGTTTATACCCGAACCGTAGGTCAACAATTATTTTATCATCGGGCTGTGCCACAAACGACAAAACCGCGCCTTACGTAGATAAGTACCTTAAGTTGAGACTTATTCGCTCGTTACTACCGGTTTTACCTCAGGAACACATCGATTATTTTTTCCCTGTTGCCGCTTCTAAGCGCTGCGATTATATCCCTGTAGGCGCCAGCTGCATCCGTTCCGCTCGCGTCCTTGTCGCTAATTTCCACGGGCGTCTTGGACCTGTCGGCATAGAACAGGCCGAACCTCGGCTCGTATGAGCCCCACTCATAATTGTCAACCATTGTCCAGTAAAAGTATGATTTTATGGGGAGATCATCTTTTACCGCTCTCATCACCTCGAAAATGTAGCACTGTAAAAACTTGTCCATTGTTGCGCCATCGTATCTGGGTTCGAAAGTGTTTCCGCGAATCCTGTAGCACATGCCGCTCTCAAGTATGTATATTGGCAGCGTTTCGCAATTGAAAGTTTCGGCTTTGAGGAAGTGGTAAAACGCTCTCGGGTTGAGTACCTGCTCCCAAAGTTCGGAGTTAAAGTTAAATCTTTTCTCGGCCAGGTCTTTTGAGGATGGAAGCGCTATCATGTGCTTCAGGAAGGGATCATAGAAATCAACCCCGAGATAGTCGAGTTTTCTCTCATCTGGCGAGGAATATAGAGCCTGAATGCCTTTCGGGAATGTATCGGGATCGATTACTTTTTCCGTCACGCGGTCGATTAGTTTCTCAAGTTTAGCGAATACGGGATTGGGTTTCACAATTTCTGGCGACCTTGAGATTTCCTCATCCCAGGCGGCTTTGCCTCGCTTCAAGTAGGAGCCAATTTCATTCCTCGAAATGCCGTTGACGCGGGCGTTTAGCAGGTCAGTCATTACCTTGTCCGTAAAATATAGAGAAAGATGTATGGTGTTGTAGCTCACCATTGGCTCTTCCCAGCCGTTTTTTCGGTAGACATCGTGAACCGCGTCGTAAGCTTTGCAGTGGGCGGCAATCATGTTATCCCAGGCTGAGATAGCCGTTTTAAGTCCGGATTTCTCATGCGGAAATTGCATGAGCAGGTATGTGATAAAGGCGAGCCCGTTTGGCTCATTCATCGTGAGCCAAAACTTGACTGGTCTTAAGCCATGTTTTTCGATAAGGAGACCGTTGATTCTTTGTGTAATTTCCCTGACATATTCCTCGAAATATATGATCTTGTGATAGTCAGTCCAGAGATCAACACTAAGCCAGAGCGGATGCGTGAAATGCAGAAGGGTGATGACCGGTTCCATTCCTTCTTTCATCACTGAGGCAATTATTTCCGCATATCTCTCGACCGCCGCGTCGTCAAATGGAGGCTTTTCCCTTCCCTTAATCGTAAAGGAAGGCTGAACTCGTGCCCACTCGATGCTCATTCTGAATCCGTTAAGCCCAATATTTTTGGCAAGTTCAATGTGTTTCTGGTAGTCAGTCCAGAAACGTACCGCCTCTCCCGAAGGCTCAACTTTCCCGGCGCGCTCGAGTATAGCCCAGTTGTTGACCGGCTCACCTTTTCCGTTGAACCCGCCTTCTACCTGAAATCCAGCGTTTGCTACACCGAATAAGAATCCCTCTGGCAGCTTGAATCCCTCGTCAAATACTTCTTCCAGGTCTTTTTTCGTATAATGCTTTTCAAAAATCACTTTTGACACCCCTTTCAAGCGTCTTATATTTCGAGAGTAGTTTCCTCTTTTCTTCTAACCAAAAGGTTTTCCTATTTCCTGTGCCAGATTGAGAATTCGATGCGAAAGCCAGTCTAATCTATCTTAACTCAAAGATTTTGTCATGTTTCAAGAAGCAATCGGTCGTTTGACCCATTACATTTTCCCTTGTGTTTAGAGCTTCATCAAAGGCGAGCCTAAATTAAGTATGTCGTTACGTAGATGGAACTATGCGCAATAAGGCTTCGAGATGAGAGTCAAGCAGAGAATCTCTTTCTCACATCACTCCAACTGCGATGAGGATGCCGAAGCAGATAAAAACAGTACCGGAGATAAATCTTATCAATTTAAAAGGAAGAAACTTTGAAAGCGCGCTTCCCGCAATAGCTCCTATTAGGGATGTGAGCCACAGCGCGAGCGTTCCCCCCATAAAGATGTAGAAAGGTTGCCCCATTTTGGACGTGAGAGCGACCAGAGCTAACTGCGTCTTATCGCCCAACTCCATGAGCGCAACGATGACGAATGTTCCAAAAAAAGCGCTCTTTGAATCGGCGGTCTCTTTCTTCTTCTCCCTGTTTTGAAATGAGAGAATTCCAAAGACGATGAAGATCGCGGCGGAGACAATCCGTACCGCTGTTTGCGGTAGGATCTTCGCAAAAATTGCGCCAATGCCAACTGAAATGGCATCCAGGAGCACAAAAGCTAGCGCTGATCCGAGAAAAACGGGCGCAAACCCATGCCTCGCCGCGAGAGTGAGTATGGCAATTTGCGTCTTGTCACCAAGTTCGGCAATGAATGTCAGCCCAAATGCTGTCCCGAAAGCTTCGGCAATCACGTCTTCCAGCCTTGAAAGAGTTCAAGTCCAAATCTTACCATTCCCGGGTTACGGCAAATAGGTTGAAACGCAAACTTTCCGTTTCTTCTGAAGGGTTCAAATTCAAATCTTACCATTCCGGGTCTGCGGCAGATTACAAGTGGTAAGTTGATTGAATTGTGATTGAAATCAAATTGGCATGACCAAATACGATTTGATTTTATTGTGCATTTGTCCAAAGGTTGATGAAAAATTTCGGATTAGGCCGGTGGCAGGAATTCGCTTTCACATTGTCCGGGGTTTGAAAAAACAAAAAAGCTATGACAAAGTGTGACGATTAATGTTTAAAATCTTATAGAGATCAATTCCTTGGTAGGCTTTCTGGATTGGTTGCGTTTTTCGTATCGATTTGTTGTAGCACTTTACATAAACAGGGATAGGCGTGAAGCTTTTTTAGAAAAGGGGTTTGATTTGGATTTGTATCGGATGCTTGCATACGAGTGGATGAGAACGTTCGTTGCCCCGTGGGTGATGGTGGCTTTGGGCGTAACCTCACAGGGAGCGGATAACGTTCCGGCGAAAGGCGGGGTCTTAATAGTGAGCAATCAACGCTCAGTCTGGGACCAGATGATAATAATGAATGAGATAGACAGGTTCATATATTTTTATTCTGGATCGCGAAGCACAATCTCGCCGGTGTTTAGAACAATCTATCGTATGGCCGAAATTATGAATCCAGTGGGCGGTCAGACGAGAGGGAGCGAGTTTACGGAAGAGGTAGTCGGTATCCTAAAGGGAGGAAATGCTGTTTGTGTCTTTCCAGAAGGAATAGAGTCCCTGATGAGACCTGACGCTTCCGAGGAGGTTACTTATTTCCGAACCGGATTTGCGCTAATGGCAATTGAAGCGGGTGTACCGATTGTCCCGGTCGCAATAATCACCACGGGCAAATTTCCCTCTTTTCTTCCCGCCAATGTTGCAAAGGCGATTTCAACGGGTAGGGCAAGGAGGCTTTCAAGAATAGTGCCTCAATCGAAAGTGCTTATGCGCGTGGGAAAGCCAATCGACCTCAGTGGCTTTATGGACAAGCCGCTTTCGAGAAAAGATGTTGAGGCTATCGCGGGGAAAGTCAGAAAAATCATTATTAAGCTGTACTCCGGGGAGGACTTGGATAGGTTCTTAACTGGGGAAAAGCCGTTTGACATATATACGGACAGAATTTAGACTCTTTCATTTTCCGATTTCTCTTTTACGCCTATTGCAATTCCGGTACAGAGTGCCATAATTCCAATTATGAGAAATCCTGTTGGAATGTACTTGAAATTTAGGTTCATTTTTTCCCTCTCGTCTCTTGCCAGGTCTAACGCCTCTTTCAGACTGCTTTCCCTCATCGAGAAATTTAGCTTTACAAGCGGGGCAGGAGGCACAACGCCATATTCAGTACTTTTCAAGCACGCTTGAATCGCAAAAAATGTTTCCTCGACATCCTGCACACCGGCGATCGTTCCCATTGAGGGTTCCACTAAAATTCTTGCTTTATACCCAAATAAAATCCTGAAAGCGTTTTCATCCTGGTTTTTGTCCTCAGCCCATGACAGCTTCGCGTTCTTGATTGGATGTCCCTCGGGCAAAAGCTTAAGGAGTTGTTTTACGAAATCCTGATGTTCTTTTCTGATGGCATAGCATTCTGTGCTTTCTATCATGTAATCCCAGAGCTCCATTCCCTTCAGTTTTCGTTTTCCGGTGTACCTTGCTTTGGCGGGAAGATAAGACATCCCGTTGTCGTAGTAGAGGCTGGTTTTCGGGGTGCAAAACGGGAAAACGATGTAATACGTTTTTTTGCTTGAAATGAGTTCAAGCTCGCGGCTTTGAGTAAGTTCGCAGGTTCTCCTGTTTACCCTGAAGAGGTTTTTCCTTTCGGCAATTTTAGACTTTGACATCCCGTTTAATAATCTTATGTGTTCCTCAACGGTTGAGATCTCGGGTGTGGTAAGTTCAAATCTGTTGTACTGCCGCTGTTCGACAATTACTGGTAGTTCGCTGACAACCTGGTTAGCTGAAAAAATACTTACTTTCCCGTCATAAGAATAGAAATTGTCGAAGTCCGAGGCTACGACTTTTAGCGCGGGAGCGACAGCGAATCGCCAAGCGGCGGACAGAGCGATGAGTGTTAGCCCCACGATAACGAGAACAGCGTTTGGCGCTCCCAGAGAAGATAATTTTTTAAAAATATTTGATGGTTTCATGTCGAGATTCACCTTGCGCATTTCCCAAATATCATAAACTATAAGATGCTTCTGTGGTTGAATTTTGACCAGTATTAGGCTTACCGGAAAAAGATTTGCCAAGGTTTCGGTTTTAGATCAATGATAAATTCTTGAAAACGTGGACGTTTTTCATACGGGCATCGTGTATATGAATGCGTTCTGAAAACACACAATTTGCGCCTGGAGAGAGTTGGACAGGAGGGTTTAAACATGGGGATGCTTGACAAAAAGGTGGTTGTTATCGGAAGCGGAATCGGGGGGGCGGGATGCGCTGCTCTCCTTGCCAAAGAGGGTTTGGATGTCACTCTTTTTGAGCGTAACGCTTTTCCCGGTGGAAAGGCTGCGAGTTTTGAAAAGGATGGGTTTATTTACGATACGGGCGTGCATGCGGTTGGAAATGGCGAGAAAGGACCTCTGGGTGAAATAAACAGAATTGTTGGAGGCGAACTGAAGTTCAACGTGATTCCCTCCGGGAACCGAATAATCATAGGGGATGGAGAGGCTCTTCTCCCGCTTCAGTATTCATCCGACGAAGCGATAATGGAGATACTCGAAGGCATTGGCGTTGATAGCGCGAAAAGAGGCGATTGTTTCAGATGTTTCAAGGAACTCGCGGCCGAGAAGTCTCCCGAAGATATGGCTGTTCTTGATGAAATGCCCCTTAAGGATTTCATTGACAGGTACACGGATGATAGCAGGTTTCACCAAATGATTAACGCCACATGCGCGCTTTTGCTTGTGCTCACCTACTATCAGGGTTCAGCGGGCGAGTTTATTCATTGTTTTTCCGAAGCGGCGAAAAACGGGTCACTTTCTTATCCTGTGGGAGGCATGGGGGCAGTTGCCAGATCTTATCTTGACGCTTTCGAGAGAATGGGGGGTAACCTTATATTCAACACGTCAGTCGAAAGTATTGTGGTTCAGGACAGAAAAGTTACCGGTGTTGCTTTGGCTGACGGGGAAGAGGTGGTTCCCGCGGATGTGGTGATATCCAATGCGGGTCTGCAACCAACGGTTGAGATGGTCTGTGAACATCTCGATGAAAATTATAAGAGCTGGGCGTTGTCCTTGAAATCCTCCTATGGCGCTGTAAGCGTGAAGTATGCTTTGAACGCGAAACTAATTGAGTATCCGCTCACTTTGTGGATACCTGATGTGCGTGACAAGAATATGTTCGATAAATATGTTGGTGTTTTCTATCCTGTGCCCTCAAATATGGATGCCGGCCTCGCTCCCGGTGGGTGCCAGCTCGTTTTGGCGGGGGCGGTTACCTTACCTGATCCGGAAAACAGAGAATTGTGCGAAAGCATTCTGAGTAAAATCGAGTCGACAATGGCGATGCTTCATCCTGATATAGAGAAAAACGTAATATGGAAAATTAAAACGGATGTCGCCTATATAGCGAGGATATCTGGAAGAAAGCTCGGGGAGGTCATCGGCCTGGCGCAGGATTACAGGCAGGTCGGTAAAAATAGACCAAACCCGAGGCTTCCTGTAAGTGGGCTTTACGTTGTGGGTGCGGATGCGGGCGGTCGCGGGATTGGCACCGAAATGGCGGGAGACAGCGCATTGAATGTGAGCAAGATGGTGATATCCGACCAAGAAAAAAATTAAGTTTAAATTAGCGTACCGCTTGATCGGCGATGCTGAAATTTCATTCCTGGCATCTGAGATATTTTTTCTGAAACTCCTCGATCGACATATTCGAAATGTCAGAACGTATCGCATCGAGGGCTAATCTCGCTTCATCTTGGGCGTCAAAGAGTTCTCGGCGTAGGACTCTTTTTGTTCTGAAGTTAAGGATCTCAACAATGGGTCCTTCGCCCGCCTCAAGTGATAGAAGTCCTTTGGTTAGTCTTGCCTTATAAAAATTTTTTGCCGGCTCACGCGGGTCTCTGCCCTCCGTTTTCAATTCTCCCCGGGTTTTTTTGGAACCGTGAGCGCTTGTGGCATTCATTTTGCACCGCCTCGTTTTTAAGGAGATAATACCTGACGTCCGTCTTGCTTTTAGTCTGGCTAAATTGACCCCTTTTATTTCACAATTGTAATGATTTTTTTGTCCGGGACAGCTCAATCTGGGCGCGTCTGCGCTTGTGTCTATTTTTATCGAGCGTTTGGCTTTTGTCCTTTCAAGCCTCTGTGTCTCCCGCGACCGTGTCTGATTTTATCCCGCCCGATTTAGCTTTGTCAGGGACTACTATTCTTTGGAGAGCGTAGACTCCAATTACAGTTATTGCACAGCTGTGTGTCTTGGGAAGTTTTGATGTTGATATGAACAATGCGCAGGTGTCGTCGCATTGCACTTTGGCTCCTGGAAATTGTGGGGTTCTAAAAGGGCACCAGCTGCCAGGGACTGAAGCCACAGGCCTCCTTTCATCTCATTAACCGCTTTTACAGGTAATCCATTCTAAACGGGGGTACACCCGAAAGCAAATTAAACATTTCAATGACTCATTTTATACCAATGAGGGTCCAGATTCATATCAAGGTGGCCTTTTCAAACGCCTCGTTAAAGAAAAGGTTGAGCGGCCACCTTTCGCCGATGCGTTTTTGTCTTATCATTTAACAATACTGTGCCTGGGGCGGGTGGTAATATCGTATGAGCATTTGCATTAATTGTGGCAATCCTTATTGTGCCCGGAGGCGCATAGGAATATCTTTTGGGAAGTGAGATTTTTTTGGAGGTTAGATGGGTGATAACGAGCAAGAAGATCGGGGCAACTCGCCAAAAGGGAAACTCGGCAGAACAGTTAAGGTTTTAGGTCTGGTAAGTTTTTTCACTGACACATCAACCGAGATGATTTATCCCCTTCTGCCGATCTTCATCACAAGTGTGCTCGGGGCGGGCGCCGTATTTCTCGGCGTGATTGAGGGCATAGCAGAAGGCACGGCGAGCATTCTCAAAGGGTTTTCCGGATATATCTCCGATAGGCTGAAAAAGAGAAAGGCGCTTATTCTTCTCGGCTATGGCCTTTCCGCGGTGACCAAGCCATTCTTTGCCGCCGCGACTACCGTGTGGCACGTTTTGGTTGTCAGGTTTTTAGAAAGGGTGGGTAAAGGGATCCGCACAGCCCCGCGTGATGCTCTAATAGCTGAATCAACCGCAGCAACCATACGAGGAAAAGCGTACGGTTTTCATAGAGCGCTCGACACCCTCGGCGCCGTTGCGGGTCCAGCCCTTGCGTTTCTCCTTATGTGGCTTCTAAAAGGATTTGACCCAAAAAGCGTATACAGATGGATATTTCTTATCTCCTTCATACCTGCTTCAGTTGCGGTCGCGCTCATAATTTTTGCGGTTCGGGAGCGCTTTTCATCCGTTTCAGCTGTTCCAATGCGGTTTAGGATGTCGGCTTTAGGAAGAAACTATCGTTTTTTGCTCTTCGTTGTGATCATTTTCATGCTTGGGAACTCGAGTGACACGTTTCTCTTGCTCAGGGCGCAGAGGCTCGGACTGAAGGTTTATCTTGTTCCCCTGTTATGGCTGGTCTTCAACGTAGTCTATAGTCTTGTTTCTATGCCTGCGGGCATGGTGTCTGACCGCGTGGGGCGCAAGAAAACGCTGATCGCTGGATTTCTTCTATACGCGGCGCTTTACGTGGGATTCGGTCTCGCTAAGAACATGCACATAATGTGGCTCCTGATAGCAGCATACGGGGTTTTCTACGGTATGACCCATGGAGTTCTTTCCGCTTATGTGGCAGACATGGCTCCGGAAAATCAGAGAGGGGTCGCATTTGGTATCTATCAAACCGCTGATGGGGTCTCGAGATTAGCGGCAAGTGTCATATTCGGAGCGCTATGGGAGACCCTGGGTCCTTCTGTTGCGTTCTTTTTCGGGGCTTTTATGGCTTTTGCGGCAATGGTAGTAATGTGGATTTTCTGCGAGGAATCAAAAGTTTGTTAACGCATAATGATGTGAGGGGAGTGGCAAGCCGTGTCTTTCGTGGCTTTTGTGCTTTTCATGACGGTTGCGTCTTAAGGCGGGCTTCAAAGAGGGTTCAATTTCCCATTTATGACAGCCTTGGTATTAAAGCCTTTGTCTTTTTTTAAGACAACAACCATCTGGTCAAAGAAATCATAAACGCGTCTGAGTCCCTTCGTGCTTCTGTCGTCTTAGAAACCAAGTATTCAAAAACAGTCCTAGGGGGAATCCGACTGAACAGATTATGGGGATAAAAGTTGAAAATTTAATAAAACTTGAAGAGAATTCCGGATGAGTTTGAACCGTGAGAATCCGATCCTCGTATCCAAGGATTTGGTACTTGCAGTTCACGCTTGTCCCTATAAAGAGAAGCCTTTCGCTCTTGAGGTTGCCTCGTCTTGATTCGTGTTGAGCGCGTAAAAACTCGAGCCGCCGCAAAGCGCGGGATGCTCATCTTTGATTTCTATTCGCTCATACCCGAGCAACCTCTCCTTACGCCTTTCTATTCGACCGCAACGCCACCAGGCGATGAGTTGATGCCCGAAACAGGAGCCGAAAACTTTTTCTTCCTTTAGTCTTTCGAGCATCTCAACAATGCGTTTATGACGGTCTTTCAGCCCTTCGGTAATGTTGTAAAAATCCCCCGTGATGATGTATACGTGAAATTTTCTCAATAGAAGAGCCTGACCAGGCCAGCATCTGTAAGTTCGGATCTCTGCACCGCGCGCGTCGAGGAAACGCTTGAAGTAGGAGCCGAGCCCAGGGCTGTTTTCTATTATGGCTATCTTTCTCATTCAGAATGCTGCTGCGAGAAGATACCCTTTCTTAGTTTATACATGTATTGAATCTGGGGTTGTCAACCCAGTAGTGGTCTTTTTGAAAGATGATCGTTGTTGAGCGTAAAGAGGAAAAGCCCGAATTTTTAAAGAGTAAGCAGTTTCGAGTGTTTGAGTCTTTACTTTGTTGGCTGATTAGCCGAAAAAGTAAGTGAAACGCTTTGCGGGAGAGCGAATCTTTTATAAGAAGTTGTGACTCGATTGTATCTCCTGGCAACTTTGAGCAAGCTCGAACTATATGCTGTTGTGGAAGGAGATAGGGTTGGAAGGTCTCCAAAACAAGCTCATGGATGGCTATTACGATGATGTAGAGAAAAATGTTTCTCCCATGAGGAGAGCGGTCTATAGATGTATTGCGTCTTTCCTTCTGATTTGTTTGATTGTCGGCCTCGGGCTAACCGTTACCGAGAGAATCGCAAATCTTGAAAAGGAGGGATATCTCGATGTTAGAAAAGCGCAGGTGGCAACCGCCGCTGCTGCTATTGAATACTCCGACGTGCAATCGCTAAAAGGTGATGAGTCGGATTTCGTATCGCCCGTGTATGAAAAGCTCAGGAGCAAGTTGGTGAGGATAAGGCAGAGTGATAAATCGATAAGGTTCGTTTATCTCATGCGCCCAAAGGGAAATAAACTAATCTTTCTTGTGGACGCAGAAGAACCGTCCTCGCCTGACTTCTCCCCTCCCGGGCAGGTTTACAAGGAAACAAGCCGTGAGGATATCGAGGTTTTTCAGAATGAAAAATGGCCACAGCCTTCGATCGAGGAAGGCGAAAAAGACAGGTGGGGCACGTGGCTGAGTTCTACTGCCTACATAAACGACCCGGAAGGTAAACCTGTTGCTTTTCTGGGTACGGATGTGGATTTCACGGATGCACTTGCGGGGGTTGGGCGCATTAAATATATCGGGAGGCTTCTGACTAGTTTGGCAGCTCTACTTTTCTTGATACTTGCTGTTCAGCACATCACCTGGTCGTATGGCAGGGCAAAAAGAGAAGCATTGAGAAGGGAAATGGAAGCGAAGATAATCGAGTTAAACGAGGAGCTCATACGCGCCGATAGGATGAAATCCGACTTCCTCGAGCTTGCTTCACATGAGCTTAGAAGCCCCGTGAGTGCCATTGATATAGCGATTCAGACTCTTGACAAATCACTTGACGGAAGAGCAAACGAGGATGAGAGAATGCTCCTCGATATAGCAAAGAGTGGGAGTAGGAGACTCGTAAGTCTTGTTGACGATATTCTTGACCTCACCAGGGTTGAAGCGGGGGACTTCAAACTTTCTCCCAGAGAAATAGATGTGAAGAAAACGGTTTCCGAGGTTGTGAAAATTTTTGAGCCGATGGCTAAAGAAAAGGGCTTGGCGATATCCTTGACGTTTGAGGGAGACGATCAGGGCGCTATCGTTGACGAGCATGCGCTGCTCCGCGGGTTGGAAAACTTGGTGTCCAATGCTTTGAAGTACACCGATACTGGTTTTGTTGACGTTTCTGTCAAAGTTGACGATGAGCATTTAAGGATTGCGGTTAAGGATACCGGGATAGGCGTGCCCAGCCACGCAGTGAAAGACCTTTTCAAGAAATTCTCAAGAGTTCACGAAATGCGAGCCTCTGAAATAAAAGGTACTGGTCTTGGGCTTTCGCTTTGCAAAGCGCTTGTTGAGGCGCAAGGCGGAAGGATATGGTATGAGGAAAACCCCACGGGCGGTTCGATCTTTGCTTTCGAGATACCGCGATATGCTGCCACGGTTGGGCTTGGCGATGAAAAACAGCTTAGTGGTGGAAAACAGAATTGAAATAATACGAGTTTAGTGACCTGCCTGCTTTCCAAATGCTTCTGCTAAACTGCGCTTTTCATATTCACTTGAGTATTCACTTGAAAAATCTGCCAATGTGAACGAGGAAATTTATCTTGTCAAACCACAGTAGGGCGCAATAATTATGCAAACGTGACGTGGTTATTGAGCGGTGGCGTAATGTGGGATGAACCAATCATTCGTACTTTCGGTTTGATATTTTGATTTGAGTGAGTTTGACTGAAAATTTGTACCGGCCAGTTTCAGGAATATACGTAATGGAAAAACATGTCTTCATAATTCGCTTTGTTTTGTTTACAATTGTTTAAAAGATCCAAAAGGGCCCATAGCTCAGTTGGCAGAGCAGCGGACTCATAATCCGCGTGTCGCAGGTTCGAGTCCTGCTGGGCCCACCAAAGATAACAATTTGTGTTTCCGCAAATTTGGTGCCAGGCACCATTTTTGCATTTTTCCAGAAGCAAAATCCAAAGGCGACAGGCGTCAAGAATAAGAATCGGCCCGCACACCAAAAACGGCTCAAAATCTGTTCGAAGCGATTATTACGCCTGTCCGAGAATGATAACGAGTAAATGAAGGAAGAGGAGATAGTTTTGGACGGTTCATGCGCGGAGACCTCTGAGAAGTGCGACATACAAAGACGCAATTTTTAATGCGAATGATATATCGACCACCAACCGGTTTATGCAAATTTGGTGCCTGGCACCTTTTTGGAATTTGGGGGGAGGTGCCACCAGCTGTTCTCGCAGGTGAACTTTCCGATAGGGACTGCGCCTAATCCCTCAACATAACGCTCCAGTTCCTGGTCAAATGAATCCTCCGTTAGGATGTAAATACTTTTTCCACAGTTAAGCATGTTTCTTGCCCCTTTTAGAACTTTTGTTTCGGCGCCCTCAACATCTATCTTCAAGATTGCGACATCGTAATCCGTCGCGCCGGGGAGAACGGAATCAAGCGTGCGTAATTTCGCGACGAAAGCCTCCGGGACATGCTCAAAACCCGGAGTGATTGGGCCGCTGTTCGCCCAGTGCCGGTCGTAGTGGAATATAGCGGTGCCCTCTTTGTCGGATAAGGCGAGGTTGTGAGCTACAGCCTACGTTGTAAGACCGTTGATTTCAATGTTCTTAACTAAAAGATCATAACTTGGCGCTGCCGGTTCAAAGGAAATGATGCTCACGCCATCATCTTCCTTAAAGATTGTTCCTGTGGATACAGTGTAGATTCCAAATAAGGCCCCTACAACAACAAACAGGACTCTTTTGCTTTCTTTCCGAAGCTTTTGAAGCCCGATGAGATACTCTTTATCCCCATACTCGTAAACGGGTGAGCAAATGAGAAAATCCCTCGAGTGGCTCCGAATGCGGAATTCTCCGCATGAGGTCTTCACGGAATCGGTCCCGATTGGCGAAAAATAACGAAAATTCCTGCCCTTGCCTCTCAAAAAGTGCGCGTTTACTGCGTCCAGGATGCGGGTCCATTCAAGCATAAGAAAAAGAGCAAGACGATGGCTCCTCGCTCTTTTAAGGATGATGATAAACGGTTCGAGATGGTCTCTGTAAATGTAAAACGCGATATTTCTTATTTCATTTAATGAGCCACGCAGCACATGCTTTGTGATGTTGAAAAGCGGAATAATATAACCGATAAACTTCCTGCCCGACGGTTTTGGAAATTTCTCACTTCTTTCATCATTCAAATCAGCTGAACCGTTTTTCCTCGTCATCTGGGCTTTGCAGACATTCATATAAAATTGTGGAAATTGTCGAGAAAATCAAAATAACACTTTCCAGCCTCTGTCGGTTTAGTTTACATCTTTTTAGCGAATTTCCCGCTCATATTTCTCGTTTTCCTAGATAAATCGAGGCTATTTAGTTTTTAATCATTGCAAGAAAGCGGTTCGGCGCTCGCATAACTTGCCGATTTTAAGGTTTCATATTTACAGGTTTACATTTGGGTTCTATAGCTGGTTTTGTTGTCTCTCATCCAGTGCCGATTTTCAGGTTTCATATTTTCAGGTTTTCGTAGTAAGCGCTGGATTTATAGAATATGGACAGGCGGCTGAAATTTTCGAGGTGAGCGGTTTTGTCAGTTGAAAAAGTTATTGACCACTGGCTCGGACCCGGCGAGAAGGATGGAGAAAGCATCCCACTTTCGCTGCAAGAAAACGGCATCCACCCGAAAGCTCGCTCCGAGAGCAGGTTTTATGGCGAGTGGTGGTACTTTGACGCTCGTCTTGAGGACGGACATGTAATTGTGGGGTTTCTTCAGGCCTCGGAATTAATGTCTCGGCGCCCCGGCGTAGAACTGCATATATACTGTCCGGACGGCAATAAGCTCTCCGTCGTAAAGAAGTATCCCTTATCTGAGCTTAAAGCCTCGGAAGATAAATGTGATGTACGGGTCGGAGATAACCGATGTTATGTTGATTGTTCCGACGGTAAATCGTTACCTCGGCACTATCTGTTTATCGAGGAAGAGGGATTCTTGGCTGATCTTGTTTTCGAAAGCGTGCTTCCAGGCTGGAAACCCGGAAAAGGCTTAACGGAGTACGGCAATAGAGGATATTTCAGCTGGATTGTTCCCGTTCCGAGGGCGAAGGTCACGGGCAAGATTCGCTACGGGGACAATGAAATCAGCACGAGGGGGATAGGTTACCACGATCACAATGTGGTCACTGCCGATATGAGGCGTATACTTTCCCACTGGTACTGGGGGCGCATCTTCGCAACTGATTTTACTCTTCTTTACGCTTACGTGGTCACAAGTAAGAAATTCGGATGCCATGTCTCAAAACCGCTCATGCTCGCTTTCCGCGACCGAGTTGTTTTGAGCACTGGAGAGATGCGGCTTAAGGAAGGCGAGTTGTTGTTCGATAAAAAGGCGAACAGAACCTACCCCTCGTGGCTTGAAGTTGAGGTACCAGGGCGTCTTTTCCTGAGCCTCAAAGTCATGCGGATTGTTGATTGTAATGACCTTCTCTCAGGAATAAATCCAATTATAATGAACCCGGCTGTCCGCTGGTTGGTCAACCGATTTGTGCGTCCCGGATGGTTCCGATTTGAATCTGAATACAATCTGAGAGTTTTTCATGAAGGGAGAAATTATGAGGAAAAAGGGACGACACTTCATGAGATGGTCGCCTTAAAATAAACCTCAGATCGTTTTTTCGCGTTGCTTGATCATCCCCATTCATCTTGCTGTTCTGAAGATGCCATTTTTCCGGCTCCCGTTTTCGGTCTCTCAATCCAAAATCATCCGGGCAAAGACCAGTTCTCTTTTTGAGTCTCTTTTCAGACTCGATGCCCCTCCCTGACAGCTGCTAACGCACAGACCACAACCGTAGCATATTTCGGTGTTAACAATAGATTTGCCCTCGCGTTCATATCTCGCCCCGAAAGGGCACCTCTCCATGCATATGCCGCATTTTTCAACCCCAAGACACGATTCTTCGTCAACCACGGCTGTATTTCTTCCCTTTCTGAACGAGGTGTAGCCCCTTGTCCTTTGAGCCTGAAGGGGTATGCAAACGTCGGGTGCGCAATTACACAGGACGAAAGCCGCGTCTTGCGGAAAGGACCAGCCGTACAGCTGATGAAAATACCCGTAATCCTCAAAAACCTTTATAAGTCTCAAAGCTTTTTCTTTGTCGATTCGCTCATAGAGTCCCGGATAGTTTTCAAGGTACTCTTCAGCCCAGCGACCGAAAACCATATCCGTATTGTTGGGCTTTTCGTCTGACATCTGGTTTCTCGCTCTTCTGCACGGGCAGGTACCGACAGCGATTGTGTATCCGCTGTCGGCAATCTTCTCGACCAATTTGCAGGATTCCTCAAGGGTGAGGATTTCGCCGTTTATATTCCTTATCACCAGCCCGCTTATGCGGTCGACAACTCTTTTTGTAATTTTGAGTCTGTGCACCCAGTCTCGCATGGCAAGATAATTGATGGCGCGCATGAAGAGATGTTCATAGCGTGAAAACCAGTGGAGCAAAAAGTGAGATGCGCGCTGGTTTAGCAAATCGCCTCCGTGTCCAACGTGCAAAAGCGTTATTGAGATAATGGCGGGTTCGAGAATATATTTTCGCGTTCTCATCATAGTCTCCACCACTTGTTTGCTGTAAATCCTATAATTCCAAGAACCACAAGAAATAATTAGAACACAACCAGGAAACAAGTAAACTATATTAAGGCATTATAAAAATAGTTTTTCCACTTTTTAAAATACAACATCCTTTCCGCATACTGCGGGGCTCCTGCCTCAAACCTATACCTACCGGGAAGGGGTACCTTTCGGAGCGCAACATCCTCCGGACATAAGGCGAGATTTCTGCCTCAAGCCCATTATTGGGGGAAGGTAATTTTCTTCGGATTGAAACATTCTCAGCGCGGCATGGGGTCCTGCCGGCTTTGAACGTTTTTCATCATGTTCGTCTTTTGCTTCATGACTAATCCCGAAGTAAAATAGGCGAATCATAAAACCAAAAAATTGAGAGAAGCAAAATTAACAAGATGTTGCATTTATATTTGCTTTTCGCTTATAATCCGTTGACTAGAAAATTATGAGTGGCGGATAGGAGCCGCCGGCTATATTAGTTATCAATAGGGAAAACAGTAGCCACGAAGGCTATCGCCTTCGTGGTTTTTTATTTGGCTTTTAGAAGTAGCGGGAGGTGGAAAGAGCTGAGAGTCAGACAGGACGAGGGGAAAATAATCCAGCGTACCGTAAGGGATTTTTTCAATAACAGGGCAGACAGTTGGGACACCAAAATCGCCGACGATCCAAAAAGAGTCAGTGAGGGCATAATTCGAGGTTTGGGTATCTCCAAAGGAAGCCGTGTTCTCGATGTTGGGTGCGGAACGGGTTTAATAATACCTTGGCTGCTTGAGGAGACGGGTGAGAACGGTCATGTGACCGCACTTGACATTGCTGAGCGAATGTTGATGGTTGCTCGTGAAAAATACAATAAGCCGAATCTAGAATACGTCCATGCGGATATCGCCTCAGCTCCTTTCCCTGATGGCTCTTTCGATGAGGTCATCTGCCACAATTGCTTTCCACACATAGCTTATAAGGATATTGCCGTCAGGCAGATTTTCCGCATTTTAAAACCCGGAGGAAGAGTAACTATATGTCATAACGAAAGCAGGGAGGCGGTCAATGAGCTGCATAGCTTGATCGGCCAAGAGGTGGGCATGGACATGATTCCAGATGCTGAGGAACTCACCTGTATGTTTCGCAGCGCAGGGTTTGTGCGGGTTTCGGTTTGTGATGGAGATGAGATGTTTGTGCTTGAGGGTCGTAAACCCGGTTAGAGCGTGGTCCAATCATGGGAATTCACACACATGCGATGAGCGAGAGCGAGTTTTTCTGCGCTTAGAAATTCGAAAACTGTGGGAGCGAACGGGAGGAGGTTTGATGAATGCCGAAGGTAATGGTTTGCGGTAGAGGAGGAAGCGGCAAGAGCACTTTGGTATCGCTTCTTGCGCATAGGTTAAGTGAAAGGGCGCGGGTGCTTGTGGTGGACGCTGACGAATCGAATTTCGGCTTAAACACGATGATTGGCTTGGAGCCGCCCGTGAAAACGGTAATGGATTTCTTAGGCGGAAAATCCGCGGTGAGGGAAAAGTTGATGATGTGGCTGAGGAGTGGCGGAGACGAAAAGATGCAAATTTTTCGGGAAGGTTTAAGCTTAGAAAGCCTGCCCGAGGTTTTTTTATCCGCTAAAGCCAACCTCTCTTTAGTGAGAATTGGGAAAATCGAGCATTCCATGGAGGGATGTGCTTGCCCCATGGGCGCTGTCGCCCGCTCGTTTTTAGAGACCTTGACTGTTGACAAGGGCGAGTGGGTGCTCATAGACACCGAAGCTGGCATAGAGCATTTCGGGCGCGGCGTTCTTGAGGGGGTGGATTATGTTCTTGTTGTCGTAGACCCCTCAAAAGAAGCAGTCCTTCTCGCTGATAAAGCCTGCCGCATGTCGAAGGAAGCCGGTAAGGATTGGGGTGTAGTTCTGAACAAGGTTGAAAACAAGATTACCGACATTCTGGAGGGAAAGCTTGAGCAACTCGGGCTATCTCCTCTCGGTCACGTTCCATATTCAGACCGGATAGTAGCGCAAAATCTTGAGGGTGAACCAATTGGTGATAAGCGAATCTGGGATGAGCTTGACCGCATTCTTTCAAATATTGAATCGCAAATTCGATCGCGAGCGGGACCGGGAGAGCATGGAGTGATTTCTTGAACTATTTCGATTTCTACGAGTATCGCTCTGCACTGAAAAGACAGGCGGTAGAAAAAGATCGGAAAGGAGCCGGATATGTCAGGCAAAAGGATTTACGTTATCGCGACCCTTGTTTCCGTTATTTTCTTGACTGTCACCTTCTTCTGTGGCTGCAAAGGGAGTTCTCAAAGCGGCGGTGGTGAAAGCAGCAAAAAGAGAAAAATAACCGATTTGGCAGGGCGTCAGGTCGAAGTTGCTGTGCCGGCGAAGAGGCTTGTGGCGATTGGGCCGGGCGCGTTGCGCCTTCTTTGTTACGTTGGCTGCGCTGAGAAAGTAGTCGGGATAGAGAATATGGAAAAGCAGTGGTCCACTGGTCGCCCATACATTATCGCCCATCCCGAATTGCTGGATTTGCCTGTCATAGGTCAGGGGGGTCCGGATTCTACTCCTGATGCGGAAAAGCTTGTTAGCGTGAAACCAGACGTAATTTTCGTTGCATACCTTGTTGACGCCGGGAAAGCAGATGAACTCCAATCCAAAACGGGTATACCCGTCATCGTTCTCAGCTACGGGAAGCTCGGGACTTTTGACAATGAGGTGGTCTGCGAGTCCGTCTCTATCATCGGGGAGATTACCGGAAATAGCCAGCGAGCAAATAAAGTAGTCGCGTTCATAAAGGATTGTGAGCGGGATCTGGGCAGGCGAACGGCAAAGATTTCCCAAAAAGATAAGCCCAGTGTTTACGTGGGCGGTCTCGGAATGAAGGGAACTCACGGTATTGAGAGCTCACAGGGGCAATTTCCGCCGCTTTTCGCCATCGGAGCCAGAAACCTTGTTGATGAGACTGGAAGTAAAGGGAGCGTGATGATAGACAAAGAGAAAATTCTTCAATGGGACCCAGACATAATCTTCATCGATGAGGCGGGTCTGCAGAAGGTCAGGGAGGATTACAAAACTAATCCGGGTTTTTACAACACTCTCTCCGCGGTGAAGAAAGGCAAGGTTTTTGGTTTCCTGCCATACAACTACTACACCACCAACATCGACACGGCAATCGCCGATGCCTATTTCATGGGCACTGTTGTATTTCCAGAGCTTTTTAAAGATATAGACCCGAAGAAGAAGGCAGACGAAATATACGAGTTTCTTTTAGGGAAACCCTTATACGACCGCATGGAAAAGGATTTTGGCGGTTTCATGGAGATCAAGTTCTGATGCATACGGGATTGGACTGAAAGCGAAAAAACCTTCAAGCATCAGCGCATGGCATGTAAATAAAGCCCTGGCTTTTACCGGAAAAGAAGTGTACATGATTTCAGATATTTTCGCAGGGAGACCGTTTTGTTCATATATTTCTTCCCCTTCTTTCCTGGTTCTCTGCGAGACTTGTGGGTTCATTTAGGAGAGAAGAAGGCTACGGAAAGTTTGGTGAAAGAGGATGGAGACAGCAACGGCAGTGTCTGTGACCAGCGCGTACCGCTCCTACTCCCGTCGAAAAGTGCTGTTCATAGTAGCGATATCCACCGCTACGATCTTACTGGGATTGTTCTCAATGGTTATGGGTTCTGCCGGGCTATCTCCTCTTGATGTAATTAAAGCGATTGTTGGGCGTGCGGACAAGCATGTCGCGCAGATAGTGATCAATATAAGGCTTATCCGGGTGCTTGCGGCCATCATTTCGGGGATAAATCTATCCTTAGCCGGATGCGTGATGCAAAGCGTACTCCGAAACCCTTTGGCTTCCGATTACACACTGGGTGTTTCCCAGGGCGCAGCCTTCGGCGCGGCCCTGGCTATTGTCGCTTTGGGAGCGGGAAGTGTACAGAGCACAAGCGCGGACGCGGTTATCATTCGAAATCCCTACCTGGTTACGGTTGCGGCATTTGTGGGAGCCCTTTCCGCGACGCTCGCCATACTTCTTATAGTGAGGTATAGAGGAATGACTCCTGAGGCGATGATTCTTGCCGGGATCGCCTTCGGCTCCATTTTTTCAGCGGGAACAGTCATTACCCAGTATTTTGCAACCGATGTGCAGGTGGCCTCAATTGTATTCTGGACTTTTGGGGATGTGGGAAGGGTTTCATGGCAAGAACTCGCTATTATGGGGGCCGTGACCTTTCCTGCAATATTCTTTTTCATGCTGAACCGGTGGAACTATAATGCTTTGCTTAGCGGGGATGATGTAGCAATTAGTCTGGGAATAAACGTCAGGCGGACTCGCATGCTGGGAATGTTCTTCTCCTCGCTTATAACCGCGGTGGTAGTGTCATTCATGGGTATTATAGCCTTCTTGGGTCTCGTGAGTTCTCACCTGATGCGCAGGACTGTTGGTAACGACTATCGATATCTCATCCCCGCTTCTTGCGCTATGGGGTCTTTCTTACTGTTGGGGTCAGACACGTTGAGCAGAACCATTGTCGCTCCAGTGGTGCTTCCCGTGGGGGCAATAACATCTTTCATGGGTGGGCCGCTTTTTCTCTACATGCTGGCAAAAGGAAACAGGAGAATCTGATGCTTGTTGCCGACTGCATCGCTTTTAAGTATGGCACGCGCTCGGTACTAAAGGAAGTTTCTTTTACCGTAAATAAGGGAGAGATTTGTAGCCTGCTTGGAAACAACGGGGCGGGCAAGAGCACGCTGCTAAAGTGTATCCTTGGGTTTCTACGTCCCGGCAGAGGAAGAGTGTTTCTCGACGGGAAGGATTTATCGAGCATGAACCGCACCGAGCTCGCTCGACGCATGGGCTATGTTCCCCAGATGGACATGATACCTGCCAGGTTGACCGTGTTTGACACTATCCTGATGGGACGCCGTCCACATATTATTTGGGAAGCAAGACCGAGGGACCTTGAAGTGGTCGGGAGCGTCATCGAAACTCTCGGACTGCAAGAGCTTTCGCTACGCTATTTGGATGAGTTAAGCGGTGGGGAACTACAAAAAGTCGTGATTGCAAGGGCTTTGGCTCAAGAGCCTGAGATCCTATTGCTTGACGAACCGACGAGCAATCTTGACCCGAAAAATGAGGTAGAGGTCATGGAAATAGTGAAGTACGCAGTTGAGGAGCGGGGGATGGCGGCTCTTATCGCTATTCACGATGTGAATCTTGCGCTGCGTTTTTCGGACCGCTTTGTGCTTCTGAAAGATGGATGTGTTCTGGCATCAGGTGGACCGGAGGTCATAGTTCCGACCTCTTTAAAAGAGGTGTACGGGACAGATTTTGATATCGGATACTCAAAAAGCATGAAGGTCGTGGTGCCTCTGAGTAAGAAGTGGGAAGATAGGAAAGAACTCATAAGTGGAGGAAAGAGTTATGGACAAGGGTAGCGAAAGGGGAGATTTTTCGGGGGGAATGGTGCTGCGGCCGATAGGTATAATTTACTCTCCCTATAAAAGTGTTAACGAAGCCCCTTTTCAGGGACGGTTCGCATCAGATGAATCCGAAATTGATATTTACGAGCAATATCGGGACGCATTGAAGGATCTCGAAAAGTCCAGGTATCTCATTGTTCTCTACTGGGGGCATCTTGCTGACAGAAATACTCTTCAGACCGTGACGCCTTGGGGACCGGAAGTTAGGGGAGTGTTTGCCTGCCGCTCTCCTTCGCGCCCCAACCCGGTGGAGTTCTGTGTGGCGGAGCTTTTGAGACGTGAGGGCAACCGCTTGGTGGTTAGGGGTCTAGATGCGGTAAACGGAAGCCCGCTGATTGATATAAAACCATACAGCGCGAATATCGATTCTTTTCCCGAGGCGGTGATCGGGTGGTTTAAGGAGGCTAAGAAACGCCCTCCAGGCATAGATAACGCGGATGGGCGGACCAGAGGTTAGAAGCTAAAATAATAAGTCATCTTCAGAGAGCCGAAATCTTTTGTTGAGTCTTTTTGATAGTACGACGTATTTGTATTGTGGTCTTTTCTCATCGGGGCTTATTTCTTCTATTTCGACAATTTCTCCCGCAAAGAAGGCTCTTTCTCCACCGATTGTGATGTTTCGCTTTACGGTTGCCTTATGGCTGATATCAGCTTCGAAACCTCTTTCAACCACCTGCGATCCGCAGTAATCGCAGCGATTCTCCCCGGGTGGTAAGCCCCTTTCGCACACGGGGCATTTACCAGGTTTTTTTGAGACCACTTGAGTTTGGGCGCTTGAATCTTTAAGGATTAACCCGCAGTTAGGGCAGAGCTTAAACTCAGGGCTCAAAGGGAATGAGCACTGCGGACACCTGCCGCAATACCGTTCCTGTGGTTGGTAAGCAGGCTCGATTGGTGAGGCATGTGCGTAAGGCTGGAATGGTGGAATAACTCTTGACCGGGTTTCCTTTTTCGGGATTAGTGCTGTAATTAACAGGCCGATAATTCCGAAGAAAAATCCGAGCAAGAAGTAACCAAGGGCGTCACGGTTTTTTGATCTGGCTATTGATGAGCAGACAACGCCACACACTAAACCTATCGCAACGCTGAGGAAAACAAGTCCGCCGTCTTCCATTTGAGACCACTCCCGCAGTGGGCTATTCATTCAATTCTTACTTCGATTGCTTTTTAAATGGTTTTCACAAGCGCACACATTCCCGTTATGGGAAAGAGCGTTTTTATATTCACGAACGTGTGCTTCTTTTATTTCCTCTATGATTTATCTTGGCAAACAGAGTTTCAATATAAAATATGCAATTTCATTTTAGATGACCCATGAGACAAAAAACACCTCGATGCGTTTTAAGTGTCCGGTTCGTCATTCAATTTATTTGAAATCACGGGATACAAAGCTCGTCATAGGGACTAAGGGGGAAATAACCTTTGGAACTCTCCTCTACGGGATGGGCTTTGGCAGACTGAATATAAGTTATACGGGCGCGGAAAAGTAATCTGGTTTGTTTTGAAATACCAAACTCATAAACAATCTTATTTTCTATTTTCCGCCTTAGTGCTTATTGGTCACTTTCAAACAGGCGGTGTAATTCCCTGTCCAGAACTCTTGCCGCAATACCCCAGGAAGGTCCGCCTCCCAGAAGGATTCCCGCGCCTGCCGCCTCCGCTATTTCTTCAGGTGTGGCTCCGAGTCTTGCCGCTTCTTCGGCATGGAATCTGAGGCAGTGTTCGCATCTTATTGCCACCGCGATTCCCACGCAGATAAGTTCTTTCATTTTTGCGCTGAGAGCTCCGTCGGCTATGACAGCGTCATGCAGCGCTTTCATGGCTTTGGCGACTCCGGGTATCTCCTGCTTGACTGAGTGCCTTTTTTTGGGTTCCTCCACCATTGCAGACGGTTCACCTCTTTGTCTTCTCTCTCAAACGGACTACTTGTGAAGTAAAAGGCTCACAAGCGTTTCACATTAAATTTTTGATGTGTTCGGCATTTCCAGCGCAATATCGTGATACGTGGCATATGTTACCCCTACTCGGTTTTTTCTCGGTCACAGATCATGACCCCTCCAACGCAGACGTTCTCAGGCGGGTTATCCCTTATTATGACCACGTAAACCTGTCTCGGAAGGCCGTAAGCTCTCTCAAGCGCATCTGTGATTTCAACCGCGAGTCTTCGCTTTTTGTCCAGATCAAGCTTTGGCCCGTCCACATACACGTTTGGCATCTTTACCTCCTTTTCGTAATTTTTACTTCCATCTATCTTAGCGTTGTCATTTATTTTAAGAAAAGGGCAAATATCATTGAATTCCATGACCAGCCGCTTATTTCCGAAAGGCTTGGGGTGCATAAATGCTCGCTTAAAGAGAGTCTAAAATGCCCGGGTGCTCAAAACGCTGCTCGATACAAGCGCCAGATACAAGCCGATCGCAAATGAGGGGGCGGCGAGGTCGTAGCCTCTTGATCTGGTGAAAAGGGCGAGCGCCGCAATCAGGCTGAATGTGATGAAGCCTGAAATGACTATGAGCGGCACGAGTGGAATTCTAAGAATTGATTCCGAATGTCCGATCAGCATGAAGGGGTTGGACACAACGGGCAAGAAGCACATCCCCAGACCCAGTCCACGCACAGCGCCTTCAGTTAATATATACTTTGCGGCGCTGCGTCTTTCGTTTGTGCTTTCGAAGGCTTGAAGTAAGAAAGAGTGGAAATAAATCTGCTCAACACAAAGTTGAAATGCAAGAACAGCCGCGGTTGCGAAGAACCAGCCCGCTGAGACAGGAAGAGCGCCGGGAAGTAATAGGGCATGAGCGGTTGGCGTGTAAAGAAGCATGAAAACAGCAATTGGAAGAGAACCAACGAAAAGCGACAATCCCATCTTAATCAGGGCGGTTTTGAGCTTTTCTTTGAGTTCAATCTTTGAAAAATTCGGGGCGGAAAGCGTTCTGAGAGCCATAGAAAAAATCAAAAGAAGTATGAAAGTTCCTAAGAGTAAGACAGCCCGCGATAGAGCCATGCTCGCGAAAAGGTCAATTCCGAAAAATGGCAAGAAAGCTCGGATATTCGAAATTTTAGAAAATGGGAAGGAAGCAAAAGACACGGCTAAAAACAAGAGCGCGGAGATAACTCCCAAGGATTTGCTTCTGCTGGAGATTGATACAGGGTCACTGGTTCGAATAAAACCTTTCTTGCTCAGAAGAGCATGAGCTAGCGTAAGGGATGCAAGCGCAATAAGGAAGAAGCCCAAATTTATCATGCTCCATCCGATATATCTTACGATGGTGCGGCTTCTCATGTAGGGCGGCGTTTTAAGACCGAATGAAAGGAAAAGCCATTCCGAGAGGGCGCTAATGACCTCAGAACTCACCGCTTCGGTCAGATGGGTATCTGTGGTAACAACCAGCCGTCTAGCTGTGCCTTGTTTGAAATCTCCGTAAGTTTTGGAAACTTTTAGGTTTCGGATGCCGGCTGATTTGCTTATGATTTTTTTGGCTTGGCTGATAGTACCGAGCGTGTCCCATTTTCCCATTATCAACTCGTAGTTGGGCGGTTTCGTTGTGGTGATATGGTTTATCACGTTCCTGGCAGCTAAAGCCCGGCGGTCATTAATGTCGTAAACTCTCGAAAGGCTATAGTAAGGCCAAATTTTCCCGATGAAGTTTTCTATGTTTCCGAAAACCGCTTCTATTGCTTCCTTTTGAGATGGCCAGCAGTAAATAGCTACAACAGCTTTGATCTTATTGTTTTTTTGAAACAATCCCGCGCGGGTGGCTGTAATGCCGCCGAGGGAATGACCGGCGACCGCTATTTTTTCGGTGTCAACCACATCAAGTTGAGAGAGATAATCCACCGCTGACCATGCGTCTCTCATCTCGGTTGAGCCGAAAGAGTAAGAACCGCCTGTCTGGCCATGTCCCCTTAGATCAACGGCAAGCACGGCGATTCCTTTGAGCGCAAGTTCTCTGCACTGCCCAACGTACATCTCTTTTTGGACAGTCATCCCGTGACAGAAAACCAGACCCGGCATTCTTCTATCGGCTTTGGATTTTGGAAGAATCAGCAAGCCCGACACTTTTCTGGCGGGTTTTTCATATAAGCCGGTATCAAAGGCTACTCTTTTGATTGTGACACCAGGGAAAGTTTTTTGATAAACAGGGGGTATGCCGAGGCACGAAATGACCAGACCCGTGAGGGCTAAAATAAAAGATGTTAGTACAAGTCTTCGATTCTTTAAGTCTCCCCCGACATTTTTCTTTGTCATGCTTTTTTGACCGACAGAAAGATTTCGTTGGCGAATCTGTGGAGCTTATCCATCCCGCTCGTCATTGAGACTCGAATCTTTTTTGGATTTCCCGTCTTTCTGATTCAGGTATTCTTTCCGCGAGCGCAAGCAATTCGGTCTTTACGCTCTTGTAGTTTCTGCGGCGGTTGATCAGATAGCACACGACAGCCGTAAGATAGAGAAGAACCCCGAAAGGATACTGCACGTAGTCTAAAGGTCTTCCTCCCGCGAACACACCAAAGGCGGCGATCCACTGGATGAACTTAAACACAATCGGGAAAGCGAAAGGACCGACAGCATAGACCATCAATCCGAATCCTATGAGGTCGGATATGAGGAGCTTATACGGGTCACCGGTAAGTATACCTATCCCGAGAAATCCGAATACTGTGAAAGCCATAAGCCGGATAAAAAATCTTGAAATACCGACGAAATTCAGATCGAAGTATTCCCAATGCGCTTTCCATTCATCGGGGTGTCTTTTTGCGCGAACAACATGGAAGATGCCCCAGAAAAACAAAATGGCATTATAACCGATAAAAATTGCCCATCTGTTTAAACCCGTCGGGTAATTGGTGTCGATAAGGTTGATCGATCCCCAGCCGTTTTGGTAGAAACGGGCGTTAAGAAGGACACCACTCGTTATGTCATTAACAATTGTTCCAACTTTATTGCCGTTTGTGTCGAATAATCCGAGTTCCCAGGAGTATTGTGGTCCGTAAGATGTGCCGTTGCTCCGGTGGTACCACATAACCACATTATCCGGGTTTTCTTCTTTTATTTTTGCGTAGATGGGTCCTTTCAAACCCGTATATTCCATTGAAAATTCAGGCTTTTTGTTTTTCCCGAATGTGGCAGAAATCTGATCCGGTTCTCTTACGGCATCGTAGTAGAAAATGAGGGGAACGCCGCTCTTTTCGACCGATTATTATTTTTGCTGATTTCCTGTCGACAACGAACTGGCGCGAATTTTTTCCCGCGGTTATCTTGACCGTTGCGGTTTTCTCGCTTGATTCCACCACCTTCAGCGTCAAGCGGTCACTTCCGAATATTTTCGCGGTGGTTCCGGCAAGTTCGTATTTTGCGTGGTAGCCTTCCGTGTAGAAAGCGCCGGACACAGCGACATTGGAGCCCCTCGTGAAGCCCCACCAGAACAGCTGGAATAAGGCAAGAAGGATAGCAAGAAGCAAATAATTTTTGAACACAAAAGATTTTTTCCTTAATCTTTCTGAAATCCTTGAGAAAAGTCCACTGCCGCCATCCAATTTGACTGCCTCCTTTTACGTGCTTCGAGGTGCCCCCTTTAGGCGATTCAAATATCCGACAAGCGCTTATTTTATCAGCAACACGTTGGAAATGATAATTCCGCTTTGGGTGTATAGTCTTTGGTCAAAAAAGCATGACATTAGAGCGACATAGCCTTTGCGGCTTTATACCCTTATGAGTGAATTTTGGCCGATTCTCAATTAGCCGAATTTTTTGAAACACATTCATCCACTTGCAATTATCAATCAGGGGAAAATCAGCGCCGCTTTGCGATTGTCATATTTGACGAAGGCGCAATAAGCGAGGAGCGCACCTCTCCAGCTGCGCAGAACACAGTGGCAGTGGTAATGTTGTATTCTCATTGAAGACGGAACCGTAATTCATTGGAGGTTTCAATGGAGAAAAAAACCCATCCCCTCATCGAAAAGAATCAGGTCATCCTGGTGGCTGGCGTCTATGATGCTTTGAGCGCGAAGATCGCGGAACGCGCCGGCTTTCAGGTTTTGCTGTTTCCGCAACTCGGCTCGGGGAACCCGATTTGGGGTTACTCACGCAAACAGAGGTAATCGAAACGTCGTGGAGGGTTGTGAACGCCGTGAGCGTACCAGTTGTGGTTGACGGGGATACGGGCTACGGGGGACCTTTGAACATCATGAGAATGGTCAGGGAGCTCATTCGAATAGGGGCAAGGGGAATACTTCTTGAGGACCAAACATGGCCGAAGAGATGTGGCCATATGAGGGGTAAGTCGGTTATTCCATTGAGCGAGCATGTCGAGAAAATCCGCGCTGCAGGGGAGGTAAGGGGAGACGCTTTCTTTACCATTACAGCGCGTACTGACGCGCTCGAGCCTCTCGGACTTGAGGAAGCCATAAGAAGGGGTAAGGCATACAAAGAGGCTGGAGCGGACTTCATATTCGTCGAAGCTCCGCGGTCAGTCGAAGAAATTCGAAAGATCGCTCAAGAAGTGCCGGGACCGCTGGTGATCAACAATATTGAAGGTGGCAGAACCCCCATTCTTACTTTAGAGGAACTCAGGGAGATGGGCTACATAAGCATCGGTTATGTCCTCTAAGGATTATTCGCGGCGGCAAAGGCGCTTGAAGATACTTACTCGTACCTGATTGAACATGGAGATACGCTGGGGATCAAAGACAGGATGATGGATTTTAACCACTTCAATGAGATATTGGGTCTCGAGGATAAATATAGGCTCGATGAGCGATTTCGTCCGAAAGAAGAAGGGTTTGGATGTTAAATCTGGGTCTAGCAAGTAAACGATATTTTTTTGAATATGATCAGATAAGTTCGAAAGTATGGGGTTGGCAGATGGGATTATTAAATTTGATTAAAGACATTCATCCCGCTCTCCCGGATGCCACCTCTTCTTTGGCTGCTTCTTTTTGAGGGTCTGGGTGTTCAAATGACGGGATTGTTCCGAAGTGTTTCTCAAAATATTTCTCATAAGAGCGGAATTTCAAGACAAACCATCTCCAAAAACGGACAAGCCTTTGATCTGCGAGTAACCAGGTTTTCAACACGAGCCTTGCCACTTCTCTGAGCGGCCTTTTCCCGCCGTTAATAAGCAGGTGGGAAAAAATATACCTAATCCTTACCTGTCTTTTGGAAAAACCTTTCTGATCGAGTACGGGCCTGCGTCTTTCAAGGGTTGGGTCGGGTGTTTCCCTTATAAGCCCCTCTTTGATGCATTTTTCATGAAGCGCGGTCCCGGGGTAAGGAAAGAAAACGCTTAGCAAAAACCAATCGGGCTCACAGGTTCGGTTCAGTTTGACCGTTTCCCAGAAGTCCTTCGTGGTCTCGCCGGGCAGACCTATCATGTTGTAAAAACCGATCTGAAGCCCGTATTTCTTGGCCGTCCGTACGGTCCTTATCATGTCTTCGTTCGAGTAGATTCTCTTTAGGACTTCCTTTCTGATTCTTTCGCTGCCTGACTCAAGCCCTATGTTCAAGAAGCGGAAGTTGCTGCGCGCAAGCGCCTTAAACAATTCCCCAAAGTCAGCGCCCCGCGTTACCCTCAGATTTGCCCCGAATCTCAATGGTACTTCAAACTTGGAGTTCATATCCTCGAGCGCGGAACATAATTCAAGTGCCCATTTCATGTTGACGCCGAGAGTCTCCACTTCGAGGTACACTTCCTCAAGCAAAGGTAATTTTTCTTTCAAGGAGAGTATTTCGCTTATTATGTTTTCGACTGAACGGGTTCTGACATATTTGCCCGGTGCCACCTTTCTTATGGCGTGGTTGCAACAGTAAGTGCAGTTGTACGGGCAGCCTCTCCCCAGAAGCACGCCCGGGTTAGAGATCGGGTTGGCAAGCCACGGCAACCACATATCCCTGTCGGGAAAGGGTAGGGAATCGAGGTCCTGAATGAAAGGCCTCGTCTCATTGATTTCCACTTTATTCCCTTTTTTGATATGGAGATTTCTGATTTTGCTGGGATGTTTACCTTGCTCGATTTGTTCTACGAGCTCCAAGACAGGGAACTCCCCTTCACCCACACATACCGCGTCGTATGCTTTTTCGAGACAGTGCTCCGGATTCAGAGTCGCGTGCGGACCTCCGATTATCAAGAAGACTTCAGGGAATTTCTTCTTCAGGCGTGAAGCTATGTCACTTAGAAACTCAAATACAGTATAAACTGAGGTAAAACAGATAACCCCTGGGTTGAAAACTCTAACCTGTTCATCCACCACTTCTGGATAAGCATTTGTCGGCACGACGAGTCTGGTCTCATGTCCCGCCTGTCTCAACACTGATGATATGTAGGATATCCCGAACTGCATGCTGTCATATTCTTCGAGGGGCTTTTCTACAGAGTAGTAATCCTCCTCGGAGTAAACGAAAAGCACTCTCATTTTTGCTCCTATCAATTATTTTCCCATATCGTCGAAAACCTTGAAAATAATACATATAGTTTGCCAGCAGCACAATGCAGATCGGGATTTCGCAAGACCGTTTGAGGGCGCATTTTGGTTGACTCTTTTTGATTTCAGGCTAAAAATTAATGTTTGATGTTTAGCGTAAAAGCATGTTTCCGCAGCTCATAGGGTCGTTGTGTTAATTTCTTGATTAAAAGATGAACTGTTCGGTATGGTAAGCGGTTAGACCTGGAGGTGTATGAAATGTGCCCCAAGTATTCTGATGGGGTTTGTATGCTTGAGCCTGAAAAGGGAAAAATTAAGGAGCCGATGCCTATTTATTACTGCTTGAACAAGCAAAACGAGAAAGCATACGAGACATGCCCTGTTTATCAGAAGAAGGCGCCGGATGAAAAGAATAGTTCCCAGTGATTATTCTCTGTGAATCCTTGTTCGATCTGTCTTACTCTGTGTAAATGCCGATTTTCACATTGCCAATTTCTTGCTAAAATCTCTGACGATTGCTTGTAGCAGTGGCTTGGCGATTATAGTCAAACTTGCCCATCGGATATAAGAAGGAGGGAACATTATGAGGCCCGCGTGTCCTAATTGTGGAAGAGAGGATACTGTTGTTCCTATTGTTTACGGTCCAACGAACCCGGAGCTCGCGGAGCGGGTTGCAAAGGGTGAAGTCAGGATCGGCGGTTACGCGGTTGGCGTTGACAAACCGAAGTGGGCATGTAACAACTGTGGCCATCTCTGGAAGTAAGCGCCAAGATAACCTGATAGATTAGGGTTTATGAAATTTTTGACCGGTCACGATGACCGGTCTTTTCATGCACAAGCAATTAATGCCCAAAAATTTCCCGGACTCTTAACCGCGCGCATCTTGTTCCTCATTGCTCATTTTGGTTTTTTCGAGGGGAAGGCGCATGCTCCTTTTACTGATCAGTCAAGATGGAATAACGGCTTCAATCAGGTTGAAAGATTTTGTTCAAATTGATTTTCGCGCCTGATTTTTTTTTCACCTGAAATTCCTGATTTTTTGATGCTAATAGACAGGCGTGTTGATATAATTCACATCACAAGCGGTACCTTTTACCTATCAAAGGAGGGATCCATGACTGAGAGTGTTTACAAAATCATCGAGGTCGTCGGCACCAGTGAGAATTCCTGGGAGGAAGCCGCTCGCAACGCCGTGGAGACTGCCGCAAAGAGTCTTCAGGAGCTGCGGATAGCCGAAGTCTCGATGCTTGACATGAAGATCGAGGATGGCAAGGTTATTGCCTACAGGGCGCGGGTCAAGGTTTCATTCAAGTATCTCGGAAAAGAGGCATGAAAATTTAGGAGATTTGCCCCGCTGTTTAGCCCGAATATACCTGAAATCTAAGCAGTCGCTTGACCGAGGCTGTTTGGTCGTGGTGTGTGCTTAATGAACATGCTTGATCATCACAGAAAGCAAATCTTATCTCGTGAATGAACGCAACACCATTTCACGAAATTGAAGAGAACTGCATGTAGTAGGTGCTCCTTTTCACGGACAGTTCATTTATTAAGTTGGGTTCGGTGACATTTATCCTTTGTTTGTTGCGCGGAAGCCTTTGTTTGTTGCGCGGAAGGATTTGATGTTTGGCGGGAATTTTTCAACGTTCTGCCCAAAGCCAAAAGTACGGATTTTGATTTTGTGTTTTACATTCTTCGCGTTTGCGGTCGAAGTCCTTTTCGGAATTTCTTGTCACGGTGATTCGCCTTCCAAAAGTCCTTCAAATGGCGCGAAAAAGACAGTGGATGCACAACTCGAGGAACTTCCAGCTCCTTCGCTCGGGCGTGCTGCTGAACTCAACAGAGTATTTCAGCAGAGAAGATCTGTGCGAGGGTTTCTGCGAAAACGTTTGAGCAAAGAAGATATTTCCTTAATCCTTTGGGCCGGTTTTGGCTTTAAGAGAGGTGAGGATTCCTCCATCCAGATTTCTGAGGCTACAAGACCTGCACCCTCGGCTGGGCGTATTTACGGTTTGAAAATATACGTACTATCAGAGGGGAAACTCCACCTTTATCTCCCGGAGCAGCATTCTCTGTCCCTTTTTAATGAGAATGTGGATGCCGATGAGCTCGCATCCGCCTGTTTAAATCAGGGCTTCATAGCGCAAGCACCATGTATTCTCATAATAACCGCGGTAATGGATGAATACAGGGCTTCTTATGGAGAACGTGGTATGCGATATGTCTATATTGACACTGGTCACGCTTCTCAAAATGTTCTTCTTGAAGCGGAAGCGCTCGGGCTCGGCACTGTACCCGTTGGAGCTTTTGACGATGAGGAAGTCGCTCGGATTTTGGGAATTACAAAGAACGAACAACCGATTTACATAATCCCAGTGGGCTATTACCAGTAGGAATACTATACCGTTGGGTCACCTCTTTGGGGTCCCATTAAATCGATTTGTTTGATCTTTTTCGCGTCTTTTCTTTCTTTGATGCTCTTTTTGCTTGAAAATTCGGTGTTTAAGAAAATGGCAAATTTTCGGTTGCAAAGGTTATAATACTTTGTGCTATTTGCCGTCCGGTGACCTGCCACCGGTCACATGATTTTCTCAGACACTCTAATGTATGAACGCTGTGAGGATTCGGGGGTATAATATTGCGCTATGTACATCTGCCGATAGACGAGGAGATTCGTAGCGTTGGGGGATATTACAAAATTTTAAAAGAGGGTGTCTTTGAGTTCAAAGGCAAGAAGGTCATCTACGTTCTGAAGGCTGCCCACGTAGATACTTCTTGTTGCGGCGCGGGAGGTCTTGGTTTCATCTCCGTGCCCGGTTTTCTCATGTCTTATAAGTCTGAAAAGAACGAGAACGGTTTGCCGGTATCCGAAGTTAAGAAAATCTTGGACGAAGATGACCGCAAATCCATAAGGAATGAACTCCTGAAGAAATACCCGTATATATCCGTGGTTGATTTTGGTTAACCTGTATTAGAAACTGTATGGTTGGCAGTATGTATGGAGTGGATGGAGTCGCTCGTGATTCTGTGGACAGTAAGTAATTCGAAGGGATACCTTTGCTGCGAGCTCGAAAGGGAGTGATGGTATGGTTGGTATCCGATCTTACGGCGGCTATATTCCGAGATTCAGGCTAAACAGGATGGCTATTTTCGGAAACATGGGATGGCTGAACCCTGCGAACATGATGAACGCTCAGGGGGAAAAAGCCGTGGCTAACTTCGACGAGGATTCGGTGACGATGGCGGTGGCCGCGGCTCTCGACTGCATCAAGGGATTTGAGAGGTCAGAGATAGGGGGTATCTATTTCGCGTCTACGACTGCTCCGTACAAGGAACGCCTAAATGCGAACATCGTGGCGGGTGCGCTCGCTGCTGACGAGCGAATCAGAACTGCAGATTTCGCGGGCGGCATTAAAGCGGGTACAACTGCGGTTATTGCTGCTCTCGACGCAGTTGGCGCCGGATCTGTGAATAACGTTGTTGTTGCAGCTGCGGACTGCAGACTCGGCAAAATGGGGAGTCCTCAGGAACTCCTTTTCGGAGATGGCGCTGCTGCGGTGCTCGTGGGGGATGAGGATGTGATCGCCGAGTACAAGGGGTCGTTTTCCTCCGGGTACGACTTTGTGGATCACATGCGCGGTGCGGAATCCAGGTTTGACAGGCAGTGGGAGGATCGCTGGATAAGAGACGTAGGCATTAATCAATTTATTCCCGAGGCGATCAACGGATTGTGCGAAAAGTTCGGTCTTTCTCCCTCTGATTTCTCGAAGATAATCTATCCCACCTATTATGGTGGCGCCAGGAAGAAGATTAACAAGGTTTTGGGTCTTGAGCCAGAAAAGGTCGAGGATAATCTCCAGGTTTCTGTTGGCGACACTGGTACAGCGCACTCTCTACTTATGCTTGCAAAGACGCTCGAGCAAGCAAATCCCGGTGACAAGATCTTGCTGGTAAGTTACGGCAGCGGGTGCGACGCCCTTTACTTTGAGGTGACCGAGAATATTAAAAAGCTTGCCCCGAGAAGAGCGGTGTCCGGTCACCTTGCCAGGAGAGCTGACCTCGACAATTACACCAAATATCTTGTGTGGCGCCGCATTGTTCCCGCGGATTTGGGGTTGAGAGGCGAGGAGGATAAGTGGACGAGGTGGTCGCTGGTATGGAGGAAGCATAAGTTGATACTGGGAATGCTCGGCAGTAAGTGCAAAAAATGCGGCACCCAACAATTCCCGGATCAAAGAATATGCATCAATCCTGATTGCGGCGCAGTCGATGAGATGGAGCCCGTGTACGTGTCGGACAAAGGCGGAAGGATTTTCAGTTTCACTTCCGACATGCTTGCGGCAAGCACGAACCCGCCGGCGATGTACGGTGGAGTTGATATCAATGGCGGCGGCAGGTTTGTCATGGATTTCACCGACTGCACTCTTGATGACCTTGCTGTTGGCAAGCCGGTGGAGTTCACCTTTAGAATAAAGTTCTACGACTCAAAGAGGGATATAACAAATTACTTTTGGAAGGCTATTCCAATTTCTGAGGAGGCGGAATAAATGGCTGAGGGAATCAAAGACAAGGTTGTCATACTCGGAATGGGATGTACGCGCTTTGGCGAGCGCTGGGATGCGAGTCCCGAGGATCTTCTGCTGGAGGCTTTTTTGGAATGCATAGAGGATGCCGGCATCGATAAAAACGATATTCAGGCAGCCTGGCTTTCCACCCATATTGACGAGATTAACGTGGGAAAGGGAGGAAATTTCCTCGGTCTGACTCTGCACCTGCCCTACCTGCCTATCACCAGGACGGAGAATTTTTGCGCGTCTGGCACCGAGGCTTTCCGAGGGGCGTGCTACGGTGTGGCAAGCGGCGCTTACGACATCGCCCTTGCTGTCGGAATCGAGAAGTTAAAAGACACCGGGTACGGTGGACTTCCCGATTCGCCCGCCTTTGGACAAATGGCGCAGATGATTATGCCTAACGCTACCGCTCCTGGCATGTTCGCCCAGCTCGCTTCTGCCTATTCTGCGCGCTACAAGATTCCCATGGAAAAGGTCAAAGAGGCTATGACTCATGTTTCGTGGAAATCTCACCAAAACGGCGCCAAGAATCCGAGGGCACACTTAAGGAGACCGGTCACGAAAGAACAGATAATGGGATCCCCCATGATAGCCTACCCTCTTGGTCTTTTTGACTGCTGCGGGGTAAGCGATGGATGCGCCTGCGCCGTGGTAACAACTCCTGAGATTGGCAGTAAAATCAAACCGAACGAGGACCTTGTGAAGGTTAAGGCACTCCAGGTTTCAGTGAGTTCCGGCGAGGAGATCTGGTATAACAAGTGGGATGGAGCCGGTATGATAACGACCCGGACTGCGGCAAGGAAGGCTTATGAGGAGGCGGGGATCAAGGACCCACGGAAGGAAATTAACCTAATGGAGGTCCATGACTGCTTCTCAATAACCGAACTTGTCACGATGGAGGATCTCGGGATCTCCGAGGCGGGCAAGGCTCCTGAAGACATCCTTGACGGATTTTTTGATCTGGATGGGCAGATCCCTTGCCAGTCAGACGGCGGGCTCAAATGCTTCGGTCATCCGATAGGCGCTTCGGGGCTTAGAATGCTGTATGAGGTATATAACCAGCTTCTCGGCAGGTGGCCGGAGGAGCGCGCCGTCAAGGACGCGCAAATAGGGCTCACGCACAATCTTGGTGGAGTGCCGAACCAGAATGTCTGTAGCGTTGCGATAATCGGCAGGGATTGAAGCCTGCTGACTGAGTTTTAGAATCACTGGTGAGTACAATAATGGATGGACCGGTATATCTACCGGTCCTTCACTTTTCGCAGAGGGGCGCTAACGCGGAGGAAGGAAACTTAAAGGGATTTTATGGAAACGCTATCAGATTCGTTCTTGCCGCTAAAGCAGCTTTTTCTCCGGTCCCCCCACCCTTTCGTAAGCGAAATCGAAAGGAATTTCGCCCGTAAGGAATCGATCAAGGTCCTCACCGTTATACAGCTTGATCACTATCTGACGGACCTTGTTTGAGACCGTCTCGAGGAGCTCTTTGGTGACGCGCCTTTCGTAAAGGTCACCCAAATCGAGAGGATAGCCTATCCGGCAGATGGCTTTCTTATAAATTATTGATGAGTAGCCCTTTTTGCTCTTGGGGTGTTTAACGAACTTTTCGACGACCGGAGCCGGGACTCTCGGAAGTCGCCTTTCGCCAACGCCTATTATTGCCGCCGGGATCACTGGAACTCTTGCCATGAGAGCAAGCCTTGCAAACCCCGTCTTGAATCTGTTTATCTTTTCGGCGCGCGTCGGATCGAGTATGGTCTCTCCGCCTTCCGGGAATATCCCAACAATATCGCCTTGTTTGAGAATCTCCAAACCCCTTTCAAGCTGCCGCTCCACGCCTTCTCCACCTGTGAGCGAAACAGGAAAGGCGCCGAGCCACTGATGGAGATGCCCGTAGATGGGTATGTTCCAGGACCAGGAGGCGGCGGCGAAGTGTATGTATCTGTTCCTGACAGAGTATGCGAGAATGAGAGGGTCAAAAGCTGATCTGTGATTGCATACGATCACGGCCGCTCTGTCATCCGGGACGTTTTCCTGCCCCTGGATTTTTAGACGGAAGCGCGTGGCAATGAGCGGTCCAACAAAGAACCTGAGCGTTTCATAAAAGAGCATTTGGTTTGTTTCCATAAGTTGCCCCCTGAGATCGTAATTTTTTTTCTACAGGAGAAATAATAAGTGATTATAGACATCTGCGAAAATACCGCAAGGTGTTTTAAATTTTTCGGATGAAAAACGTTGCCAGTTG
Source organism: uncultured Actinomycetes bacterium (assembly GCA_937127245.1). Lineage (GTDB taxonomy): Bacteria > Actinomycetota > Geothermincolia > Fen-727 > JACVIW01 > Geohydrothermomicrobium. The sequence continues at coordinate 171,591 of CAKZLU010000029.1, forward strand.
CAGTTGATTTTCCTCAAAGAGTGCGGATAGCGGTGCGCAATTGCGCTTATCTTGTGTTTGACTATCATTTCTTAATGCCTGGACAGCGTTTTTCTCTAATGAGGACGGTTCTTGCATTTTGAAGGCATTCAAATTTCTTTTTTGAAAGATATTTAGATGGCGGATATGATTTACATACCGACTTGCAAACTGGCTCCGTTTCTTATGATGGTCAAGGTGCTGTTTTGATTGGGAGGTAGTCATGCTCGACGCGGTCATTTCGGGGGGAAAAGTAATTGATGGCACGGGAAAGCCAGCCTTCAGCGCGGACATTGGCTTGTTCAAGGGAAAGATTTCTCGGCTAGGCTTGATCCAAGATGAAGCAAGGACGGTAATTGACGCTCGGGGCAAGTATGTCTGCCCGGGTTTCATTGACATTCACTCACACAACGACCTTTATGTGATAAGGGACGATTACGAAGCCCTGTTTGAATCTTATCTCAGGCAGGGTATCACCACGAGTGTAGTGAGCAACTGCGGCTGGTCGGTATCGCCATGGACCCCCGGACACGGAGACGTGATGGGGGCGACAATTCGCAGCATGGGCATTCCGAAGGGTATCGATATTCAATGGGAAACACAATCCGATTTCCATGATTATTTGAGGAAACGCGGTCTCCCCTTGAACTTCGTGCCGCTTGTCGCGCATGGACCCATAAGAATCGCGGTAATGGGAGGAGAGGCTCGTTTCTCGACCGACGAAGAGTTAAACAGAATGAAAAAATTCGTCAGTGAGGGGATGGAAGCTGGGTGCAGGGGTTTTTCGACGGGACTGACCTATTTTCCTGGTGTTTACTCTCATACGGATGAAATAGTGGAACTCGCCAAAGTTTGCGCCGAATATCAAGGTCGCTATGTGACACATGTCAGAGGTCATTCCGATACGTATGACAAGGCGGTTGAGGAAGCCATTGAAATTTCTGAAAGAAGCGGTTGCCCCCTTCAGCTTTCACATGTTTTTTGCGTTCCCTACCTTGGAAAACTCGCTGATTTCCTTTACGGTGGTATGAATCTTATCGAAACGGTCAACAGAGTGATACCAATCCCGGGTGTTCCCAACCCCATTTTGAAAAAAGCGATGGAGAAAGTTGATCGAGCACTCGAGCGTAGCGTTGAGATCGGAATGGATTTCATCCCGTACGTGATGGGGAACACAACCGTCACTCAGCTTTACCCACCCTGGGCAAATATGGGAGGGACTGACAAGATGCTGGAGAGGCTAAAAGACCCAGGTGAAAGAAGAAAAATTAGAGAGGACGTCGAGAATTTGAGACCCAAGTGGCCGCACTGGGAAAAGGGGTCATGGCCTGACAATTATGTGAAATCTCTGGGTTGGAAGATGCTCAGGATACTTTCCGTTGGCAGCGAGAAGAACAGGCATATGGAAGGAAGGAGAGTCATTGATCTCGCCAAGGAAGCCGGAAAGCATCCGTTCGATTTTCTCACAGACCTTACGATTGAGGAAGATGGAATGGTTACCTTTTTATTCGGAACTCCACCAAAGCCATGGGCCGAGAAAGTTTTTTTGAGCGCTCAGAGTCACCCCGAGCTTTCCGTGGGGGCGGATGTCGTGTTCCCGGAGGTTTGTTCTCCTCCACAATCCGCCTACGGGTGTTTCCCGAGAATAATCGAACACTATGTTAAGGAACTCAAGTTCTACACCCTCGAGGACGCTATAAGAAGATGCACGGGGCTTTCCGCATCCAGATACGGTCTTGATGATCGTGGGGTTATAAAAGAGGGGGCGGCTGCCGACATAGTGATTTTTGATTATAACAAGATCAGAGACAATTCAACGTATGATCGACCGAAAGCATATCCTTCAGGAATAGAATACGTGATGGTCAACGGTCGCATCGTGGTCGAGAAAGGCGAGTATAAAACGGGAATGCTCGCTGGGATGCTCTTGGTTAGATGAGGGCTTTGTATTTCGCGCAATGACCCAGGTTTTATGCCGCTGCTTTTTGGAAGAAACCCAGCTTAAAGTGGCTTTTCGCAATTGTTTTTGCTTTTGCGGGCGCGGAGTGTTTCTATGAGGGTTTTGTGTTGATTCTTACGGTCGCCTCCCCCAATTCTTTTAACTTCTTTTCTTTTGTAGCGTCCCGCACGGCTATTATGAAAGCAATACCCTGCATGAGAAGCACGTAATAGAACATGAAGAACCTCCATGCAAGCGTTACGAACCCCACGAGATTTTTCGGAACAAATATCAAGAAAACGCCCGCGAATACCGCCTCCGCGAAACCGCTTTCCCCGGGAAGCGGAATGAAAGGTTGAAGGCATGAAACCACGAGCTGAGCGAGCATCGCTTTCCAGAAGTGGTCCGGGAAACCGAGCCCGAGAAGGATTAGGGGCGCGACAAGAAAGCCTGATCCCCAGAACAGAAAAGTCAACAATACGGCGGTCGCAAGCGTCTTTCTGCCGCTTTTCAAAATGGACCTGAGCCCTTGAGAATAATCACCGATTGCCATGGTGAATCTTTCAAGAAATCTTTCATAGCCTGTTCTCGATTTGAGCCAATAGGGCGTGTGATTCCTCAGAAATTCCGCGACTTTTTGTGGGTCCTTCATGGAATAGACAACGACAAGAAAGAAAGTGAAGCCTATTATTCCCGCGGTAACAAGAAGGGTTCTTACCCCGAAACTCACGTCCATTTTTGCCGCGCTCAAAGCAAGAATCACGGGTAAGGCGACGATGAAGAACAATATTGAAATCGCCGCGCCGCTGGTTATTACCGCGGTTGCCGCCCCACCGCTTAGGCCGTACCTTGTAAGAAAGAAAATCTCCGTGGGGATGCCTGCAGCATGAAATGGCGTTACCGAACCGGCAAAACTTCCGGCGAGAACCGCCTTGACGGTTTTTCCAAATGGAAGAGTTCCTCCGGCAGCCTTTATTAGCACCTGTGTTCTAAAACAGGTGGAGAGCCATCTACCCGATACGAGAGCAAGCAGAATAAGAAATACGAGCGGATTTATTTTTGAAACGGTTGTCCAGGTCGATTTATCCATGGTCAGATACATGATGAGCACGATTGTTCCCGCGCTGACAGAAAGCGCTGCGATAAAGCCAGTTCTGGTGGTCATTGACCTTTTCTGTGAGTTTGTTTTCATAAGTTACCCGTGTGTTTGATCACCAAAATCATATAACAATTAAATATGAGTAGGATTTGATTCACTTAATATCCCACCGCTCGAAAATTTTTTCCAGTATTTTACGAGAAGGCTATGTCAATTTCGATTGACATTATTCGATTAGGTTTTGAATAATGAATACCAAATTTCTTGTAGTATGGTCGCTCAGGCTTCTTTAAATGGGTGAGGTAATAAGGTACCTCGAAAGCGCGAATGACCGGATGTTTTAGTTTGTTAAAGCCGTTCATGGATAGCTTATATGAGCGGTATTGAGGTAAATGGGGGTCAAGATGAGGCATCTGGATGTTTTCCCCGTGCCGCGGGAATGGTTAAGTGAATCCGATATCGCTTTATCGGAGACGATTGAGAATTGGGCGGAAAAGGAAGTGATACAAAAGAGGCTTTCTCTCCGCGAGAGTTACGATTCCCTTCTTCTTCCAGCGATGAAAAGTCTTTTCTGCGACGTGGGGCTCCAGAAAATAGTTGTTTCTGAAGATGGCGAGTATGATAAAGCGGCGTATCCCATTACAGCGGTTCTGGCGTGCGAACATACCGCAATGGCTGACACAGGGATCTCGGCTCTCCTTTCAAACCTCCTTGTTTTCGAGTACTTAATACTTTGGAGCCGTGATTGTGGTTGCAAAATACCAGATGAATTGTTGAAGATTTTGGAGAAAGAAAAGCCTGTTATTTGCTCGCTTGTCTTGCCCATGTATGGAAGGAAAGGGCAAAAGCCCCAAAAGCGCCTGAACGGGCTTTGTTATCAAGTTGAAATCCAAACCGAAAACTCCGGCTTTTTTGTTACTGGTAGTGGAGTAAGACCTCAAGTCTCAGGACACGACGCAAGCGTTTACCTGGTTCTTGCGGGTGACAACAACGGTGAACCGGTTCTGCTGGTTGTTCCGAGGGAAGCGAGGGGAGTTCTTCCGGGAGAGCCGTTAAAATCGACGGGACTTGCGGCAAGCCGAAACGCTGATGTGGATTTCAACGATGTGGAGATCGGGGAAGAGTATATTGTGGCAAGGGGGGATGAATACCTATCGCACCTTCAAAATCTTTACTATGCCACCAGCGCAGCAGCCGCTTTAGGGGCGGTGCTTGCGTGTTTCGATATACACAGGGAATGGGGTAACACCAGGGTCATAAAAGGTAAGAGGAACATCTTTAAAGAAAACCCACTTGTAGCCTCTTTGATGGGAACCATAGCGTCTCGAATAGCCTCGGCAAGGTTTCTGGTTTACGGAATGGGCAAGATGATTGCTGACCTTCTGCATGGGAAGTTGCCGGCGGCATCTGCTTCGTTCTTCATTAGCGCCGCTACCGCGCATGTTTTTGAAATTGCAACAACATGCGTTGACAACATGATGGAGCACATGGCTTCCGCAGGCTACGCAACTGAATGGAACTTGGAGCGATACTGGAGGGACATAAAGACTCTCGAATCTTATGTTTTGCCTGGAACCGTCTTGAACATGCGCGCTGCAAGTCATTCATACGGTGTTAAGAATCTTTAAAGGGGAGGAAGGGGAGGCATAAATGAGAACCCTTGACGATTTTTCAAGACCTGTCGAGTATCTCTCGCCCCTTGATAAGTACCTTGGTATGATAGTTAGAGACTGGGCCGAGAAGCATGTCATACCTTACCGGCGCTCTTTTGATGAGGATTGGCAAGAGCATGAACTTATCGAGCCTGCCTTTAAGCGGCTAATGGGAGAGCTCGGTTTTCAGAGGATTCTCTTTCCCGAAGACCTCGGTGGCTGGGGACTGGGTCATTCCGATTATCTTGGCACAGGGGCTTTCCGCATTTTAGAAGAAGTTGCGAGAGCTGACTCGGGAATGGCAGTCGCTTTTGGGGTAATATTCTGGCCGCTTTTGATGATTTGCGTGGAGCCTCATGTCAACAGGAGGCTATGCGAGGAGTTTGCCCCTATGTTTTGCGGGACTTCGGAACCGGTGTTTGCCGCTAACGCGATGACCGAACCTCAGGGAGGGGCTGATATCGAGAACCTGGAAGTGCTTAAGGGAAGCACCATACAGACAACGGCGCGCCTGGAGGGAGACGAGTGGGTGATAAACGGTCATAAACTCTGGCCTACCAACAGTGGCGGCGTGGCGCGCCTTTTCGGTGTTGTTTGCACCACTAACCCTGGCTCAACCGATCCAAATGATTTCGCGTTTATTTTCGTGCCCGCTGACACTCCTGGCGTGACTCAGAGTCCTCCATATCAAAAGGCGGGAATGGCCGCCGATAAGAACGGTGATATATGGTTGGAAAACGTTAGGGTTCCCTCATGGTACAGAGCTCACGGGCCGGGGGATGACCTCAAATATTTCAAGGAAGTCATATCCTTTGGGAACATGGGAAGCGTCGCTTTTGTATGCGGAGTTATGCTGAACGTTTACGAGATTCTCTATGATTACTGCTCCAACACTTATTTTCGCGGGAAGCCTCTTAAGGAGAACGACGACGTTGCCGGTGTTCTTGCGGATATAGCGAGCAGCCTTCAGGTGATAAGGCTTACCGGATATCAGCTTGCAAGAATGCTTGACCGCCCTGACCTGTACGGGGATAGGTGGTCTAATGAGATTGTTGCTAAAGGAAGAGCAATAAAATATTTCGCATGCGACAGGGCGCTTGAGGAACTTGGAAAGGCAGTAAAGCTCATGGGTGCTTGCGGTTCGGACCGTGTTTGCGACGTGGAAAAACACTGGCGGGACTTGAAGATAGTCCAACTGTGGATGGGGGGCAAGCAGCTCTGTCAGATGGAAGTTGCCAGATGGTTTTTTGATTGCGAAACACTTTAGGAGCGGTTCTATGAGCGGTGGGGAATCCAAGAAGGGAATTTTCGAGGGTCTGGCAAGAGTGCTCTCCGAGGTTTTAAAAAGCCATTCGTTCAAGAAGAAAGCGGGGATTGTTCTCGAAAACCTCGATCCAGAGAATGCGTCGCTTGTTGTTAGAACTCTCATGTGGCAGGACCCCAGTTTTTTCTTAAGTATTGTTGGGAGCGCGCCAAGTCTTGTTAACTCCGCTATATACGGGTTTGGAGAGCTTGTCTCTGGTTTTAAATCTTTTACCCCGGATGTTCTCGCGGGCTTCATTACGAATGCTATGCGCGAAATTGATTTTGCATCGCTCGGTGAGTCTCTCGGATTGCTCACCGCCCTTTATTTACAGGCGAGCAGTTCTGAAGTGGTGAAAATTTCGAACGACGAGCATCCGTTCGGGGCTTTCTGGGCAGGCTTGAGAAGGGGATTTGCAAAGGGTTATGCCTCGGAGGAGTACGGTCCCGTTTTGGCGGAGAGGATCTCGGAGTTTCTGACATCGCGGCTATTAATGATTGAGGAAAGGTTGGCCGCAGATGATCCGACCCTGAAAGCGGCCTCCGATAAACTCATTGAGGCTATCGGTAGGATAAAAGGTGAGTGTCCAAATGTGGCTGAGAATTTCTTAAGGCCTCTTGGCGATATTTTCAAAAGTGACGACTGCTTAGAATCGAGTGAGTAAGTACACGCGAGAGGGAAAAATGAACGGACCTCCGGAAGGCTCAACAGCGGAAGGCGCGGAAAGCTCGAAGGTTGCGGGCACGGGCGCGAGGGTTCTTCGTGAGCTGATAAGGACACCCGCGTTCATGGAGATAGTCAAGACCGATCTTGCCAGCATACAACCTGAGCGCGCAAGAGAACTCATTTCAACTCTTGTGTGGTCTGACCCGAACCTTTCGCTCAGTCTGATTGGCGCAATACCTGACCTTTTTAACTATCTTGTTGAGTGTCTCCTCGCATTGGGAAGAGAACTCGGCAAGTTCACTCCGGAACTTCTCGGTGTCTTTTTGAATTCCCTTGGGGGAAGAATAGATGTTGGGCGGATAAGGGATATTTCCAGAGTTTACGGGCCTTTGCTGAAGGAAACGGCGGAAGTTGATCCCAATCTCATTGAGGCGCTTTCTTCTTCAGCCATGGAGACCGTAAATAGCATCATGAGAACAACCGCTTCCCTGATTGAGCTTATGTTACAGAGTGAGGAATCGTACTCAACGTCCGTAAGGAAAGCCGATGGTGCCGCCTTGGGACGTCTTGTTACAGAGATTGCCCGCTTTTTCAAAGTGCTGTTCTCAGATGAGCGCTTTTTATTTGATTTCCTGAAGAGCACAGATTGGAAAATTGTTCTTGGTGCTTTGATTGCTTTTGTCTCGTGTTTTCTCAAGGCGCTTGGTCATCTCCTTAGAAGGACAAGCAGGTGATCTTGCGAAAAGAATATGAGCGGTTAAGTGAGAAAAAACCGCTTTAGCTCGAAATTCTATGATCTTATACCTTGATGTTTTGCTTGTTTGTGTGGAATATGGTGACGGTTTGGTTTTCGGGTGAGGTTCTCTTAATGGATGTGGAAAGCTGGCGATGGTTACTCGTGCGATTGTAATTGTTCAGGATAAGAGAATAACTTGGGGGGGAACGGGTATTGGAAGATAATTCTAAGAAAGCGGCGGATTTCCGCCAGATCTCACCGCAGCGCCTGACCGAGGTGGTCGAATTACTTGATCGACAGACGTTTGACCTTCTCCTGTCTGGCGATCCTGAAAATCTGCTTGAGATAACTTCCCGTCTTGACGCGTTATTTCTCGTTAAATTAAGGTTCTTGGCTTCTGCGAGCCAGTACCTCATCTCTCTTCCACCACAACAGCGGACGTCGGTGGCTCGCAAGATTGCCGAGCGAATTGACGGGAGGGAAATCGCTCGTTCGCTTGAATCCGTCATCCACGCGCTAAGATTGGTTCTTGAGGAGGACCCTCAAATCAGGGAATTGATTTCGGAGAAGATTGCCGATTTCCTCGATGCGCCTGATTTTGGAAAATTGCGGGTAGGGATAACAGCCGCAAGCGAAAATTTGTTTGCCCTCGTCGAGCAGGCGGTGGAGCGAATAGCCCAGGATCCGGTTACGGTGGCCAATCTTGTTGGCATTGTGCCACCTTTGGTGAATGGTTTTCTTCGCGTCACCTCGCACCTCGCGAAAAGTCTTTCTTTGCCTGAGGAGGTTTTGGCAAGCGCAATCTTCAACATAATATTGGCGATTAATACCGAAGTTTTAGCTGATCTTATAAACGGGCTTTCTGCGAAAATAAACGAAATTCACACAGGGAATGTTATTCTCGGGGGAGACGAGAGAGAATTCCGCAAGGTTTCCTACGATTTTCTTGTCTCACTTACCGAGAATATTGATATTGATTCAGTTTCAAATGCTCTTATCGCGCTTGGAGAAGACGCATCGGATTTCTTTGAGTCCATTATTCGAGTAATCTCGGTGCATCCCGAAGTGGCTTCTTCTTTCGCCAGGGCGCTTGTTGAAATCCAGGCGTTGACCGTAAAAGCGGCTTCATCAGCATTAGAAGAATTATCAGGGCTGCCCGATTCCTTTTTCGAAGAGACGGTTTCCCACATGCGCGAGTTTGCTGACCCGAGCGTGATTGCCCGTCTTGCAAACAATGTCTTCATCCTCTTAGACCGTATGTATCGCGCTGACAAAATGTTTCATTATGAATTCGCCTCAAAGGTTATTGATGATTTGGACCTTGGAAACATCGCGTCGGTGTCGAGTGAGTTCATCGGGGCATATGTTAACACTTTGGCGTCGAGAATCTTTGCCGACGGCCTCTTCTCGCCGGAGAAAGGAAGCGAAATCGTTAACGAAGCTCTCAAGCGGTATGACGAGGCTGCTAAATCAGGGAAGCTAAGAGGGGAGCTTCTGCCGAGATTCTTTGCCGGTCTTGATAAAGATGAACTTGCCAGAGCATCTTCAAACGTTTGTTCAGCCATGTGGAATGCTTACGAGCGCGATCCTGAAAAATTTACAGAGTTCTTAAAACCTTTTCTTCTCACCGGTTTCAAGATCGTATGGAAATCGTTAATCGCTCGCTTGAAGAAAATTTCCAAAACAATTGTTTTTAGGAAAAATCCGGAGGTGTGATCTTGGTTGAGGATAATATGCAGAAAGTAATAAATCTTGCTTCCGAAATTTTCAACGAGGAAGTCAAAGCCTGGAAGGAAGCTGGCGGGCGGGTAATTGGATACTCGTGCGTGATGACGCCGCCAGAGCTTATCCAGGCTGCCGGTTTCCTGCCGTACCGCATAAGGGCGTTAGGTAATGTGAAGACGGAAAAAGCGGATTCCTATCTTTCGAGGTTTAATTGCTCGTTCTGCCGCTCGTGTCTCGAGTTGGGACTTGACGGGACTTACGATTTTCTCGACGGGCTTGTTGAGACGAATGGTTGTGACCATTTAAGGGGGATGTTCGAAAACTGGCAGTACGCGAAAAAAACCGAATACTTCCACTATCTTAAAGTACCCCATGTGATAAACGAGAATTCCCTTGATTATTTCGAAGAAGAGATTCGTTTATTCAAGGAATCTCTGGAAGCGTACTCTGGAAAGAAAGTCGACGCGGAATCGCTTGCACGAGCGGCGGGCGAACAGGAAGCGGTCAGGGAGAGGGTTCGGAAAATATACTCTTTGAGGGAAAGGGAACTACCGGCATTCAGCGGTTTTGAGGCAACTGCTCTTGTGTTGGTTTCAAGCGCGATTTCGCCACAGAGGTTCTTAGAACTTGCGGATCAAATCATAACTGAGAGAGAAGGAGGCAAAATTGCTTATCGGGGGACCAGACTCATGCTGTGCGGTGCCGCCACTGACGAGCTTGAGTTGGTCAAGGCTATTGAAAGCCTGGATGGAGTAATAGTGACTGATTCTCTTTGTTACGGCACGCGGGCATATGCGAGAATCATAGACCCGCAAGCTATGCTGTCCAAGCCTGAAAGAACCCTTGCTGAAGCATATCTCTTGGACCTTTTGTGTCCCCGCATGTATGAGGATTACGCGAGAAGAAGAGACTATGTATTGAAAGCGGTCGAGCGCTCAAATGTAGACGGCGTAATCGTTATGCACAACAAGTTTTGCGATGTTCACGGCGTGGACAATGTACAGCTTCGCATGGACCTCGAGAGAAGGGGCATCCCCGTGCTTCAGCTTGAGAAGGAATACGGTTCTATAGCCGATGTGGGTAGGATAAAGACAAGGGTTCAGGCGTTTCTGGAAAGGATTGGTGTCATAGAAAGCGGTGGAAGGCTCTGAGAGGCGAGCCACAGAGGATTGGACTTGTTAAATTTCATTATCGGGATGGTGATTTGTGTTGGCTGTCTTGGCAAGCAATGAGGCAAAGACCGCGGGGCTCTTCAACAGGATAGCTAGGATGCTCGAGATAATCGAGAATTTCCCGGATGAGGTAAGCGATGAGGAGCTCGAAGGTGTTCTGGCGTTCTTGCCGAAAAACGTTGCACCGGCTATTGGAGCAGTTCTAACGGGCAGGGCTAGAAAGGCTGGTCTTTCCTTTTTAAAAATGATAGCTTCATCCATTCTGGGAGCGAAGCGCGCCTCCGAGTGCGGGAAGAAGGTCTTGCTTATTCCGTTCAATTGTCCTCCAGAAATTCTCCATGCTTTTGATTCTGCCCATCCCATAACAAGCGAGGTGCTCTCGACTCTGGGAGTGGTAGCGCTTGAGGGACAGGGTGAAAGATACTGGGATATCGCCATGGGTCTCGGTTTGCCGGACCACTTATGTTCCGCTAATACCATAGAACTTGGATCAGTACTTGGAGGAAACGATTTCAAACCTGACGCTATCGTTCAGACCGCACCTGGGGGATGTGACGTAAACTCAAAAATTCACGAGTTCGTCGCAAATTATCACAAGATACCTCAGTTCATACTCGAGAAGCCTGTGGATGATTCGCCAAAAGGTCGTGAACTCTATTTGAAGTACAATAGGACGCTCATCTCGAGGCTCGAGGAATTTCTCGATGAAGAATTAAAGGAGGATAAATTAAGGGCGGTTATGGAAAAAGCTAACCGCTGTGCGGAGCTTTATCACGATCTGTGGGACCTCCACAAAGAATCCCCCTGTCCCGTGCCCAATCTGTTCTCCCTTTTCACTTACGGCACGAGATTCACGATGTGGGGAACGGACGAAGGCGTAAGGACTATGGAGGCAATGGTTGAAACGGCGAGAAAGCGTTTGGAGGAAAGAGCATATCCTGCTCCAAAAGAAGTGGCAAGGATGCTTTGGGTTTACACCAGCTACTACTTCGATATCGCAAATTTATTTAACTGGATGGAGGAAAAGGGGTACACGCACTTGGGTGATGGTCTTGACCTGTTTTTCCCCGAGCCTGTTGATACCTCCTCACTCGATTCGATGATTGAGGGAATTGTAAACGCAGCTTGGAATATGCCAATGACAAGGCAAGTGGGCGGGGAGGTCATGAGCGTATCCTGGAGTGATGATGTGATATACGCCGCTCGGGAACTAAAGGCGGATTGCGCTGTTTACTGCGGTCACCATGCGTGCAAACAAACCTGGAGCGTTGTCTCCATCTTAAGGAACGAACTAATGGATAGGCTTGGTATTCCTCTCCTTACTCTTCAGGGTGACTCCTGGATTCGCAGGATCACGCCTGTTGGGGTGATACAGAAAGAATTGGATGATTTCATAAAGAACGTTGTGGCTTCGAAAAAGAGGAGAGGCAGACGAAAGATCGCTGACAGGAGGGATAAGTGATTCGTGGTTAACCTCGCGCAGAGAACCCTAAACAGGGGTCTTTTTGAACGGGTTTTCTCCCTGATGGAGCTTGTGGAGAGAATACCTGATGATTTAAGTGATGAAGAAGTTGAAGGAATAACCGCTCTTTTACCCACCGATGTTGCGCAGACCGTGACTGCGTTTTTGGAGCCGCGTGTCAGAAGGGCAGGTATTTTCTTTCTCAAAATGATTGCCCGATGGATGCGGGAAGCAGTGGAGGCAAAATCCTCTGGTAAGAAGGTTATCTTTGTGCCCTTCAATTTCGTTCCTGAGCTAATACACGCTTTCAAAAGCGCCGTTCCCCTCACCAGCGAGGTTCTTTCCTCTCTGGGTGCTGCGGCAGTGAAGGGGAAGGGACATGTTTACTGGGATTTCGCCATGGGTCTTGGCATACCAGACCACCTCTGCTCATCAAGCACGATTGAGCTCGGGTCAATGTTGTCTGGAACAGACATGACTGCGGACGCGATAATCTCGAGCGCCGCCGGAGCGTGTGATGCTAACGCCAAAATCCATGAGTTCGCCGCAAACTACTTAGGTATTCCGCAGTTCGTTTTGGAAAAGCCGGTGGATGACACTTCCAAGGGCATAGAGCAGTACGAAAAGAATTTTTTAAGACTTACAGAAAGCCTTGAGAGATTCACAGGGGAAGCCCTGTCCGAAGAGGGTTTGCAGGAAGTTGCGAGCAACATCAACCGGGCCTCCGAAATCTACTACGAGATATGGGAAATGAAAAAGTTAGTGCCCTGTCCCGTGCCAAACCTTTTCAGTTTTTTCATGTACGGATGCAGATTTACCATGTGGGGAAGAAAGGAGTCGGTGGATTTTTTTGAACTTATGGCCAAAGAGGTGAAAGAAGGAATAGCGAAGGGAAAATTCAAGCAAATCCCGGAAAAAGTTCGATGCGGCTGGCTTTACACCGGTTACTACATAGATTACGCGGGTCTTTTTAGCTGGATGCAAGATAAAGGCTATTCTTACCTCTGGGACATACTCGATTTATTTTTCCCGGAGCCCATATCGATTGAGAGCAGGGAATCGATTTTAAGTGGAATTTGTGAGTCTTCAAGACGATTTCCGATGACAAGGCAAATGGGCGCGGAATCGATGTCCGCGGCCTGGCTCGAGGACGCCGCTCATATCGCAAGAGAACTTAGCGCAGACTGCGCAATTTTCTGCGGGCACCACGCATGCAAGCAAACCTGGAGCGTCATTTCCATGGTTTCCAGGGAATTGCAAAGGATAAGCGGCATACCGACTTTGAATCTCCAGGGTGACGCGTGGTTGAGTCGCGTAACGCCCATTTCCGTAATTCAAAGCGAAATAGACTCGTTTGTTCGCAATGTCATTCGAAATAAGGGTGAAAGGAGGAAAATCCGGCGTAGAAAGGGCTGGAGAACTACTCAGTATCCAACGCTTGCGACTGGCTTGGAGGATGAGAGAGAATAAAACTGTAATGGAAGTACGGTTTTATTAAAGAGATTTTAATGGGCAAAGTAATGTTGTATGGAGGCATAGATATCGGCTCATTGACCGCTCAAGCGGTACTCATCGACGGGAAGAGACAATTCTCTTCCGTTCATAATTCTTCGCTTTTTCTTGCTAAGAGCATTCCTGTAAAACCGAATCCGGTAGATTCGGCTAAGGCTGTTATGGAGGAGATTTTTCGCGAGAACGGGCTTGAATGGAAGGATTTGAACTACTGCATAAGCACTGGCTACGGGAGAGAGAAAATCGTCGAGGAGGGAATGGCAAACGAGAACGTAAGCGAGATTTCATGCCATGCGACTGGTGCGTTCAGTTTGGATCCCGACGTGAGAACTGTGATAGATATCGGGGGTCAGGACGCGAAAGTGATAAGAATTGATGAGTCCGGAAATCTCGTTAACTTCGTAATGAATGATAAATGCGCGGCTGGAACGGGAAGATTTCTTGAAGTTATGTCAAGGACTTTAGGGGTTAGCCTTGAAGATTTGGGAGGCGTTGCCTTGAAGGCGCGGGGAAGGGTGGATTTGAGCGCGAGATGCAGCATATTTGCCGAAACCGAAGTTCTTCATTTTCTTCAGAGAGGAATCGACGTTGGCTCGCTTGCCGCCGGCATATGCAGGTCTATGGCTGAAAGAGTCATGGCGCTTGTGAGGAGGGTGGGGGTTGAAAAAGAGGTAATGATGACTGGGGGGGTCGCTAAAAACGTCGCGGTGAAAAGGGAACTCGAGAGGATGATTGGAACGAGGATGGTTGACTCAAAGATAGACTCTCAACTGGTCGGTGCATACGGGGCGGCCGTTCTGGCGATGAAATCCGGGAGGTCTGTGTGATAGGTGTTGGCGTTGATGTGGGCAGTCTTTTGACAAAAGTTGTGGTGCTCAAAGATGACGAACTTGTGGGACATGACGTCTTCGAAACGACCGGGTGGATAAGCACCGAGATCGACAAAAAACTGACGAGGCTGCTGGATTCACTTTCTATTTGCCGCTCGGAGGTATGCGGCATAGTTGCGACCGGGAGCGGTGCTGAGCTGGTTAAATGTGCTGACGCTCAGGATGACGACGTGTCGAGTTTCGCGGCTGCCGCGGCATACTTTGTCCAGGAAAGCCAGAAGGTGATAGATATCGGCGGGCAGAGCATCACCACCGTTGTTCTCGATGAGGATGGGGCGGTTGCCAACTTCATGAAAAACGACAAATGCGCCTCAGGATCCGGCAGGTTTCTCGAGGTCATGAGCGCGGCGGTTGGTGTTAAGGTCCAGGAGATTGACGCAGTATCCTTAAAGGCCACAAGGGTAGTACCAATAAGCAATCAGTGCGGCGTCTTTGCTGAAAGTGAGGTAATAACTCACGTGAATTCTGGAGAAAAGCCCGAAAATATTGTCGCCGGGCTCTGCGAAGCTGTGGCAAATATTGTCGCCGCCCAGGCGCGCAAAATCGGGAGAGATTGCACTTATACCATGACTGGCGGCGTTGTCAGGTTAAATCGTGTTGTCGAGAGACTGACTACAAAAATCGGAGGAAACTATGTTCCGTTTCCGTATGACCCAGTGCTTGCCACCGCAATCGGTGCCGCAATGCTCGCGATAGACTGAAAGAGCGACTTGTGTGCTGCCGCCAATTCGGTTTATCGTTTGATAGCGCCAGCCTGGTTTGCCTCAGTTGAATCCGCAAGACTCACGCCAAGGTAATGTTCGAGCTATTTTCGAAGCCAGATTAGTTGAGAATGTTCGTGACAGGAGGGTAGCAAAGCTGGGTGTATTTGATGATGTTTTAAACCAGATATTTGCGATCAAAGAAGAACTGAAGCGTTATCCTGATTTCAGGGTTTCCAAGTCGGGTCCGGAGCTTTTCTGGGAAGAGGAGTCAACCCTTATCCTCGAGGAAGAAACGGCGGTCGAACTTGGTGACCCGAGGGCGGGATCCCTGATGACGCTGTTGTGGGGGGACCCTTCTTTGATAGAGGATGGTACCATCGCGCTTGCTGGTCCCGATTTATCCGAATGTACGCAACGCAAGATTCCATTCGGGCTCGTGATATTAGCCGGCGCGCAATTTCCCGATGAGTATGAGTTTTTCAGGAACCTTAAAGATGCGTTTTACGCTGTCAAGCTAAAGGGATTTATGGCAAGAATGTTACCGAGCAGGAACACGATATGGTGCCGCGTTTCAAAAGACGCGATCCTTCAAGGGTTTACGCTTTTTCACCTGGGGAACGCAGTAATAGATTCAATCAAGAAAGTTCCGGGGGTGAGTGCGGCTCAGGTAATCATGGTGACTTCCACGAAGGAGCAGGTCGAGAAGCTCAAGACAGTTGCCGAGGGGGCAAAAAGGATTGTTGATGCTATGGTAAAAATGTATTCCGAGCTCAATTTTGATTGCGAATCATGCGATTATAGGGATGTATGTGAAACGGTCAATGAATTGAAAAGAATAAGGGACAGATTAAGGAAGAAGGTGGGCGATAGGCAAGAAGATCGTAGATAAAAGGAATTTCGGCGGCGCCCTGATCCAGGTAGATTTTTCTGCTGATTGCAGGTATTGAAAAAAGGAGAAGAAATGATAGTGGCTGTGTGCGGGAAGGGTGGAGTCGGGAAGACGACAATCGCCGCTATTGCTGCCAAAGAGTTTTCACAAAAGGAGGGGATAAAAGCCCTAATTGTTGACGCTGACCCCGCCGGGGGTCTTTGCATGGCGCTCGGGATAACGCCCGAAAAGACTATCAACGATGTCAGAGAAGAGATTATCAGAGAGGTAAAAGCCGGGCTCAGGGATGAGCGGGACCTCGCTGTTTCGATAGATTATCTTCTCAGTACGGCTATCCACGAATATAAAAATCTTGCGATTTTGTCGATTGGAAGGCCTGAAGATGAAGGTTGTTACTGTAAAGTTAACGTCATACTGAAGGACGCGATCGAGGGGCTTGCCGGTAATTTCGACTTAGCGATAATTGACGCTGAGGCGGGAATTGAACAGGTAAACAGGAAGGTTTTGAGCCCGATAGATTACATGCTGCTCATAACGGACATGTCCGTGAAAGGTTTAAGGGTCGCTGAGACCATATTCACGGTTGGAAAACGCATGACAGCCATGCGAGGGGCTGGTTTAGTATTCAACCGTGCAAGCAATCCAATCGACAGTTTTTTGACGAATATCCAATCTTCTATTCAAGTTCTCGGGGTAATTCCGGAAGACGAGACAGTTAAGCGCTTCGATGAGGAGGGAAGGTCATTTTTGGATATTCCTCCCTGTCCGGCGCAGAAGGTGATTTCATCCATACTTAAACGTATTGGCCTCGTTTAAAAGACTGCTTTTTGGGAAACCAAAATGTTTTATACTTTTAATTTGTTTTTTCTAAGCAGATGAGCGCAGCGGTTGTTTTTCTTCGAGAAAGAATTAGGGCGGTTTTTCGAGTGAATTGCCGCCCCTTAAAAGACAACGTTGCGTTTTAGGAATTTATGGCAGAATGGCATTGAGCGACGAAATTTCAAAAAGAATAGCCCAAGAAGCCAAGAAGACAATCGAACTCATCACCCAGAGGATTCCCAAAGTCCTCGATTGGCGGGATAGGGGCGGTTCGCCGCGGGAAGTAAAAAGATTGGTGGTCATTTCGGATACTCACTTTGGGAACCCTCACGAACTCCTTACTGATGAGGCAAACATTGCAAGACTATGTGATGTGCTCAAAGCGCTGGAGAAAATAGACGAGTTGATACTTCTCGGGGACGTTTTCGATTTCTGGCTTGTGCCAATGAGGGAAGCCATCCAGCGCGGCAGGGATTTCATGTCTGCTCTTTATGAACTTGATAACGTTTCTCGTATGATATACATACCTGGAAACCATGATCATCGAGCTTTCTGGATGCTTTACGAGGAAAAATACCTTGAAAGATTGAGGGAAGGAGAACTCGACCCTCCGGAAATCTCGCTTCCTTTAACTGATGACTGTCCGGTAATGGATATACTCAAGCCCTCAACTGCGAGAGTCGCGCTTAGTATGGTTTATCCTATTCATCAGGTCAAAGTGAAAGGTAAGGATGTCCTTCTTACGCATGGACATCTTCTCGGTTTCTTTGAGCGCTCGATGTGGAGGCCGCGCCATTCAGTTCTCGCTTCGTTGATACTAAGTAGAAGCGAATATCTCGGTCTGGAGGACATGGAGCGCTTTCTTTCCCCGTTTTACCAGATGTTGGCGTTGAGTGCCGAAGTTCCTGGCGTCACGAGCGGTGGATACAGGCTTTACAGGCTGCTTTCGCGAACCGGAAAAATTTTGGGTCTGCAAGGGGATGAGCGCGTCTCCACTTACAGGGGAACAAGCATAGAGGAAAACGCGGCTGAAATAGAAGCGCTCCTGGACCATTTCTGCTCAGATACTCCCGCGTATTTCGTTTACGGGCACACTCATCGCCCCGGTAAGCTTGAGCTGCCTATTTCCAGGACTCTTGCCGTAAACACTGGTTGCTGGCTCGGGGATGAGGGACTCTTCTACTCTGCTTGCACCATACTTGAAATCTCAGATAGCGCAAACCTTTTTGAGGTGGATCTCAAAACCTGAGGCGATCACGACAGCAGGAATGTCCGAGACTCGTGATTAATGCAGGTTGATTTCCGTCAGTTTTCCATTGACGAATTTCAAGTGGACGTATTCTTTCTCGAGCCCTTCTCCAGGCCATTCATAGACCTGGACGAGGTTCCCGCCCTGATCGTTGTCCTCAGCGAGTTTCCTGCCTTCACCGCCGACTATTTCAACAACATTCTCATATGTCAGATGTTCGTTTTTGATGCCGTATTCGAGCCTTTCAATTTCCTCTTTGGAGACCTTCGCCTCGCTCGGCCTCGGAACATCTGTTTTACCGTCTTTCTTGGGTTGTGGCTGGGCAGGCGCGGATGTCGGGGCGCTCGATTTTGCTGCTGGAGCAGAGGCACCTCCGCCGGAAGGCCTCGCGGGGGCCGGAGCGCCTCCAGAGGGCGCCTTCTGTGGTGGCGGCGCTGGCTGTTGAACCGCCGTGTCAGTTTGTTCCGCCGGTGTCTCAGAACCGCCTTTTCCCCTTACCACCATGAATACAACTCCGCCTATTATAAGTACCAATACGAGCGCAGCAATAAGGGCAATCGATGGTTTTCGTTCTTCCCCTTTCTCTGGTGCCGCGTGCTCTTCGCCAGGTTTTTCGGAGGGGACAGCTGCAAGCTTCGGAGCACCAATCGGGGAGGGAGTTTTCCCGTGGGGAGTCCCGGTCTCCCCGCCTGCCACCGTCCCCGGGGCAGGCCACTGAACTTTTCTCACTTTTCTTGGTTCCTGCTTCTGCTCCTTTTCCTGTTCGGCAAGAACCTTTTCAAATTCTGTCATCTTTGGTGGTTCAGCCATTTTGCTTATAACCTCACGAAATAATCAATCCAAAAAATACAAGAATTATAATGACATTCTACCTTTTTGGACTCATATTTTGAATAAAAAGTTCCTTAATTGTTTTCTTGTTTTACAAGCATATTTCCTACAATTTCCTACAATATATAAAATCGGAAAATGACCCAAATCTTTTAAGTATTAAGTGTTCAATCAAGCACGATTACCGATTTTCAAATAAGCTTATGCAATCAATACCGGGACCTCACGGTTATCGACCATTTGTATATTCTTTTTAATGCCGTCAATTCATAGAGTTTATTTCAAACAAATTTTGATCTTAGTGAAAAGCGCCCGTAAACCGCCAATGTAAAGATATCATGCCCGTTTCTTGATCCATACTATAAAACGTTCCGGGCTGGTTATCAAGCGCTTGCTCATGTAGTCTTTTTATGCGAGGGCGCAAGGAGGTGCACAAATGAAGGCTCTTGTTTATAGTGCTCCTGAGGAATTTGATATCCTTGATATTCCTGTTCCTCAGGTGGGACCTAAGCAGGTGCTCATCAGGGTCAAGGCATGCGGAGTCTGCAGGACCGATATTCATATTCACAGCGGAAGGTTCATTTCCGAATTCCCGTTAACACCTGGTCACGAGTTTGCGGGCACAGTTGAAAAATGCGGAAATGAGGTTTTTGAGTTTAAACCCGGAGAAAGGATCACTGCGGATAACGCGCTTCCGTGCGGTCATTGTTACTTCTGTCGGAGAAATGAACCCCTGTACTGCGAGAATTTCTACTCATTGGGGTGCAACGGTCCTGGTGGGTTTGCCGAATATGTTGTGGTTAACAGCGAGAAAGTCTTTCGAATTCCTGAAAACCTTTCCTTTGAAGAGGCGGCATTCACAGAACCGACAGCATGCGTGATCCATTGCATGGATGCCCTTAAAATAAAACCGGGATCGAGTGTCTTGATTTTCGGTGCTGGACCGGCGGGAGTTATCCTTTCTCAGATGATCAGGCATTGCGGCGCTTCAAATCTTGTTGTTTGCGCTCCAACCGAGAAGAAACTCGAAATGGTCCGGAAGCTCGCGGGTGCAAACACTGTGCAGATAGGGCGATCTGGCGCGAGAGACGCTCACCAAATTATCATGAGTTTCGCGCCGAAAGGTTTTGATTATGTAATAGATGCGACAGGTTCAAGTGAAATAGTCGAGCAGTGCTTTGATTTCGTGCGGGTCGGAGGATGCATTGCCGTTTTCGGAGTTCCAAATGAGGATGCGGTTGTTAAAATCAAACCTTATGATATCTACCGCAGGGAAATTAAATTCATGGGAACGTTTGCCCAAACGCATTGCTTCGAGCGCGCGATAGGTTTTCTTGCAAAAGGCATAGTGCGTGTCGCGGAACTCATCACTCACGAATTTCCCCTCGAGCGCTACGGCGAGGCCTTAGATGTTCTCAAAAATGACCGTGAAGCGATGAAAATCATCATAAAACCTTGAAGCATTCACTCTGTGAGTTTGTCTCTCGCTTCTTGTCGTGGCTGGTTGGTGGCCGTATTAATCAATTGACCGAGAAAGCAGATGCCCCGGGTTTCAGTTTGTTCAGAGTTCAAGTTAAGGTGAGAACAGCGATCAATCATAAAAAGTATTCAGGGAATTTGCGATGTATTGTGTTTTCATCAGAAATACCATTAAACTGTTGCCTATGTCCTGAATTTAACCTTACAATATAAACTAAAGAGTCTTATTATCGTTGTTATTATTGAAAAGGATTAAAAGGATCTGGTTGAAATGAAGGTGCTTAAAAGAAGGAAGTCTAAAGAGGATTCCGGATTTACTCTTATGGAACTCATGATAGTGATTTTTATACTCGCGATCCTCGTATCAATCGCCATTCCAGTTATGTTTAGGCTTATTGCTAACGCAAAGCGTAGAACATGTCAGGCGAACCTTCGGATCATTGACGGACAGGCAAATGCTTTCTATATTGAAAATGGGATTTATCCATCAAGCGTTATGTCTCTTGTCCCAAGTTTTATCAGAGATGAGCCAAGGTGTCCTGTTGTTCCAAACAGCGCATACATTTGGGACAGCTTAGAAGCGAAAGTAATATGTCCGAGTGGCGACCCAGGACATGAGTACCCTTGATTCTTGTTGGTTTGCTTTTTGGAGTTGGTAAACATACTGCACAAGTATTAATAAAAGCTATTTCGTGAGCTTTTCCTTCAATTCTATTTCCTGATCGACAGACGTAACCGCGATTACCTTGTCACCGCATTTAAGCGTGTGGTCCCCGCGCGGAATGAGAACCTCCTCGTCTCTGATCAGCGCAACCAATACGCTGTTTTTGGGAAGCCCTAAATCTTTTATCGGTTTTGAACATGAGTTCTTGGCGTTTTCCGGTATGTCAAGCTCAACAATCGCGAATTGTCCTTTTCTCATAAGATGAAGAGTTATAATGTCCCCGACCGTGGTTTCTTCCTCGATTAGATGTCCTATGACGGTTGTGCTCGAGATGGCATCGATTCCCATTAGGTTAAATATGCGCTCATTTTTCGGGTTGTTGACTCTTGCCACGGCTCTTGGAACGTTAAAAGATGTCTTTGCCAGCTGGCATGCGACGAGATTATCATCATCGTCGCCGGTGACCGCGGCAAAGACGTCCGCCCTATCGACTCGCGCTTCCTCTTGATAGCGGTAATCGCACGCGTCCCCATTGATTACCATTGCTTCTGTGGTACGGGCGAGCCGTTCACATATCTGCGGGTCTTTTTCAATTACAACCACGCTGTGCCCCTTCTGTGTCAGATCCTTCGCAAGGAATGATCCGACCATGCCTCCGCCGCTGATAACGATTTGAATCTTTGATCACTCCCTTAAATTCTTTCCAAATACTTCTCAAGCCTGTTCATGCTTTTCTGAGTTACCAAAGCAGTTATATGGTCTCCTTTTCTAAGGACGAATCCGTCTTCTGGCATGTATCCGCTACCCCTTCTAAGAATATATGCGAAGAAGAGACCGATCTTCTTCTTTATGCTTGAAATCTCCACATGGTCCCACGAGGGGGGGCACTCAAACTCGACAAGGTCGAACTGGTTGTTCAGGCACGAGGTCCTTACACTCACCTTTGGTTCAAGTATATATTCAAGGAGCGCCTGCTTTAAAAGCCTTGTTCCGCAAACGTAATTCAAATTGAGCGCTTGATATGTTTGCTCTTTGTCGGGATTGAAAAGTCTTGCCATGACATGAGGGACCTTGAAAACGTGACGCGCGACTTCCGCCGCCATGAGATTCTTGTTGTCGAACTTTGTTACAGCGACAAAGCATGATGCCTCTTCGATCCCGGCTTCGACAAGAACATCCTCTTCAAAAACAACCCCCTCAATGCACCTGCCTTCATACCGCGGGGGCAGGCGCCTGAAAAGGCCCGGGTTCTCATCTATTATGGTCACATCGTAGCCATCAAGCGACATCAGATAGCCGAGGTGCGCCCCTACCTGGCTGCACCCTCCGATGATGATCTTAGTCTGGCCGTTTTGGGCGGGTTCTGTTTCCGAGGCTGGAATTTCTCTTTTCAATATTTCGCACTTTGCGGAGTGGCTGTCACTTAGGCACTCAAGCAGGACCGGCCAGCCGTCTTTACGCATTATCATTATTGCTTTGTCGTTTTCCTGGATTTTTGGGTCATCCTTTAGATCAATCACAGTGCCGTTGCGCTGGAGCAATATGAGTCTTGAGCTTATTCCGTAATTCAAACTTGAGGCTTTCTTACCTTTTGCCTGTGCGGGTAAGGTAACCTCGATTACCTGGAGACCAACCGATGGGAGGTCCTCATGGATAATCAGGTCTTCTTCTTGAAATAGCTTTTCTCTTATTCTGTTTGTCATTAGAGTGGTACCGCATATATATTCGATTCCCATTTTGTAAAAGGTGAGTTCTTTGTCTGGATTGTAAAGGCGCGAAATCACTTTTGGAACTTCAAAGACGGATTTGGCGATCTCGGAAGCCATGAGATTAGTGCTATCGTAATTCGTTACCGCTGCGAAAACATCCGCATTTTCGATGCCCGCTTCTCTTAAAACATCCTCGTCGAACGCGACACCCTCAATGGTTACGCCGTTGAACGTTCTCCCGAGCCTGTTGAAAGAACGGGCGTCTCTATCAATTATTACAACATCGTGACCCTCATATGAAAGCGATTCTGCAAGGTTTGAACCAACTCTTCCGCATCCTGCGATAATAACGTGCAAGAGTTCAACACCCCTTCTTCAATACTGTTCTTCAAGCACCGGTATTCCAACCTTTTACAGTCGGTTGATCTGGCGCAGTTCTCTTATAAATTTTATGTCTATTCAATTTTTTTTGCAGGTCTTCTTACCGCGAGCAAAAGAGCAATGGTTATTGACGATAGGACCAAAACAATAAGGAGTTTCCAGAACTGGATATGGTGTCGGATAAGGTGAGCGCTTTTCAATATTTCGACGTTTTCGGCGTGAATATCCATGTCGCCCCCGTGTTCAGCACACGCTCTATTGAAGACGCCCTCGATTCTTACGTACTGACCCTGTCTCTCGTAAGAACCTGGCACAGATATTTCCTTAGCTTTATTATTCGGAACCCATACTCCAATCCCTATATTCCCGACCCCTTTGGGTTTAGATCCAGATGGTATAGATTGTTTGCTGTATGGGTCGTCGTTTACGGTGATCAAAACATACTCTCCCCGTTGCAGTTTATCGCCGACCACCTCGCCTTCCACCATGACATTTCTGCCGTCATATTCTTTGGCGTTCTCAATTAGGTCGTTTATCCGCGTTTTCTCCGAACCGTGACAGGTGGAGCCGTGCGCGAGGATCAATGTTCCTGCCACAAGTACCGCGACAAGAACTAACGCAAGAGCACCCAAGATCGATTTCGATGATTTCTTTGTATCTTTCATCTAAGCGTTCTTTTCAATCTTTCCCCCCGATACAGGGAGACAATCATCCCCCCAAGCGCAAAAACGCTCACGAACTCGAGTCTTCCAGCCCACATCGCGAATATGTAATAGATTTTTAGCAGTACCGGCATGCCCGGAGATACAAGTCCTGCTGAATGACCCGTGTTGCTCGCAGCGGAAACTGCGTCAAAGAAGGCGACGGAAGGAGAGTATCCGTACATTATCCCGAGAATTCCACCAACAACATAGACGGCGACGTAGCATAGAATGATTGTCATAGCGCTTTTTATCATTCGATCGTCGAGAAAGATGTCCTTTATATGATGAATCTTCTCCACGACCACGCTAGATTCGGGAGACACCATTCTTCTGACATCCCATCTAATTGACCTGTAGAGGATTCCCATTCTGAACCCCTTGAACCCGCCTCCCGTGGAGCACGCGCTTGCTCCAATTGCCATTGCGATTATTGTCGCCCACATAGCGATAAAGCCGAATTCCTTGATGAAAGATGTCGCGTATATCGTATTGTTACCGGTCGTTGTGTGCGCGGAGACCAGGTTGTAAAACCCCTTCCTGAAGACAGACAAGGCGTTACCGTATGTGCCCATTTTTTGCATGCCTATTCCCATGATGAGTGCCGTGATGGTAACTGTTGTCGCAAAAGACCTTATCTCGACGTTCTTGACGATCTCCGAGCGCTTTCCCTGCCAGACGGCGTAGTGGAGCGCGAAATTAAACGAGCCGATTACGAAGATGACCATGGTCAAAATTTCAACAAGAAAACTGTGGTAATAGAGAAGATTAAGGCTTTGGGGAGCAAATCCGCCGGTTGACCATGCTCCCATGAACAGCCATATTGAGTGGAGGAGGGAGCGTCCCGGAGACATTCCTTCGAAAGAGAGGGATATCCAGAGAGCGGCGCTGCCAACAATCAAATACGTGAGGCTTATGATCCAGATGGCTCGTGCCGTTTGAATGACGTTCGGTAGAATTTTTTCTTCTTTTCCCTCTCCGACGTATATCTTGAAAGCTCCTGCGGTTCCGGCAAAAAGAAAAGTGAGCGTGAAGACAATTATCCCCTGTCCACCCACGTAGGTAAGCAAGTGTCTCCACATGTTCAAGCCGTTTGAGGCGTGGTCGAGATCTTGTAGAAGATAGAGACCAGTGGTTGTGTATCCGCTCATCAGGTCGAAACACGCATCGAGGTAAGACCCAAAATGACCGGAAAGGTAGTGCGGGATCGCTCCGAGGACCATCGCCACAATCCATCCAGCAGCGGCGACGATGAGGCCGTGAGACCATGAGAAATCTTTTTCAGAGTGGCATGTCAGTTCGGTTGTGAGACTAAAAATCAGGCAGGTGAGGATACCGATAGCGAAGTCCAGAGCCACGTTCCATTCGGAGGAAAGCGCGGCGACCCCGAGGGGAATGAGCATGATCGCGCCAACGCCGAGAATAACATGGCCGATACCCCAGCCTATGAGTTTGAGGTCTTCTCGTAGAGGAGCAAAAATCATCTTACGGTTTTCTCCAGAACAAAATAAAGCAGCATGACGGCAGATGAGAGGGCTAAAACAAAAGCTATTTCGGTCAGAATCCCCAGAAAGTAATTCAAGCCGGTAGTAAAAGCGAAACGAGATTTATATTTGTTCCTTCGAGTTCGTTTCATCTCGTCCTCGTTGTTTCAATACCCGGTGGAATTCGAGATTTAAAGCCCAAACAATTTTAAGAACAAGCGGGACCCCATTCAAGCGCTCGAAAGAAATTTGAACATCCGTTCTTCATTGATTTTAAGCGGGCGAACAAGTGAATGGGAGCAAAATTTCCAACCGCTTTCTTAACAGATTCTCGGAAGCTGTTCGCCTGAAGGCATGGTGAGTATCCTGCGCGAGCCGATTGATGTTGCGAGGCGTACTTCTCCAGGCGGACCCTCCAACACTTTTCCTATGACGCACGAATCGGACCCGTACTTCTGGCTTCTCATCTTTGAAACGATTTCTTCTGCGTCTTCGCTCTTTACGGCGGCAAGCACCTTACCCTCATTTGCCACGCCCAAAGGGTCAAGACCGAGAACCTCGCAAATGCCCCGCACCTCGTCTCGAACAGGGATACTCTCCTCCCAGATCTCTATGGAACATTTCGAGGCGTCAGCAATCTCATTTAGAGCCGATGCGAGACCCCCTCTGGTTGGGTCTCTTAAAGCGTGGACCTCGCCTGAGGCTAACATTGTCTCCACGAGGCTGCTAAGCGGCGCGCAATCTGACTCGACGCTTACTTTGAAAGGAAAAGTTTCCCTGTAGGTTACGATTGCGATGCCGTGGTCGCCTATTGTTCCGTTGATTATCAGAGCATCACCTGGTTTGGCTTTTGCTACGCTAATCAAGGGTTCTTCACGTATCACTCCGACGCCCGAAGTGTTTATGAAAAGCCCATCGGCTTTGCCTCGCTCAACCACTTTTGTGTCGCCGGCCACGATTGCCACACCGGCTTCCTCGGCCGCTTTCTTGGCGGATTTCAGGATTTTTCTGAGGTCAGCGATTGAAAAGCCCTCTTCTATGATTAAACCAACTGATATCCACAGGGGTTTTGCACCTCGCATTGACAGGTCATTTACGGTTCCGCAGATAGCGAGTTTTCCGATATCTCCTCCGGGAAAGAATAGAGGATTTACCACATAGGAATCGGTGGTGAATGCAAGTTTCGCTCCGGGGGCGTCCAAAACCGCTGCATCCTCCAAAACGGTCTGAGCTCGGTCGCTTAAAACGGGGATTATTTCCTCGTTCAGTAACCTATGCATGATAAGCCCACCGCCACCGTGAGAAATCTTGATCAAGTTGTCCTTCATAAAGGATCTCCTTTAAAGGAATATGCCGTTGAATCGAAGATAATGTTAATCGCCGTAAATATAGTAAGAGGCGCAGGTGCCTTCTGATGAAACCATACACGGACCAACCGGACTCTCCGGCGTGCATGATTTTCCGAAAAGGGGACATTCATTTGGTTTTACCCTGCCTCTGATTACGTCTCCGCAGACACAGCCCTTTTTCTCTTTTGGCTCGGGTAACTCCACATCAAAGGAAGATGCGCTGAATTGGGCGAATTCGCTTTTAAGATCGAGACCGCTTTGCGGTATCTCGGAGATTCCACGCCAAAGCGCGCTAACTTTTTCGAATACGCTGTACATAACATTCAGCGCTTTCGGGTTTCCCTCAGGTCTGACCGCCCTTGCGTAACCTATTTCAACCGCGGGGTTTGTCTTTTTCATATCTGAAATCATGCTGATGGCGCTGAGAATATCCAGGGGTTCAAAGCCGGCAATCACGCAGGGGATTCCGAATTCGCGAGGTATGAACTCATAAGGTTTGCTCCCGATAATCGCGCTCACGTGGCCCGGAAGAATGAGTCCGTCAAGATGGAGGTCTTCAGTTGACAGAAGCGCTTTAAGAGCTGGCGGTATGAGTTTGTGAAGGGATAAGACATAAAAATTTGACACATTTTCATCTTTCGCTTTCAGAACGGTGGCCGCAACAGCTGGGGCTGTTGTCTCAAAACCTATTCCCAGAAAGACGACCTTCTTATCCGGTTGTTCTTTGGCGATTTTTAAAGCTTCGAGCGGAGAGTAGACAACGCGCACAAGAGCTCCTTTGGCTTTTGCGTCAGAAAGCGAGCTCTCGCTTCCCGGGACTCTCATCATATCGCCGAAGGTCGCAAGAACGACATCTGGCATGAGGGAAATGGCGATGGCCCGGTCTATGTCGGTATCTGAAGTTACGCACACTGGACAGCCGGGACCTGAGATCAGTTCAACGTCAGGGGAAAGAAGAGGCCTCAGAGCGGACCTGGCGATTGCCATGGTGTGAGTTCCGCAGACTTCCATAATTCTCATGCGAGTGCCTGATGATTTTATTTTATGCGCGAGTTTCTCCGCAGCGACAGGATTTCTGAACTCATCGATATACTTCATCTATTCACTAAGACCTTTCATCTCATCGAGGTTTTTTATCTCTTCAAGGAGACTTATCGTTTTTTGAGCCTCTTCGCTGTCGATCTTTTCTATGGCGAAGCCGGCGTGAATAAGGAGATAGTCGCCGGGCTTCACATCTTCAACCAGCATGACGCTTGCTTCCATCGTTACGTTGCCTATTTCGACGGTTGCGATGTTGTCATCGTGAATTTGAACAACTATCGCTGGCACGGCAAGACACACCTGGATCACTCCTTCATCTGATTGAACTTATGGGCTGCAATTATTGCTTGACCGAGCGATATCCCTCCATCATTACATGGCACGCGTCTATGTACGAAAACATCAAACCCTATTTTTTTTAGTTTTTCCAGTACCAGACCAGTTAGTTTAACATTCTGGAACACCCCGCCGGAAAGAACAACGCGGTGCTTACCGAAAATTGAGGATATCTCTTTTACAACTTCGATTATTATCTCGCATATAGTGTTGTGAAATTTTCCGGCAATATCGCTTGCATCCACGCACTTAGCTATATCATTCATTATTTCGCTGAATATGTGTCTTGTGTCGGCGACAATGATTCCGTCTTTCTCGGTTAGCTCAAAAGGGTACTCTCCTTTGGCGTCAGATGAAATCGCTTCCAGTTCCATAGCAGCCTGACCATCGTGGACGCATCTGTCTCTCAGTCCGGTCAGGACAGCAACCGCATCAAACAGCCGTCCAGCGCCGGAGGTAAGGGGAGCGTTGAATCCGCTTTCCACCTGAAAGACCATTGCTTTTAGTTCATCCTCATCTACTTTGGCGTAAGAAACGAGCCTGTCAGCGGCGCTTATGGCATCCTCGAGCGCTTCTGAAAGTATCCCGAATAGCATTCGGTACAGCCTGTAAATGCAGGCGTCGCCGCCAGGCATAGGATAAGGATAAAGTGAGGCGACTCTCTTGTAGTCGTTTTCATCGGCAATAAGGAACTCCCCACCCCAAATGTTGCCGTCATCCCCGTAACCGGTACCGTCGAAGGCTACCCCGAGCACCTCGCCTGAGATTTCGTTGTCTGCTGAGCAGCTTACGACATGGGCATGATGGTGTTGCACGGCTATTTTAGGCATATCTAACTCTGTAGCCAGCCTTGTGGTAACGTAGTCCGGGTGAAGGTCGTGTGCGGCAACCGTGGGATTTAGGGAAAACAACCTTAATATGGCGCTCATCGCCTCACGGAAATGCTCCACCTCTGAAGCGCTATCCATATCCCCGATATGCTGACTGACGAAACCTTGACCTTTCTTAAGCACGCAGAAGGTGTTTTTAAGGTCCGCGCCGAATGCCACGACTTGTGTATTTCCATCATACTTAACGGTCAGGGGATACGGCGCGTATCCCCTCGCGCGCCTAACGGGGTAAACACCGCCAGCGAAGAACCGTACGACCGAATCGTCATAGCGCGTCACGATTTCCCTGTTGTGGACGAGGAAATAATCAGCGATATTTCTTAATTTTTCCAAAGCCTCGGAATCCTTTGTTACGATTGGTTCGCTGGATACGTTCCCGCTTGTCATGACAAGGGGAAAATCAATCTCTTCCATCAGTAAATGATGCAAAGGTGTGTATGGAAGAAAAACTCCCTGGACATTCAGGATTCCCGCAACCGCATCTGAAATTGGAGAATCTTCCCGTTCCTCGAGAAGGACTATTGGAGCGGCCGGGGAGGAGAGAAGGCGCTCTTCGGCTTCCGAAGTCTTACAGTATTGGCGCACAGTGTCGAGGTCGCGAATCATTATCGCAAATGGTTTTTCATAACGCTTCTTGCGTGACCTTAACGTTGTAACCGCGGTATCAGAGGTTGCGTCGCAGGCCAGATGAAATCCCCCCAGACCCTTAAGGGCGAGAATTTTCCCGTTTTTTAAAATTTCAACCGCTTTATCGATGGGGTCTCCTGGAATATCCGATCCCCGGTTATCAACTAAAAAAAGTCTTGGACCGCAGACCGGGCACGCGTTTGGCTGGGCGTGATATCTCCTGTCGTGAGGGTCATTGTATTCTCGCTCGCAGTCGGGGCACATCTTGAATGCTGACATTGATGTGAAAGGACGGTCATAAGGGGTTTCTTTGATTATGGTGAATCTCGGACCGCAGTTAGTGCAATTGATAAAGGGGTATCTGTATCTTCTGTCTTCCGGGTCAAAAAGTTCTTGAAGGCAATCTGGGCACGTCGCAAGATCTGGCGATATTAATACTTCGCGCTTCCCGTCCCGCCTGCTCGGAATTATCTTAAACCCTTTTCCTTCGTAAGGCGGCTCTTCATCAATTTTGATTTCCTCAATCACGGCCTGGGGCGGGTGTCTTTTGCGCAGCGCGTCCAAGAATTGCGATAAAGAATTCTCATCGCCCGAAACCAGAATTTCCACCCCGGTCGTGTCGTTTGTTACCCATCCGTTAAGCGAGTTCTCGCAAGCCAGACGGTAAACGAATGGGCGAAAGCCCACGCCCTGCACTATCCCCTTAATTTTGACTTTCAGAGCTCTCGACATAGTTTTTCACTTCATCGACCACAAGGTCGCAAACTTTTTTCACAGCCCTCTCCACTTCTTCGCTTAACTCCATACCGACCCCGATGTTTTTTACCTGTATTCCGTAAACGACAACATTTTCAGGACAAGAATCCGTAAGTGAAGCCGCCGCAAGCAGTTCGGAGACCCCAAATTCGTGAAGCGATAGCGGCGTTTTATTGTTCTCCAGGGCAATTTCGCGTGGATTGAAACGAAAGATAGAACCGGCTTTCTCGCCCGCCTCAATCCCATCGATGAAAATAGCCATTGTGCGCCTTTCGAGAAAGGGTAAGAGGTCGGCGCAGTAAACGCTTCCCTCTATCACATCTATTTCGGGAAGCATTTCGCTGAGTTTTCTTGCAACGGCAACGCCCACGCCATCGTCGCCCATGATTGGATTGCCTATTCCTATTATCACGATCTTGTCTTTTTTCATGTCTGTTTTGTCTTTACTCAAGCCCTTTTTAAATCTCGACGTTCGCTTCTAAATGATAGCAAAAGCCCCCGCACAATGCGGGGGCTTTTAGCCATTTGGTTTATTAATGGAAATCCCCTAAGATTTTTCCTGAGCCGGTGCCGTCTTAGCGTAGGACGGTAGCTTATTGAACCAGCTCTTCTTGACCTGTCCGAACTTGGGCTCTGCGATATATCTGTCAAGAAGAAGCGTCAGCACGTTCCAGTGAAGTATGGCGATTGCGACACCCTCGGGTAGGGGGCTTACAAGCCTGATCAGCGCAACAAACAAACCTATTCCGAACGCGTAGATCCATTTAGCGCGTTTGGAAACAGGGCTGGTTGTCCAGTCGGTTGCCATGTAGAAAGCGCCGAGCACAAGACCCCCGCTGAAGAGTTGATACAACGGGTGATTCCATGTCACGAGCATTATGAAGAAGAACATTCCAATCATTCCCGCCGGAATTCTCCAGTCGATGGTCCTCTTGTAAAGCAGATAGATGGCACCGATCAAAAGAGCCAGTATCGAAATCTCGCCTATCGAACCAGCCTGGGTGCCGAGGAATAGCGAACCGAGGGAGGGTTTTCCCGAAGAGGTTACCCAGGTGGCGCCGACGGGGGTAGGACCTGTCACTACGTTTGTGAGCATCTTCCCGCTTTTTAGAAGCGATAGAGGAGTAGCGCTCGTAACAACATTTACCGGGTTTCCGGCAAGTGTTTGATACACAACTCTTCCGGCAACCGTCTCGTCAATGCCAACGGATATCGGCGTAAAGAATCCAACCGATTTCCAGAAGAAAGGCTTGGGAAACTTAGCCGTGTAGATCCACAGCGGGGAAAGCATTATGGCTACTCTTCCGAATAACGCTGGGTTGAATATGTTCTTCCCAAGACCCCCAAACAGTTCTTTACCTATCGCAACCGATATGAAGCACCCAATCGCGACAACCCAAAGCGGCGTGGTTGGGGGAAGAAGAAAAGCGAACAGGACCGCGGTAACCATGGCTGACATATCGCCGAGGGTTACCTTGCGCTTAAAGATTTTCCTCATGACGATTTCAGAAAGAGCCGCGGTTATCATGCTTACAGCGAAGATATATACGACATTCATCCCGTACACGATCAAGGCAGCAATTGCCGCTGGGACAAGCGCGATCAGCACATCCTTCATGGCGCGCTCTATGGTTTGTCCTTCCTCATGAAGGTGAGGGGAGACGGTTTTTAAGG
Source organism: uncultured Actinomycetes bacterium (assembly GCA_937127245.1). Lineage (GTDB taxonomy): Bacteria > Actinomycetota > Geothermincolia > Fen-727 > JACVIW01 > Geohydrothermomicrobium. The sequence goes on from CAKZLU010000029.1 coordinate 203,348, forward strand.
TTTTCTTTTCAGCCACTTAACATCGCCTCCACTACTTTTTCAGAGCCGATATTTCGGCTTTTGCTTTCCGTACATACTCAACATGAGGTATGTAAGCAGGGCAAGTGTAGGAGCAGCAACCGCACTCGAAGCAATCAAGAGCGCCCCACATTTCTGCCTTACCCCATTCCTCTTTCTTCACGGCGTCAACAATGAAATTTGGCATCAAAAACATTGGGCAGACGTCAACGCATTTGCCGCATCTTACGCAGGCATGCTCTTCACGCACATCCACGAGCTCAGCGGTAAGCGCAACGATCCCGCTTGTACCCTTTACTACCGGAGCGTTAAGATCCGCCTGCGCCCAGCCCGTCATCGGTCCGCCCATTATGACTTTCTCGGTTCCTTCCACGAGGCCACCAGCAGCCTCAATCAATGTGGAGACAGGGGTACCGACTTTCACGAGGAAGTTCGAAGGAGTTTTTACCCCGTTTCCCGTGACGGTCACGACTCGCTCATATAGGGGCTTTCCTATCGTTGCTGCTTCATATAGCGCCACAGCCGTTCCGACGTTCTGGACAAGACAACCCACTTCGGAAGGCAGTTTGCCCGGCGGCACCTTTCTTCCAGTCAGGGCGAAAATAAGCTGCTTTTCCGCTCCTTCCGGGTATTTTACGTCGAGAATCTCAACCGACAATTCCGCCTTACCGCTTGCTTTGCGCTGCATTAATTCTACTGCGTCCATCTTGTTAGCTTCGATCCCGATAATGCCGCGCTTTGCCTCGACCGCTTTCATAAGCAGTAGCAAGCCCTCAATCAGGTCTTCCGGACGCTCAAGCATTGTGCGATGGTCGCAGGTCAAGAAAGGCTCGCACTCACAAGCGTTTATGATCACGGTATCGATCGGTTTGTCCTTGGGAGGCGTGAGCTTAACATGAGTTGGGAATGCCGCTCCGCCCATTCCAACAAGCCCCGCGTCCCGCGCGATTTTCCTTAAATCTTCTGGCGTGAGATCGCCGACCGGTTTTGCTGGTGAGCCTGAAAACGCCGGCTGCTCGGCATCGGGTGTTATTATTACCGCCTTCGCTTTCGCGCCTGTGAAAACAGTTATCTCCTCAACCGATTTGACAGTACCGCTCACAGAGGAGTGGACTGGCGCTGATATGAAAGCCTGCGACTCCCCGATCTTTTGACCGACTTCTACCCTGTCCCCGGCGCTGACAAGAGGTTCATTGGGTGCCCCAACGTGCTGCGACATCGGGATTCTTATCTCATCTGGCAGGGGAGCGGGAGTAATCGGCTTTCCGCAGGCAAGTTCCTTGAAATATGGAGGATGAATTCCTCCCTTGAATGTCTTGTATCCTTTAGTGCTCAATCTTACCACCCTCCTCCCGCTAAGACCTACTGGACCTCAAACGCGGGAACCTCTCAGATTTCGCCCATCGCGCGTAGATATAAATCACGGTCATAAGGAGCATTACCCATAGGAAAATTTCGTACAACGCGAAGGTCTTCGCAGGTCCGCCAATCCAGGAAACCATTTTCTGCAGCCAGCCGTATGGTCTGTAAACTGCATAGGTAAGAAGAAAGAACCATATGGTTAGTAGCGCTAATAGCGCTCTAAAAATCCCCAGAGGTTCTTTCCAGCCGGCGGGTTTCCCTAACGTTGCGTAGTAGAGGTAAACGAAAGCGGTCAGGGCAAGCACCCAGCCCATGTAAAAGTTGAACACGCGCATCAGCCCTACGCTCCAAGGGTACCTCCAGCCCGAAAGAAAAGTATGGAACAGGGAAAACCCGGAATACAGAGCAAGTATCAGCGCACCGAGATAGATCCTATACATGACCTTTGCAGGTCCCGGAACAGTTATTTTTTCCTTCAACGGGCACCTCCCTCAAATCACTTGAAAAACTTTCACGCCATTATGTGAGGGATGGATAACGTGAATCGCGCAGGCGAGGCACGGGTCGAAAGACCTGACGCAGCGCACCACGTTTATCGGATTTTCCGGATCCGGCACTGGAAGACCGATTAGAGCGGTCTCAATGGGACCCCTTTCGCCATTCTTATCCCTTGGTGATGCGTTCCATGTGGTGGGGACAATTGCCTGGTAATTGTCGATTTTCTTTCCCTTTATATGAATCCAGTGGCCAAGCGCGCCTCGCGGTCCTTCCACGAGTCCTCTTCCGTATGATTCGCTCGGGATGTCTTTCTTGTCCCATATCTTGTCGCCTGGCTTGAGTTGATCGAGCCATTTGTCCATTTCTTCGGCAAGTATCTTGCACTCAATCGCCCGCGCCGCATGTCTGGGAAGCAGTCCGATCTTGATAGGCTTGTTGTCAAGAAGTCCGAGTTCTTTCGCAAGGTTGACGAGTAGATCCGGCTTTTTAACAAGCATGCGCGAAAGCGGTCCGACTTCCATAGGCTTGCCCTTATATCGCGGCGCTTTCAGGAAGGAATAAGCCCCCTCTTTGTGGATGTCAGGCTCGGTTTTGCCATTCTTAGGATTCAGCCATTCGCACTCGTCGGTATACCAGGAGTGCTTGACCGACTCTGTGATCTGGAATTCACCGAATTTGTCGGGACCTTCGACGTTGAATATGTCGTTGTTGAATATTACCCCGCGAGGAAGGAATTTCTTGGTGCCCTGCGAATCCTCGTCGAATCCGCCGTAGGCAAGATAGTTCCCTCCGGAATCTCCTGCAGTATGGAAGGGCTTGTAGGCTTCAACTTCGGCAAGCAGGAGAATGTCTGCAAGATAGACGTTGTCAATCCACTTTCTGAGTTCGGTTAGCCGTGACCTGAACGCGGCTATGTTGGATATGGTCGGAGGGGTGGTAACGCCACCGGGAACCGTTCCGACGAATGAGGGCATCCTGCCGTAGAAAATCGAGAGCATTTCCTGCGCTTTCTTTCGCATCTCGAGCGCTTCGACATAGTGCCCTACCAGTACGGTCGCAAGTTCGGGGTCGCTTACATAATCGTTGGATTCGTAACGTGGTAAGAACGGGTAAACATCATTTGCTTTAACGAGACCCACGATTTTGTCTCTCAGGATTTGAAGGGCGCGATTCGTTCCCGTGTATTTCGCTACCGCGGTGACGTCAACGTAGTCCAGAGCTGCGAGGTGATAAAAATGGAGTATGTGAGACTGTATGAAGTTCGCTCCCAGGCAAAGATTCCTTATCAGTCTGGCATTGTCAGGGAGTTCGACGCCAAGCGCGTCATCGAGACAGTATGACGCGGCTGTTCCGTGGACGAGGGGACAGACCCCACATATTCTCTCCGTTACTTGTTGTGCATCCCAGGGATGCTTTCCCTTAAGAAGCATCTCTAAACCGCGAAACATCGTTCCGCTTGACCAGGCATCCTTTACCTTGTCTCCCTCTATCTCAATATCGATTCGCAAGTGACCTTCTATGCGAGTGACAGGGTCGATACTGACCATTCGCCCCACTTTTACTCACCACCTTCCGATTTTTCCTCGGGCTTCTTGCCGAGCTGTTTCAGCAAATAGTGAACTCCAACACCAGCGGCTGTCGCACCAGCGGCTACCCACCCAAGAACGTCAGTGGAAGTTGTAAGACCTGCAAAGTTGACGTTCGGGAGTGGTTCGTAGAGAGGGGAGAGGTCTTTATAGAAAGCAGGCTCAGCGCATCCGTGACATGGGGCGTTCGCCCCAACGCACCAGTTAACGCCTGAGTTCCACCTTCTGATTGGGCAATCGGCGTATGTGACCGGACCCTTGCAGCCCATCTTAAACAGGCATAGCTTCATGTCAGGATTCTGGTCGTTCCAGTCCTCAAGGAACAACCCCGCGTCGAAAGCCGCTCTCCTCTCGCAGTTTTCGTGAATGAGCTTTCCAAAGAATGTTTTGGACCTGAGGTGCTCATCCAGATCGGGCTTTTTTCCGCCGGAGAGCCATGTTAGCCCTTCAAGCACCGTGCCGACCACCCAGTCAGGATGAGGAGGACAGCCGCCCACGTTTATCACGGGCTTGTTAGCGTCTATCTTCTTAACGACCTCGGAAATCGGTTTTGTCCCGGTTACTTCCGCGTTAGCCTTCGGTATTCCTCCAAAAGAGGCACAATTGCCGACAGCGATAACCGCTGCGGCTTTCGGAACGAGCTCTTCCATCCAAAGAGTCATTGGTTTGTCCTTGGGAACGGACTTTCCAAGGAGGTCTTTAGTGGTTTTCTCGATCCCGAATGTACAGTACTCGCCGCCCTCAGCTTCCGGAACGGGACCCTCGACGACAAGAACGTATTTCCCCTTTAAATCACGGGCGGTCTCCTCAATCGCGCTAATCGCCTTATCGCCGGCAGCTGCCATGATTGTTGGATGGAACCTAATGGAAAGTTTATCGAGCACGAGTTCGGCAACCATTGGGTAATTAGAATTAAGAAGAGAAACAGAGCATCCGCTACAGCATTGACCCTGGATCCAGATTACCGGGGGTTTTCCTGAGGCTAGTTCTTGAAGTGCTCTGGCAAGCTGGGGGATAAACGACTCGGAAAGACCAAGAAGCGCTGCTGTCGCTCCCGCATGTTTCAGGAAGTCTCTCCTGGTTACGAGTCTCCCATTCAATCAAATCACCTCCATCGAGTGCGAATGCCATAAACCCAGCTATAAACGTTTAATTTTTATTATTAAACTTGTGTAAAGTCAATAACAATTTTGGCAATTGCCAAATAACGAACTTTTCAAAGGGTGATCGTTTACGCCGAAATCTTATGCGGGTACTGACATATTGCGAAAAAACTGCACTAAAATTTTGGGTTCCATTTGGAGCTTTGATAATTGAAGACTTTTCTTGTCAGGGGATTCTTAGTGTCAGAAATTTCCCATTCTTCTCAAAAACTCTTTCATCAATCTTATGCCTTCTCAGCGCGGTGAGTTGTAAATGTTTTGTGTAAAACGGGGAAATTTGTCTTGGTATTTGAAAAGGGTATAGCGGACCCGATTTCCCTGGACACAGATTAACGGTAACGTTCATGTCCAAGGAGGTGGTTCAATGAGATTGGGAAGTAGACCGAAGGGCAAGGGTGATGGAGCGTCGGGCGGAGAGGAGGGAGGCCGTAGGCCGAGTGGATCGACACCCGACGCGGGCGCCGGTCCCCTGCTCCCAAACGGGCGTTGGAGTGTGCGGCGCAAGTCGGAGGTGGTCCTGAGGATGCTCTGCGGCGAGTCCGTTGACTCGCCCTACCGCGAGCTCTGCGTGGAACCCTACCGGCTTGAACGATGGAGGGACAAGGCGCTTTCCGGAATGGAGTTGGGGCTCAAGGAACGAGAGGGAGAGCCGACCAGCCAGGAACTCGATCGCGCCAACAAGAAGATCGGCGAGCTGACCATGGGGATCGAGCTCTTGCGCAAGAGGTGCGAGGCCAAGGAGTCTTTAAGACGAAGGAGGTCGCGGTGATGAGCCGCACCGTCTCGCCCTCAACCGGCAAAGTGTACGGGGTCGAACTGGTCTGCTCCGCCTGGGGCGTACCGCGATCCTCCTTCTACTACGATCTTGACACTATGTCCCGGGCAGATGAACAACCGCCATCGAAGAGCAAGCGAGGGCCCAAGAGTAAGGTGTCAGACGAGGAACTCCTCGCGCTTATCCGCGAGGACCTCTCTGCCTCTCCCTTCATCGGGGAGGGCCACAGAAAGGTCTGAGCGAGGCTCTACTACGGCAAAGGCGTCAGTGCAGGCAAGAAGCGCGTCCTGTGCGTCATGCGCGAGAACAACCTGCTCTCGCCGCACCGCGTGCCAAAGGCGCCGCCGGCTGAGCACGACGGGACGATAATCATGACCGAGCCGAACCTCATGTGGCCCACCGACGGGGCCAGGGTCTTTACCTTAGATGACGGATGGGGATGGGTGTTTGCCTGTGTCGAGCACTTGAAGGCGGAATGCATGGGATGGCACGTATGCAAGAAGGGCAACCGCTTTGCGGCGCTGGAGCCGGTATCGATGGCTCTCGAGCGCGAGTTTGGCCATGCCGAGAGAGGCGTAGCCCGCGGGATCTCTCTTCGCACGGACAACGGCTGCATCTACACGTCAGGTCGGTTCACGACGCAGGTCAAAGCCCTGGGGCTTCACTCCCAGCTACTCCTACGTCTCACAGCCGGAGGCCAACGGGGCCGTCGAGCGGTTCTTTCGCACCCTCAAAGAGCAGACCGTCTACGGGTATGCCTTCAAGAACCTTGCGGAAGTCAGGGAGGCCGTCGGGAAGTTCGTTGAGAGCTACAACGAGCAATGGCTGATCAAGAAGAACGGATACGGGAGCCCCCTGGCAGCGCGCGAGGTTTACGACAGGGTCAAGGATGCGGCATGAGCCGCTGCAAAGTTGCGTCCAAGAAACCGGGTTCGATACAAGCGCAGCTGTGAGTTACTGCTCATTAATTATGGAAAATAGTTCTTTTGACAGAGTCGTGATTTTCTTAAACAGGCTTAAAGAACTAAGGGAAGACGTTTCCTACCGCATGGAAAAATTTGAGGGACTTATCTATAAGGCGGCCGCATACTTGGAAAATTATTTGGGAAACAAAAATTCTGATCGGGCGAGTTATCCGCAGATATGAAGAATTTTTTGTTTCCGTAATGATTGTCCTTACCCAGGCCTAATAATTAAATCCTTTCGGCAAAGACCTTGCCGCGCATTCTATACATGTTGAGCAAATTACCAACCGCGCAGTCACGTAATCCCGGGGATAACGGCCGAGGGGTTCAATTGAAATAAGAGCGGCATAGGGGATTTCGGAAGAAAACACTTCAAAGGAGGCCTGTCAAAGGTGCATAAATATGCGGATACTCTGAAGCGTTCGAATATAGCGAGACTATTGTCGGATGGCGCGCCTCATAATTTAAGATCGAGCCGGAAAATTTCCTTCGAGTTTTACCCTAAAGACGTAAGGTAATTGTTAGCCTTGCGGGTTTATCCCCTGTACGTGGATTTTCGTGCCCCGCTTTTGTTCTGGTGGGCCGTGCAGGATTCGAACCTGCGACCTTGGGATTAAGAGTCCCCTGCTCTGCCAGCTGAGCTAACGGCCCTCATCCTCTGTGAGCAAAAGCAGTTTAGCATTGAATTTTTCGATTTACAACAACGGGTTGCAAGCATTCCTGCGATGTTAAAGGCGCGTTTTACGCGCCGATATTCCACATATACCTCTGTTTTAAGGTCAAAGCATTACCGCTATGTACGCACCGCCTATCATTATGGCGATTCCAAGGAGTTTTAAGGAGGTTATGGAGACTTCCGGTGAACTCCACAGGGCAAAGTGGCTTATCAAAATTCCCGCGATCACCTGACCGGAAAGGAGCATGACATTTGCTGCGCCAGCTCCAATTTTAGGAATGATTACAGCGGTGGCAAGAACAAGCGAGGCCCCCAGAACTCCCGCCAAAAGCAATAGTGGGTTAATCTTGGAAATTTGAGATACGGCTGATCTATCTGGTCCGGCAAGCCATATCACCACGGCGACGATCGCGCCGATCACCCAGAAGATAGCATTCCCAGCTCGCGCGTTGCCAAGCTTTTGCCCAACATCGGCGTTCATGGCAAGATGAACGGCCAGAATAAGCCCAACACCAAAAGCGAAAAGGTAATAAAGCACTTTGGTCACCGTTCTACCTCCTGTGTTGTTCGATCTTATTTTTGGAAAACAAGATTGAATTTCTCATTCTACCTGACCTCATAAACGAGGTAGCGTCTCCGCATCACTTTGAGATAATGAAAAGACACCTCATGTTGAAACTCACAAAAAAGGTCTGACAGATTTGACCGTTGAGCATATCTGCGCTTAATTCACTTCATCAAGATGCACTTCTCTACCTTCCCTTGCTGAGCTTATCGCCGCGAGGGCGAACTGGAGAACCCTTCTGCCCTCAGCGGGAGTAAGGTGAGGCGATTGGCCGGCAGCAAGGCAGTCAAGCAGGTGGCGGGTACAATTGCGAAAGCTCGCTCCCCAGTCAACCTCAAGATCCGTGAAAGCTTTAAGCTCACCCTCGCGGTAGAGAAGGAGTGGAGGTATGCTGAGCATATTGCCGTGCCCACGCGTTATCCAGATGACCCCGTCTGTCCCCGTTATCTCGACCCTGTCGTCCGCTGCGTAATAATCGGACTGGATATACATATTGTAGGCCCAGGTGAAATCAATACTTCCAAATTTCTTACCCTCTCTGTATTTCCAGATGCATATGCTTGGAGCGTCAACCGCTCTTCCCTCTCCGATGGTAAGCTCTTCCATCCAGGCGAACACTTTTTCCACATCCCCAAGAAGGTAGAGGGCCATTGAGAACTTGTGGTAGCCGTCGTCAAACACAAAAGGTCCTCCGCCGCACGTCTTTTCGTCGACTCGCCAGGCCCATGCCTCAAGCGGAACTTCCCAGCCACCCTTCCCAGATAGAGTTCTCATGCGAATGTTCAAGGGTTCTCCGATCGCGCCTTCGTCTATCAGCGATTTCGCTTTCATCACGGGAGGGTAAAAGACAAAATTCTCATATATTCGCAGTACCACTCCCGCTTTATTTGCCGCTTCAATTATTTCATCCATTTCCCGAACGTTTATCGCCGGTGGTTTCTGAAGCGAGACATGCTTTCCTTTTTCCAATGCCTCGATTGCCATTGTCCGGTGAAGGTGATGGGGGGTGAGAATCTCCACAAGCTGCACAGCCGGGTCCTCAACGAGGTCGCGGTAGTCGGTGTAAATCTTAGGAATTCCGTACTCTTCGGCTCTTTTGCGCATTTTATTCTCTGAGATATCTGATATCGCTATGACAGATGCGTCCTCTCTTCCCTCATATCCGAGCATATGGAGGTCGAATATTCGCCCGCAACCGATAATGCCAACCCCTATCTTGTCTTTACTCATTTCTGCTCTCCTTACATAACAGGCTGTTTGCACCTTCTCATCGACCGTTTCTATATATCATTTTCGAGTTTGGAAAGGCAAAACTCCCGTCAAGTGGCAAATCTGAGGATTGGCGGTTGAGTGATAGGGGATAGGAGATGAAACTCTTTTCATAGGGTTCCGATCGTTATGAAACCCTGGATCTTCTTTTCAAATGAGATTGAAAGATGATTGGGAGATTTTCAAAATAAAGGGAGCTTCCCCGCCTGTGCGCTCTTTTAATGGAGGCTTAAGGGGGACCCGTATCGAAATAGATAGGCGCCTGCAGAAAATCAGGATATGGTTATATTTAAGGACAGAGCGAGCCTGAATTGCTTGTGGTTTTAAATGGTAAAATAGTCAGTGGGAAGATTCCTAAGCTTATGAAAATTTTTGAGGCGGTCGGTCTTGTCTTTCGCGAGAGTGGCGGAACTGGCAGACGCGCGGGGCTTAGGACTCCGTGGTCTTTGACCGTGGGGGTTCGAGTCCCCCCTCTCGCACCAATCGCTACATGATGAAATGAGGAGGAGATTCGTCTGAAAGCGGAAGTATTAAAAAAGGAAGGTCATGAGGTTACACTAAGGATAGAGGCTGAGTTTGACGACTTAAGAGAAGCCTTAGATGAGACTTACAAAGAGGTAAGCAGAACCATCAGCGTTCCTGGATTCAGAAAGGGCAGAGTCCCGAGGGCAGTTATCGATAGGCGTTTGGGCGCTGATAACGTTTTCAAGCAGGCGGTGGAAAGGGGACTTCCTTCGTTGTACCTTGCCGGTGTTGAATCTTCAGGCATATTTCCCGTTTCCGAACCAACAATCACGATGCTCGAGACAAGGGATGACAGGTCCGTGGTTTTCGAGGCGAAGGTTGACGTAAAGCCAGATGTGGCGGTCAAAGACTACAAAGGGATCAAGGTTGATAGACCCGACACCGACGTAAGCGATGACGATGTTGAAAGAGCCATGCAGCAAGCTCGTGAGCGGTTCGCCACTTTGGAAGTTGTTGAAGGGAGGCCCGCTTCCGAGGGCGACTATTTACTTTTCGACTACAAGGCTTTTGCCGAGGGCATCCCCGAGGAAGGAGCCAGTGGTTCGGATGTCCTGATTGAAATAGGAGCTGGTGATTTCCTGCCCGGTTTTGACAACCAACTTGTTGGGGCGAGAAAAGGAGACATCATTGACGTGGTTGTCAATTTCCCTCCCGACTACGGGGTGAGGGAACTTGCTGGTAAACCCGCAACGTTTAGAGTAATAGTCAAAGAGATAAAGACGAAGGTCCTTCCTCCACTTGATGACAAACTTGTTAAAGAAATAAGCATTTTTGAGACCGTTGACCAGTTCAAACAGGACCTGCGAGACAAAATATCACAACTTAAGGAAATGGCGGCGGAAAGGGAAGTAAGACAGAGTGTCGTGGATGCGCTGGTTGATAAAACTTACATTGATCTTCCCGAGTCCATGGTTAAAAGGGAAATCGACAGGGAGATTGAGGAATTCGCAGAGAAGATCCGTGAGCGTGGCATAGATTTTGAGGACTATTTGAAGGCGGCTAAGGTGACCCGCTACGAAATGGAGAAGATGTTTCGCCCGAAGATTATCAAAGGCCTGAAAGCCGAACTCGCCCTTGAGGCTGTTGCTGATGCGGAAAATATACAGGTTTCTGAGGAGGAAGCCGAGGAATATATTAAAGAGAGGGTGGCGGCAGCGGGCGGAGACCCGGAGAAAGTGCTCGAGGAGATAAGAAGAAGAGGAGAGATCCCCATGATAGTTGCGAATATGAGGCTATCTCGCGCGGTTGATTTCCTGGTTGAGAACGCCGAAATCCGCGGTGGAGTATCCGCTACCGGACCATCTGAAGGCGAGAAAGAATCCGGTGATTTGAGGCGGGAAAGCGAAACGGAGATGAACCAAAGCGAAAATGCTCAGGACGATTCCGGGGAAGAATCCGATGAGACGAAAGATTCTGTTTCCGCGGAGGAAACGCCAACCCCACAAGAGATAGAAAGAGCCGCAAGCATGGAAGATCCTTCTTCGGTAGAGTCGATTTCCGGGGAAATGGAAAATAAGACAGAAAGAGCCGAATAGGGACCGAAGGGAGATTCGCCCGAAGAGGGTTAAGTTAATTAAGTTAAACTGGAAACAAGAAAAACCGGGAGGTGCGAAAGGAAGATATGAAAGGCCAACTTGTTCCGATAGTGATTGAGCAAACTCCAAGAGGGGAACGTTCCTTTGACATATATTCTCGCTTGCTGAAGGAGCGGATAGTCTTCATCGGGATGGAGATCGATGACCATCTGGCTAATCTCGTTATGGCTCAACTGCTTCATCTGGAAAGTGAAAATCCTGAAAAAGACATAAACATATACATAAACTCCCCCGGCGGAACCGTTACCAGTACTCTTGCGATCTATGACACTATGCAATACATACGCTGTGATGTTTCAACGGTTTGCATAGGACAGGCGGCAAGCGGAGCCGCGGTTCTTCTCGCTGCAGGGACAAAGGGCAAAAGGTTTGCGACGCCTCATTCAAGGATACTGATCCATCAACCACACGGAGGGGCGTCAGGGCAGGCTATTGACATAGATATTCAAGCAAGGGAGATATTGCGGACCAGAAGGCTTCTTGACGAAATTCTGGCCAAGCACACAGGCCAGCCGATTGAGAAGATCCACCAGGACACCGACAGGGATTTCATAATGGTGCCTGAGCAAGCTAAAGAGTACGGGATAATCGATGAAGTAATTTCCCAGCGAAAGATTGGGGAGGAAACCGGAAAGCCAAAGAAGTAAAAATACATAGCCGGTAGTATTCAAGCGGCACTTAAGAGTAAAAAATTAGCTGGAGGTTGAGTTGGCAAAGTTTTCAGACGGAAGCGACTTACTCAAATGTTCTTTCTGCGGAAAGACTCAAAGGCACGTGAAAAAACTGATCGCTGGGCCAGGTGTTTACATATGCGATGAGTGTATAGAGTTGTGCAACGAGATAATCGCTGAGGAGCTCTCGGAAACACCTGATATTCAGCTCGGGCAGATTCCGAAGCCCAAGGATATACATGCGTTCCTGGATGAGTATGTCATAGGGCAGGAACGCGCGAAAATGATTCTCTCGGTTGCCGTATACAATCACTACAAAAGAATCCAGGTGGGTGCGTATTCGAATGACGACGTAGAGCTTCAAAAGTCGAACATTCTCCTTGTTGGGCCGACAGGGTGCGGAAAAACCCTTCTTGCGCAAACGCTCGCGAGATTTCTTAATGTGCCATTTGCCATAGCCGACGCCACGACGCTCACCGAGGCGGGATATGTTGGCGAGGATGTGGAAAACATCTTACTGAAACTGATTCAGGCGGCGGACCTAGATGTCAAGAAGGCTGAGACGGGGATAATCTATATAGATGAGATTGACAAGATAGCCAGGAAAAGCGAAAGTCCAAGCATTACGCGCGATGTCTCCGGCGAGGGTGTTCAGCAGGCTCTTTTGAAAATACTCGAAGGAACGATTGCGAGCGTGCCCCCGCAGGGAGGGCGAAAACACCCGCATCAAGAGTTCATCCAAATTGACACGACTAATATTCTGTTTATATGCGGCGGGGCGTTCTCTGGTATAGAGGACATAATCGAGGATAGGGTCGGAAGAAAAGGTGTCGGTTTCGGGGCTGAGGTAAAGCCTAAGGGTGAAAAGAATATTGGCGAGATCCTTACTCAAATAATGCCTGAGGACCTCCTAAAGTACGGATTGATTCCTGAGTTCGTTGGAAGGCTTCCGGTAGTGGCGACGCTTCATAACCTGACAAAAGAGCATCTCATGGAAATACTCGTTAAGCCGAAGAACGCTCTCGTGAAGCAGTACAAGAAATTTTTCGAATTCGATGGAGTTGAGCTTATCTTCACAGAGGGCGCGCTCGAGGAGATCGCGGAGAAAGCTCTGGAGAGAGCCACAGGCGCGAGAGGTCTTAGGGCTATTATGGAAGATGCGCTCCTGACAACGATGTTTGAACTACCCTCCAGAACGGACATTGTCAAATGCGTTGTCACAAGAGAAGTTGTTGCCGAGAATTACAAACCTACGCTACTTACGTCGCGTTCCGAAATCAAATTCTCCGAGGAGGGTGAGGCAAAGGAAGAAGAAACAGCTTAATCGCCCTTTTGTTTTGATGAAATCTTTCCGGCGAATTCCGCCATCTTAACAAGTGGAGATTTTGATGTTTCTTGAAAATTTTCCGATATGAATGTCCACCTGCCACCCAATTCTTCATAGACTTCAGCTAAGCGCTCAAGTCTTTCTCCAAATTCGGTGCTTTTCTCAACCGCTTTCTGGGCTCTTGACTTGAGGTCGTTTAAATACGGACTCACCTGGGCGTAAGCCCTTCTGGTTGTTTTGTAAGTTTTTACCGCGGAATTGCCGATTGCAATAATCACGATTATGCCGAGCATAAGAGGAACACAGCAGATTAGGATATACGCTAAAATCATGGTGCCTCCTGGTTGGCCTGTCCTTCAGTGAGCTTTGTAGGATTTTAACATATTACAGTTTTTCGGCTTGTTGCCGGTGGGCATGCTTCGTGCAAATCGAAAAAGACGGTCAGGACGAAGACTTTTAAGTTCGCCGACTCCTTCGGCGTTGTATAAACCGCAAAGAGGCAATACAATTTCGGGAAAAAGGTCCGGGCGGTGTAAGGTTTGAGTGAACATTATTCTTCAGATAAGAGAGAAATGAAGAGCGCCTGTTCTCCTGCTGATTTTGAGGAGAAGTGGTACTGTTATTGGGAAGAGCGAGGATACTTCCATGCTCGTACTAATTCCTGGAACCCCCCGTTTTCAATGGTTATTCCTCCCCCGAACGTTACAGGTGTCCTGCATATGGGTCATGCTCTCAACAATACGCTTCAGGATGTTCTCGCCAGATGGAAGAGAATGCAGGGTTTTGAGGTTTTATGGATTCCCGGGACGGACCACGCTGGGATAGCGACTCAGAATGTCGTGGAGAGGCAGTTGGAAAAGGAGGGAATGAGCAGGAAAACTCTCGGTCGTGAAAAATTTGTTGAGCGCGTCTGGCAGTGGAAGGAAGAATACGGTGGCACCATAATCAAGCAGTTGAAGAGACTTGGCTGCTCCTGCGACTGGGAGCGGGAGCGTTTCACAATGGATGAAGGTTGTTCCCTTGCTGTTCGTACTGTCTTCAAAAGGCTGTATGACGCCGGGCTTATTTATAAAGGGGAATACATAATCAACTGGTGTCCGCGATGTCTTACCGCTCTTTCCGATATCGAGGTTGAATACAGGGAGAAGAGCGGTCATCTGTGGTATATTGCCTATCCTTTCGAGGATGGCGACGGTGAGATTGTCGTCGCAACAACGAGACCCGAGACGATGCTCGGGGATACAGCCGTTGCGGTTCATCCTAAGGATTCGAGGTATAAAGACGCCGTGGGGAGAAGAGTTATCCTCCCGCTCGTTGAAAGAATAATCCCGGTGATTACAGATGAATTGGTTGATCCTGAGTTTGGAACTGGTGCGGTTAAAGTAACCCCGGCACATGACCCAGCAGACTTTGATATCGGCGTGAGACACAGTCTTGAGCGCGTAAACATATTCAATCAGGACGCGAGCATAAGTGAAAACGGCGGTCGGTATTCAGGACTTGACCGCTACGAGGCCCGCGACGGCGTCTTAGAGGACCTGAGGAATGAGGGCTTTCTTAAGAAAACCGATGACCATATGCATGCGGTAGGACACTGTTACCGATGCGGGACTGAAGTTGAACCTTACCTCTCCGAGCAGTGGTTTGTGAAAATGAAGGACCTCGCGCGGGCGGGGATAGAAGCTGTGAGAGATGGAAGGATAAGATTTGTGCCCTCAAGGTGGGAGAAAGTCTATTTCGACTGGATGGAAAACATTAAGGACTGGTGCATATCAAGACAGTTGTGGTGGGGTCACCGCATTCCAGTTTGGTACTGCGAAAACTGCGGGGAAATAATCGTATCCGTTGATGAGCCGCGAAAGTGCCGGTGCGGCTCAGGCGAGTTGACCCAAGACCCCGATGTTCTTGACACCTGGTTTTCCTCTGGCATCTGGCCTTTTTCCACCATGGGGTGGCCCGAAGACACCCCTGAACTTAAGGTTTTTTATCCGACATCCGTTTTAACAACTGGTTTCGACATAATCTTCTTCTGGGTCGCCAGAATGATAATGCTTGGACTCTATTTCATGGGTGATGTACCTTTCAGGGAAGTATTCGTCACAGCCCTCGTGCGGGACTACGAGGGCAAGAAGATGAGCAAATCGAGTGGGAATGTAATCGACCCCATTGATGTTATTGAGGTCTACGGGACCGATGCGCTGAGATTTACCCTCTCATCGATTGCGGTACCGGGAAGGGATATTAACCTTGCAGAGGAGCGGATTGCTGGCAACAGGAATTTCGTGAATAAAATCTGGAACGCCGCAAGGCTTGTGATCTCTAATTTGGGAGATTTCGACCCGTTCGCATACCCGCTGGACAGTCTCGAGTTTGAACTCGCCGACAGGTGGATAATGAGCAGGCTTTCAAATGTGATTTCCAAAGTCACTCAGGCGATGTCTTCTTACAATTTCAGCGTCGCTGGCAAGACGCTCCACAAGTTCTTCTGGGGTGAATTCTGCGACTGGTATCTCGAAATAGCAAAGTCGAGGTTCTACAGAGGGTCGGATGCCGAAAATGCGACGGCAAAATGGGTGTCCTGGAGGGTTTTGGAGTGCACCTTAAGGCTTCTACACCCTTACATGCCTTTTATAACCGAGGAGATCTGGCAGAGATTGCCCCACAAGGGGGACACGGTTATGTTGGCGCCGTGGCCGTTGCACGATGATTTTGTAAGGGACGAGGATTCCGAAAGAAAGATGGAGATTGTGAAATCCTTTGTCACGGGGATAAGATCGGCGCGTTCCGAGCACATGATTCATCCTTCAGACAGGACGAGCATATATATAGTCTGTAGCGGTGAATCAAAGGAGATGATATCTCGTTGGAGTTCTTACATTATTGACCTTTGCGGCGCTAAGCAATTTGAGGTAAATGAATCCCCGCCGTCGGGTCAATTTGACGTTCGTGTGGTTACTGAGTATGGCGAAGCATATCTTACCTGGGAGAGAAAAGTCGATGCTTCTGCGGAGATTGAGCGGATTTTGAAGAAACTTGCAAAGGTGGAGCGCGAGCTTGAGCGGGTTAAATCCAAGATTCTTGATGAGCTGTTTGTTGCTAAGGCCCCACCGGAAGTAGTGGAGCGGGAACGTAAAAAAGAAGCTGAACTTACCGAACAGAGAAACAAGCTCAATGAGCAGTTGAAAATACTTGAAGCTTATCGAGAGAAGCGATGAGATATTCCCATGCCGTAGATTATCTTGACAGCAAAGTAGTTCTCGGTGTCAAACCTTCTTTGAGGAGGATACTCCGGGTCCTTGATATGCTTGGTAATCCCCAGCATAGCTTTGAATCAATTCAGGTAACGGGCACAAACGGCAAGACATCGGTTTCGAACATGATTTCCACGATCCTTAAGGAGGAAGGATTCCTTGTAGGGCTGTATACCTCCCCTCATCTGGAGACCGTTAGGGAAAGAATAGTTGTTAACGGTCAAATCATTTCCGTGGACGCTTTCACAAGTATCATGGAAAGACTCATCCCTTTTGTCGAGCGGGCGGAACAAGAACTCGGTGAGGAACTTACTTATTTCGAGGTCGTCACAGCGGTTGGTTTCGAATTCTTTAAAGAAGCCGGAATTGACGTGGGGGTTTTGGAGGTTGGGATGGGCGGAAGATGGGATGCGACCAATGTGGTTAATTCAAGAGTGGGCGTTATCACAAATGTGGGTATGGACCATGTTAAAGAGCTGGGACCGACAAAGGCGCACATAGCGAAAGAGAAAGCGGGAATAATAAAAAGTGGTTCAGTTGTAGTGACCGCGGAAGCGTCTAAGGAAATTCTTGAGATTTTTTTCTCTGAGTGTCAGAAGAAGAATGCCAGCCTGCGGGTTTTCGGAAGAGATTTCAAACTCGACTACATACTTCCCTACCGCGTAAGGGGTGAAGCTCCAGCGCAATTAATATCCATGATAGGTTTGGATAACAGGTGCTACAGTGACATGAAGATACATCTTTTGGGCAAACATCAGGCAGTGAACGCCGCGTGCGCGGTTTACGCCGCGCAGTGTTTTATGGAAATATCGCATCCTGGTAGAGTCCTTGATGTGCAAACCGTCCGCTCTGCTCTCGCGTCGGTAAAGGTACCGGGCAGGCTCGAAATTGCTGGCGAAATGCCGCTTTTATTGCTTGATGGGGCGCATAACCCGGACGGTATCTCAAAGCTCGTCTCATCGATAATTTCTGAGTTTGAATACAAAAGACTGATCTTTGTGGTGTCAATACTTGAGGACAAGGATGCCCCAACCATCTTGAAAATTCTGGGTTCTGCCGGGGATTTGATTGTCTGTACGCAGAACAGGAGCTCGAGGTCGATACCAGCGGGGGAACTAACCCGTCTGTGCGAGGCTCTGGGAGTAAAACATGAATTGAGGAAAGATTTTTCCGAGGCGATGAATTACGCAACGGAAATTGCCGGTCCCTTGGGATTGGTCTGCGTCACTGGCTCTCTTTATACGGTTTCAGAGGCGCGAATATTCTTAAAGCAACAAAACGCTTCCACGGAGATCAGACAGGACAGGTGATAAATTATGGGTATAGAAAGAACTCTTTTAATAATAAAGCCGGACGGTGTGTCCAGAGGGTTAATAGGAGAAGTGATTTCGAGAATTGAGCGGAAGGGTTACCGCATAGAGGATATGAAGATGATGCGAATAGAAAAGGAACTTGCGGAAAAGCACTACTCGGAACACAGAGAAAAGCCCTTTTTCAGTAACCTTGTCTCTTTCATTATCAGCGGTCCCGTTGTTGTCGCGATTGTGTCGGGTGAAGGTTGCATTGCTGGATTTCGAAGCATGATGGGAGCGACCGACCCTCGGAAGGCTTCTCCCGGTACAATTAGAGGTGATTTCGCAACAGAGATCACAGAAAACATAGTCCATGGCTCGGACTCACCTGAAAGCGCGAAGCGGGAAATAGCGCTTTTCTTCCCGGAGGATTCTTCCTGCTGACAATGAGTGAATGTTTTCCGGTGTGTTATTGTTTAAATCGGAGGTTTAAATCGGAGTGCGGTATATTGCTCAGATGAGTTGTTAAATTATAATATTGTCAATTATTGTTTACATCCGTTAAACTTGCGGATGAATTTTTTTCGTTTTTATGCTTAATTTGTTAATGTAAATCGGTAAAAACAACAAGGAAGGTGAGGGACGAAAGATGTCGTTCCTTTCAAGATTATTTTCCGGAGGCTCCTTCGGGAAGGATATGGCTGTCGATTTAGGTACCGCCAATACGTTGGTTTATGCCAAGGGCGAGGGAATTGTTCTCAATGAGCCTTCTGTTGTTGCTGTAAATACGATAACCAACGCGATCATCGCTGTAGGGGAAGAAGCCAAGAGGATGGTCGGCAGGACGCCCGCACATATTATAGCGATGAGGCCGCTTAAGGATGGGGTAATCGCCGATTTCGACGTAACCGAGAAAATGCTCAGATACTTCATACAGAAGGTTCATCAAAGGAGATCAATAGCGAGACCCAGGGTTGTGGTGGCGGTTCCAAGCGGCATTACGGCCGTGGAACAGAGAGCGGTCGAGGAAGCGACTATCCAGGCGGGCGCAAGGGCTGCCTACATAATCGAAGAGCCTATGGCGGCAGCGATTGGCGCGGGGCTTCCCATTCATGAGCCTATTGGAAACATGATTGTGGATATCGGTGGGGGAACTACCGAGGTTGCCGTTATATCGCTCGGCGGTATCGTGACGAGCCAGTCAATTCGCGTAGGTGGCGATGAGATGGACGAGGCAATAATAAATTACATAAAGAGGGATTACCAGCTGCTTATAGGCGAAAGAACGGCGGAGAACCTTAAGGCAAAGATAGGGTCCGCGTACCCTGTCACGGATGACAATCTCGAAGAAGAGATAAAAGGAAGAGACCTTGCCTCTGGGTTGCCCAAGACCGTTGTTGTGACTGCAGAGGAGATCCGCCACTCAATCGAGGAACCGGTAAGTCAGGTGGTCCAGACGGTTAAAGATGCTCTTGACAAAACCCCGCCGGAACTGGCGAGCGACATAATGGAGCAGGGAATCATACTTGCGGGGGGAGGAGCTCTCCTGCGAGGGTTGGAGGAAAGAATAAGGAATGAAACCGGCATGCCGGTTCACACTGCCAAAGATCCTCTTCTTTGTGTTGCTATGGGTTCAGGAAAGTGTCTCGAAGAGTTCGACATAATGAGGAAAGTGTTGATCTCATCTGCGAGTCAGTGATGTTAGCGGGTAGTCATGCCAGGCGTCCCCAGAGTCAGAAGAAATCGAATTATCTTGGTGCTGATTCTCATAGTGTGCGTCACGATGATAACGGTTTACGCACGCGAGGGTGACAACGGTCCGCTGCACAAAATCCAGAGTTTCTTCACAGACATCATAACACCCTTCACTTCCGCGCTTGCGAAAATCTTTAGGCCCATAAGGGATGGGATTATGAATATTGTCCATTTACCGTCTCTTCTCCAGGAAAAGAGGGAACTGGAAGAGCAGGTTGTCAGCTTGCGCAGGGAAGCGCTTGAGACAAGGGAATTGAGGCAAGAGCTTGACAGGTTGAAAGCCCTTTTGAGGTGGTCTGAGGAAAATCCTTACAAAGATACGGTAGGCGCCGAGATTGTAGCGCAATCCCCCGATAACTGGCGCCGTCTGATGATTGTCAATAAGGGTTCTTCACATGGAGTCAAGAAGTACATGTCCGTGGTTACCGACAGCGGTCTTGTTGGGAGAATTATATCGGTTGGCTCACGGTCTTCTGTTGTGCAACTTATCACAGACGCGCAGTCAGCGGTTGGCGGGAGAAACTCGAAAACAAGGGAGACGGGAATACTTGAGGGTAGAAACGAAAGCACTCTCAGGTTCATCCCTATGAACGAAGATGCCGTCTTCAAATTTGGTGACATGATAGTTACGAGCGGAATGGGTGGGACTTGTCCTCCAGGAATACCTGTTGGCAAAGTTACTGAAGTGAGAAGAAGGGGGAGAGGTCTTACCCGGCTTGTTATCGTTAAGCCCTTTGTCCAATTCTCGCGTCTAGATAAGGTGCTGATAATCATTACCCCAGAACCCGAATCCGCGGTTCTTAAGGAGGTTCAATGAGCAGGAGGCGAAAGATCGCGATCGGCGTGTCCATGTTAATCGCATACTTGCTGCAGCTTTCGCTTTTTCCGGAGCTCAAGATTCTCGGTGTTCAACCTGATTTGATGCTCGTAATCGCGATAATAGTCGCAATTCAAGACGGTCCGGTTGAGGGATGCTTGGTGGGATTCATAGGCGGTTTGGCTTTTGACTTGACGGGAAGTCAGATTGTGGGAGTGGGGGCATTCTCCAAAGCCGCGACAGCTTTTCTTGTCGGAATCTTTAAGGACCTTTTTGTCACTTACACGGTCCTTCTCCCGGTTTTCCTTGTGTTTTTCGGTGGTCTTGTTGAACAGCTCCTGTATCATGGTGGTCTTGCTGTTCTTGGAAGCACTGGGGCGGTTCCCTTGAGCCCAAAGTACCTGTTCGCGGTGGCTTTCTATGATTCTCTCATGGTATTCGTGCTCTTTCCCGTCTTAAGAAAGTTCAGAGGCTCGGAGTACAGTGAATACTTGGGCGCGATCAGGCCTTAATCCTTTATATGAGAGGGAATGAAATATGAAACTCATTAAGAGGACAAAGCTCAAGATAAAGCCGCACGAAACCACATTCTACCGACCTGATGCTGCTCAGGAGAGCTTGCATATGCGGCTTTCCGTTATGGGCGTGGTAATCATGATATGTTTCGGATTGCTTTTTGCAAGGCTGTGGTTTTTGCAGATTGTTGGAGGTAAGGACTACAGGAAGAAAGCCGAGGGAAACCGCATCAGAGAGATCGCGCTTGAGGCTCCGAGGGGGTCCATTCTTGATAGAAACGGTAGGGTTCTCGTAAGGAACAAAAACTCCCTGACAATTTCTGTTGTTCCAGCGGAGATTAGCAACGACCCAGGCGTGATAGGCAGACTTTCCAGACTCCTCGGAATGGGCGAAAAGGAGATAAGATACAAGATAGAAAGGTCTCAAGCTCCCAATCAACGGGCGGTCTTAATCAAGCGAAACGTGAGCGAGGAGACCGTAACTTACATCAGGGAGCATCAGCGCGAATTCCCGGGAGTAATAGCTGGAACCATGCCTATGCGGGATTATCCTTTCCGCGAAACCGCGGCTCATATTTTTGGTTACTTAGGGGAGATATCGCCCGAAATTTTGAAGAAAAAGAAAAAGGAAGGCTATAAAGCGGGAGACCAGATAGGGTTAACCGGTGTGGAGTGCGTGTATGACGAGGAACTGAGGGGAGAAGTTGGTAAGTACAGGATAGAGGTTGACGCTGCCGGAAACGCCGTTAAGGTCTTGTCAAGGGTCGAGCCGAGATCAGGGCTCGATCTTCGTCTGACCATAGACCTTGATATACAGAAAACGGTAGAGGAGGCTCTCAAAGACCAGATCAAAGTCGCGAGAGCAAGGAGGCACGCCGAAACAGGAAAGAATTACATAGCCTCGGGCGCCTCCGCTGTGGTCTTAAATCCAAAGAACGGCGAAATAATAGCGATGGCAAGTGAGCCAAGTTTTGACCTCAACAAATTTGTTGAGGGAATTGACGAAAAAGCTTGGAAAGAGCTAAATGACCCAAAAAATCACTATCCTCTCAACAACAGGGCGATAATGAGCGAGTTGCCACCGGGTTC
This sequence comes from uncultured Actinomycetes bacterium, assembly GCA_937127245.1. Lineage (GTDB taxonomy): Bacteria > Actinomycetota > Geothermincolia > Fen-727 > JACVIW01 > Geohydrothermomicrobium. The sequence goes on from CAKZLU010000029.1 coordinate 225,062, forward strand.
CACTTTCAAAGTGGTTACCGCGATAGCGGGTATGGTTGAGGGTCTTTTTAACATCTCCTCTCAGTTTTTCTGCGATCACGTGTTTCTGAAAGGCGCTTTCAAACAGTTTCCGAAATACTGCTGGAGCAGGCACGGGGGCATTAACTTATTCAACGGGATTGTTCAATCATGCGACATTGTCTTCTATGAAATAGGTTACACGTTCTATCAGAGGCAAATTCAGGAACAGGGAAGACCTCTGTGGGAATATGCAGGCAAGTTCCAGCTTGGCAAAAAGACCGGGATCGATCTGGTTAGCGAGATGGATGGTAGAGTCCCGACTCCAGAGTGGAAAAAAGAATTCAACCGGGGAAACCCGCCATTTCAGGTATGGTATCCAGGTGACACGGTAAACATGGCTATTGGTCAGGGTGACCTCCTGACCACACCCCTGCAGATGGCTTGCGTTTACACCGCCATAGCAAACCGGGGCAAGATATACAAACCGCATCTTATGAAAAACATGGAAGATGAAGAGGGTAGGGTTGTGAGAAGAGCCAATGAAACGATTATTACTGAAATCGAGATTGATCCATCCATTTTCGAGACTATTGAGAAAGCGCTTCAGGGGGTTGTGAGGGGTAAGGGAACGGCCGGTCCCACATTCGAGGGTTTTCCGCTTGATGAAATCCCTGTTGCCGGCAAGACGGGCACAAGTGAGATTGTGGGGAAGCAGCCTACCGCGTGGTTTGTCTGTTACGCTCCAGTGGGTGACCCCAAGTATGTGGTTGTGGTAGCTATCGAGGAAGGCGGACACGGGGGGGAGAGCGCGGCACCTGTGGCGAGGCGCATTCTGGAGAAACTGTTTAACATACAGTCGAAGGGTGAGATTCGCCCGAGCGTCGGTGACTGATCGCTAAATGGAGATAACATGTCGAGAGTACAAGGTCCGACGGATATTCATCCAGGACTGGTGAGAAGAAGCTTTGCATCAGAGATTCTGCGGAGGTTCCCGTTCCGCAGAATTGATAAACTGCTTTTGTTTGCCACCTTGAGTCTAAACGTGTTTGGTTTGTTGATGATTTACAGCGCCACTTTCACGGGTGAAAACTCAACCATTTTCTTTAAGAAACAACTCGTCTTTTTAGTCGTTTCGATAATTTTCATGGTATTGATAGCCAGTTTCGATTACAGAAAGCTTATGCCTTACTCAAGACATATATACGCTGCCGTCATTTTTCTCCTCAGTATTGTTTTTCTTTTTCCTCCCAAGGGAGGAGCAAGAAGATGGATTCCTCTTATTTTCACTGACCTGCAACCGTCAGAGCTTTCCAAACTTGCGTTGATAATCATGCTTGCGACGTTCATTGCTGACAGGAGGATGGTCATCGATAACTGGAGGGAGTATCTATTTGCCTTCGGTATTGGCGCGCTTCCTGCATTTCTGATTTTTCTCGAGCCGGATTTCGGGATGAGCTTTGTGGTTCTCTTGATATGTTTTGTCATGCTGTTAATAGGAGGTGCGCGGATTCGGCACTTGGTGGCATCTGCTCTCGGCTTGATCGCGGTTTTTGCTCTCGCCGTGCAGTTCAATATTTTGAAGACATATCAATTGAACAGGCTGCTCGTTTTCATCAGACCCGGAATCGATCCGCTTAGAAGCGGCTATAACATAACGCAGTCCAAGATAGCCATAGGTTCAGGGCAGCTACTAGGAAGAGGCTTATTCAGGGGCACGCAAACGAATTTAAGATTTGTCCCTTCACATCATACCGATTTCATTTTCTCGGTCGTGGGCGAGGAGCTCGGTTTCTTGGGTGCGGCGCTACTGTTGACTCTTTTTATTTTGCTGATGTGGCGGGCTTACAAGATAGCCTCGACCGCTAAAGAGCCCTTCGGGACAATGGTTGCAGCCGGTATTCTAACTATGTTCCTGATACAAATAGTTGTGAATATCGGTATGACAATGGGGATAATGCCTACCACGGGAATAACACTTCCGTTCATGAGTTACGGGGGAAGCTCTCTTTTTACGAGTTACTGCGCTATTGGCCTTCTGTTGAATATCGGGACGCATCGTTTTACTCAGCATTAGACTTTTGTTCCAGGTGGGTTTTCGCTTTCGATGGTCAACGCCTCAAAGGAGGCAATGTTTTTATTCGTCAAGTTCGTGGATTGTTGTTTTTCAAAATTTTAAAGGGGCGCCGTGACTGAGCACGATTTTTGCTCTGGCTTCGTCGCGATAGTGGGCAGACCGAATGTGGGTAAGTCCACTTTACTTAATAGAATAGCGGGTTCCAAGATTGCGATTGTCTCGGAAAAACCTCAAACGACCAGGATGAGGATAAGGGGAGTGCTCACGAGACCCGATTGCCAGATGATTTTTGTTGACACCCCCGGATTTCACAAGCCCAAGGGCGCTCTCGGTGAAAAGCTGAACACGATGGTAATTTCAACCATAGGTGAGGTTGACGTGATTCTTTTTATGATGGATGCCTCACAAGGGGTGGGGAAGGGAGATGCTTTTCTCGCCGGCCAATTGAAAGATACGGATGCTCACGTGATAGGTCTTCTTAACAAGATAGACCTTACGAGCTTTGAGGAGATAGCAAGGCAGAGAGAGAAAGCCTTAGAGCTTTACGAATTTCTTGAGATTATTGAGATTTCCGCAACGATTGGTACGAATGTCGATTATCTCATCGACAGAATAGCCAACTTGTTGCCTCACGGTCCGATGTATTTTCCACCGGAGATGATAAGCGACCAGTCGGAGAAGACTGTGGTTGCTGAGCTGATCAGGGAAAAGGCCCTCGAGCTTACCAGGGAGGAGGTTCCGCATAGCGTAGCGGTACTCGTTGAGGAGATGAGGGAAAGACAGGAGAAAGACCTTGTTGAAATAGAGGCGGTTATATATGTGGAGAAAGAGTCACAAAAAGGGATTATTGTTGGCAAGGGTGGGAAGATGATAAAGGAGATCGGCACAAGGGCGAGGCGGGACATAGAGGCGGCTCTTGGCAAGCATGTGTATTTGGATTTAAGAGTCAAAGTAGAGAAGGACTGGTCGAAAAAGCCTCAGTTCATAAGGAAACTCGAGTACAGTTGATGCCTCATTTTGGGCTATTTTTGGCGGCTATATCGCTGTTATGGGTCTGAGTTTTGGAAAGGGGAACTTAAGATGAGTTCTGAAAAAAACGATGCTTCCGGGAAAGAGGTTCTGTCAACTGGGCCGGTGGATGTTGATTCTCTGACGGGGGAGAGACTCGCGGAACTCATCGACTATACGCTCCTTCGGCCGGAGTTGACTATCAGAGATTATGGCGTATTCTTGAAGGAAGCCGCTCGTTGGAAATTCAGAAGCGTGTTTGTTCCGCCCTACTATGTTCCTATGGCCTGCGGATATTTGTCCGCTTCCGATGTCGTGGTAGGCGCGCCGGTCTCATTTCCTTTCGGTTATTCTACCCCCGAGACGAAAGCGCGCGAGGCGTTCAATCTCCTTGATGAAGGGGCGCGTGAGTTGGATGTGGTGATGAACATTTCCGCGGCAAAATCAGGAGAATGGGGACTTGTGAGAGAGGATTTCGTTAATGTTGTTTCCGCTGTTAGAGAGTGGCAGGAGGCGAATAAATCCTCTCACATCTTATTGAAAGTTATCCTCGAAACTGGATTCCTCACTTATGATGAGATAAGACACGCATGTGAACTCGCAAAGGAAACCGGTTTCGATTTCGTTAAGACCGCAACCGGTCTTGGTCCCGTCGGCGCGAAGATTGAGCATGTTAAGCTCATGAGGTCCGTTGTCGGATGGGATATGGGGGTAAAAGCCTCGGGCGGCGTGAGGACTTGGGACGCCGCGCGGGAGATGTTAATCGCGGGAGCGAACAGAATAGGGACCAGCACGGGTCCGGCAATAATGGAGGGTTTTCTTCGTGAAAGAACCAAACGCCCGCGCTGATTTAACCATTTCAGCTCGGGAGGGAAAGACGTTCAATGACATCGGAATAGTGCTCCGCGCCCACAAGCTCGGCGAGGCGGACAGGATTTTAAGGGTCCTCTGCCGTGACCACGGCAAGCGCTCCGCAGTGGCCAAGGGCGTGCGAAGAACTCACAGCAAGTTTGGAGCGAGGCTCGAGGTGCTATCTTGCGCCAAGATGATGATCTACAAAGGCAGGAGTCTGGACATCATCAAGCAGGCGGAAACATTCGATTCATTTCAGGAAATAAGAAATAATATCGAGATTTACGCTGGCGCTCAGGTGATGGCTGAATTCGTCGATTTTATGACCCATGATAACGAACCCTGTCGGGAAGTTTTTGATCTGTTTTACGGATGCCTTTCTGTGTTGAGGGACCATCCTGACAAAATGGACCTCATTCTCCCTTTTTTTGACCTTCGCCTGCTCTCGCTTTCGGGCATCGGAATCTCCTTGGATTCCTGCGCGTGCTGTGGCATTTCTCTTCCGGGTTTAAGTTCCGTTATATCGCCGAAGCAAGGAGGTTTTCTTTGCACACGTTGCACAGGGAGGTCCGAGACCGCGGGTGGGGTGTTGCGTGTGAGTGAAGAAGCGAAGGAATTTTTCAGATACATGAACAGTCTTGAACTGGACAGGATTTACGAGGAGGAAATAACGAAAAGGGTTTTCGGTGAGGTTCGGACCATCATGGATAGGTTGATCGAGTACATTACCGAAAGAGAGTCGCGCGCGAGGAAAGTTGCGAGGAACCTGAGGAACAGAAAGAGCTAAGCTGAGGAATTCCCGATTCCGTTTTTCTAAAATCGTTGGTCAAGGATGAAACCATTATGCAGGGGAAATAACATATTTCTGTTTGCAAGTTCGACGATTAGGAGCACGGGAGAGATTGGCAATGAGCAGCAAGAGATTCGAAATACCGGATAACGTAGCCATCATAATGGATGGTAATGGCAGATGGGCGACAATGAGAGGTCTTCCGAGAATAGAAGGACATCGCGCGGGGGAGGTCGCGGTCAGAGAAACTGTCCTTGCTGCTTCCGATCTTGGGATAAAGGCTCTTACCCTTTACGCTTTTTCCACTGAGAATTGGAAGAGACCCGCCGAAGAGGTGCGGTTTCTTTTGAATTTCAATAGAGAGCTTCTTGACAGGCGGGTTGAGGAATTTCACAGGAACAATGTCAGGATAAGGTTCATCGGTCGGAGAAGCCGGCTGCCTCGCTCACTTGTCAGAAAAATGGAAGAGGTAACGGAATACACGAAACACAACACGGGGATGAAATTAAACGTGGCTTTTAACTATGGGGGAAGGGCCGAGCTCGTTGACGCGGTGAGGGTCATAGCAAGGATGGCCTCGGAGGGCAGAATAAAACCCCAGGCGATAAACGAGCGTGTGATCCGAAGCCATCTTTACGCTCCCGATGTTGCAGAATACGACCTATTGATTAGGACCGCGGGCGAGCAGCGCATAAGCAATTTTCTATTGTGGGAAATAGCCTATACTGAGCTCTATTTCACGCCGGTGTTATGGCCGGACTTCCGAAGGGAGCATCTGTTGGAAGCGATAAAAGAATACAACAGAAGAACGAGGAAATTTGGTGGTCTTGTTGAGGAGAAGTGATAAGCTCGGCATGCCATTTTTGATAAGGACAATATTGATATTGATACTATTTGTTCTATTTGTTCTCGGATGAGCGACCTCGTTGCCTTTCAAATTGATCTTTTATTACACGCTTAAGATCAAGCCTTGCTTTGTGGTAGGCGGACGCTCAGGAAAGTGGTGCGAACTCAATCCCTAGGCTGTCGAGGCACTGTGCCGTCGGGATACCGACTTCGGTCCAGCCTCTTAACTTGTAATACTTCAAAAGCATCTTCGTGAGGGGAACAACTTTTCCGGAGGCTTGTCCTTCGCTCAAAGGTTCGCCGACAAATCTTAAAGGTAGTATATCGTCCTTGCTCGTGAAGCCTTCCCTTAAGTTAAACATTCTTTCGAGGGTGAATATTCTTTCCCCCACTTTTAGAAAAGTGCGCCTGTCGTATTTTATCCCTGTAACGTAGGAAAGGGAGCGGTATATGTCAAAGAGGTCCAAGAACAAGACGGATAAGCCGGGAGCCATCGAGATAAAAAGGTCACGTGACCACACGGGAAGTTTCCCCACCCAGCCGGGAACTGAAAGCAGGGCGAATCCCGCACGGTTGCAGAACACGAGGCAAGCCAGAGCATTAAAGAGATTCTGGGCAAATATCGTCAGTTTTACTTTACCGCCCGCTTTAGCGCCGCGGACATACGCTGGAAAACCGATTATTTCAGGAGATGCGAGCATTGAGCCGATGTGGGTTGCCCCCGCAGGCGAGGTTGCGAACGCAAGCCCCTGACCCCATGCGCCTCTCGGATCGTAGCCGGACATCTCCATTCCTTTGACTGTCATAGCAACGTCCGCGTAGCTATATTTCGCAACGAGGCTTGCCGCGCCGTCCGCGAGTTCGCTGCCGGGACCTTTGCGTTCGGCGATCAGAGGAAGAAGCGGACCGACTTCCTTTGGGCTTCCAAACCTCAAGGGCAGGTCCATCCTCCCCTTTTCGGATAATTCCATGGCTACGGCTATGGTCTCTCCGGTGCTTATGGGGTCCACTCCGAGTAAATAGCAAAGGTAGTTGTTCCTGATGACGGAATCCAGGTCATCGATTAAGAGATTGCTTCCGAGCATAGCAAGGGATTGATACCCTGGAGCTTTCACCTTAATGGATCCTGACTTCGTGGGCACCTTTATCTCGGTTGTGCACAGAATAGGGCATCCCGGGCAGTCAAAAGCTTTCCTCTTTACCTGTGACCGGAGAGTTTCGGACGCGACTTTCGCGTAACGGTCAAACGTGCCGCTCGAGAAATTTCTTGTTGGTAGCACGCCCCTCATGTTGCAGATTGCGAGTGTCCTTACTTGCTGGGTGCCGAGCACTTCGGCTGAGGATTTGAGCTTCGCCTTTATGGATTCGACCGGTTTTTTAAGCCTGTCGCGGTCAAAAACGGATGTTTCAAAACTGCCGCCGACCCTTATGGCTTTAACAAGTTTTGAGCCCATCACTGCCCCGACGCCGCCTCGCTGGGCAGTGTGTTCCCCCGAGACAATCGTCGCGTATCTGACCTGATTTTCACCGGCCGGTCCTATACACAGAGTGCTTGCGATTTTGCTGTATAACAGTTCTTGCGCCCTGACTACGTTTGTTCCCCAGAGGGCTTGAGCGTTTCTGATTTTCCACCTATCCACAGTGATGTCGATGATGACCGGTCTCGGTGATTTACCCGTTAAGATTATTCCGTCGTAACCGCAAGATTTAAGTCTCACCCCGAAGTCACCTCCGAGGGCGGCATCCACAAAAGTTCCAGTAAGAGGGGATTTGGTGCAGATGGAAAGGTGATTGAACGCAGGAATCCCCACACCGGTTAGGGGTCCTGTTATGAAAAGCAAAACGTTTTCAGGTCCAAGAGGGTCTATGTGAGGCTCAAGTGCCTGATACAATAACCATGCCCCCAGTCCTTTGCCCCCGAGGTATTTTCGTATTATTTCCTCAGGGATTATGAACTCTGTTCCCACGCCTGTATTCAGATTAAGCTTTAAAAATTTCCCCGCGTAACCATCCATTGTTCGTTATCTTTCTTGAAGCGAATACCATCGATGGCATTACCTGCATAATTTTACGATAACTCGCATCCTTAAGTTAAAATTTCTCAAGTCAAGGGTGATTTCCTTATCACGCGCGGGTGATAAGTGAGGCGCGGTGGGAACAACCGCAAATGCTGGGTGATTTCCTCATCACGCGAAAGAAACAAAGGTTTTTCGTTTCGGGGGAGGGTTCGAACGCAATAGTTGTTTCAAGGGGTAAGCAGGTTTTTGTCTCAATTTATCAAATGGTAGTCATAGGAGTGGTTGCGTTTCCCGGTACTGTGTCTGGATAGGCGGGGATAAGATTCGCTGATGGTTTTAGGTGGTGGAATCGCTATGGTAACCCTCAGGTTCAAAGAGCGTTTTATTTTTGAGGGGTCTATCACTTTACTCGAGAGATGAAAGGGTGAAAGTGTTGAGAAAATTTTTGATTGCAGCCGTGGTTTTCGCTGTAAGCCTCATGTTGCTTCTCGCCTCTGGTTGCGGGCCCAGCGCCGAGACGATTCTTAATAAAGCCCGATCCTCCGAAAAGACTTTGGAGACGACGCGTTTTTCCCTCGAGCAGAAGACCCGACTTCCGAGAGCACCCATCCGTGAGGGTAAAGTGGAGAAGCAGGTTTTCATCCACAGGGCGACGGGGGAGTACGATTTCAGGACAGGAAACTTCCGCATATCAGTCGGTTTGCCTACTGGCACAAACCTTTCTATGTTGAAAATAGGGGAAAAACAGTTCTGGCAGATAGCCGGTAACTGGTATGAATCGACCGGAACAGTCAAGGTTTCTCCTCCTGTGACTCAAGCCCTTTCTTTTGCCCAGTACATAAAGACATTCAAGGAAATAAAGAAACTCGGGGATACCAAGATTGACGGTGAGGCTGTTTATCACATCAAGGCAATTCCAAACATGAAAGAGCTTGTGAAATTACCGGGCGTCAACGAACTTTTGAAAGACCCGACCGGCAAGCAGGTCAGGAGCGTAGATGAACTCGAGGATATGAAGGTGGTCTTCGATTTCTATATAAGAAAGAAAGATTTTTTCATAAAAAGGTCATCCACAAGCATTGAGGCTAAGGCGACCAATGACTTAATTGAACTCGGGTACGCCGAGCCGGGAGACAAAATGTACATGGATGCCGTGGTTACTTTTTCCGATTTCAACAAGCGTTTGTTTTTCAAAGAGCCGGCAAAGTATTCCCCGCTTCCTCAGGAGCAGGTCCAATAGCAGCCTTAGCACTAACATTGGTGTCCCGCAGTCAGCCGCGGGGTCGCTCACCTCTTTCCCGCTTATCAGAGGTAAACCAGCCAGGTCCGCGGATTATTCGTATATTTTCTCTTCCTCGTTAAACGCCTCCGGCGCGTCAAACTCTGTGTCGCGCCCCGCCGGTTTGCCGCTTCCCATCTCTTTATAGAACTCGTGCTGGATTATAAGGTTCATGATCTCATTCGTGCCGGTCCAAATCATTATTAACCTGCAGTCTCGCAGTGCTCTCTCGATGGGATATACGTTTGTGTATCCTATCCCTCCCATGATCTGCATCGCGTGGTTTATGACGTGCCACGACATCTCAGTTGCGAATTTCTTTGCCTCCGAGACCATCCTTCTTTGCACACCATGCGGAACGTCGCTGTCGATGGCCCGCGCCGTCGCATAGACGAGCGCCCTTGCCGCATCGAGCTCGGTGATTGATTCTGCGACCTTGAATGAGACTCCCTGGAAGTCTTTTATCCGCATGCCAAAAGCTTTCCTTCTTGTAGAATATCTCGTCGCGACCTCAAGAGCTGCTCTCGCCCCTCCCAGCGCACCGGCGGCGGAGGTAAGCCTTTCGGGTATCATCATACGGTAAAAGATCTTACCCCCTTCGTTCTCGTTTCCGACAAGGTTTTCCATCGGTACTTTGGCGTCCCGGAAAAGCACCCTGCCGGTCCCACCGCCACGGGCTCCCATCAGGCCGTAAACATGCTTAACTTCAACATCGTCATTCCTGTCAACGAGGAAACACGAAAGGCTATCTCTCGGTGGATTTTCTGGCGCCGTCTTCGCATAGGCCATGAAGTAATCAGCGCCTTTGGCGCCCACGATGAACCGTTTTTGTCCGTGAATCACGTAGTGGCCGTCTTCCTTTTTTGCGGTTGTTGTCGCTCCGAAAAAATCCGAGCCCCCTCTCGGTTCCGTTAGGGCTTCAGCGCAGAAAAGTTTTCCCTCGACTGTTGGTTTTAGGTATTTCTGTTTTTGTTCTTCTGTTCCGAATGTGTAAATACATTCACCTACAATTGACACAAGGGCATAAAGGCACGCTGGCGGAATTCCGAGGGTGGACATCTCCTCAAGCGCTATGCATTCCTCAACCCACCCGAGTCCCCTGCCGCCGTACTCTTTAGGGAATCTTAAGCCGAGGAGGTTTCGTTTGGCGGCTTCGACCAATATTTCTTTCGGATACTGAATCTTTTCAGCGTCCATATCAAGAATGTATTGTCGATCAACGGATCGGGTGAATTCCCTTATTTCCTCGCGAAGCTCAAGTTGCTCTTTTGTTAGAAGGAAATCAAACATTTCATACCTCCAGTTCGATATTTCTGCTCCATCCTCGGTTTCTATTTTATACCCTATTGTTCGTTCGAATCCTGATTGTGGAATGCGCGAATCGGCCAGTGAAGTTCTTGGAAAGCCAAGTATTTTTGGGAAAACTACTAAGCCCTTACAGTAAAACTTACTTAAAATTAAACTTAGGTCCCTCAACCAAACGGTGTCTTACAATTTTGGAATGTGTTTCTGATCTTTCATATTGAAGGCGCGGGACGTCTTTCGTCCTGACTGTTATACAATATCCAGATACAGTGGTGGATTAGATGTTTGGGTCTTCACCCTAAACTCTAAACCGGTGTTTTTCGTTTAATTTGTCCGTGACATCTCGGAGGTCTTTTGGCAGTGGCGAATAAGTCGAAAAAGAAAAAATCGGGCGCGGGTGCCAAGCCCACCTACGCAAAAGGTAAAACGGCGGGGATTGTGAAAAGCAAATCTGACATGAAAAAAACCGCTTCAAAACCATCTTCACGTGTTACTGGCCCGAAAGGGGGCGCGGCGCAGGCTGGGGCCGGAGGCAAGAAGCGTTCGAATTCTGACGGTTCGAACAAATTTCAGTCGAGGTTCAATCTCATACAGTCGGGAACCTTGGAAATGAGGGTCTTCCAAGTGCTGCTTGTTTTCGTGATCATCTCGATTCTCGTTCAATATCCTTTATGGAAAGATGTTTTGGGAAAGGAGTATCAAAATAACGTCAAACAATATCGTCTCGAGTTAGAGAAATGGGAAAAAGAACACGAGTCTATCAAGAACGAGAAAAAGAAAGAGGAACATGAAAAGGAAAAACCCATAAAGCCGGTCAAGCCCACATTTAGCGTTTTCATATTTTATTACCTGCTCATGTCGCTTATACAGGGAGCTTTGTTCCTGTTCATTGGGCTCAACATCGCCAGGAGAACTGACCTTAAAACACCCGTGCTTGACGGCCTGTTTTCAGGTGAGCGCGAGTCTCAAAAGATACCCCGGTTGCTTATGGACTCACTTCTGTGGGGACTTGTAATCTTTATGCCCCTCGGGGCTGTCTCTTTACTGGGGAAATTCGCGGGCATTACCCGATCAACCGAAATGGAGCATGCCTTCTGGAAGTACTCACTCCATTACGCGGGGTTTGCCGCGCAAAACCAGTTCCTCTTCTTAATTTTGATTTTTTCCGGGTTAGTCTGGGTTTTCACCCGTTATAAAGAAAAGGTGAAATTCGAGCCCCACATTGCGGGCGTCACTCTGACCGCCATAATCGCTTTTCTTTATTTCTTCCAGGTGAGCCGTGGGGGTGAGGAGAAGATTACTTCCGTTCTCCTCGTGTCGTTCTTCTTCGTGGTATCACTTGTTGTTATCGCGGGTCTTTTGTACTGGAAAAAGGGTTTAGAATTATCGCTTATCTCAAGCTTCGTGGGATTTGCGCTTTATCCAATTTTCTATAGCGTTATTATGTGATTATTTATCCGGTGGTTGATTCTGTGGTTGTTTCGGAATAATCAGGTCCTTGGCAGGGAAAGATGTATCTTCAGGAGATAATACTTCGGCTTGAGAATTACTGGGCTCAGAAGGGGTTTCTAATAACCCAACCATACGACCTCGAGGTTGGCGCGGGGACATTTCATCCTGATACCATGCTTCGTTGCCTCGGTCCGGAGCCGTGGCGCGTGGCGTATGTCCAACCCTCGAGAAGGCCGACGGATGGCAGATACGCTGAGAATCCAAATAGGGTCGGCAGACACTTCCAACTTCAAGTTATCGCGAAACCTTCGCCTGATGACATCATTGATGTTTACCTAGAAAGTCTGTATTCCCTCGGTATAGACCCAAGGGAGCATGACATACGTCTTGTTGAGGACGATTGGGAGTCCCCGACATTGGGTGCCTGGGGCTTGGGTTGGGAGGTCTGGCTTGACGGAATGGAGATAACGCAGTTCACCTATTTTCAGCAGGTCGGCGGTTATGATTGCCGACCTGTTTCCGCGGAGATAACTTACGGACTTGAGAGAATATCAATGTATGTCCAGAACGTGGACAACGTATTCGATGTCGCTTGGAACGCTCATGTTACGTACGGGGAGCTTTTTAAGGCGCCGGAGGTTCAATGGTCGAAGTACTCATTTGAGGTGGCGCAAACGGAATTGCTCTTCAGGCTTTTCGATGATTTCGAAGAAGAATCCAAGGCGCTTTCTGCTCAAGGGCTGCTGTTTCCCGCCTATGATATGTGTCTTAAGTGTTCCCACGTTTTCAATCTTCTTGATGCGAGGGGTGCGATAAGCGTTACCGAGAGGACTTCATACATTGCGAGAGTGCGCGCTCTGGCGAGGGAATGTGCATCGCTATATCTTCAATGGAGAGAGGAACTTGGATATCCGCTCTTAAAGGAAAATGTATCTGATGTTGGGTGAGGGAGAAATTGGACCTTGTATTTGAGATCGGAACAGAAGATATGCCCGCTCAATCCGTTTACGCAGCCATTGAGCAACTCGAAACCCTGATACCCGCGCTTCTTGATTCGCGCGGTCTTGCTTGCGGTGAGTTCAACGTCTTGGCTACGCCCCGAAGGATTGCGGCTTTGATTAAGGGAATTCCGCCCGCGAGCAAGAGCACAATTTTGAAGAAAAAGGGGCCAGCGCTCAGTTCCGCGAAGTCTGAGGATGGTAACTGGACGCAGGCGGCTTCTGGCTTTGCGGCATCTCAGGGTGTCGCGGTTTCCGACCTCGTTGTCGAGGAAACGGATAGAGGACCTTACGTCTTCGCTGTAAAAGAGGTTCCGGGCGAGCCTGCGCTGGATATTTTGCCAGGGATTCTTGAAGAAATCATCCGGTCAATTAAATTCCCCAAGTCAATGAGGTGGGGTAATGGCGATGAGCGCTTCAGCCGTCCGGTGAGATGGATTTTGGCTGTTGCAGACGGGAAGACCGTTGAAGTGAAGTTCGGCGACGTGACCTCATCCAACTACACTTACGGGCACCGCTACCTTTCTAAGGGGAAGATAACAATCGCAGATCTGCTCTCTTACGAGGAGCTACTTTCTGAGCAGGGCGTTATGGTTTCACACCATGAGAGGAAACTCGAGATAATCTCACGCGCGCGCCAGCTATGCTCAGCGGTCAACTCGAACCCGCTACTCGATGAGGCTGTCCTTGATGAGGTGGTACAGCTTGTCGAGAGGCCGGCGGTATTGCTCGGCGCCTTTTCTGAAAAATATCTGTCCCTTCCCAGAGAAGTGATAATTCACGTCCTTCAATCCCACCAGAGATATTTTTCTGTGCAGGGCGGGGACGGCTCGCTTAAAGCGCTCTTTGTGGTTGTCCACAATGGCGACGAGGCTTACAACGATACCATAAGAAAAGGTCATGAGAGGGTTATTGCAGCAAGGCTTGCGGACGCTGATTTCTTCTACCATGAGGACAGAAAACGAAAACTTTCCGACAGGCTTGCAGAGCTTGAAAAGGTTGTGTATCAATCCGAACTCGGGAGCATGAGGGAGAAGGCATCGAGGCTCCAGAACCTTGCTTACTATCTTGCCGACACCTTCTCCTTCAGCGACGCAACTAAAGAAAGAGCGGCAAGAGCCGCGTTGCTCTCCAAATGCGATCTCGTCACGCATATGGTCGTCGAGTTCCCCGATCTTCAGGGGGTTATGGGTTCCATCTACGCTTTAGGGGACGGGGAGGATGAGAGGTGCGCGGTCGCGATTTTTGAGCAGTATTTGCCGAGGAAGAGCGGGGATGATTTTCCGAAAACCGAAGAAGGGATCCTCCTGTCCCTTGCTGAGAAAATTGACAATCTTGCGGCTTCGTTTGGGCTGGGGCACGTTCCTACTGGGTCGGAGGACCCTTACGCTTTACGCAGACAAGTGCTTGGAATCCTTACTATCCTCACTTCCGTTGGTCTCGATCTTGATGTGGCCCAAGCGGTTCACCGCGCCGCCTGGGCGATAGAAGATGAGGCGCACGGGTTTAAATGGAGCGCTTCGGCGATGGATGCTTTCAGCGAGTTTTTCAGGGGCAGGGAACGTGTTTTTTTTGAGGAAAAAGGTTATCGTTACGACCATGTCCAGGCGGTCCTCGCAAACTATTGGTCGAAGCCTTACAGGACTTTATTGTTACTGAAGGCGATTGAAAAAGAGAGGCTGGATGGAAGACTCGAGAATTTATTTACTGCATTTGAAAGATGCAATAATCTTTCCAAGGGGCATGCCGAAGACCACCTTCCCCGTGATTTTCTAAGCGAACCCGTAGAGGTCGAACTCGTGAGAATCATTGAGGATATTGAACCCGGGGTGAAGGAAGATTTGGACCGGGCGGATTTTGAAGCGGCGTTTGAGCGGTTGGCAAGCTTGTGCGAACCCGTTGACAGGCTTTTTGACGAGGTCCTTATTATGGACGAGAACGAACGTCTCAGAAAAGCGCGGCTTTCGCTTCTCAGAAGGATAGTTGGACTTTTTGAAGGCGTCTGTGATTTTTCAAAGCTCAAGTGGGATTGAGTTTTTGTGTTTTCAGTTTTAATAAGGTTCCCTCAAGGCATAAGGTCACCGCGAAAGTGGATAATATTCATTGGCAAGTAGCAGACGGGAAAGACAGATGAGATTTTCTCATTCAATCGGGTCTTTCTGGGCTTTTTAAAGACTGGAGAATGGAGGCAAGGATGGGGGCGTCGCAAAATAAGTACGTCTATGATTTCGAAGAAGGCACCAAAGACATGAGAGACCTTCTCGGCGGAAAGGGTGCCAATCTCGCTGAGATGACGCGCATAGGAATCCCAGTTCCACCAGGTTTCACCATAACAACCGAAGCATGCGTTTATTTCTCACGCGAGGGGGATTTCCCGCCTGGTTTGCGCGAGGAGGTCGCCGAGCACTTGAAAAGGCTTGAGGAGAAGATGGGAAAGCGCCTCGGTGACCCGAATGACCCGCTTCTTGTTTCTGTTAGATCTGGGGCAAGAGCGAGCATGCCGGGAATGATGGACACCGTTTTAAACCTGGGCTTGAATGATGCATCCGTCCAGGGACTCACTTCAAAGATCGGAAATGAGAGGTTTGCCTGGGACTGCTACCGGAGATTCGTGGCGATGTTCGGTGATGTGGTTCTTGGCTTGAAGCCTGAGAAAAAAGAGGAAAGAGACCCCTTTGACGTGATTCTTGAAGAGAAGAAAAAAGAGGTTGGTGCTAGCCTTGACAACGAGCTTTCCGCCGAAGACCTCAAGGACCTTGTTTATAAGTTCAAAGAGGAGATAAAGGGCAGAAAAGGAATTGAATTCCCTCAGGATCCGCTCGAGCAGCTTGAAAAAGCGATAATCGCAGTGTTCAAATCCTGGGACAATGAGAGAGCTGTTACTTACAGAAGGATTTACGACATACCGGATGATTGGGGTACGGCGGTAAACGTTCAGGCTATGGTGTTCGGTAATACCGGGGATAACTCGGGCACAGGCGTTGGTTTTACGCGGAACCCCGCCACTGGGGAAAAGAGAATATTCGGCGAGTTTTTGATGAACGCGCAGGGCGAAGACGTTGTCGCCGGAATCAGGACTCCCCTTCAGCTCGACGAGCTGAAAAACTACCTTCCCGAAGCCTATGACGAGCTTGTCCGTATCAGCGAAATTCTTGACAGGCATTACAGGGACATGCAGGATTTTGAGTTCACGATCCAGGATGGCAAGCTCTGGATGCTCCAAACGCGCTCCGGAAAGCGCACCGGGTTTGCCGCCATAAGAATTGCCATTGACATGGTTGAGGAAGGTCTCATCACTTCCGATGAGGCTCTTTCCAGAATTGACCCAGAAAGCCTCAATGACCTTCTCAGACCGGTTTTCGATCCGGAAGCCAAGGAAAAGGCAAGAAAAGAAGGCAAGATGGTTGCCACTGGGACAAAGGCCGGACCGGGCGCGGCGACGGGGCAGGTGGCGCTGTTCGCTTCGGATGCTCATGAATGGAAGTCGAAAGAACCCGGTGCCCGCATTCTTCTGGTAAGACACGAGACAAGTCCCGAAGACATAAAAGGCATGGCGGCGGCTGAGGGCTTTCTGACACAGTTTGGTGGGGCAACCTCGCACGCCGCGCTTGTGGCGAGGCAGATGGGAAAGGTTTGCATAGTGGGGTGCGGTGCCCTTGACATCGACTACGAGAACAGGTTGCTGAGTATAAGAAAGCCCGACGGAGAGGTCATCCAGGTAAGGGAGGGCGAGTGGCTCTCGCTGGACGGAACCGCGGGAGAAGTTTACCTAGGGAAAATCGAAACAAGACCTTCCGAAGTTGAGCAGGTGCTAATCACCGGGACCCTGAAACCGGAAGATTCACAAATATACCAGGAGTTTGAGAAATTGATGAGATGGGCGGATGAGAGAAGAAGGTTGAAAATCCGCACGAACGCCGACACTCCTGAGCAGGCGAGCAAAGCCATCGCTTTTGGAGCGGAGGGAATAGGTCTGTGCAGGACAGAGCACATGTTCTTCGGCGAAGATCGAATAGTTGCTGTCAGGCAGATGATTCTTGCCGACACAGAGGAGGGAAGAAAGAAAGCTCTCGATAAGATTTTTCCAATGCAGAAGGATGATTTTGCCGGAATCTTTCGAGTTATGGAGGGAAGACCCGTGACGATTCGCCTTCTTGACCCACCCCTTCATGAATTTCTTCCGCAAGGAAAAGAGGAGATCGCCGAAGTGGCGCGCGAACTAGGGGTTAGTGTTGATGTGGTTGAGGAGCGCAACAGGCACTTGAAGGAAGCAAACCCGATGCTCGGTCACAGAGGATGTCGCTTAGGGGTAACCCATCCTGAGATATACAGAATGCAGGTGAGAGCAATAATATCTGCCGCCTGCGAAGTGGCAGCTCAAGGGGTTCCGGTAAAGCCTGAAATAATGATTCCCCTCATTGCTACAGGGCATGAGATGTCATTTTTTGCAAATCTTGTTCGCGAGGTCGCCTCCGAGGTGATGAACGAGCGCGGGGTTGAAATCGAATACTCTGTGGGTACCATGGTTGAGCTTCCCAGGGCATGCGTGGTGGCTGACGAGATAGCCCAGAACGCCGAGTTTTTCTCCTTTGGAACAAATGACTTGACGCAGACGGTTTACGGAATATCAAGGGATGACGTGAAAGGATTCCTGCCCACGTATATCGACATGGACATTTTCCCGTTTGACCCCTTCCACAGGCTTGACCAGGAGGGAGTCGGTGATCTCATGAGAATGGGCATAGAGCGCGGCAGAAAGCAACGGGCGGACTTGAAAGTTGGGATTTGCGGCGAGCACGGGGGCGAGCCTTCGAGCGTTAGATTCTGCCACAGGATAGGCCTTGACTACGTTTCATGTTCCCCCTACAGGGTGCCGGTTGCGCGGCTTGCCGCAGCTCAAGCTAACCTGGGCGATAAGGAAGCTGATTAGAGAGGAGACTGAGTCATGTTAATTGTTGGAATTAACGGTTCACCGGACCGCTCCGGGAGCACCGCTTTTCTGATCGAGGAGATTCTGAAACACTGCGTCTCGCTCGGCGCGCAGACTCAGATTATTCAAGTTATGGACGCCTTGAGGGAGCAGGAAAGACCCTACTGCATAGCCTGCGCCACTCCTTGCCCGGAGAAATGCCATCAAATTGAAAGCCTGGCAAACGCTTACGACCTTTTGAGGAAATGCGACGCGCTAGTGGTGGGAAGTCCCGTTTATTTCGGTACTTTAAGCGCGCCGCTGAAAGCTTTCTGGGACAAGAGCAGAAACCTGCGTGGGGAGAAGGCGCTGGTTAACAAACCCGCCGGAGCGGTCGCCGTAGGCGCGGCAAGGTTTGGTGGACAGGAGACGACCGTCAGGGCTATACAGGATATTCTTCTTGTCCACGGAATGCGCATAGTTGGTGACGGTTCGGAAAGGGGAGGCGCGGGGCATCAAGGGGTATGTGCCACCAGACCCGCAAATGAGGATTCCTTTGCGATCGAACGCGCTCGGATAATGGCACAGGGCTTGTATGAGGCTTCAAGGGAAAGGGAGTCTCGAGGTTGACAATCAAGGAGAGGATCGAGGAACTGGAAAGAAGGACGCTTTCTCCTAAAGCCTCTCTTTCCGCGGAAACAAAGGGAAGGATGCGCCCCGAGCAACCGTGCTCCATAAGGACGGAGTATCAGAGAGACCGAGACAGGATAATCCATTCCAAATCATTCAGAAGGCTAAAACACAAGACCCAGGTTTTCCTTGCCCCGGAGGGAGACCATTACAGGACCCGACTGACGCACACGATGGAGGTCTCCCAAATTTCGCGGACGGTGGCGCGCGCTTTGCTTTTAAACGAGGATTTGACCGAGGCAATAGCTCTCGGGCATGACTTGGGACACACTCCTTTCGGCCATATAGGAGAGAACGCGCTTTCCAAGTTTCTTCCCAACAAGTTCGAGCATAACAAACAGAGTCTGAGAGTTGTTGACGTTCTTGAGTATGAGGGGAAGGGTTTGAATCTTACCTGGGAAGTTAGGGATGGCATACTCAACCATACTGGAGAGGGAATGCCATCCACGCTCGAGGGTCAAATAGTCAGAATCGCTGATAGAATAGCGTATATCAATCACGATATTGACGATGCGCTGCGGGCTGGAATACTTAAGCCAGAGGACCTTCCCACAGAGCCTATCGAGGTCATGGGGCGCTATCCCGGGCAGAGGATAGATTATCTCACTCACGACCTTGTGGAAAACAGTTTTGGCAGGGACGAGATTCAAATGAGCCCAAAGACCGCGCGGCTGATGAACGAGCTACGGGAATTCCTGTTCGAGAAGGTATACATTGGTTCGATTGCGAAGACAGAGGAGGAGAAGGCTGTTCGCGTGCTCGAGTCACTTGCCGAGTTCTACATTGCCAAGCCGCATGAGATGCCTGACGAGTTCCAACCGAAGAAGGAAGAGGACCTATACATAAAAGTCTGTGATTACGTGGCTGGCATGACTGACAGGTACGCGCTTAGAAAGTACCAGGAGTTATTCATGCCGAGCTCCTGGATGGTCGATTGATTATGCGTGCTGCGGGACCATACACCTGCTGTCCGAAACCGCCGCTTACAGGTCATAGCGATGACCTTTAGAGGTGAGCTTTAATGTCGCCTTCAGGGCGAATAAGGGATACAGACATCGAGGAAGTAAGAGAGAGAACGGATATCGTTCAACTTATATCCGAGTACGTGCCTTTAAAGAAATCAGGGCGTGAGTTCAGGGGACCATGCCCTTTTCACGCGGAAAAGGACCCTTCATTTTACGTGAACCCCGCAAAAGGAGTTTACTTCTGCTTCGGATGCAAAGCCTCGGGTGGGGTTTTCAATTTTCTCATGCAGATTGAGGGTTTAAGTTTCAATGAGGCTGTGGAAAAACTCGCCGATAGGCTCGGTTACCGGCTTACCTACGAGTTGCTGACGCCCGAGGAGGAGAAAGCCCGCTCAGCGAAAGACAGGCTATTTGACCTTTTGAGAACAGCGGCCGAGTACTATAACCACCTTTTAACCGAAACCAATGAGGGCAAAGAGGGGCTATCCTATCTTGAACGCAGGGGAATCGGACCTGAGGTGATTAAAAGCTTCATGCTTGGATTTGCGCCTGCCGGTTGGAGCCATCTTTCGGAGTTTCTCGCTAAGAAAGGCTATTCGGAAAGAGAAATCGTCACCGCTGGTCTTGCTAAGCCGCGTCCAAGAGCCCCCAGCGGCGAAAGAGGAATCTACGACATATTCAGAAATAGGATAATATTTCCCATTTTTGACTCGAGAGGCAGGGTAATAGCTTTCGGGGGGCGCTGTCTTGATGAGACAGCATCCCCCGAGGAGCCCAAATACATTAACTCCCCCGAAACGCCTGTTTATCAGAAGAGCAAGGTTCTCTACGGCTTTTATCAGGCAAGAAAGAGCATCCAGGACAAGGGGGAAATAATAATCGTCGAAGGCTATACTGATCTTCTCGCTCTTTTCAAGGCTGGAATAACCTGGGCCGTGGCGACATTAGGCACTGCACTAACAGTTCACCACTTTTCTCTTCTCGGGAAGTTCTGTGAGAGGATATACTTAGCTTTTGACTCGGACCGTGCGGGGATAGAGGCTGCCAGAAGGCCGATTGATTTCTGGGATAGGTTCAGAATAGAAACTTTCGTTGTCAATCTTCCGGATGGAGAGGACCCCGCTTCAATGATGGAGAGTGGCAAGGTAGATGAGTTCCTCCAACTCCTCTCGAGCGCCGAGGGGCTTTTCGAGTTCGCGGCAAAGCTCACGGTCAGCAGGTATGATACCAAAACCGCGCTTGGCAGGACGAAAGCCTTAGAATCTTGCGTGCCCCTTCTTGCAAAACTCTCAACCGATGATTTGAAGCCGTTGAGAGATGACTTGATAAGAAAACTCAGCGGCTGGCTTGATCTCCCGCAGGAAACCGTAAGAATTTTCTCAAGAAGGGCTTTAAGGGGGAAAAGGTCCTCCCGCGAAACCGACTCCACCGGAATCTTGACGCCTTCCTCGCGAATAGAAAGGGAAGCGCTTCGCATACTTCTGCATGATCCTATAGCCTTAATTGAGCATTCTTACCTTGACGCGGACTATTTCGAGGATGAAATAAACAAAAAAATTATCTCAATGCTGAAGGAAATCCTATCTTTTGGCGAAGAAGAAATAATTGCCAGTTATGAGAGGATGGTATCGAAAATGCTTGAATCACTGCAGGAGGGGGAACTTAAAGAGAGGATTGCGCGTCTATTAATTGAGAGCCCCCCCGATGATGTGGATGGCTCGAGGGACAAAGTCTTTGAGCGGTTGTCTTATCTGTTTTTCAAGAGGATGAAAAGGAGGATCGAGGCCGAGATAGGAAAAATCGACAAAAAGCTTGAACCCAAGAAGTATGAGGCGCTCTGTAACAGATTGATAGAGATAGACCAGGTAATTAAGGAGCAGTTCCCCTACGACCACAGTTGACGTTTTATCATATGGTTTTGATGTTCTATAATTATAAAAATTTATTGTTTCAAATTTGCTGCTATTTACGTTTTATCGAAGTGGTGACCCTTGCTCTTCACTGATGATTTTTCTGATTTCAAATCTTGATAAGGGAAGGTGAGATTTTACGTGTCTGATGAATGGAAAGACCTTGATTTCGACGAGATAAGGGATCTCGCCGAAATGGGCAAGGAGAAAGGTTTTTTAACTACGGATGAGATATTGGAAAGGCTTAAGGTAGTGGAGTTGACTCCTGACCAGATTGACAGCGTTTTTGTGCGACTTTCCGACATGGGCATAGAGATTACCGATGAGGTCGTTGATGAGATAAAGGACGAGATCGACATCACGGGGGACAAAATCGCGGAGAAACTCATCGGTGAGGATATAGACCTTTCGGTTCAAGCGGCCACCAACGACCCGGTGAGAATGTACCTGAAGGAAATTGGTAAGGTTCCGCTCCTTACCGCTGAGGAGGAGGTGGAACTTGCAAAAAAGATTGAGGCAAGGGAAAAGGCGCTCGAAAAATTGAATTCGGGTCAAAATTTGAGCGAGAAGGAGATCGAAAGGCTCAGGAAAATAGAGGCGGAGGGTTTGGAAGCGAAGAAGAAGCTGGTCGAGGCTAACCTCCGGCTCGTCGTAAGTATTGCCAAAAGGTACGTGGGCAGGGGGATGCTCTTTCTCGATCTTATCCAGGAGGGGAACCTCGGTCTAATTAGAGCTGTGGAGAAGTTCGATTACTCTAAAGGTTATAAGTTCAGTACTTATGCCACGTGGTGGATAAGGCAGGCCATAACGAGGGCAATTGCCGACCAGGCGCGCACCATTAGAATACCCGTGCACATGGTGGAGACCATAAACAAACTTGTCAGAGTCCAGAGGCAACTTCTTCAGGACCTCGGCAGGGAACCCACACCCGAGGAGATCGCTGAGGAAATGGAGATATCCCCGGAGAAGGTGAGGGAGATACTGAAGGTCAGCCAGGAGCCGGTATCTCTGGAGACTCCCATTGGGGAGGAAGAGGACAGTCATTTAGGCGATTTCATAGAGGACAGGACCGTTGAGGTTCCGGGCGAGGCCGCGGCGACAAAACTGTTGAGGGAACAGCTCGAGGAAGTTCTTGACGATTTAAGCACGAGGGAAAAAAGAGTTATCCAGCTGAGGTTCGGGCTTTTAGACGGGCAGCCGAGGACTTTGGAGGAAGTGGGGAGGGTCTTCGGTGTTACCCGCGAACGCATAAGGCAGATAGAATCAAAAACTCTCGCCAAGCTCAGGCATCCGTGCAGAAGCGGCAAACTCCGCGACTATATAGAGGAATAAGAGTCTCACAATCTTTTTTAGGATTGCGACCGAGGATTTCTGGTTGAGGGTTATCATTCCCGCGCGCGTGTTTGGATGCTATCTTTGTGTCTAACTTGATTCTATAATGAATGTCTGTTTTGCTGATGCTTGGCAATCTGGGAAAGGGGCGGAAAATGGCTGCTGAAGCTTATCATGAACCCTATGAGTCGGTTAGCGAGGAAGCGCGCGATTTTCACAGGGCGATAGTGTCACTCATTGAGGAACTTGAGGCCATTGATTGGTATCATCAAAGGATATCTGCCACCAAGGATGAGGAGCTTAAAGGTATCCTCGCGCACAACAGGGATGAGGAAAAGGAGCATGCAGCCATGCTCCTTGAGTACTTGAGAAGAAAAGATGAGGCACTCTCAAAAGAACTTAAGGAATATCTTTTCACCGAAAAGAACCTTCTCGAAATCGAGGAGGAATGAAACCAAGCCTCACCCAGAATGAGAAACTAAGATTCGAGCAGACATTACACCTGAAAGACGCTCTTGAGCGCCTGTATTTTCATTTTAACCGCAGAAAGTATGTCTTTTTAGACCCTTTAGAGTTCCTCTATCTTTATGAGGATGTGAAAGACAGGGAAATCGCGGGAATCGTCGCTTCCTCTCTCGCATTTGGTAAGGTCGAAAATATTCTGAAAAACGTCTGGCATGTTCTTAGGGTTCTCGGCGAAAAGCCCTCGGAGTTCCTTTTGGAAAATAAACCCTCCTCCATCCAGAAGGCTCTCAACGGCTTTAAGCACCGCTGGATTGAGGCTGAGGGGATCGTCGCGCTTCTGGATGGGATCAAGCTTGCGATTGAAGAGTTTGGTTCGCTAAATCGTTGTTTCTTACACTGCCTGCCCGAAAATTCTCCCCACGTTTTAATAGCTCTTGCCCCTTTCGCTTCCGCGCTGAGGCGAGGGGGTAACCAGGTTTGTTCGCGTTTGATTCCAAACCCGGAGCTCGGGAGCGCGTGCAAGCGTCTCAATCTCTTTTTGCGGTGGATGGTCAGAAAAGACGACGTTGACCCGGGCGGGTGGACGGGAATCAACCCCTCGATGCTGATAATTCCGCTTGATACGCACATGCACAAAATATCTCTTAGGCTCGGTCTTACAAAGAGACGTCAAGCGGATATGAGGACAGCGCTCGAGATCACGCGCGCTTTCAAGCAAATTGCGCCAAGTGATCCGGTGCGTTATGATTTTGCCCTCACGCGGCTGGGAATACACCCGGAGGCACGGGGCATGCTTGATCCTTTTCTGGGCGGCATAAAGGGTTGCTCTGTTTGAATTCTCGAATTGATTTTAATCAGTGACCTTTTATTTGGTGTCTGTTATATTTTTTGCGCAGGGTTCTTAGATGCTCTGATATGAGAAAAGTTGTGAAGAGGAGGGATTTTCATGGGAGATTTAAAAGGAACGAAAACTGAGGTTAACCTACTTACGGCATTTGCGGGCGAGTCTCAGGCGAGGAACCGATACACATACTTCGCAAGCCAGGCGCGGAAAGAGGGTTACATTCAGATTGCCCAAATCTTTGAGGAAACGGCAAATCAGGAGAAGGAGCATGCCAAGAGATTTTTCAAGTTTCTGGAAGGGGACATGGTTGAAATCTCCGCCGCTTTTCCGGCTGGAAAGATAGGTTCCACAGCTGAGAATTTGACAGCGGCGGCGGAAGGCGAAAATTACGAATGGAGTCAGATGTATCCTGGTTTTGCCAGCGTTGCGCGTGAGGAAGGTTTTGAGGAAATCGCCAAGGTGTTTGAGGCTGTGTCCGTCGCAGAGAAGCAGCACGAGAGGCGCTACAGGGGTCTTTTGGCGAACATCAAGTCCGGTAAGGTTTTTAAGAAGGACGAGCCGGTAGTCTGGAGGTGTTTAAACTGCGGGTATCTGCATGAAGGTGAAGAGGCGCCCGAAGATTGTCCATCCTGCGCGCATCCACGCGATTATTTTGAGCTTCTCTGTGAAAACTGGTAAGAGTATCCCGGTATACTTTTGGCTTTGAGTTTTCGAAAAAGGGAGGGTGAAAAGATGGCTGAGAGATTACAGGTTTATGAGTGCGAAGTATGCGGCAATATCGTTGAGGTTTACAGGGGAGGAAAGGGTGAACTTGTTTGCTGCGGGCAGCCAATGAAACTGCTTGAGGCAAACACTGTCGACGCGGCGGTGGAAAAGCACGTCCCGGTAATAGAGAGGCTCGATGGGAAGGTAAAGGTCAAAGTTGGAAGCGTTGCTCACCCCATGGTTCCTGAACATTACATCGAATGGATCGAGCTGAATACGGAAAGCGGAACCTGCGCCGTGTTCCTCAAGCCTGGTGATGAGCCCGAGGCAGAATTTGCGCTTCCTGAAGGAAAGATAGTTGCCCGCGAGCACTGCAATCTTCACTCTCTGTGGAAGGGGGAGGAGTAAATGCTTAGTGATCGTATGAGCACGGCTCTAAACGACCAATTGAACGCGGAATTATATTCCGCTTACCTTTATCTCTCTATGGCCGCCTACTTTGCCTCAATTAATCTGCCTGGCTTTGCAAATTGGATGAGGGTTCAGAGGCTTGAGGAATTAACGCATGCCATGAAGTTTTATGACTACCTTGTGGAATCTGGCGCGAGAGTCGAGCTCAAGCAGATCGACGCGCCGCCCACTGAGTGGAGTTCGCCGCTGGAGGTGGCCGAGGCGGTCCTCGCTCACGAGCGCAAAGTAACCGGGCTCATACACAAACTCGTTGATATCGCGATAGAGGAACGTGACCACGCAACGAACGCTTTTCTCCAATGGTACGTAAACGAGCAGGTTGAGGAGGAGGCTTCGGCTGACTCTGTAGTTCAGAGCTTGAAGAGAATTGGCGACTCGCCCGGCGGAATATTCATGCTTGACAGAGAAATGGGTCAGAGGGTTTTCAATCCAATGGTTTCCGGGATTCACGGTGGGGTTGGTTAGGGAATTCGACAAAGGTTAAATTTTTTGAAAAGACGATTCGCCGATTTAGTGAATTTTTTTTGGTGGAAATAAGAGGGGTGGTATTTTGTTCTCCCAGAACCCGTATAAAGCGGTCAGGTTGACAGAGCACACATACTGGGTAGGCGCGATAGACTGGAAAATCCGGGATTTTCATGGGTATTCAACTAATCGGGGCTCCACCTACAACGCTTACCTGATATTG
The DNA here is from genome assembly GCA_937127245.1 of uncultured Actinomycetes bacterium. Taxonomy (GTDB): domain Bacteria; phylum Actinomycetota; class Geothermincolia; order Fen-727; family JACVIW01; genus Geohydrothermomicrobium. The sequence continues at coordinate 250,663 of CAKZLU010000029.1, forward strand.
AAGGAAGAGCCTGTTCTTATAGACACTGTGAAAGCTCCTTTTCTGCCCGAGCTTCTTTCCCGTGTCTCAAGCGTGGTTGAACCCGAGAAGATTCGCTACATCATCTCTAACCACTCAGAAATGGACCATTCAGGGTGCCTTCCGCAAGTCGCGAAGATAACAAAAGCGGAAAAAATCTTCGCATCGAAGAACGGGGTAGCAGCTTTGAATTCTCATTTTGACCTTGAATGCGACCTAAAAGCCGTAAACGACGGCGAGAAGCTGCAATTGGGAGGAGCCGATCTTTCGTTTTTCGAGACAAAAATGCTTCACTGGCCGGACAGTACGATCACATACTTCCCGGAGGACAAGGTTCTTTTTTCTCAGGACGGCTTTGGAATGCACTTCGCGAGCGGAAAGCTGTATGCGGATGAGATACCGAGGAGCATGCTTGAGGAGGAGGCATCAAGATATTACGCGAATATATTGATGCCTATGTCCGGCCTGATAAGAAAACTGATTGACAGGCTCGGCGAATTAAATCTGGATATAAGTTTGCTTGCTCCTGACCACGGACCTCTTTACAGAAGGGCGGAAGATATACAGTGGATAATTGGCAAGTATCTGGAATGGTCAAAGCAGCTTCCAAATCCGAAAGCGGTTATCGTATATGACACGATGTGGGGAAGTACCGAGATTATGGCACGCGCGATTGCTGAAGGGGTCGGAGAAACGGGGATTGAGTATAAAGTTTTGCCTATTTCCGGAAATCACAGGAGCGATGTCGCTACCGAGGTTTTGACAAGCGGCGCGCTCGTGGTGGGTAGCCCCACGCTCAATAACGGCGTCTTTCCGAGCGTCTCAGATGTCTTGACTTACCTCAAAGGTCTTAAGCCAAAGAATCTTATCGGAGCCGCTTTCGGCTCGTATGGGTGGAGCGGGGAGGCTTCAAAGCGGATCGCTGAGAATCTCAAAGACATGGGGGTGGAACTTGTCGCTGAACCTTTAATGGTGAGGTATGTTCCCAAAAGCGAGGACCTTTTAAAATGCCGCAATCTCGGGGCGGCGCTCGGCGAGCGCTTAAAGGAACTGGCGAGAAATGAATGAATTTGACCCGAGGGCGTTATGGGGAATAACATACGGAATTTTCTTAGTTACGAGCGCTTTCAACGGGCGCTTAAACGGGCAAATCGCGAACACCGTGTTCCAGGTCACCGCTGACCCTCCCAGAATCGCGGTTGCTCTGAACAAGGAGAATTACACGCACGAACTCATCTCAAATAGCGGGGTATTCGCTGTTTCTATCCTTTGCGATTCAACCCCTTTGAAATTTATTGGGAGGTTCGGTTTTAGAAGCGGGAGGGATTTTGACAAACTCGAAGGGGTGGAGCATTTTTTGAACGCGGCGGGCGTTCCCTGCGTGACCGAGAACGCCCTCTCGGTGATTGAGGCACGCGTATTTGATAAACTCGACGCCGGAACTCATACTGTTTTTGTCGCTTATGTAATCGGCGGGAAGATTATAAAAGATGAAAAACCGCTCACATATGCCGAATACCGCGAAAGAAAAGGGAAGGTTCCGAAGACAGCCCCAACTTTCAGGGCTTCTGAATCTGAGTGAATTGCTTGGGTTTGTGAAAGGAGTAGTGGAAGATGCAGAGGTACGTTTGCGGAGTATGCGGATACGTTTACGATCCGGAAGTGGGTGATCCGGAGGGAGGGATACCTGCCGGAACGCCATTCGAGGAACTGCCTGACGATTGGGAATGCCCGATGTGCGGCGCTCCAAAGGAAGAGTTCTCGCCAGAACAATAGGCAAAACCGCAACATTTTAATAGGGGAGAATAAACAATTATAGTTCCTAGCGTTCGCTTCGCGCGGCGTGTATTTTCATAAATTGCGCTTAAAATCAAGCGTTAATTCACCTGGTTTTCCGCGGGTATAAGACCGGTTGGTCTTTTTTGCTCAAAAACCTGGCATACATTCTCAAATTGGCTCAAATTATCTTCGCTTGTTATCGTGCGGATTTTTGCTTTGTTAAATCTTTATGCTTGCTTGATTTCATTTTGAAATAAAGTATAATGGTATTGGAATACTTAAATACTTAATAATTCGAGATGAACGGGATAATCGGTTTATCAGAGGCGATTTCAATAGGATTGCACGCGGTTGGCGTTCTGGCGCAAAAGCCGGGTGAGGCTATGAGCGCGAAAGAGATCGCTCGAAGGATAGGCGCGTCGGAGGCGCACCTTTCAAAAGTGCTGCAGCGCCTTGTGAAAGCGGGCTTGCTCCAATCTCAAAGGGGTCCGAAAGGCGGCTTTTTCTGCGATTCCCGTGCGGTAGAGAAAAGTCTGCTCGAGATATACGAGGCTATCGAGGGTCCTTTGAGGCAGAAAAAATGTCTTCTAAAGAAACCAGTGTGCGACGGGGATGATTGCGTTTTTGGCGGTTTGATAGACGAATGCAACTCAAAGACAAAAGATTACTTTTCTCTTACTCGTGTCGGGGACATATGCAAGATATTTAAGGAGGCTTAAGATGGCGGTAAGAAAGATCATAAGGATAGATGAGGAAAAGTGCGACGGATGTGGCCAGTGTGTTATCGCGTGCCCTGAGGGCGCGATTGTGATCATAGATGGGAAGGCAAGGCTTATAAGCGAAACGTATTGCGATGGACTGGGAGCATGCATCGGGGAATGCCCTCAGGGTGCGATAACGATAGAGGAAAGGGAAGCCGAGCCCTTCAATGGAGAGGCTGTCGAAAAACGGCTTAAAGAAAGCGAATCAATGGCTAACGTAGGCTCGGAAGAGTTGCCATGCGGATGCCCCGGTTCGGCATCGCAAGTGATCGAGAGATGCGAACTTCAAGAAGCAAAGGGAAGACCTCCGTCAAATGAGGCCGGGGAGATTAAATCCACGCTTCAAAACTGGCCCGTGCAGATTCAACTGGTTCCGCCCAAGGCTCCCTATTTTGAGGGAGCGCATCTTTTGATAGCGGCGGACTGCGTCCCGTTTGCGTTTGCCGACTTTCACCGCAAACTGCTTGCTAACAGGGTTTTGATTGTGGGATGCCCGAAACTGGACAACGCCGATTTCTACCGCCGGAAAATCGCACAGATCATTATTCAAAACGAGATAAGGGCAATAGACGTGGCATATATGGAGGTGCCCTGCTGCTTCGGGCTTGTGCACCTCGTGCATGAATCGCTCAAGGAGTCCGGAAAGGACATCCCTCTTCGCCTTGTGAAGGTTGGAATTGAGGGGGAAGTTCTCGAGATAATAGATGCTCGAAAAGGCGGTGACATATAAATGGATAAGAGCTGTCCGGGTCAGAACACCCTGTTTTGGAAGCCCGAAGACATTTACGAGATACCCTGCCCTGTATGCGGGAGACCGGTTGAGTTCTTCAAGGATGACCTGACCAGAAAATGCCCGTCATGCGGTTTTAGATTCCCCAATCCAAAGCTCGACCTCGGGTGTCTTGAGTGGTGCAGGTACGCCGACCGGTGCATTGCGGCGCTCAAAGAGGGAAAACCTGCGGGCGTGCAGGATTCAAGTGATGAGCCGAAGGAGGGTGAAGAGGGAAGCGGATGAGACAGCAGGTTACCCCCGATGGATTCCCGATTTTGCTTTTGGATAATTCTTTTCGCGCGTCTGCTCGGGCGAAAAATCTCATTCACGTCCCTTCCCAAAGCAGATTTAGGCGCAAGTACGATGATGTTCTTTTGAGTGCGCGTGAATTTGCTGCTTTATCCCTCCTTCTCTATAATAGGGGCGATTGCTGCGGATTGAGGCTTCTCCCCGGTAGCTCAATCGGTAGAGCAACTGGCTGTTAACCAGTGGGTTGCAGGTTCGAGTCCTGCCCGGGGAGCCATTTTTTTCGTTGTCAATATTTCTTATCCACTCAGGTTCTTGCTGCTTCGGGACTTAATTTCCATGTTTTCCAGCTGGCTACCTTCGCGAAGATATCCCCCTTTTTATTCGATTCTATGAAAGCGTTGAATGCACCGGTGCTCGTGTTTCAGTATATGTTCTTGTCCTTGTTCTTAACTTATTTATTTCCTTCAAGACAAAATTTACTTGCCCACGCTTTTAAATTCACGTAAGAAGAAAGGCTTGCGCCAGGCGGTAGGGCTGGGGGAAAGACGGAAAGGCGCAAGCCTTTTTGAGGAGCGGGTATGTCCGAATACCCGCGTAAGTGATCAGTAAACGTGCTTTGTATGGATATAACTTTGAAGGGACATCATCTTACTCCTAAGTTATTTTCAAGCGTTACGAAGTAAGTTCTCATGGGTGAAGCGATTTTCTCTGCCGAGCAACTTGTCGGGCTTCGACCACATCTTGTTACGTTCGAAGAAATAATTTCTTTGGCGAAATGGTGGATGAGTTTGGCTTGTCGAACTCGATATCTGGCATGTTTCCCTTTGATTTATCGTTTCCCTTATAGATGGTTATTCCCCTCTTGGCAAGGGTGGTGAACATCACTTGCTGTCTGCTCTGAATTAAGCGACCAGCTTCTGGATTATTTGATGTTGGAAATTTACTATGGTTTTGTTTCTGCTTTCCTGGCCGTGCCCGCGCAACTACGCTCGCGCATTGCTCTCTTTTGTTGGATAAAGAATTCACGCCCGTGATGCTTTCGGTACCACGCTCGTTCATATCAATTGGAGCTTCCGTGTGCAGCAGCTGACCAGAGGGTTCCTGGCTGCGAGGAGATGCGCTTATGATTGATGGCGGAAGGGCTCCTGCGTGGTTCGATTTTTCGATATTGCCAAGAACAACGGTAACGGTTTTTCCTTTTATGTTTTTCAAACGCCTTACCGGAGGGGTGCTTTTGCCGCAACCGGTAGGAAACATGACAAAGAGATGCGCGATATACGTGCCAAATGTCTGTGAAGCTACCCTCTTCAATTTTATTACCTCCTTTTTTGGATCAAAAGGGTTCTTAGATTTTGGCATGGTATTGTTACTGTGCGGTTTATTCCTGGTTAAAATTGTGTAAAAACAAATTCCCTTGTTACGAGTTTTCACAACAACATGACAAAGGATTCATGTTAACTTGGGGGTAAGAGAAGATAGACGTACATATTTTTTAGTTGTATCTTCGGTGTTGCGATATTGTCTTAACGGCAAGGCGGTTATCCGTGTTCTTATTCTTTTCTTTCCCCTTTGTTCTGTGGTTTCCCTTGAATGCGATGGGCATGACGTTGCAGAAGAAAGACTGCAGCGGTCGAGATTCCCAACTTAAGCGGACTGGAAGTCCATGTTGCCGAAAAGAAGCTTGAAAACATTGGATTAAAAAATAACCGATTTCTCAGATACCGTAAAGCAAAACTCCTTGATAAGGACCGATTCGCTGAGTAAGTCCAAAGTGAGAAAAGGGAGTGCCATCGCTGTTGCATTAAGCAGTGAGCCAGAACATAGTTCAGTTCCCCATGTGTCTGGAGTGAATAAATCCAGTCTGCCAGAGTCTTATCAGAGGCAGGATTCACGATAGATATACGCTAGGCTTACGACCACTCTGTTCCAGGGGGAGTGGTGATCAAGGGGCACCCGTAGAAGGAACCCTTTACTCTCTGAAGAGCACAATAATCATTATTGTGAGGCGGGGTCCCAGTACGGGGTATATCTCCAGTGTCGAGGTACCGGGCGGCGTCTAACGTTCGAAACCTGTTCTATATGTGGCGGGACGGGTGAATGCCCAACGTGAGGGGACATTACGCCTGTGTAGCATGTGTGGGGAGACGGGAAAATTGAGACTGATAAAGTATGCCCGACTTGCGTCAGTAAAGGGAGAATCCGTCGTTAAGCGCCGAATCTTCTTTCCTCATGAGCACAATCGCATGAGTTTTCCGAATTCAAGACGCTAATCGGTACATACTAATATCCTGCTAAAGTGATTGTATTCATGAGACGAAAGCTTCCTTCCTAATATAATGAATTGTTCTAACGCCTGACAATTTGATAAATTAGTGAGCCTTGCGGATGCGCTCCTGGTGATAGGTTTTCACTGATGGAATGTTCGCAAGAGTGGACGACACGCCTGTGTTTAATGCTGATTCGGAAGTCTTATTGTATTAGAGTTCATTGCTCAATACTGCACGTTCTCAACTCAATAATTATGGCTTTGCCAGGTTTGAATGTGAATTCCGGGTTCCTCGTTTTAGTTTTTCGAGGTTTCCGCATGAATTTATCAAATCGTTATAGCGCGGATGGACCCTGATGGGTGAGTGAGGATGTCGGGAAAGAAAGGCTCACGGGCGAAGCTTCATTAGGCTGATGAAGCCCCGAAGATTGTGGTTCTCGGAGAGAAGATGGGGAAAACGGAAAGTAAAAAAGGTGACACGCACTAATTGCCAATCCGCCGACTTTGATGCCTCTATAAGAAGAGTACCGGAGGCAAGGTGACCACAACAGGGGAAATAAGGGAATATCTCGCGAGGGAAAACGGGGTGACTATGGCATGCCCTTTGACCTCCGGGATCTTTGCCTGCATCTCAGCGTAGGTGGCGGAGGAGTCCCGCCGCGCCGGCAAAAAACGGATCACCCCTTACTGGAGGACGCTCAAGGCGGGGGGGTTCATAAACGAGAAGTATCCCGGCGGTATCCAGGCCCAAAGGAGTCTTCTTGAACCGGAGGGGCATCGTGTGATAGAGAAAGGGAAGAAGGCTTACGTGGAAGGATACGAAAATCGACCGTATCACTTCTTATTTTGATTTGAGCAAAGACGAATATGAGAGTCCTTTTTGTTTATTCTGAACAGGATCCTTACTCAGAAGAAAAACCGCTCGAGACCTGGGAGAGGATGCAGTTCGGCATCTCCTACATATCCTCATTTTTGAAGAAGGAAGGGCATGAAACAGACCTCGTGGTCCTCTCAAGGGAAACGAGGGACCTTTTAGAGCAGGAAATGAGGAGGTTTAATCCCGGGCTTGTGTGCTGCACCGGGGTATATTCCGAGTTCCCATTCCTTTCCGAAGTTGTCGCTTTCGCCAGGCGCAAATTCAAAGATGTCTTTTTCATGTTTGGCGGCCCTCACGCAACCATCAGCCCGCTTGATTGCATCGAAGGTCCCTTTGACGCGGTGTGTGTGGGGGAAGGGGAGTACCCCACGCTTGAAGTAGCGGAGAGCCTGGAAGGAGGAAAGCGACCGTCGAAAATACCTAACCTGTACATTAAGAATGGCGCTGACTTTGAAGCAAACGAGCCGAGGCCATTTATCGAAGACCTTGACTTGCTGCCATTTCCTGACAGGAAGATGTGGGAAAGGTGGATTCATAATCGCGATTCAAGACCGTCGGTGCTTGTGGGAAGGGGTTGCCCTTTCAAGTGTACCTACTGCAGCAACCATGCGATCGCGAAAGTGTCATCCGGCAAATATGTACGCCTTCGCTCCCCTGAAAACATAGTGGCAGAGCTTTCCCAGATGAAGAAAGACCGCCCGAATCTGGGCGAGGTCTATCTTGAGGTTGAGACCCTCGGCGTGAACAGGAAGTGGGCTTTTTCCCTTTGTGAAAGACTCGCCAAGTTCAATGAAAGCCTCGATTTCCCGGTTCTATTCGGCTCTAACTTGAGGATAACCCCTGGGGCTAAATATGACGACCTCTTCAGGGAGTTTGCCAAGTGCGGTTTCAGGTTCATAAACATCGGGCTTGAGTCTGGAAGCGAGCGCATAAGGGATGACGTCCTTCAAAGAAGATATTCCAATGCTGACGTCATAAGGGCTGTCAAAGAGGCGAGAAGAAACGGTCTTCAGGTGGGTATGTACAACCTGATCGGCATCCCGGGAGAGACAAAGCGTGAGTTCAGGGAAACGATACGGATAAACCGCCTCTGCCAACCCGACTGGTATCTTATGAGCGTGTTTTTCCCGTATCCAGGTACCGTCTTACATGACCGCTGCGCCGAGATGGGCATTCTTAACGAGCCCCCTGATATCACCCTTGAACGAAGAAAACCGGTGCTGAAACTGCCTGGGTTCTCGCAGAAGCAGGTGAGACGGAGGCTCACTTTATCGCCTCTGTTGATATACGGAGGCTTCAGGCCTTTGCGCGAAGTGGTCTGGCTCATTGTGATGGGAAAAATCTTCTCTGATAGAAGATTAATCGTGAAGTACCGCAGCTTTGAGCAAATTGTCCGGAAGGTGCGCGCAGCTCGAAAGTAAGTGTTTGCCCTTGGAATGGCGCGTTTTCATACTCCCTGCGGTTAGAGACGAAACACAAAGCAAGTTCGGATTCACTTCGACCTTCGTTCTGTGTTGCCTTTACCCGTAAGGTTATTCGCCCGTATCTTTCTTATGTATGTTATGTATAGCGACATGGATTCACTTGGTGAGTGAAAGTAAATTTTTTTCCCGCTGAGCGCTTTGTGGTCATACTTCCTCAAATATCATACCTTTCACTCAGAGGCTCCTTTTTAGAACCTCCGTGAGGTCTTCACCTGAAAGCTCCACAGGATTGTTCCGGGCCGATGTCTGGGAGACAATCTTTTCAAAATCTTCTTCTGTCATGCCGTATTCTCTTAAGGGTGGTATCTCAAGCCTTTCTGTAAGCTCTCTTATCCAGGCGATTAATCCATCGAGCGCATCATTTAGGTTCGCAAATTTTTGCCCGGTCAGGATCTCCGCCGCTTCAGCGTACTTTTGAAGATAGAAGCTCCCTGCTTCCTTTTTTTTCATTAAGACCGCGATGTTCACCTCGCAGACGGCAGTTAAAAGCGCGCCGCATATTGCGCCGTGCGGGATGGGGAATAGCCCCCCTATGCTTGAGGCGAATCCGTGCACCGCGCCGAGACCCGCGTTGGTGAGGGTAATTCCCGAGATTAAAGCGGCATAAGACATAACGCACCTTGAAGAAATGTCATCTTTTCCCAGGTTTCTCAAGTTCGGGAAAATTCCTCGCCCCGCATGTAGCGCTTCTTTCGCCAGGCTGTCTGTGAAGTATGAAGCGCCGCGGGAGACAAATGATTCCAACAGTTGGGTGAATGCGTCTATTCCGCTTTGAGCTGAGATCAAGGGCGCACACGAAAGGGTAAGGCTCGGATCGACAAGGGCTATGTCAGGAACATAGTTATCATGTCTGAGCGATTTTTTAAAGCCGCTTTTATGTTTTCCATGATTTCCGCTTATGACCGCATTTTTTGTTGCCTCGCTGCCTGTGCCGGCGGTTGTTGGTACCGCGATGAATGTTCTTTTCCTGCCTGAGGGTTTTCTCGTGCCCACGTCTTCAAGTAAGTCAAGCACGGAGCCTTCTTCTTCCAGCATGCATGCTACCGCTTTGCCCGCGTCGATGACGCTTCCTCCTCCAATGGCGATTATGAAATCAGGGTTGAACTCCCGGATTGAGTTGGATATTCGGTCAACCAGTTCACAGGTGGGCTCGGACCGGACTTTCTTAACAACATAGTTTATCGATGCGCACTTAAGCATCCGAAACAGGATTTCCTTTTTGCCGGAATTCTCAAGCGAGCTCGATCCGGTTATCACCGCGGCTCTTGATCCGAGTTCGCCTATGAAATTCGGAATCCTTTCAAACATGCCCGGACCGAAGTATATTTTGGGGGTTCGAGCGAGAAAAAAATCCTTCTCAAAGGTTTTTAAGTCAAACATTTCGCGTCCTTTCAAAATAGCTTGCGGACCTATGGGTATGGGAGGATACGTTTACGCTTGATTTCGCGCAGGGCGCGCTTGGCATAAAGAAACCAAGGGGCGAAAATCCGTGAGTCAACCCATGCCCCTCTCCAAATTTTCGACAAGCAACCTCATTATTTTCTCATAGGAGTTTAGATGCTTGTCATCAGGGTCGCCGATGGGATCAAACTTGATTACTTTTACATCTTCCCCCGATTCGCGGGCAATTATCTCCGCAGCTTTGGGGTTGATTTGTCTCTCCGCAAGGACTACTTTGACTTTCAGTTTCTTCATTTTTTCGATTATCTCGCGGACATGTTGTACGCTCGGCTCCTTGCCCGGAAGTTCCTCGATGGATGCTACCTGGATCAGGCCGTACCTTTTTGCGAAATAAGTCAGGGAGGGATGTGTTGCCACAAAAAAAATCTTCCGGAAAGCAGAAACTTTTCGGGCTATCCACTCATCGATTCTTTTGAGATTCCTCACGTACGAGTTAGCGTTTCTCTGATAATAAGGTTTGTTTTCCGGGTCAGCCTTTGAGAAAGCGGATGCTATCGCTTTCACCTGGTAGATGGCAAGCTTGGGATTGAGCCAGACGTGCGGGTCGAATGCGCCGTGCCCGTGCTCGCCTTCTTCTTCGGTGGATTCTCCCAGGTTCTCATTTGTTACGTGGTCTTCCCGGCTGGCGCTTTCACCACTTACGCTTCTGATAAGTTTTTCCTGCGGTATCGTCTCGGCGCAAGGCAAAAGCACGATATGGTTGCCCCCGATTTTTTTTGCGAGTTCCTCTGCCCACGTCTCAAGACCGAGACCGTTGTACACAAAAATTTTCGCTCTGCTTAAGAATCGAACTTGAGATGAAGATAGTTCAAATGTGTGAGGATTTGCGCCCGCTGGCACAAGGGCCCTAACCTCGATTTTGTCGCGCCCTATTTGTTTGCAAAAATCGGCTAACGGAAAGATGCTTGCAGCGACCGTTAATTTGTTTGGGCTTTTTTTATTGACACCGCAGGAAATGTTGAGAAGCAAAAGGGAAATAAGAATAATAAGCACGAAAGCGCTCTTCCGGTGGGCCAAATCCCTGTTTCCCGTGCGAGCGCTTGCATATTTGCGACTATCTACATTGCCAGCAAAATACATAAGAAAGAACATGTACTCTTTTACGTTTTCAATCTCCCGTGTAGCCTTCGGCAAAGTACCACGTTGTCGATGGCGCGGGGATTCCTCTGGCTGAGTGTCCGTCGCGGATTCCCCAGTAGTCGAAATACATCGCCCTTTCTGCCACTAACTTGATCCCGTTTTTGGATCTAACCTTTACCGAAACATCCGCGTTGGAAACATGAGCGTCTACCGTAAGCGTATAGCGCGCTCTGGCGGGCATTCTCGTATGGATTTTCTTGATAACGCCTCCCGAACCAATCAGGGTGAACTCGACGCTTGCCGGCGAGTCCTCGGGGTTGGAAACAAGTACGTACTCGTCAAATTTTTCAGCAACATAGCCCTCTGCAAAGTACCACTCTTTTCGCATTCTCGTTGATCCGAGCGAGCAGGAGCCGCCCCTTATACCGGCATAATCGAAGTACATCGCCCTTTCCGCGACGATTTTTTGGTCGCTCGTGACCGAAACTGCCGCTTCGGCGCCGGGGAGTATTTCATTTAAGAACAAGGTATACCTGGATTTTGCCTTTACCCTTTTTTGAATTTTCTCGCAGCCTCCACCCGCGAGGAAAAACTTGAAAAGCACGTTAGCGGGATTAGCGCTGGGATTTCCGACAAGGATATAGGTATCGAAGCCCTTGCCCGTATAGCCTTCGGCGAAATGCCAGGAGGTTGAGGTCTGCGGAGAACCGGGTGATGAGTGTCCGCCTGCTCTGCCTGAATATATGAAGTACACGGAGCGCTCGGCCACCACCGGTATGGAGGAGTTAAGTTCTGCCGAAAACGATGTCGCTTCGAATCCTTTTATGGAGTCCACACAGAGCGTGACTCTCGATTGGGGGGAGACGCTGAGCTGTTTTTTGACGGTGTATCCGTCATCTCGTGAAAAAAGGACGTTTACCTTCGTCTTTTCTTTGTTGGGGTTGAAGACAAGTATCCATGTGTCGAATTCACCGGCCGTATATCCTTCGGCGAAATACCAGTTCTTGGATGGATTTGAGACGCCCTCTGAACAAGTTCCACCCTCGATTCTTCCTCCATATTTGAAATACATCGCCCTTTCGGAAACGATTGAAATGTCGCTTGTTATCTTTGCGCTTACGTTCTTGAAAGGTAGATAATCATTCACTCTGATCGTTCTTCTTGTTAAGGGGGGTACCGCGATGTCAACCGTTCCGCATTCGCCCCCATTCGAGAAGAGCGTCACTTTCGCTTTGGCGCCGTTGTTTGAGAAATTTGAAAGAAGTATATATTCCGCGAAATTGGATTGGCTTGCTATTCTTACCATCGCGCTTTTGATTCCGAGAACGCCCCTGAGCGACTCACCCGTAACATTTTTGGAGCCCGCACTTCCCACGAATGTCGCTCGCCTCACCCTGCCTGAAGATGAGCGGTCGCTTAAGTCCACGTAAGTTAGCGTGCCAACGTTCATGCCTCTTTCGTAGAGCCTTGTTTCTATCTCCTCTCTTGTTAAGGTTACCGTCCAGCTCGCGTTTGGATTTGCCTCATCGATGCAGTACGGGCACGGGACTCCCCTTAAGTAGGGAACGGGAGAGCCGAACCATACATCTTCATTGTTATCGGTATGACCACCGCATGAGGAACAGTAAACGCAGTTGACCGTTTCGTTGTTCCAAAGCAGCACCTCACTCTCTGTTGCTCTAACAGCGTTTACCCAGCCGACATCTTTTTCCTTATCGAAACCGATGTAATACTGGCAGTGGGTTTCGTCGCACAGGTCGTAATCTTCGCGGGAGTGTTTTCCCATATTCCGAACCGCGTAACTTCTCGCCGCCACCGCTTGCGCTTTAACAGCTTCAACCGGCCAGCTGCCCGGCACTTCGGCAAGCCCGCAGAGGTATTCTTCCAGGAGGCTTTTCAGCACAACGCGAATTCTCCAGGTTCCGTCTGAGTAGCACCGTACCTCCAGCGGAGTTGACATTCCGAGTCTGGACAGACCGCAGTTCTTGTTCTGCGGAAGGCGAAGCACGGAACCCGGGGAGTCTCCCGTAATGAAAAGAGGACTGGTCGGGCTTCCATATCCCTTGTTATTCAATACCTGGCCGGATGGCGTCTTGATGATAAATTCCCCGGTCGCGCCAACGGAGATTGTCCATGTTTCTCCCGCTCTTATAATTGCGCCCTCGATGGGAGTCTCCGATAAGTTAATGGCGAATGAGCCTGATTCAGCTCTCAACTGAATGTCCGAAATCCCATCGATAAGCCCTATTTTCACGAGTTGAGGGAGCGGGCGTATTTCAACGCATGAGCCCGTGTAGTAGTGCGTGAGTATGTCTCTGTATGAGACGCCTTTCAGCGCCATACCGCGCGCGCCGTACTGGCACATGCCCACTCCATGTCCCCATCCGGAGCCCTGAAATACGTACCTATCGCCCTGCGCGGATGAGACCGGGATAATAGTGAAGGCGATCAAAGCGGCAATGATGGTTACAGACCCAATATTTTTTACGTTGCGCAAAACCATGTCCTTCCTTACTCTGTTAAGCCTCATCCCGATATGTCTTTTTCGTATTAATGTTTAAACTCGAGCGTCCGTATTGATTCAATATGTCTTTTACTTTCATGAACGCCTCATTAAGCCTGTTTCCCCGTACGGGTTCCGTTAGAAATCATATCAGTTTATTATTCGCATCGCGGCATTTTCCTGCATAAGGCTTTTTGCGGGTCTTGTCCATAAAACTTTAATTACCTGACAATTTAAAAAGAGCGATCTTTATTCGATGCCCGAAACAAATCATCTTGTTCATAAATTTTAATTACCTGGAAAAGGTTTGTATGGGGTGAAATACCCTTCCCGGCTTGTTAAATCATTTAGTCAAATACACTTCTTCGCATGTAGCTCACGCGAACAGCCATAATTTAACAATGTTACGGCGGCAGAGGAAATGTTTTCATCGTTTTAAGCGCTTAAATCACCTGAAGATTCAGAATTCAAAGAAGTGGTGGATTTCAAAGGACGGACTTAAGCCTCGTACGGTCGAAAAATCGAGACCAAAGGACGAGCTCCCACTTTGGCTTGTTGAATCTTTTTAAGCGGGTCGCTTCTCAATTTTTTAATCCGCGACCGGTCTAAAAAAGGTGCAAAATTAAGCCCGCTATGGTGAAGTAAATCAGGAGCCCCGCGGAGTCGATTATCGTTGTCAAGAGAGGGCTGCTCGCCGTTGCCGGGTCTAACTTAAGTTTTGTGAGAAGCATCGGCAGCACGAGACCTATCGTGTTTGCGATGAGGACAATCAGAATCATGCTTAAGCCAACGACAAGGCCAACTTTCCAGTCTCCCCTGATGAAGCCGAGCGCCCAGCTTGCGACACCCATAGTAGCCCCGAGTAATAGCCCCACGCCGAGCTCTTTTGAGAGGGCTTTAAGCCAGTCTTTAGTGGAAATCTCCCCCACGGCGAGAGCGCGAATTATGATTGTTGCCGACTGCGAGCCGACATTCCCGCCGCTATCAGCTAATAGCGGAAGGAAAAAAGCGAGAACTATCGCTTTGGAGAGAGCCTTTTCGAATGCCGCGATAACACCGGAGGAGACGAGGTTCAAAAACACGAGGAAAAGCAGCCATCCTATTCTTCTCTTGAAAAGTCCCATTACACCGGTTTCCGGGTAACTAAGTTTCAACGGCGCAACCGCCGCTGTCTTGTGAAAGTCCTCCGTTGCCTCTTCCTCCGCAACATCCATCACGTCGTCAACAGTGACAATACCGAGGAGTATGCCCTCTGAGTCAACCACTGGGAGTACCTCAAGGTCATATCGTTTGATCAGCTGGACCGCGTTTTCACGGTCTTCGGTCACGAGGATGCTCACGTAATTGTAGTCCATGATTTCCTCGACATGGTCTTCAGGGTCAGCCAGTATGAATTTTCGAAGCTCGAGCGCGTCAAGGAGTTTCCATTTTGCGTCTGTCACGTATATCACGTTGATAGTTTCGCTTTCCTTACCCTTGGTTCTTATATGCTCGAGGGCTTTTCCGATTGTCCAGAAGGACCGAACCGCCACATAGTCAGGAGTCATCAGCCTTCCAACCGACTCCTCCGGATAGCCCAAAAGCCCTATGGCTTCTCTTAAATCCTCAGGCTTCAGAAGGTTCAGCATCCTCTGGACGACTTGACCTGGCAATTCCTCGAGCAGGTCTGTCCTGTCATCCGGTTTGAGGTCCGCAAGCAGAACCCGCGTCTCCTCATCAGACAGGTCCATCAAAAGGTCATCCCTGTAACTGGGCTCGAGGGAGGCGAAGACCTCGGATGCTTGGTCGCGTGGAAGCAGCCTGAAGACAAGTATTCTGTCAGGTTTATCAAGGCTCAAAATCAAATCGGCGAGATCGGGGGCGGGGATATCTTTAACTTCTTCTCTCAGCGCTACCCATTTTCGCTCATTTATCAGCTCCTTGAGCTTGATGTCGGTAACAGCTGTCTTTATGTCTGCCATTTCCCCACCTCCTTTTCATATCTAATGCGGTTTGCTCAGAGTATCAAAGACAATTTCTTATTTTTAACCGTGCATGGAAGCGCGCAACAAAGCCTTTAATTACGCTTCGCTTTTGGAAACGTAAATAGCAACCGCGACTTCTCACGGTCTTATGATATTTGTTATTTTTTTAAGATTTACGCTTGGGGGCGCTCTTAACCGAGAGCTGTTTGATGGGATTTTCGATTCTCAAACAAGCCTTGCGCTTCTTTGAGATCGCTCGGAACAGAGGGGACAGGCAAGATCTGACAGAGTCTCCGGCGGGGATAAAGCCGGAGGATCCCGCATCCTTCTCAAAACCGAGCTATCCCATCAATGGTCACCCCCTGGCAAGACCGATTCTTCCATTTTCTCCTTCACCTTCCGGTCATTATTAGTTTAACCAAATTGACTCTTTTCTCAAGTCCAATTTCATAGACCCGCAAAAATGATTGGAATTTTTAATAAGCTTCCCGGTGCCGGAACGAGTTCGCCCCGGGATTGTTTCTTTCTTTACACGCGCAAGCCTTTTGGTTTTACCTTCTTTCTAGTCCGGCTCCTGCACGGAGAAGCCGAATGAACCCTCGCAGTAGGAGCCATCTGACCAGTAGGCCGTATAGAAGACTTTGTAATTTCCGGTCCCGATGTACGGGTTGATTCTCACGCTCATGGAACGGTTGTCAACCGGCAGGATCATCGAACCGGTGCTGACTTCCTTTCCGTCAACGGTGACTTTTATGAACGAACCGCTTCCCAGATCGGCTAAAAACCTTATCGTTACCATTTCGGGCGGATGAGGGAGAAGGGCGTTATTTGGCGGGTCAGAGGACAGGAAATGTATCGTCTTGTTGTTCTTGAAAAACTCGCGCACAAAAGCTTTTTTGGGGGTGGGAGAGGGGGGAGCAACGGGTTTTGTTGATGGAGCGCTTTCTGTTTTGTTCTGAGTGGTTTTTTTCGATTTCTGCTTTGTGACATTCTCCCCGGTTGATTGCTTTGTGCAGCCTGAAAGCCCGAAGGCCAAAACGAGCAGCGCAACCAGGGCAATAACAGACACGGCAAGCGTAAAATTCCTGTTTTTTCCTATACAGCGCATGGTTTTGACCATTCTCACTTTTCCCTGTATTTCTCGAGCGCGTAAGCCATGAATCTGAAAAAGACCCTCGCTCCCGTATTAAATAACCTCGGGAAATGGCGCCTAAGCGCGTAATGAACCCTTTGGAAGGGTGTGGTGACTTGTATGTATTTGTCCTTCTTTATCGCTTTTATTATCGTTTGGGCGGTGTTCTCCGGCTTTTCGCCCAGAAGAGCGAAATACTTCACAAGTTTTCTCACGTCTTCCCTGAATCCTTTCAGTGGGCTCGCTTCCCAGATAGGGGTTTGCACCATCCCTGGGCACACGCAGGTAACCTTTATCCCGTGAAGGAATGATTCAGCCTTTAATCCCTCGCACAGGCCAACCACGCCGAACTTAGCCGTAAGATACGGCGCTATATATATCTGGTCCGCCCACAATCCGCTTATTGAGGCGACGTTAACGACATGACCGCTCTTCTTTTCCACCATATGAGGGTAGAGGGCGTTCACAGTGTTTATAGGACCCCACAGGTCAACCTTAATGATTCTTTCCCAGTCAGAAATCTCGAAATTCTCAATCGGTGCCATGCTCGCGACACCGGCTATGTTAAGCAGAAAATCTATTTTACCGGCGAAATCGATGGCTTCATCCACCGCTTTTTTGACTTGAGCGAAATCGGTAACGTCGGCTAAGACGGTCCTCACTTTAGTGCCCATCCGTTCAATTTCTGAGGCAGTTTTCTTAAGCCCTTCGGAGTTTATGTCAAGAAGTATAAGCGCGGTCGCTCCTTCCTGAGCCATGGCGAGGCTTGTTGCCCTTCCAATTCCGCTCGCGGCTCCCGTTATAAACGCGGTTTTTCCACTGATCTGGCTCATAGCTCCTCACATTCCAGCTAAACATAAAATATCTTTTACGAATTTCCCTGCTTCATGCAAGAACAGGGAAATTCTCGCACCTGGGTTTTCAAACGTCTCTACTCAAAGGCGAAAATCCCGGATAATTACGGTTGCGTTTTGCCTCGACGCTCACAACAGAGGGCCGCCCTCTAGCTTTTCGAACTGACCGGAAACTTTGCTGTTTCGGTTCAAGCGCCATTATGTGACGCGCTCGAGTATGACCGTTCCGCCCTGTCCGCCTCCTCCGCATAGAGTGGCGATACCGTATTTCATTCCCTCAAGTTCCATGATTCTCGCCAGAGTTCCCGTGATCCTTGGTCCGGACGCTGCAAGAGGATGTCCGATTGCGATAGCGCCACCTTTCAGGTTTACCCTTTCAGGCTCAATTCCGAGTTCTTTCACCGCGTAAAGAGGGACGATGGCGAACGCTTCATTAATTTCCCAAACATCAATATCCTTGACGTCCATGCCCGCTTTCTCGAGCGCTTTACGGGAGGCGGGAACAGGACCAATTCCCATTATGCTCGGGTCAACTCCAGCCCATCCCATGGAGATTATCTTCGCTTTGGGCTTAAGTCCCATTGATTTGGCTTTTTCCTCGCTCATGAGCAGGACAGCGGCAGCCCCCGCGTTGAGCGGTGATGAGTTCCCGGCTGTAATCTGTCCGTCAGGCTTGAAGGCGGGCTTGAGCCCTGCGAGCGCCTCCATTGTTGTGTCCGGTCGAATGGAAAGGTCGCCCGATATCACTTTTTTCTCCCCGTCCGCCAATGTGACCTCGAAAGGAAGAATTTCCCCTTCAAAATATCCTTCCTCAAGCGCGGAAGCGGCTTTCTGATGACTGCCCAAGGACCATCTATCCATATCCTCCCTTGTGAAATCGGTAAGGGAAAAGAGTTTCTCGGCTGTGAGGCCCATGGACAACGCGGTTTGAAGTTCGTATTTCTTCAGGTTCGGGTCCTGGAAGAAACGAGGGTTTACGTTAAGCAGATCGGGGTTGTAAGCCGGGTCGAGCGCAACGTGGGTCATGTGTTCCATGCCCCCGGCAATAACGATATCCGAGTAATCGAGCATTATTTCCATTGCTCCCTGATGTATGGCGCTCATACCCGATATGCATACTCGGTCAATCCCTTGGGCGGGCACCGAGAAGGGAAGTTCCGCAAGCATAACGATGGTCCTTCCGCCCATGAGGAAATTCTCTCTCATTTGAAGGCTGCATCCTGTAATGATATCGCCTATTTCCTCCGGGTTTACGTTGTTTCTTTTTATGAGTTCTTTGATGACTTGCGATAGGGCTTCATCCATTCTCAGATTGTTGAAAGCATCCCTCTCCGGTTGCGCAGGTCTCGAGCGCGAGAAGGGACTTCTGAGCATGTCAACCAGTACTACATCTGCCATTTGATCCTCCCTTTTTCTCTCCATGAAAAACAGCCATGCGGAAATACATTCTAACATCAGATAAGCAAGCGTTGAACATCTGTGGGAATTTACCTGTTTGAGGTTTTTTAAAACAAAGAAGGTTTTGAGATTGGTTTCGATTGCGGGCGACAGTCTGCTATCGGAGCAAGAAAAATCAGCCCCCGCTTCTCGCTTGACCCGGTTTTGATCGTGGCTGTTTATCTCGACTCACGGGTAGAATCCGCCTAACCCCACTTGTAAGCCACGCCAAAGCCGCCTCTGGGATAGGACCACGTGATGGCGTCCATAGGGCAGATGAATCTGCATGTGCCGCATTCAAGACACCCCTCATGGTTATATGTCAATTCGCGCGCTTCTTCGTTATAGTTGTAGTTTTCTGCGGGGCATGCTGGAAGACAGGGTTTGCTTTCGCACTCGAGGCATTTAGCCTTATCTACGGTAATATGCGGTTCCTTGTCAATTATGAAGTGGACCCTTGCGAGTTTGTCTTGAACGCTGAAGCTCTTGCTTAACATTAAACTGACCTCCTTATTTTTACCTTCTTTATCAAGACAAGAAGATTAGCCAGGCTCTTGACAATGGTTTTTAGGGGATACCTCAGATACTTTGGCAAAAATTCCATCACAAAATCATCAAAAATCCTGCTTAGCATGGGGGAGCTTCCTGGTGAGAGGAAATCAATCTCTCCGAGGGTGAAATCTTCGGTAAGTCTGATCAGGTTGCAGTTGAGTTTCTCTATCTGTTCCCCTTTTAAGCTCACAATCAGGTTGCTGAACCGCCTTGCGTTATACAGCGTTCTCGGCAGTCCGGTTTGGCGAAGAAGGTCAGCATAGCATGATAAGCTTTCGGCGTCATATCTGCCCCTGCGTTTTGCGAGCGCCACCGCTTCTGCGGCTTTAAGACCGGATAGCATTGCGGGCGGCACCCCGACCCATGTGCTACTCATGAACCCCCCGGCCTCGCCACAGAGAATCACCCCATCCGAATACAAACGTTTCAACTTGAGCCTGCCGCCGTCGGATAATATGTGAGCCTCGTACTCTCTAAGGCTTGAACCGATGAGCAGGGAATTAATGTAAGGATGAGCCTTGAACTCTTCCAGACGTTGGCGGAGATTAACGCGTCCTTGCCTTATTGAGTCGATCGGGGCAAATACCGCAATAGAGATGCTGTCGGTATTTGTGTACAGCGAGAATACGCCCCCCACATCGCTTAATGGATATCCCCACCCGTCTTTGATGCAGCCTTCGCCCTTACTTAACTGAAACCTTTCTTCGATGATTTCCGGGGGAAGGTCGAGCACCTCTTTTATCCCCAGCTTGTACCTGGACGTGTCATCCTCATAAAGACCGGAATCGCGCGAAACAACAGACAGAACACCGTCCGCGCCCACAACGACATCCGCCAAAATTTCTTCATTTCCTATCCTGACTCCCACGACCCTGCCTTTTTCTTTCAAGAGTCCCGTAACGAGGACGCCTCTAATGAGTTCAACCCCTTCCTCTTCGGCTTTTTGCGCAAACCATTTGTCGAATTTGCTTCTATAGGCGGTGTAGGCTGACCTTTTCTCGCTGAAATCGCTGAATCGCATGCGGAATTCCAAAAAATCCTTATTAAACAGGCAGATAAAAGAGTTATCCGTTACGACCCTTTCCAGCGGGGCTTCATCTTCAAATTCCGGTATTATCATCCGCAGAACGTCGGTGAACAGGACAAATGAGGCGACGTTCTTTCCCCCCGCTTCCCGTCCCCTTTCCAGGAGTACGGTTTTTATGCCTTTCCTTGCGAGGCCTATAGCGCAGGAGGAACCGGCGGGGCCGGCTCCAACCACAACGCAATCGACTTTATCCATAGATGAACCCCCTTTAATTTTTCCCTCAAAAATTGTATTCCACAGCCGCTCGATGTTGATATTCTATACGTGTTTTCGCTCGGGTATCGCAAGGGTGACTGGACACTATTTCGAGCAGGGCGGTGGATAATTCTCATGTGTCTGCGGAAAGAAAATCAGGATGTGACAAGCGGGCTGTGCAGCGAAATGCGATGACCGGCGATTGAGATGACTGGCGCCTGGAAGTGGATTGGGGTTGCGGGGAAAGCTTTGTGGAATTTGCACTCCTTGACTTAAGATATATCGAGTATACGTGCCAGAGTAATGCGCATTGAGGTAGCAGCTGTTAAAGAATAGTATCGTCGGAAAAGAAATGCTCAAGGAGAGATAGGCACTGAGAGAGGGGTCACGCATTGGATATACAGAAAAGGGGACCGGATTACCTCTTGTTTGTATACCGGGACTTGAAGGAGACAAGGATTTTTTCTCACACCAAATTGAAGGTTTGAGCGGTATCTTAAGAGTTATCGCTTTTGACCTTCCGGAAAGGAGACCCTCCTTAAAGAGTAAAATCTACGATTACGCTAAACCGGTGGCGCAAACGCTTGAGTCTCTCACGATTGACAAATGCGTGGTTCTCGGCGAGTCAATGGGCGGAATGGTGGCCATTCAAATGTGCCTTTCCTTCCCCGAGAAAGTAACCGGACTCATACTTTCAAACAGCATATATGACAGAAGGATGCGCTCATTCGGTCTCAATATGTCAACGTTCGCAACTGCCGTACACTTTCTTGCGTTTCTCCCAATTGGGGATAGGAGGAGAAGGGGTTTGCTTGAGTGGGTCGGGAAAAATAGAGGCTTCATTTTCGACCCCTCAGAGGGAAACGCCGAACTTATCGATTATCTATTGGCAAAACGCAAGGATATGAGGGCAAGCGCTTTCGCAGACAGGTTCATCGCGGTTGCGAATACTGATTTCTCCCGCTCTTTGGATAAGATAGGGGTTCCTACGCTCATAATTCGCGGGGAAGAAGATAGGTTTGTTGGGGAGAATGTTGCAAATTATCTTTCGCGAAAGATCAAAGATTCCAAACTTGCTTTGATTAAAGGCGCGGGGCACTGCTCGCCTCTTACCGCACACGCGCGGACAAACGAGGTTATTAAAGAATGGCTTTTTGAGAAAGGGTTTTGCCCGAAAAATTAAGCCTCAGCGCCTGAAAGCTCCTGCTAAGTTAGAGGTTCTTATCAATTTAGGGATGATTCACGTTATTTTTGTTTAAGCGTTCGGCTCCTCGAAGCCAGTAAAACTCGCCGTTCCGGCTGAGCATCGAGGGATTGCCTCCATGAGATTTTTCATTCTTTCAAATGGGATGCTCAAGAAAACATCTTCCTTTTCAAATCCCTGCATCCTCCTTGCTGTCCAGTCCCCGAATGAGAGATTGGTATTTCCGGTGGTCACCGGATAGGCAATGACCGAGTGACACAGGGACCCTGCCAGTTCAATCTTGGGAGGAACCCCGTCCCAGTATATGTCGAGGGTTATCAATCGGCATGCCTGCTCGGGATTACATATTAATACGGCGAGATCAGGCTTTATCACTGATTTCTCGAGGGGGCAGATATATACATATTCGCTCAAGTCAGTTGGAGGAGGTGCAGCAAGGGAACTCATCCTGTGGAATGACACAATGGAGGCAGTCAGTTTTTCCCCGGAGGTGAGAAATTTCTGGATTGCACGTTTTGACTGACCCTCGGGAGGTTTACTAAGACCGCAATGCCATGTTCCTCCGGGACACACGGAATGTTCTTTGTCGATAAGAAACACTTGCCCTTGAGCGGCAAGTTTGATTGCCTGACAGAACGAGGCATGGCCCGGATCGATGCCTTCAGGTTTCTCGTTTGTGAAACAGACTGAAACTGGCATTTTCTCAAGGTCTAAAAGTCTCGAGATTTTCTCCGAGTAATTCACCCATTCTTCCATCTTTTTCCTCCATTTTGATTTACCGTTGAATCATTGTATTTCTAACAACGTTAGTTGGACAATTATGAACAAGATCTTGAGGCGTAAGTAGAAGGATTTGTTTTAATTCATCTTTCGAGAAAAGGCGTTGAGGAATCGGGCGCGATTGTCGGGGGGTATCCGATGGAGAAAAGCAACTGGTACATGAAAGCGGCGGCAGGACTCCTCGTTCTCTCGGGGGTCATATATCTCGTGCATTACGCGGTCTTCCGCGACCCTCATCACATATTCATATACATGGTCGGCGATTTTGCTTTCCTTCCTCTTGAGGTTCTCATAGTGTCGCTCATAATCGACAGGCTTTTAAAAGCGCGCGAAAAACGTTTGATATCTGAGAAAATGAAAATGGTTGAAAGCGCCTTTTACAGCGAGGTGGGCTCGTCTCTCTTAAGAAGATTGCTCTTATTCGACCCTTCGCCAGATGAAAAAACAGGGCTGTTTGAAAACGTGGCAGCTTGGGAGCCGGGCGAGTTTCAAGCGGTGAAAAGCAGGCTTTCGGAAATGGATTTCAAGGCGGACGCATCGCTCAGCGATATCAGCGACCTCAACACATTCCTTAAGTCAAAGCGCGATTTTCTGCTCTCCCTTCTTGAAAATCCCTATCTTATGGAGCAGGAAGCGTTAAGCGACATCCTTTGGGCTGTATTTCACCTCACCGATGAGCTTGAGGCAAGGGAGAAAATACCCAACCTTCCGCTTTCAGATTTGAACCATCTTTCCAACGATCTTTCGAGAGTTTACTCTTTAACCGTGAGTCACTGGCTTGACTACATGGCTCATCTCGAGGCGAAATACCCCTATCTCTTTTCCCTTGCCGCCCGCCTTAATCCATTTAAGCCGGACGCGTCCGCTTTGATTTTGGATTGAAATGCTTTCGAGGGGTCCGTTAGTTCATGTCAAAAGGCGAGGGCAGGGTAAATTCGAGCATCTTGACCTTTCGTGCAGTGATAACTCGTAATCCCTGTTTTGATTTTGATAATGAAAGCGAGGTTGAGCAGTAGGGAAAATTTGCCACGATGCGCATGCAGCAATTATAATCAATTCACCGTTTCTGGGGGGGTAAATCGGGTACGTGAGAGGGGGCATTATGAAAACCAAAATTCAAGGAGCGCTCGTTTTCTCAATCGCGGCGCTGTTTCTCGCTTTCCTCTTAGTCGCCGGAGGGTGCGGTGGGGAAAAGGGTCTTACCATCAAATCCGGCGTTCTGATGATGGGAAGCGACACCACTTACCCACCCTTTGAAAACATGGAAGGGGGAAAGGCTGTCGGTTTCGATGTTGACCTCGCCACTGAAATAGCCAAAAGGATGGGCTTGAAGCTTGAAGTTGTTCCGACTGCCTGGGATGGCATAATTCCGGGCTTGAAGACGGGCAAGTTTGACATTTTAATGTCAGCGATGACGATCACGCCGGAAAGAGCAAAAGAGATTAATTTTTCAGATCCTTATATCGATTCCGACCAATCAATCTGCGTGAAGAAGGGTTCTCCCATTAAGGATGAAGATGACCTGAAAGGAAAAGTCGTTGGTGTACAGATTGACACCACGGGTCAGTTTACAGCGGAGAAAATGGAGGGACTGAAAGAGATAAGCAAATTTGACACGATCCTGCTTGCTTTTGAGGCTCTGGAGCAGGGCAAGATTGACGCGATAATCAATGATTACCCGGTCAACGCTTACATGAGCAAGATACGGGGAAAGACTGAAGTTGTGAAGGAGATCAAGACTGATGAGAAATACGGAATTGGGGTCAAGAAGGGCAACGAGAAACTTTTACAGGAGATAAACGAGGCTCTCAGAGAGATAAAGGCTGACGGCACCTACGATAAAATCTTCCAAAAGTGGTTTGGGCAGCCAAGCTGAGAAAATCGGGAATATGTTTGCTGTATGAGCCTGCACCCTCGTAGTGCAGGCTCAATGATTTTCCAAGGAGGAGATAGAAATTAGAGCATTCTTTAATGAGTTTTTTAACTGGAGGATTCTTGCTGAGTCCATGCCCTATCTTTTGAAGGGCTTGCTTATGACAATAAGGCTCGCGCTCGTATCCGAGGCTTGTATTCTTGCGTTTGGTCTTATTGTCGCTCTCTTGAGAATATCGCGAATCAGGATATTCAGAGCCGCCGCGGCGGTTTACATCGATGTGATTAGGGGCATGCCTCTGATTTTGCAAATCGTAATCATTTATTTTGGTCTCGGACACCTGGGGATAGGGTTGAGCAAATTCGCGGCGGGGGTGCTTGCGCTCACCATCTGCTATGCGGCTTACGAGGCTGAAATTTTCCGGGCGGGTATCCTGTCTATACATAAAGGGCAGATGGAGGCTGCACGCTCGCTTGGAATGGGATATTTCAAGGCGATGCGATACATCATTCTCCCCCAGGCAATAAGAAGGGTAATACCCCCTCTATCTAACGAATTCATTGCCCTTTTGAAGGACACCTCGCTTGTTTCGGTTATAGCGCTCTCAGAGGTTTTTCAGCGAGGTAGAGAATTAATGGGGACAAAAGCCAATGTGACGCCCCTGGTTGGGGTCGCGATATGTTACCTTATTGTTACCATACCGCTCATGCGTCTGGTGCAGAGAACTGAAAAATGGCTTTCCAGGGGTGATTAAGTCGGACGCGATGATAAAAATTGTGGGTTTAAGGAAAAAGTTCGGGCACCACGAGGTTTTGAAGGATATTGACCTTGAAGTCAAGCCATCGGAGGTGCTCGTTGTGGTTGGACCGAGTGGAAGCGGCAAGAGCACGCTGCTTCGATGTATAAACGGTCTGGAGCACGCGACTGAGGGGCAGATATTTATTGAGGGCACTGATATAACTGACAGCAAGGTTGACATTAACCAAATAAGGCAAAAAGTGGGAATGGTTTTTCAAAGTTTCAATCTCTTTCCCCATCTGACTGCGCTTCGCAATATCACTCTTGCTCCAATAAAGGTTAAGAAGATGGACCCGGATGAAGCAAGCGAGAAGGCTTTAAAGCTTTTGGAAAAAGTGGGACTGAAGGATAAAGCAAATGCTTACCCAGCGCATCTTTCCGGCGGTCAACAGCAGAGGGTGGCAATCGCAAGGGCGCTTGCAATGGACCCTGACGTGATGCTTTTTGACGAGGTTACGAGCGCACTTGACCCCGAATTGGTAAAAGAGGTTCTTGACACCATGAAAGACCTTGCTCGTGAGGGAATGACCATGATTGTCGTAACGCACGAGATGGGGTTCGCAAAAGAGGTGGGCGACAGGCTCATCTTTATGGATGACGGGGAGATAGTCGAAGAGGGGCTTCCGGAAACCGTGTTCACCAGACCAAAACATCCGAGAACGAAGGAGTTTTTCTCAAAGATTCTTTCACACATATAGTCGCGAGTGATTTGCTTGTCATGGTTTCAGTTAGCGTTCGCGCTCTGGGTTTCAAGGTAATCATTGATGGTTGAACTCAAGTTGGACGCGGAATTGATTGGGAGGTGATATGCATCTTTTTAAGGCGTTGCGGTTTCTTGCTCTTCCCCTTACTCAAGGTTATTTGCTTCCCTCGATCGTAAAGTATTCCGACAGGTTGAGAGACTCAAATCACCACCCTTCAGTTCCCACCGTTAAAGGAAATCAGTTCACCGTGAAAGCTGCTGATGGCCTGAGGCTTAAGGGAAGCGCGTGCGGTTCGGGGATGGAGGCTATCTTTTTCGTCCATGGTTGGACGTGCAACAGAAATATATTTGGGTTTCAAGTCGCGCGTTTTCAGGATCGGTATCTGTGCGTTACCTATGATCAGAGAGGTCATGGCGAATCGGAGATACCCGGCGATCTCGATTATGCTACAGAAACGCTTGCCTCAGATCTTGATCGTGTCATAGAAAGCTTCGACCCAGAATCTTTTGTGATCGCCGGGCACAGTATGGGAGGATTTGCGGCGCTTAAGTTTTATGAGAATTATTCAAAAAAGTACTCTGGTAGGTTCAAGGGTCTCGCTTTGATCGATTCCACCGGCACCGCTTTGACCGATGCGATAATTTTTGGGCGCCTTATATCGCTCGTCTACCCCAACCCGTTGGGCAGTCTACTGAGCGCCTTAGGGAAAAGAAGCGATTTTGCCGACAGAATCCGCGAGTTTTTTAAAGAGACCTCTGCCGCTTATCTTCTCATGCGCTTGGCCGCTTTTGGAAAAACCCCTTCCGCAAGGCAGGTTGAGTTCATGAAAGACATGGTAATGTCGACGAAGGTGACAACGATTGCCCTTGCCGCAAGGTCGTGCCTTGATTTCGACTTCTCGGATAGACTGAGCGAAGTGAAGGTGCCGACTCTTATTCTTGTGGGGGATAAGGACCGTCTCACAAGTCTTGATGCGAACGTTATTACGCAATCAAAGATGCCATCTGCCGAACTCATTTTGTTTCCTGGTGCAGGACACTGTACTCTTATCGAGCGACCCGATCTTGTGAATATCGAGATTGAACGCTTTTTGGACGGGTTTTTTTCAAAGGATTGAAAGCTTTTTCTTTTGAACCAAAACCAACCTGATAGGGTGGCGGTTATTTTTTTTATGATTCATTGTTTTTACCGGATTTTTACAGAAATTTGCAAGAAGTTTGTTTGACAGAAACTGGGATGTCCAAGGTATATAGGGGGATTCTCAAATGTTTTTAAAAGAATCAACTAGAGGGATTATCAAAATGCACGGTTTGAGAATCGACCGCACTATTCACAATTACCTGTATTTCACTTTTTATGACGCTTACGTAAGGTTTTTCCTTTGGCTCGGTCACACTCTGCGCATCCTTCTCGGCAACACAAGAATAGCCAAGTACATTTTAGGGCTGTTGTTAACAGATATCACGCCAAAGTAATAACAATGAACGAGGCGTAGAAAATTCTTTCCCTGAAAGAGGACGTGGTCCTCGGCCCTGATTCATCAAGCAGAATCATTCCTTTTCCGTACGCGAAAAGCATTATATTGAGGGAGCCCGACTACATCGCTGTGATGGACTGCCCTTGCAGGCTTGCAAGGGATTCATGTCTCCCCATTAATGTCTGCATCGCTGTTGGAAAGACAACCGCGAGCTTCTGGCTTGAACATGGAGAGAAATATCACTCCAGGAGGATCAGTCAGGAGGAAGCAATTGAGATTTTGTCTCAAGGAAGAAAGAAGGGTAATGTGCTAACCGCTTGGTTCAAAGTGGCGACTGGAGGACGTACCGGTGTAATCTGCTCCTGTTGCTCCTGCTGCTGCGGCGGAATTGAGGGCATGAGAATTATATCCAAACTTAAGGGCGCGGAAAGTATTTCCAACATAGCCCCTTCTGGTTATTCAGTTAGAGTTTTCGAGGATAAATGTTTTTCATGCGGCAAGTGCGTGGAGGTTTGCCCGTTCGGCGCGTCAACTGTTTTGCCATGGGAAAAACCGAGAATCAATTCAGAAAAATGTTTGGGTTGCGCTGTTTGCGCGGAGCTCTGCCAAGCCGGGGCGCGGGAGATTTTTCTTGATCCGGAGAAAGGATATCCCCTCGACCTTGATATTGCCCGGCAGGTAATCGAAGGTACGCGGTAGTTCGATAGATTTTTGTAACAGCCGTAAGGCATAAGGAGGTATCCGTAAATGAAAAGGTCGGCACAGTATCTGGTGGTGGGTTCGGGTGCGGGAGGAGGGACTGTAGCCAGAGAGCTTTCGTTAAAGGGTGCCGATGTCATTGTTCTTGAAAGAGGCAGGACAATATCTCGCGTTGGAGACTACCTTTTCGTTTTGTACGCCCTTGACGGTCACGGCTTTTTAAAGTCTGAAGAGGGCATGGGAGTAGCGAGGGCGCTCGTGACTGGTGGCTCAACCCTTCTCACGTGCGGCACAGCGGCTAAACCGCCGGCAGGAATGTTTGAAAAATACGGGATTGACCTTGATGTTACTTGGACGATGCCTCCAAGGACCTCAAGGTGAAGGAACTACCGGATGATGTCATCGGGGAGGGGAGTCTTCATCTACTGGAGGTGGGAAATAGGCTTGGAATGAACTGGCGCAAACTTGATAAGTTCGTAGATCCAAAGTTGTGCAAACCTCGCTATTGCAATTGCATGCTGGGGTGCCCCAGGGGCGCCAAGTGGACCTCGAAGGTTTTTCTCGAAGAAGCCCTTGGGCACGGGGCAACGATTGTGGATTCGACGAAAGTTGAGCAAGTGGTCATTAGGAATAACACGGCTGTTGGAGTCAGGGCATGGAAAAGGGGAGAAGGGGAAATCATCTTCGAAGCCGAAAAAGTAATTCTTGCCGCCGGAGGGATTGGGACCCTTGTGATTCTAAAGAACTCAGGGCTCTGCGAAGCCGGGTATGGCTTTTTTTGCGACCCGCTGGTTTTCACTGTTGGGTTTCATCCGAGGCTGAAACCTGGCTTTGAACTGCCCATGACTGTTGGCACGTTTGATTTCTGGGATAATGAGGGTTGCTTCCTTTCGCCTGTCGTGGACCCGTGGATGTCATTCGGCATAGAAATACTCAAGGCTAAACCTTCAAGGATTTATAACTGGGCTCGCTATGCCCGTGCTATGGGGATAATGACAAAGGCTAAAGATACGCTGGAGGGAACAATATTCGCAGATGAGCGCTTCTCGAAAAGCTTAACGGCACAAGACATGAGAAGGCTTGATAAGGGAATAGCGATTTCCAGGAAAATGCTTATCGAGGCAGGCTGCCACCCAGACTCTATATGGGTTACCAAGCCGAGAGGTGCCCACCCCGGAGGGACTTGCAGAATTGGGAAAATCGTGAACTCTGATCTCGAGACGGAGGTGAAAAATCTCTATGTATGTGATGCCTCAGTGATTCCAGATTCGGTGGCTGCTCCTGTCGTGATTACTTTGGTTGCTTTAGGGAAACGTCTCGCCGATAAACTCGAGCCGACACCCTGAGGGCGGCTAAAGATAATTTATGAGATTAAACAGCATTTTTTTCATTTCCACAAGACAAAGGTTTCAAGCAGGCATGTTTGGAAAGTGGGGGGTTGTGAATGGCAAGGAATATCGAAAAGGGAGCCAAGTTCTGTTTGGAGAAATGTCCGCTGTGCGTCAAGGGAAGAGAAAAGGTCAAGGGACTACTTTACGGTTTTTTAAAAATTGAAGCTCGCTTTTGCCTTTTATACCGGGATTATGAAAATATTACGGGGTGCCGGCGTACGAAAAGCCTCCCGAAAGAGAGAACGCTTAAGACATTTGACTTGAGCATGTCGTTGCTAAAATAAACTGAGCATGCTCTTACTCCGAGCGCTCCCGGTGGATATGGCTCCAATGGGAACATTTCTGCTCAGTAGAGCTGGTTTATACGCCATTTTTTGAGTTTCAAAGGCCAACCGCCCTCTTGCTTTTCTCAGTTCTGTCTCTTCTGGTGATTCGGCTCGCTTCGCGTACCTCCCTTACGAAATGAGTTTTGCCAAGAAGGGTGGTATAAGGGCGCGGCCGCGAAAGACCAGAGCTTCTGTTATCTTCGAAAGGAATTCCAAGGACCCATCTTTCGATTTCGTCGTTTGTGTACATCTGATCCTCCTTTCATATTAGCATGATATTACTAACTCATGCACTATAATTATAGCATTTTATAAGATTTATGCAACACAATTGTGATACAGTATTGAAGTAATTTATACAAGGTTGTATTATGCATTTAACACTGCGGCAGAGCGGTTTTGGTTATTTTTTGAGTGAATGGGGGGTTACCGTGGAGGATATCGGCGCAATTCTTAAGAGAATCAGGGAGAGGAACGGTTATTCCATGAGAAAAGTAGCCTCCGACACTGGATTTTCTCTCTCATTTTTGAGCAAACTCGAGAGTGGAAAATCAAGTATTACCGTGAAAAATCTTGTGAAACTGCTTAATTACTACGGTGTAACACTTGCGGATGTGTTTGGGCAGGTCAAGAAAGAACAATATATTTATCCGCTTGAAAGAAGAAAGATAATAGAGAGTTCCGAGTCTGTAAAAATCGAAACGCTCGTTGATCTCAAAGGCGCAAGTATGGAACCATTGATAGTGCGGTTCAATCCCAGGGCAAAATACTTTGAGGAAGTTGAGCACGGGGGTGAGGAATTCGCCATAATTTTGAAAGGGAATTTTCGCTTTGAGATTGACGGGGTTTCATACTATATGAAGGAGGGGGATGCCGCCTATTTTCCCGGTTTTAAAGAGCACAAATGGGAAAATGTGAGTGAAGATTTCGGGGAAGTATTGATGATTACGACCCCTCCGAGTATTTAGCTCTCTACCTGCTTAACCGCTCTTATACGAAAAAGCATACCTCACGTTTCTTGTGTAGTCTTATTTTTAGAAACCTCCAGATAGGTCCGGTGTGTGGATTTGATCGATTTGAAGCCAATTTATTATGTTGCTTAGTTGGGTTACTTTATAAAGGTTATTGCGGTTTGATAATGAGGTGAGGTGATTTAATTGGCGATGCCTCTTTTCGTAGTCGAGTTGATAAAAAAGTCTTTTCCCCACAGAAGCACTGTTACGAAACTTACAAAATACAAAGCAATAGGGAAGATTATCGAAAAGGCTCTTTTTGAGGGTGATGAGCTTGTATTTCTGCCCCACCAGCAAATCTACATAGATGAAGAAATTAAAACCGGGCAAGATGACCAGATACTTCTTCCGTATCAAGTGGCTGAATATTTCGTGGAAAAAGCAAAATTCCACTGGATTATGAATAAGTGCATATGCAGGGATTCCATGCACTGCGAAAAATATCCCGTGGAGCTGGGATGTCTTTTCTTGGGTGAGGCGGCAAAAGGTATAAACTCAAAGCTCGGCAGGCCTGCAAGCAAGAATGAGGCTTTAGACCATTTGAAGAAATGCAGGGACGCGGGGCTTGTTCACCTCATAGGAAAGAACAAACTTGATTCTGTCTGGCTGAATGTAAGACCAGGGAAAAAACTCTTTACAATCTGCAACTGCTGCGAGTGTTGCTGCTTGTGGCGGATTCTTCCCGATGTTTCATCTGACATATCATCAAAGGTCAAGCGCATGTGCGGCGTAAAGATAACGGTGGGGGATGAGTGCACCGGATGTGGGAAATGCGTCGAAGTTTGCATCTCTTCGGCTATACGCGTCCTGGAGGGTAAAGCAGTAATCAATGATCAATGCAAAGGCTGTGGCAGGTGTGTTGTTGTCTGCCCTCAGAATGCCGTGAAGGCGAGTATTGACTTTGAGAAAGCGTGAAAAACGACTGTTACACTTTTAGACCAAGTTATCGAACTGGACTGAATCTTGCTTTTTCTTTTGAGCGGGAAAATCGACCCTATTATCGAGCATTCAAGCCAATCGGCATAAAGAGTAGCGGATTGATATTTTCTCACCACGCCCCACGGGCAATTTCTCCCGCTTTTATCAAAAAATCAAGCTTCGGGTTGCTTATAAAGTCGAGGTGCTTGACAGGTATTTTTCTCTCAATCAAGCCTAAACCTGTCGGGATTCTCTCTTCGGTCTTTCTTTAATTTACTTTTGAACGAGGGGAAGGCATATGCGTGTATCACTTCCTTTTCAAAAATGAGCGCTGCGCCCGTGAGGTCTTTGTTTTTAAATCTGACATCTTCGCCCAACCCAGGCGAATTAGATACTTGCATTTCCATCCCGCAGACCATATTGATGAATCTCTTAGCGAGTTCTTTCGCTGCCTCAGGCTCTGTTTTTGTTTCCCTCCGGCTGATTACGTCGATTACGTATGACCGTAATATTTTCGCCCACATTTTCCTGAACACTATGTTCTTGTCAAAAGCGTCAAGTCCCATCACTTTGTCCCCGGAGATTAAAATAGCCCCAGAGATCAAATCTCTTTCCGATTCTTTAAATTTCTCAAAATCAAAATTTTCAATATATATCTCGATTCGATCTTCATTGGCTTTGAAATGGTCCTCGATACTGCAGGTCTGAGATAAAACGTCGTTCTCAGCAAGCCTTTCGCGAATGTCTTCCCAAATCATCTCCTGATCACTTGCAAATCTTCCCATCGGCACATTTGAGGTTACCGAAGCTGTTTTCATGCTGCGCAATTTCGTGGGCATCATGAAATAGACGGATTCAAAGTGTCTTTTCTCCGCATAATGCCATCTATGCTGCTCAACACAGGAAACGGGAATCGTGTTTTCAGTGTTGGGTGGTATAAGTATGGTTGTATTAACCACCCTTGTTTGCTTCGCTCCTTTAAGGATTTCTCCCTCACAGACAAGCACTTTCACATCTGAGCGGTTCATCAGCAGGATTTCTCCCACCACCCCACCCCTGCCTTTCTCCAAAGCGAAGACAAGGTCCTTTTCCTGCGCCTCGGAATACGTAAGATAAAAGTTTTTCCCTTGTTTCACAAGTAGTAACGGCACCATAGCAAGGTTCTCAAACGCGATGGGCGTACCCAGTTTATAGGAGGTCGGGCTTTTCCCGCAAAAAGTTTTGGTCAGGATCTCTGCTGCCGTCAGGGCCATTTTCACCAGCTCCCTTTTTTTCTTGATTCGTGCTGCCGAGGGCGGAAAGCTCGCGTTTGCGGCATGACCAATCTTGCAATCTAAATGATAACAACCGGGTGTGACAGTTCTTTTACGGATCCTAAAGGTCAAGAGGTAGGTCCGCTAAAGAAACGGTATTGCGCGCCGTA
This sequence comes from uncultured Actinomycetes bacterium, assembly GCA_937127245.1. Lineage (GTDB taxonomy): Bacteria > Actinomycetota > Geothermincolia > Fen-727 > JACVIW01 > Geohydrothermomicrobium. The sequence continues at coordinate 283,740 of CAKZLU010000029.1, forward strand.
CCTTGCGGCAGTCCTTTTCGGGAGTCTGAAGACTAAGACGCGCGCACGAGGTGAAATTTCTTAAATCTTAAAAAGGCATTGGTGAACAGGGCGAGCGCTCATGCGGACTGGAGCGTGAAGTAAAATCGCGAACCTTTACCGGGCTCGCTTTCAAACCAGATATTTCCTCTATGCGCTTCCACAAGGGCTTTACAGATCGAAAGCCCGAGACCCGCGGCCTCGCTTGCTTTTCTCGGCGCTTTTGCGCCACTCAATTTGGTAAAAATCATTTCTCTTTTTCCCTCTGGAATGCCAATGCCCGTATCGGCAACGCAAATTTCGGCCATGTCATTTTCCTTCTTTTTAAGTGATATCGTTACTGACCCGCTGTCGGTGAACTTAACGGCGTTGCTCAAAAGGTTTATCATGACTTCCGCGATACGGTACGGGTCTGCATGGACAAGGAAAACGGGGCTTTCGCTTTTAAAAACTATGTTGAGTTTTTTCTTTCTTATTTCCGAGCTAAATAGATTTATTGCGTCGTTGATAATGGGAATAAGATTCGTGTCAGAAAAATTAAAGGTCATTATTCCCGCCTCGAGGGAAGCGAGGTCAAGCAAATTCTTCGCGAGCAGGCTCAGTCTCTCAATTGATAGGGAAAGCACTTCAATGGTGCGGTACTGCTCTTCGGACAGAAGTTTTGCGCATTCTCTGGTTAAAACTTCGAGTCCCAGTTTCAGAGACGTGAGCGGTGTTCTCAATTCATGGGCAGCGGTTCTCACGAAATCAAGCCTTGCCTCCTCGAGTTTTACGAAGTCTGTCAGATCCACAAGAATCTCGATAAGAGAGACACTCTCGCCCGTGTATTCCTCCAGGGGGGCCACTATGAGTTTTACGATGTGTTCGTTTCCCAATGAGTCAGTTATTTTCAGATTATCCAAAATTTGAATCTTCCCTGTATCCCATGCACTGGTTTCCGCGGATTTTAACTCGTCATATTTTTCTTTTGGCATAAAAGAAGAAATCTCAAAATCGCTCACTACTCCGGTTGATATATTGAAAAGGACTCTTGCCATACGGTTTGCGAAGATGTTCTTGCCCCCGGAATCCTTAATAAAAACACCCTCAGGAAGGTTATCTATAACCCTTTGCAGAAACCTCACCTCTTCGCTCAGCCTTTCTTTTCTTTTTCTGACAATTTCGGTACTCTTCCGTTCGAATTCGAGCGTTTCCAGCGCTGCTTTCGCGACTCGCTGCGCTTCCATCAATTTCGCTGTAACGGTAAGGTCACGCGCCATTAGAACCATGCCTATGGGTCTTCCTTTCAGTGTTTTTATTTGCCCAAAACTTATCGTCACCGGCAATCCGGACCCTGCTCTTGTCAGAAGAGTGTTCAAACCTATTGATCTAACATCGATTTGGTGACCGCGTTTGGAGGAATGGTCGCTTTCATATATCAAAGGCTCGGAAAATTGCGCTGATATATTAGTGCCCTGGAGTTTTCCAAAAGGGTATCCGAGCATATCGTATGCTGCTTTGTTGGCGTACGCAATTTTGCCTGTGCCATCTGTGATGAACACCGCGTCCTGGATACTCGATATTATTTCATCGCCGAAGCGGGATGTAATCGCCGTCATCAGGTCATATTTGGTGACCGCGTAGGCTATGACCACTCCCAAAAAGGGAAAGATGGCAACCGCATTTACCAGAGGGTATATTTTAAAGTAAGGCAGAAGGAAATCCGAGAGTAACCCAACGGTATTCGGTACTATTGAAGCTATAAAAACAAACCCGATTCTTCTTTTCTCATACCCGCGCTCGGAATTTAGATATTTACTTGCAAGTATAATCAGCCCAAAAAGGAATGCGAGCGCTAAATATACCATCGAGTAGATTCTCAGCGGACCGCGAATTTCCCAATATCCTCCGTAGGGGGATATGGTAAAACCTTTAAAAACGAGTGGAGTGAATACTGTCATGCAAACCCAAAAGATGGCGGGCAGGTAGAGCGCGAGGTATGTGAACCACCACTGCAGGGCTTTGTTGTTTTCCGTAAGCGCAAGGCAAAAATGGATATAGGCTGCACCGGACATGCACTAACCGAGGCTTCCCAGTTTTGCGCCGAAACTCGCCATTTGCAGGTTCTCGGCGACTTTCATCAGGAATTCTCCCGCCGCCCATAGGATTAAAGTGGTAATTGTTGCAAGGAAAAGTTTGTTAACTCTGGAGTTGGGATTGCGGTAATAAACGTAGAGTCCTATGGCGAGACTCGCCACCACGGAAAGAAGCGGTAGTAATTCCCTTACGTTCATATTATCAGTCCTCACAAAACATACAAGTTTGGATGCATCTCAGAGTTTCAGGAATTTGAGACAATCCGACCTCCATGTCGTGACCTTGAATGAAATTCTATCAGTTCGAGTGACATTTTGCGTGAGCGGTTTTAAAAAGCAGTTCCATCAACGTATTGAAGCGTCTTTAAGTCGAACCTCGAACCAGTCTGGAATGGAAAGGCGAGTAAAACCGAGGTAAGGAGCAAAAACTGCTTGAGCGCCTGGTTGGTTCGGGCTTTGGGGCTTTTCTTTCAGAAGGAAAGCCTCCCTTTCACCCCAAGGCGTGGGTTCCTTAACTAATTTTTCAACCGCCATCTTCTTGGGCGTGGTGTTACCTCTTATCTCTGTCGAATATTCCTCGCCTACGCGCAGCGGCTCCTTAAGCCAAATGTAAGGCTCTTTGAAGAAGACTGGCGGGGACCCCATCTTCCGCACGCCCAGAAGCTTGACTTCACCCGGAGAGACTTCAAGAAAAAGCCCTTCTTCGCTAAGTTTGAAAGCGCCAGCGCTCCCGCTTACGGACATGTCGAGTACTTCCCGGGAAAGCCCGAACCCGGGGTCTGGTTTCTGTATTGTTATCTCCAGTTCAATCGGGACATTCTCCTCGGTACCAACATAGAGCCATGAGTTTCCCTCGACGAGCGCGAAGTAAGATTCGCTTCTCGGCGCCCTGCGCAGGCATCCTGCCGGGATGATGGTAAAAATCAAAACACAGATGAAAAGAAGGATGCGTTCTTTTGGAAAGGACGCATGTTGTTTATTGACGCGCATTTTTCAATCCCTCGTACAGAGAAACGCTTTCGAATTTTCGCAGGTCTATTTTATCTCAGGAGCCTGCGCATGGAGTTATCCGTTTAAGAAATCGCGGGTGTTATGGATTACCTTTGTGAATAGAAAATAGGGAATATCCAAACTCGCAATTTTCTTTCCGATATTTAAGTTATTACTCTTTTAGGTATGGTTTCACTAATTCTTATCAATCATATGTTGAGTGCGCCCGTTGTTCAGACCGCATGAGAACGGGTCAAGGGGCTGCAGCCTTCGTTTCCGGTCAGTCACCCTGCGGTTTGCCGGAAACCTGTCCGTGCTGGTGGTTCTTATCGAGACGGAATTTATCCTTGGTCATTGTTTGGCGAATTCGAAGATTTCGAATCTATCCTTTGTAACACCGCATATTGGGCATATTTCCGGCGGACTGGTGCGAGCGCAAAGGTAACCGCAAACGCGGCACCGCCATACCAAGACCGGTTTTTCTCTTTTTTCCTCTTTGCCTTGGGTCTCCATTTCCTTTATTTGTCTGCGCTCCGGTATCGATCTGACTTTTATGATTCCTTCCAGGACACGCCCGGATACGTATAACCCTCAGTAACAGGCTCCGTACTCTTCGGTATCTTCATCGCGGTAGTCACACGGGCAAATTATGTCGAGGTCTTTTTCTCGGCTTCCTCCCGAAAGCCTACACGGGCACAATGGGTACCCATATCTTTTGATGTTTTTCAGAATTCCTTCAACGACCGGGTACGTAACGCTCATATCAGGGTTCAAATGATAACCGCGTTCCTCACTTCTTGAAGAAAGGTCGGATATGTATTTTCTTACTTCATCTTCCGGGATTGCGTAATTCAAAGGATTTTCTCCCTGTAGGCGTCTTCGTTAAATCCCACGATCACGTCATTTTCATCGATAACAAGCGTGGGGAAGCTTCTGTTGGGGTTCCATTTGAACGCTTCTTCAAGAACTTCTTTCTGTTCATCTCCATCAAGAAGATCGACATATACGTATCTATAACCCACGTTGCTTCCTTCAAGAAACTCCCTTGCTTTCCTGCACCAACCGCAAGTGCTCAGCGCGAACAGAACGAGGTCATGGTCATTTCTTGTGCCCTCCACTTGTTGGAGACATGCAAAATCCATCTTGTTCCTCCTGTTTATTCAAATTAACTGCTGCGTTAAGACTATGTCTGAAGTGGTTCTTTTTTCAATGACATATATCAAAAGTTATTCATAATATCCGTAACTCGCTTTACGCTTTTCGTCGTTACAAGCACGGAGTTTCGCGGTTGCGCTCCGACCACCCGCCACCCGCAACACCTGCTTTACACTTTTCATTGCTATAAGGATGGAGTTTCTCTTGTTTAGGAATAATAGGAACGCTTTTATGAACCGAACGTATTTCTGGAGTTTCTTAAGGCTTTTCTCTTTTTTGGTGGGAAATGTATGTTGTAGAAAGGCAATTTTAGTAGTATTAAAAAACAGTTCCAGTTACATCACGTTTGTTATGTTTTCCGCGTGTCAGAAATTGCCTAGGGGGAATCTTGAGATGAATGATACTGCCGGGATAAAAGCGCTCTTAATCCACCCGCGTGATAATGTCGCCGTTGCCCTGGAAGATGTAAGTCCGGGCGCGCAGGTTCCTCTCTCCGATGGGAGAGTCGTTACAGCAAAAACAGAAATTCCGCAGGCGCACAAGATAGCGCTTAAGAGGATAGATTCGGGTGGGGCGGTGGTAAAGTACGGGGAAATAATTGGATTTGCCAAACTTGTGATTGAAGAGGGTGAATGGGTGCACACCCATAACCTGTCCTACGAGGAGTGAGAAAGATGAGCGATTTTCTCGGGTTTATAAGGTCAGACGGACTTGTGGGGATAAGGAATCATGTTCTTGTTTTGCCGACCGTATCATGCGCTAACGGAACAGTTGACCTTATCAGGAAGATTCTGCCCGAAGTTACAAGCGTTTTTCATTCCCATGGTTGCGGTAGAGCCGGAAAGGACCTCGAAATTCACATGAGAACGCTTGTGAATATAGGGAAAAATCCAAACGTGGCTGCTGTGGTTGTGGTGGGTTTAGGCTGCGAGGTCATTAAAGCGGACTGGATCGCCTCCGGGATTTCTGCCAGCGGAAAGCCAGTAGAAATAGTGGAGATTCAAAAGGAAGGCGGCTCAAGAAGCACTGCTGAAAAAGCAGTCGAAATCTGCAAGTCTTTTCTTGAGTCGGTGGAAAAACACCAAAGAGAGCCCGCAAGCTTCGCTGAGGTGTTGCTGGGTCTTGAGTGCGGAGGGTCGGACGCGTTTTCGGGAATAACCGCCAACCCGGCAGTGGGTCTGGTTTCCGACTGGCTGGTATCTAAGGGCGGCACTGTAATTCTCACTGAGAACACCGAGATGATAGGTACAAGTCATATTCTTAAGAGAAGGGCGATAAATCCTGAGGTTGCTTGCAAAGTGGAAAGCGTAATTGTTGAGGCGGAAGAGCGTACGAAGAACGTTCTCGGGCCGATGGCTTCCATAGTGATAGCGCCGGGTAATATGGATGGGGGAATGACAACCATCCAGGAAAAGTCACTCGGTTGCATCACGAAGGCAGGTTCTACCCAGATATTAGAAGTGGTTGATTACGGGATGAGCCCGACAGAAAAAGGGCTGATTATTATGGACGGGCCGGGCTACGACACCGAGTCAATGGCCGGATTGGCGGCTGGCGGGGCGCAGGTGATACTTTTCACAACCGGGAGAGGAACCCCTGCCGGTTTCCCTTGTGTGCCGGTAATAAAGATAGCCAGCAACTCTAACACATATAAAGCGATGGAGGATGATATAGATATAAACGCTGGGGTTATGCTTGAAGGGGAGAGTCTACAATGCGTATCGGAGATGATTATCAATAAGCTGGTGGCAGTCTTAAACGGCGAGAAAACGAGGTCCGAGTACAACAGCCTCGACGGAGTTCTTTGCCTGTACACGAGTCTTCCGTCCTTTTGAAGTGCGGCGGTCTGGTGAAAGGAGGTTTAATTGCTCAAGGAATTTCACAGCATAATCGTGAGTGAAGAAGTGCTTGAGTTTCACAAAAGAGCACTTGTCATTGACCTTCATACCGATTGCCTCATTGCTTCAAGAGTTCTGGGGCTGGACCTCGGCAAGAGACATAGGGCACCGTGGGGTTTATCATCACCCTGGTTTCTGCACGCGGATATCCCGAAAATGCGTGAGGGGGGCATTGATGCCGTTTTCTTTGGGATAGTGACCCATCCGCTACCATTAGGCGCATACGACAGGGCGTGGAGAAATATCAAGTTTGCTCATTACACTTTCCGCAAACATTCCGATCGTTTATTTTTTACGCTTAAGTCCGATGACATAATCGAGGCAAAAAGGAAGGGTAAAATCGCCGCTCTTCTTGGGGTTGAGGGGATGCACATGCTCAACGGGGCAGTCGACCGCATATCGGATTTTTATGATAAGGGCGTAAGGTATATTACCATGGCTCATTTCACTTCCAACAAGTTTGCGGCAAGCTCAGCGGACCCGTTTAAGAAAGAATTCAAGCTTGGGAAGAAGGGCGTTGAGGCTGTTGAGCTCATGAATGAACTCGGGATGATGATAGATGTTAGTCACACTCACTCGGATGTGCTCAGGGATGTCTGCCGTATAAGCACAGCGCCCGTGATCGCGAGCCATACGGCTACACGCGCTTTAAGACCCGTGTTCAGAAATATGAGTGACAATGATATCAAGATTGTGGCTGAAACGGGCGGGGTCATCGGTCTGATATATGCAAGCGACTGGCTTTCAGGTGGAATAAGACGGACAAACCTTTCCGCCGTCGTGGACCACGCTGACCATATAAAAAAGATAGTGGGCACTGATTTTATCGCGCTCGGTTCGGATTGGGACGGATTCATAAGAACGCCGAGGGAAATGAAAGACGCGTCTGACCTCCCAGCGCTTACCCAGTTGTTCTTTGAAAGAGGATATAAGCATGAAGAAGTAGAGAAGATTTTGGGGCTGAATTTTTTGAGGGTTTTTCGACAGGTTGAGTCCAATTCGGGGCGCTATGGGACATAACCTTGTTTTTGAAAATAAGAAATTTCCGGGTGTATGATTTTCTGTGCCTTTCCCACTTATTTCCGGGATCGACTCATCTTTGATCCTGAGAAACTGGAATATTTGAGAGCTGCAGTATCTTATCTACTAGATATTGACCGTTGTCTTTATCAAAGATAACCGGTCTTGAGTAATCCATGATTATGTATGGAACAATTTCAATTGACGTAAGGACCTTACCCTGGAATTTCAGCCTTAAAATGAAACCTTCGCGTGTTTGCGCCCGCTGCATCTGGTCAAAGACGAAGTTCCCAAGGCTGTAGCAGATGAGTTTATTCTTGTAAAACTCGATCGGCTGCACCGTGTGCGGGTGTGAGCCGAGAACAATGTCTGCGCCAGCGTCGCATGCGAGCCGGGCAAGTCTTTTCGTGACCGGTGAAGGATTGTATTCATCTTCTTTTCCCCAGTGAAACCAAACTATGACTACATCCGCGGCCTTCCTGGCCGTGCGTATGTCCTTCTCCACCTTTATAAAATGAGATTCGTTGACAGGATGATACGGGTCTTTGCTGATCAAGGCGACTCCCGGCGAGCTCTTTGTGGCGTCGATACTCGGTTTTATTGAATTGTAACCCAAAAATCCGAAACGTACGCCTTTCTTCGTCACTATAGTGGCGCGATGCGCTTCCTCGTAGTTTCTTCCGGCTCCCGTGAACTCTATCCCATTTTTTTCAAGAATGCTAAGCGTGTCGAGGAATGTTTCTCTCCCGTAGTTTGTGGAATGGTTATTCGCGAGGTTAACTATTGTAAGACCGAGCATCTTAAGCCCTTCAATCGTGTTCGAAGGAGTGATGAAATCGGTTCCGGTGTACTTGGGTTCGTATTTGTCCGACAGGGGACATTCGAGATTACCTGTAACGATGTCAGCTTTGCTAACAAAGGGCGCAGTGGCGCTGAAAGGATAATCCACGCCTTTTTCGCGCATTTTTAGGGCGACCTTTCTCGCCGGAATTATATCGCCCACGGCGTGCAACGTTAGCCCGGGTCCTTTTTTGCACATGTCGGAAAGAAAATCTCTTAATCTTAGCGCAGCATTGGATGGGTTTTTGAGAAACAAACCCTCCTTGCGAACGTTAAGCCAGAAAACCTTTCTTTCCCGGATTTTGATTCTTCTCCTACCTCCTATCAGTTCGAGGGAAGGAGCGAGCTCAAGCGGAGTGAAGTCCCACCGCGAATCATTCGGCTTTTGATAACAACTTCAGCCCCGTTTTCCACGTATTCAACTCTGATATCCGGGTTATTATCCGAAAAGGTTTTTATAAAACCGGTAACGAGGCTAACCGCGTCTTTTGAAACGCTTACATTTAATACGCGGTTTCCCAATAGTTCTCGCCTGAAGACTGTTGAGAGAAGAGCGCTTGTCGCAGCCAATAAGAGAGATATTAAGGCGACAGCAATGAGCGTGGGGCCCAAATGGTTTTTCACCAGAAGGACCACGTTTCTAACGCGGTTTCCATTAATCGACTTATTCAGTCCATTCCTGAGACTATCTTTAAGATATTGAGTACTTTGAATCTCTTCCCTTTTATCTGCCACTTCAACTGTTCCTTAAAAATCGCTGCGCTTTTTTCAAGCATATTTGCTCGACATTTGATATCCAAATTGGGTTGATCCGTTGCAGTTCTGTATCCAGAATAATCTGTCGATTCAATCTCAGATAAAATTTCGACACTTTCAAGGATGTATTTCTCAATTTCTTCCATCAAAGCTTTCGATATTACCCCGTGCCTGTATTTAATTCTGTTCAAGTGAAACATTGCTTCATAAGTGGTGTCAACGATATCCTGCCTGCTCATGTGATCCGTCTCATATGAAAGCCAGTCTCTCCAGTGAGGGCTCAAAAGAGCGTTAACGTAGTCGTCGAAATCTTTGAAAAGTATTCTGTAGCCGAGTTTTTCGGCATTGTCAAAAGATATTGACCCGGGGTCAAGAAACGGTGCGAGAGGTCCAATGAGAGGATTCAATTTTGGTCCGTAACGTTCGAGAAGATTCTCGCAGTATTCCACAGTTTTCATCACTGACGCAGGTGTCTGACCGGAAATTCCTATCATGAAGAAGATATCGATCTTTTCACAGCCGGCTTTTAATGCCTTCTCTATGGTGGCCTCAAGACTTCTATTTGAGTATCTTTTCCCTGCTAAATACCTGAGTTTTTCGTCGTGGGTTTCCGGCGATATCTCCACCGCGAACGCTTTTATGTTTCTTGACACATCATCGAAAAACGAATCTGTAGCCGGCTCGAAAAGCTCAAAGATAATGACGTTTTCGATCTTTTTTTCAGCTATGAGTTCGAGTACTTTTGATGAATAAGACCTGCCGTTCTGCCTGATATCGGCGATTATGAATATTGGCGCTGACGTGAAGCGAGATATAAAATGTATGTCACGGGCAACATGCTCGGGTTTTCGGTAGGCGACTTTCTTTCTTCCGTAAGAGCGGCGCATGCTCCAGGCAGAACCCCCGCAGAAAGCACAAGCGCGCGTGCAGCCCCTGCAGGTTAGCACCGCTGTCATCGGGTAGGTCCACCAACCGCCGAAAGCCCTTATCCCCAAAAAATCCAGATACTTTACTCCTGACCTTATCATGAAGCGGTAGTTGTTTCCGAGGTAATCGAGGTCGTCGGGTACCCAGACTATATCGCTCGAGGAGATTCTTCCCTGATTGTCCCTGTATGATAAGTTGGGGACGGATTGAAATTCGGACCCTCGCTTTATGTTCTCGAGAAGAGCTCTCAACGGCTCTTCAGCTGAGTCGCCCCTGATTACGAAATCTATGCAAGGGTTTTTTAAAAGGTCTTCGTAAAAGATTGTTGCCGAGTACCCCCCGAACACAACCGGTATTTCGGGGTGAACCTTTTTGCAGATTTTTGCTATTTCGACCGCACCGTTTGCATGGGTCAGCCAATGTAGATCGATGCCGAACGCCAGGGGCTTTAGTTTTTCGATGAATCTTTCAGGATTAAAACGCGGGTTTCCAAGCATTTTTGACGCGAGATTTACGATTCTCGCTTCAAAGCCGTGCCTTTCGAGATACTCACCGAGGTAGGAAAGGCCTATGGGGTACATTTCGAACTGTGGTCCGGATGGTATGAGATCAGCTACTGGTCCGGGAATCCTGAAAAGACGCCTGAAATCGAAGACACTCGGGGGATGCATGAGCACAATATCAGGTTTTTTCAGCCCCAAATGACCCCTCATTTTGTTGATGCTTTCTTTTCGGCTCCTTGTTAAGCGCAGTCTTTCGATTCTAACAAAATTAACACTCTGAGATTACTCCCACTTTTGATTTGTATCAATGATAAATGGGTAAGTTGGTATTATGATTCTTTTAAGCTTGTTCTCGCTTTCAGCACGAGACAACGCGCGACCAAGTAAAGAAACGATTTATGCTGACACTCTTAAAGATCACGGAATTTAAAGAGCGTAAATTGGGGAGTGGTTTGGGTTGAGTACTTCAGGAAAAAGAATCGCGATGCTTTTGGGTCCGAGGTATCAGGATGAGGAGGCCGCAGTTCCCCTCGCCTTTTTCAGAGGTCAAGGAGCGGTGGTTGAGGTTATTTCCGTGTCCAGGGGGAAACTCAAAGGTCTGTACCAGAGGGAAATCATTGAGGTCGACAAGACCATCAATGAAGCGGATCCGGATGCATATGACGCGCTGATAATCCCCGGTGGGCGGTCGCCCGCTTCTTTGAGAAAAAATAAAGATGTAGTAGGTTTTGTCAAAGCGTTTTATGAATCCGGCAAGCCGCTTGCCGCTATCTGCCACGGACCACAGCTTCTTGCTGAAGCTGGCATTTTGCGTGGCAAAAAGATAACAGGATACCGTAAGATAAAGGATGAGATGCTGGAAGCGGGTGCTCAATTTTTCGATGAACCGGTCGTCATAGATGGGAACCTGATCACTTCAAGGGAGCCGAAAGACCTCGATGATTTCAACAGGAGTCTGCTCGAGTTCATCTCTTCTTGATTTTAGCGATATTTCGGTTAGGCTTAATTAAGTACGCCTGTTGAGAGTTTGGTAAGATCATAAAAGTTCTCAAGTTTGATCAAGGAAAGGGAGTTTTTGAATTGGGCAAAACCTGGGGCTTTTCGATAAACGAGAAAGAGAGAATGGAACTTGAGAGAATTATCACGGATGAGGACCTTGAAAGCGCGTTCGATTTTCTAAAGAGAGTCTTGTATCAGAAGATTAAAGAAATGGAAAAGCCAGGTAGTTGTTTTCACGACATAAAAAAGCCAGTCCAGGAAATTGCAAGACCGGTGCGTAAACACAAGGAACTCGGTGATTTTTCTTGACTCAAACACGCATGTTTATGTCCGAATAATTCAGAGACCCCTACCGCATGACCATAATACCGCCGGCACAAGCGCAGGGTGAATCTTTTCTGCGTTTGTCATATCTATATTCGCTCTGCGACTGATCAGAAGACTAACGGCTCGCGTTCGGTTTTCCCCGAACGCATAAGCGGTCTTTCAGGTTAGATAAGCGTTTTGTTTCTAAACTTACTACATTGCCAGACGATTTAGAAAATCAATGCTTGACAATGGTTATTTTCTGAACTTTCTTGCTTTTGAGTTGTCGCTTCTCGTTGTTGTATTCTTTTGCGGGTTGACCATTTTGTGAAAGGAGTTGCGGTGGATGTTTACAAAGCGTTAGGCAAGAGAATGGCGATCAACGGCGGAAATATTTACTACATTGACGAGGGCGAGGGAACGCCCTTGATTTTTATCCACGGGATATGGGGATCGATGAGGAACTGGGTACCGAACATCGAATTCTTCAAGAACCGTTGTCGCGTTATTGCTCTTGACCTTCCCGCCTGTGGCGAGTCTGAGATTTTTGACGCCGATTACACCAGTGATTTCTTCTCAGAAACGATTCTGACGCTTTTGAGCAGACTCGGAGTTGAGAGCTTTATTCCTGTGGGGCACTCGCTCGGGGGGTTAATTACCCTTAACATAGCGCTCACTCATCCGGAAATGGTGGAGGCGCTCATTTTAGTGGACGCTGCGGGAGGACATGATTTTCCGCGTTTAACGAAGTGGGGAATTGAAAGCTTACCGCCTCGGGTGCTTAAGAAAATCTTATTCGGGCTGTCCTCTTTCTTTCTGCGGATTCCTCTTACGAGGAAGCTGGCGGCGGGGGTCTATACCGAAAATGAATATACGGACGCTCTAATTGATTTCCAGCTCTCATTTGCCAACAAGCCCAATCTTGACGAATATCTTGAGGCCTATCTTAAAACCGCTAAAACAGCGGTTTTGGTTAATTACGAGTCCGAGCTCAGTCACATTACCGAGCCAACTTTGATTGTCTGGGGAGAGAAGGATGCCACCCTGTCGCCGAAAGCGGGTTTGAAACTGTGTAAGAAGATAAGGGGTTCCTACCTTTCTGTGGTGCCATCGGCTGCTCACTGTCCCCAGATAGAGCAGCCCGAGATTTTCAACGCGGTCTTGTTGCGCTTTCTGAAAGGAATCGGAGCTCTTTAGCAGAAATTTCTGGATTCTAAAAGAAATGTCTTTTATTCTGATTTCGGTTAAGGGAAGCTAGTTTGAAAGAGATGTGTGGGATGGAAGCGGTCAAGAGGAGGACTGATAGATTCTTATATCGCGAGATAAATTATTTCGGGTTGTGGTTTTATTTCGCGATGGCCATTCTTATTGCATTGTATGCCTTGGTTGGGATAGCTCACGCCAGAAAAAGGCAGATTCGCGATTTTTTGGTCTTTTCCGGCATAGATATTTTGCTGGTTGCTGCCCTTGTGAATTTCTTCAGGCTCACTTTCGAAATAACTGAAAGCCAGGTGAGATTCAGATTCGGGATTTTTGGCAAGCGGTTTGAGATATCACGAATCAAGGAATGCATGCCTTGCAAGATATCGTTTTGGAACTATCTGGGTTATGGTATCAGGTTCGGATATGACGGTAGTGTCGCTTACAATACGAGAACCGGCTTGGGCGTAAAATTTATTGTTGACGGCTTGAAGAGACCTTATGTTGTTTCCGTTAAGGACCCCGGGAAAGTTTGCGACATAATAAGAAGATCGCGCGGGTGAAATTCCATCCTATGGTGAAGTGTGACATACGAGATTTGTTATGGACTTGGGGATAACGGCGAAAAGAAATATGTTTTCGAAGGAATACGGCGAATTCAGAAAGATAACTGGTCTTGCGACCGGAAACATTTACGTTATTCCTGAGCGGGATGAGAGGGTTATTCTCGTTGATTGCGGGGGACCTTTAGATTTTATTCTCATTGACACTTGTTTGAAATCGTTGTCGTTTAAGCGTGGGGGCGAATTGCATTTGGTCCTCACCCACTTCCATTTTGACCACGCGGGCTCGGCGGCAAGAATGAAGCGCTTGTACAATGCGAAAATCTGGGCTCACGAGCATGAAGTTCCGATTCTCGAAGGAAAGGAAAAAGTGCCCGTACTTTACAGGAAAGGATTGATTGGAACAGTTCTCTTAAGTATTCCTTTCAAGCCAAAAGGAATGGGATTTTCCGAACCTATTGTTGTGGACCATGCTTTTAAGGATGGTGATATCTTGCCGCTTCTGGGCGGGCTCGAGGTTATTCACACTCCGGGTCATACACCCGGAAGCTCGAGTTTCTTTTGGAAGGAAAAGACGGTTTTATTCTCGGGAGACGCCATCATCAATACTTTCAGGTTTCTAACGCTTCCCACTGAAGGCTTCTCGTGCGATTTTGAATTGACAAGAGAATCAGCCCTTAAGCTTGCCGAATTTGCGCATGAAAGAGGAATCCGCGCTCTGTGCACAGGGCACGGCCCTGTGATTGAGAAGCCATCAATACAGATTTCCAGGTTCCGGAAAAGGGTCCTCTGAATGTTTTCGGCCTTTACATGGGCTTAAAACCAACTATGTCAAATATTGAGCCATCCCTGTCCTGTTTTCTTTTCAGGAGTGGCTTTACTTTCATTCCTATTTTCGCTTTTTCAGGGGAAATGTCGAGAAAATGGACGAAAACGCAATCTTCCGCGCCGTCAATTCTGATTAATCCAACCACCGCTGGCGTTTCTTTTTTGGACCCATCCATGTTCAAGTGGCAAACCGTGAAGGATTCAACGATGCCGGTGCCAGGAACTTTGTAATTGTTCGTGATTTCGGCAAAACAGCGTTCGCAAAAAACCTTACAGGGGAAGTATGTCGTTTCGCACTCCGGACATTTCGAGGCGAGGAACTCTCCCTTTTCTTTTATGGAGCGGAAAAAATTCTCAAGACCCAGACCGTACGTATATACATAATTTACGGGAATTTTCCCCTCGAAATAGGATAGGTCCACGTTCCTTTCGATTCTTTCGCTAAGTGCCATTATTATCTCCTCCCCGCGGTTTTCCGACCCTGCGCGGGTCTCAGCGGTTTCCAGTACATGATGTCAGTAATTGAGCCCTCTCTCTCCTCTGGTTTCTTCCACACCGCTTTAACCTTCATTCCTATTTTCACGTCATCCGGGTCAACCTCTCCGAGCACGTGGAGAATTCCCATGAAGGTAGAGGCGCCGTCCACATGGATTACCGCGGGAATGTGAGGGGGCTGTCCCTTAGGGATTCTGCTCGCATCCCAGTTTATGTAACAGATCGAGAATGTGTTCACCGTCCCCGTATCCTTACAGTAAACCCATTTATCGGTCGCTCTCCAGCATAGTTCACAGAACATCCGCGGCGGGAGCATTATGCGATTACACTTGTTACACTTCCTTGCAATTATTCTCCCGTTTTTCAATTCCTCAAGATATCTTCCTATAGCCACGCCGTTGTCCCATGCGTATGCGATATCGGGAGTCATTGCGAGGCTTAAAACTTTCCCTTCTTTTAAATCACTTTCCTTTAGCGGTGTCGCGCCCAGTTTCATTTTCTCGAGTTCCATACCATCACCCGCCTATCTGTTCTTTAGCACTATCACGGTACCAATCTGCATAAGGTCACCCCACGCCTGCGCCAGTCCGCACGTGGGGTTACCCGGAACCTGTCTTTTGCCTGCCTCACCACGGAGCTGGAGGAATATTTCAATAACCTTCATCAGTCCCGCCGCTGAAATTGGGTTACCAACACCCAGCAGCCCGCCAGAGGGACATATTGGCCTGTCGCCATCGCGTTGTGTCACTCCATCAACCAGCAGTTGAGGGGCTTCTCCCTTTTCGGCAAGGAGAAGGCCTTCCATGTGATGAAGCTCTTTGTAGGTAAACGGGTCATACGGCTCCGCTATCTCGATCTCCTTTTTTGGCTCTTTAATTCCTGCCATTTCGTAAGCCATCCGTGCGGCTTTCTCCACGTAACGGGGGTAGGCAAGGTCTCTGGTCGCCCAGTAAGCAGTGTCGAGGTTCCAGCCCACACCCTCGATCCAGACCGGCTTGTCCGTCAATCTTCTCGCGGTTCTTTCTCCAGCAAGCACTATAGCTGCGGCCCCATCCGAAGCCGGGCTTATATCGAGTCTGTTAACCGGCCAGGCAAGAAGCTCGCTGTTTAGCACGTCATCAACGGTAATTTCCATTGGAAGATGTGCGGCGGGATGGTCTATGGCATTCTTCTTGTTCTTTACCGAAACTAGCGCTATGTCTCTCTTTGATATGCCGTAAGTTTGCATGTACCTGTTATATTCGAGCGCGAATATCCAGATGAGTGTCGGGTTGAGAGGCTGTTCGGTAGTGTGGTCGAATATGGTTTTGAATGCTCCCTGGGGGTGGGGGTGGCATGATGACATTTTCTCGGAGCAGACAACCAGGCAGGTGTCAAAAACCCCGGAGGCAACATGAAACCAACCGTGTATCGGGGCGAATACACCTGTACCCCCACCGACGAAGTGCCTCATGTAGGGTTTTCTCCAGCCGCCACTACCGTCGGAAAGATACTCGCCCTTCATATGTACGCCATCGAAGGCATCAGGTGCGCATCCCATGCTGATGCAATCTATATCCTTCAGTGTAAGACCGCAGGAGTCCAAAGCCGCTTTAGCAGCCTGCCAAGCAAGCTCTTTTCCCGTTTCCTGAGCGCGCCTGACGAATTTCGTCATGCCGGCGCCTATGATCGCAACTCTCTGTCCCAATGCATTTACCTCCTTATTCGTTGGAAAGCACACACACCGCAGCCGAGGTTGTCGGCACGCCCCTCCAAGATTGAGCCACACCGACCCGGACGTTATCAACCTGTCTTCTTCCAGCTTCTCCTCGAAGCTGAAGATATAGTTCCGCAACTTTCTGTGCGCCCGAGGCTTCGATAAGATGTCCCACACCGAGATCGCCACCAGAGACATTAACTGGAAGGTCACCGCCCTTAAGCGTGCGACCGTCTTCCAAAGCGATTCCCGCACGACCAGGTTCAAACAATCTTAAGGCTTCCAGGTGCTGCAGTTCTTTGTATGCGTACTTATCCGAGACTTCGGCAATGTCTATTTCCTTAGGTGGGCAGGTGATGCCTGCCATTTTATAAGCCATGTCAGCTGCGATCCTACTTGAGACCGCTTCTCCCCAGGACCGGGATTCAAGTGTGGGTGAGTCTGTTGCCCAGCCAATACCTTTAACCCACACTGGCTTATCGGTTAGGGAGGGTACAAGTTTTTCAGAGCAAAGGACCATAACGACGGCTCCGTCAGCGGACTGCGCTATTTCTAAAGCTCGCAAGGGCTCTGAGACGGGCTCAGAATCAAGTACGTTGTCAATGGTGAGATCGGCGCCGTAAGCAGCGGCGGGATTATCAAGCGCGTTCTTTCTGTTCTTTACCGCGACCATTGCGCACTGTTCCCGGGTTGCTTTTCCGTCGTGAATGAATTTGGCCATCTCCAGTCCGCTCACATAGGTG
>CAKZLU010000030.1 GCA_937127245.1 uncultured Actinomycetes bacterium
CCACCAAAGTGAGGAGAAACGACCTCCCGAACTCACCGAGGCAGGTGAGAACCTGCGGTGGGTCCCCAATCAACGCGTTCCACGCTAATCATTAATCGTTCAAGCGAGTACTTTTTCCCAAAAGCTCCATGATTAGGAAGCTTTTTCACTGATGGAATCTTGAAACACTTAGCGGTGATTGGGGTGGTTCGAATCCTGCCTCCCTGTGAAAGAAAACCGCTTGCAATGAGGCGTGTCAGAAAGTTGAATCGGCATATTTGGTTCCAAGTGTTATTACCGAGTTAAAAGCTTGAAATCATGTTCGGTGATAAATTTAAATCCCCTAACCAGAACCCCCCACTCCCGCTGATTCGTTAACACTTTTGCCATGTCGAGTTCAGATAATATGTCCTTCACAACCACAGGCTGATCTGGGTAGAAATGGACATCCTCAAGTTGGACAATCCAGGGAAATTCATCAGAATTACGAACCTTTTGATGATTGGGATTATATTCGGGTTTAGTCTTTATCCGTGCATGTGCGATTACACCGATGCCCGCGGCAAAAATGCAGACATAATCGCCGGGCCGCAATTTCTCAATATTTTTAGCCCTTTTTGGAAATGCCCAAAGTTTGTTTTGAACCATTAGGCGTCTTGCGAGTTCCTGTGGTTGTTCATCTTCTGTTCCTTTGAATGGCGTTATTGCGTACTTACCCTCCTGTGCATCCTCCCGCGCAACGTTTATTCTTTTCCCAAATACTTTCCGTGCTATTTCTTCGAGGATTTCATCTTTTGAACGCTCCAATTTATCCGTCAAATCCTTATTTGCTTCGCGCATTTTTGATTTTCCTCTAAGAGGTCTGGAGAAAAAGAATTGATAAAATCCAATAATTCTTTGCTTTCGTCGAACCACTCCCCCTTGTGGCGCAGATGTTTGAACCTCCTGTGAATTTTGTTTTCTTCTTTCTGTGTGCCTTTTATCAAAAGGAGCAGTTCTAATTCTTCCGAGGATACATCCAATTGGTCCCAGCGTTTCGTTATTGGTTTATCGGTGTAGCCTATCTTTATGCGTCTCGTATCTTTACCTTGAAGGAAATAAATCATTTCCAACCCCCTTGACTTCTCTGTTCAAAAGCCCCAGAAAAAAGAAAGAGTCTTATGAATTTTCTCCCTTATCAATAGTGATTTAAACCGCGATAGTTGTCGCCCCTTCAAAGACATTATATAGGTTGGTAAAAAAGATTTAAATTATTTCCTAATGATTGAGTAATTTGGGCTATAATTCTCATACCTTTTTCGCGTTGAGCGCTTGCAAAAAATTTGCTACGCTATAAACATGCCGTGGCTTTTTGCAAGCCACGGCGTAAAGTTCAGGCGAGCCCGGTTAGCTCAGTTGGTAGAGCACATCCATGGTAAGGATGGGGTCGACAGTTCGAATCTGTCACCGGGCTCCATTGTTGAAATCTGCGGAAAGTGAATTTATATTTTTCTTTCCGTATGGCGGTGTAGCTCAGCGGTAGAGCACACGGTTCATACCCGTGGGGTCACAGGTTCGAATCCTGTCACCGCTACCAGTATGGGAATAGATTCGCGAGACTGGCCGGCGGTCCCAATCCAGTCGGGGGAAATCAAGGAGGCACGAATGGCCAAGCAGAAGTTCGAAAGGACAAAGCCTCACGTTAACGTG
>CAKZLU010000031.1 GCA_937127245.1 uncultured Actinomycetes bacterium
TGAAGAAGCAAAATCCGCGCTGGCAAGATACCGCGCGCAAATCGAGTTTGTTTTTCGGTCGCTGGAGAGAGTAATAATGGAAGCACAAAACAGGCTTGAAGAAGCAAAATCCGCGCTGGCAAGATACCGCGCGCAAATCGAGTTTGTTTTTCGGTCGCTGGAGAGAGTAATAAAGCTTGCGAGAGCGCAAAGCGGCGCGCAAACCGTTTTGAACGAAAAGAATCCCTCGGAAAAAATTGCATTAAAGAACGGATGGTTTGAGTCAAACGAAATGCTCGAGCGCATTGAACAGCGCCTGCGTTTGCAACTCGAGTTACTAAATAGACTGCTCGAGTTACTAAATAGACTGCAAAACAGGGCAGAAGAGCGGATTCTCAATCAGTTAAGGCTCACCATTGAAATCTGTATCTTTGCGGCTAATCAAGAACGAGCAAGAGAATGCGCAACACGGAGAGAATCAAATGGCACTTTGGAAGAATCAAACGGCGCGCGGGGAACAAGCGGAACTCCAGCACAGAATAACAGGGAAAGAGAACAGGCACGCACAGAAGCACAAAACGAAAACTATGTTCAAACACAAACTCAAAACCGTGATCAGAATTGTGAGCAAAACAGACAGAGCGAAAATGAGGTGGGACAAAAACACGGCGAAGATGGTCAAAACGAACACCGTGGTGAAGAGAATGGTAACAGGGATGATAGCCCAAATGGAAATATGGAAACGGACTCAAGCCGGCAGAGAGACCCAAACAGCCAAGATATCGGGAATCCCGGCGAGGTTAAGGCGAAAAAACCGTTTTAACCTCCGCGCTTTTTCTCTTTTAAGTAAGCCTAAGAGAAAGCGGGTGAATTATCTGATGACTGGAATTCTCAGAAACGCTACCAACGTAAGAAGAACATCCTCAATTACACGCCAAATCTTTGTTCTCGCCTTATTCCCGATCATGTTCGGCGCCCCCTTTTTCACCGGTTGCGCGAACCCTTCCGGCCGGACACCAGAAGAAACCTTACCGCGCTTTCTTACCTCGTGGGAGACGGGTGACTGGGACTCTTTCAAGAATTCCGTTGTTTTAGGCGGGAAGGAAATTTCAAACGGTAACGAAAACGCGGCAAAAGAAATAATTAAAAGGACAAAGATCCGCTTTGATAACATCAAAATGAAAACGCTTAAAAAAGCCCTTCGGAGGCGACCGTAATCCTTATCAGCGGAACCATCGAAACCACTACTGACATTTTGGGCAAATCAAAAGAGGGCTCGGTGAAAATAGAGAGTCTCGAGCAAGCTCAAAAACCGGCATTCAAAACGGTCAAAAAAGATGGAGTCTGGTTTGTGGACGCAAGTTCGTTCTTTGCCTCTTCTCAGACCAATTATTAGAAAAAAGATTTTCGTTCGACATTACGTCTTGCCGCACTGTGTCGAACTTCGAAAAGCTATAAATGGCTCAAGAGAAAATCACCACACGAAGCCTTTACCGAAAGCAGCGGAAATCCTCGCATTCCTGTCTTTAGCAACTACGGCTATTTAAGATACGCCTGGTAAACTCATGACAGTGTGCGCGACAAAACGAAATTTTAATCGCGAGGGAACCTGTGGCACTACGATTACAGGTGTTTGAAGTACTTTTCTCAAACTCTCGGTAGATAAAGTTTATAACCGATTTTTAACGCGGAAAAGATGAAGTGGGGCCATCAACGTTTGCGTAAACGATGCGTAGATATCTCCATTACCATAAATCAGGAGACAAACTGTTTTTTGTAGTTACAAACGAATCGAAAATTGCACAGCAAGTGGTTTGGCGTAAAAAATCTTTCAAGTAAGCAAGCGCGGATAAGTATTTTTGCGTTTCCCATTCCCGGTAAAATCTGTTTCGTTAGATGCCTGATGGTGACTCTCCGTGATATCGAACAGCAACTCTTAAGACCTTTCTTATCAGAAAAGGTTTGACAAGAAGCAATATCGGTTCATGATAACGGCAAACCGCGACTCTTAAGACACTTTCTCACAGTCTGGTCTGCTCCAATCGTTAATTCCTCAAACAATGAAGCTATGGATATATCAGCCTGGTGTCACTTCCAAAAAGATTTTCAATCAATTTAAAACTTGAATTGACCAGCGAAGACTTACTTCATAGGCATCGGCGCAAATCTAAAGGATTTCATCTCGTAGATCTCAACGATACCCACGCCCAGTCTTAATAAAGCGCTTGCGCCATCAGCGTAACTGGGTCACGAATAAAAACCTAATCGTTCGTCATAAAGGGCATTCGCTTACCAAGCGCCGCATCCAGCTAAAATGTGCTCCATCCCGCCGTAGCTTTATCAAAAGAGCCGGCAGTCCGCATTCATCTCCATTTCAAATCGAAGCGATCAAGGCTCATCACTTTGTTCCAGGCCGCAATGAAATCGCGCACAAATTTTTCTTCAGCGTCATCGCAAGCGTATACCTCAGCAATTGCACGAAGTTGCGAATTAGAACCGAAAATGAGGTCAACGCGGGTGGCGGTCCACTTTAGCTTGCCGGTCGCCCGGTCGCGACCCTCGAAAATATAGGCGACATCGTCTGCCGGTTTCCATTCCGTACTCATATCAAGAAGGTTAAGGAAGAAATCGTTGGTTAGCGTCTCTGGCCGGTCGGTGAAAACCCCGTGCTTTGATTTTTTATAATTCGCGTTCAAAACGCGCATACCACCGATGAGCACCGTCATTTCAGGAGCGGTCAGGGTGAGCAGCTGCGCGCGATCCACAAGGAGCTCCTCCGGGGAAAGGGAGAAATTCCTCTTCTGGTAGTTTCTGAAACCATCGTAGACCGGTTCAAGAAAAGAAAATGACCATACGTCAGTCTGCTCCTGAGAGGCGTCAGTTCTTCCGGGCGCGAAGGGAACGCTGACATCATAGCCAGCCTTTCTTGCCGCTTCCTCCACCGCGGCGCAACCTCCCAAAACGATCAGGTCAGCAAGGGAGACTTTCTTTTCGCCCGACTGCGAGTCATTGAATTCTTTCTGGATGCCCTCCAGAATCTCCAGGACATTCGCAAGGCGGTCAGGCTCGTTCACCTCCCAGCTTCTCTGCGGCTCAAGACGAATCCTGGCTCCGTTTGCCCCACCGCGCTTGTCCGATCCGCGAAACGTTGAGGCTGACGCCCACGCTACCCATACAAGATCAGATATGGAAATTCCTGACTTAAGAATCTTATCTCTCAGTTCGCAGACGTCATTTTCGTCAATCAACTCGTGATCCACAGCGGGTAATGGGTCCTGCCAGATGAGCTCCTCTTCCGGAACCTCTGAACCAAGATAACGAGAGCGCGGTCCCATATCACGGTGGGTTAGCTTGAACCATGCCCTTGCAAAAGCGTCAGCGAACTCCTCCGGATTATCTTTGTACCTGCGAGCGATTCGTTCGTATTCCGGATCGAAACGCAACGCAAGATCAGCAGTGGTCATTATCGGCGCGCTTCTTTTTGATGGGTCATGAGCGCCAGGAACCATTGCCTCCTCGGGAACGTCTTTTGCGACCCACTGCCACGCCCCGGCGGGACTTTTCACAAGTTCGTATTCGAAATTGAAAAGCATGTTGAGATATCCCATATCCCATCTTGTAGGACTGGGAGTCCAGGCTCCCTCAATCCCGCTGGTAATCGCATCGTCTCCCTTGCCGCTGCCGTAAATGCTTTTCCAGCCGAGACCCTGGTCCTCCAATCCTGCCGCCGCTGGCTCGGGACCAACGTGAGATGGGTGTCCCGCCCCATGGCATTTTCCGAATGTGTGTCCTCCCGCGATAAGTGCAACGGTCTCCTCGTCGTTCATGCCCATGCGCTTGAAAATTTCCCTTATGTCCCGCGCGGAAGCCTCCGGATCAGGATTGCCGCCGGGACCCTCGGGATTCACGTAAATCAAGCCCATCTGTACTGCCGCAAGCGGTTCCTCGAATTTCCCCTCTTCCGTGCGCCTCTCATCACCCAGCCAGGTGTCCTCAGGACCCCAGTAGATGTCTTTTTCCGGTTCCCAGACGTCCTCCCTTCCGCCCGCGAAGCCAAAGGTCTTAAATCCCATGGATTCGAGAGCGCAGTTACCCGCAAGAATTATTAGATCAGCCCAGGAAATCTTCCGCCCATATTTCTTTTTAATTGGCCACAACAGCCTGATTGCCTTGTCGAGATTTACGTTGTCAGGCCAACTGTTAAGAGGAGGAAACCGAATGCTCCCGCCGCTTGCCCCTCCGCGCCCATCTCCGATGCGGTAGGTGCCAGCGCTGTGCCAGGCAAGCCTGATCATGAGGCCGCCGTAGTGACCCCAATCGGCAGGCCACCAGTCCTGTGAATCGGTCATCAAGGCATACAGGTCCTTCTTCACCGCATAAAGGTCAAGCTTCTTAAACTCTTCGGCGTAGTTGAAATCCGCGCCCAGGGAATTCATCGAGGGGCAATTTTGATGAAGCACGCTCAAGTCTAACTGGTTGGGCCACCAGTCGCGGATTGCCAAACCCCTGCGGAACCTCTTTTTGCCAGTACTTCCCGTGACCGGGCACTTGCTTTCTTCGTCCATAAAAATCCGTCCCTTTTTCATTCATGCGCTAAGCGGGTCATATATTGCCGGAATTTTTGCCACCCTTATTCGCATCGCGCTCAAGCAACCGTCTATATTTCAAAACGGGTACAGTATCCATCGAGGCCTAAGGCAAAATGCGTTTTGTTTTCCCGCCCGGAGGCTTTGCATACCCACAAGCAAAAACATGAGCTGTAAGGTCTACAGCAAAATATTTAAGGAATATCATCTCTTGCATTCAGTAAACCTCACTTTGCATCTTTCCCCGCGCATTGAAGAGACCCAGAATAACGTATTTTCCTGGTCCTTCTCTAACCCCCGCTGCCCGTTTTCATGCAAACTTCAACAAAGTTATTTAATAAGTCTTTATCATGTCTTGAGGCTAGTGTGATTGACCCGAGGATTCGTGTCAAGGGATAACGTCAATGGCTTTTCGAATAATAATTGCTCCTGTTTGGACATGAAATTTCTATGCTCTTTGAGTTGTCCTGGAGAGTCTGCTTTGAGGTTTTTCTACACTTCCCTCAAAAACACGCATCGGTCGCACAAACGACGCGAGATTTTTGAATGATTTTAACATTTACCGCTCAATGGCAAAAAATCACCGCAAGTCAAGTGGTCAAGCCCGTTCCTTATGAGTTAAGCTGTGCTCTATTAGAGCTATTTGAGCGCCGTTTGGGTCCTCCAGAAAAGCAAGCATTCCCACCTCTATTTGGGTGGGCTCCATCGTGATTTTAGCGCCCCTTAATTTTAATTCTTCCACCTTTTTTCTTATGTCCTCGACTTCCATCCCTACCGAAAACCAACCTGGTTTTCCCGGAGTGTGATCCTCTTTTATCAATTCAATCATTGCCTCGCCCTCTCCCTTCAATAATGTGATCGTAACGCCTGGGCGGGGATTGTGTTTGCTTGCAACATCAAGACCCAGGACTTCCGTGTAATATTTAACCGACTCATCCATGTCCAAAACTTTCATGGTCGCATATTTTATTTTCATGATTAATCACCTCTTCGTTCAATGTCATTTGACCTTAAAACATCTCCGCAGTAAAAGTAAGCACCAGGAGAATACAAACTCTTCTCAATAAGGCGCAAACAAACAACCAAGCCTAAAGCACAAACTGTTCAGAAACCGTGCAGGGCGGGTTTTTGAAACTACTATCGGTTTTAAATCAATCCCAGCCAATAATACCGCTAAGAAAATTTCACGATCGGACCTCAAGCATTGTTTGCTATTCTCAATCATAGAGATGCCGATCAAAAGAGTTTAAGTTGTTCGCCTTCTGGAAGGTCTTTATGTCATCTTGCCCACCGTTTGGTGAGGAAAATCAAGTTAGGACGCGGCTGTGGGTGGGCAATCCAATGCTTTCTGACAGACCTAAGACTTATGATTATTTTTCATACTTTTAGTATGTGGCACAAGAAGTATTTATTCCCGGGTTCCGCTGTTATAAGAGGAAGCATTCGAAGATGAAAGAAGAGCGTAGGTTGTACAACAAGTATTTATTCCCGGGTTCCGTCAGACTAAACAGCTCTTTGGAAACGACGGGGAGGGTTATTTCATACTTGCATGTTTGACATGAGGTTAATCTGCACTCGGAGCTCGGACACAGTTAACTGCTGAGGTTATTTCATACCTCCATGTTTGACATGGGATTTTGTCTTTCTTTTGTCCAGGTAAGAGTGAGCTTATAAAGAAGCATTGAAGACACGTGCGGCGTCGCTCTTACGAGCCGAGATGTCAAAACGGTGTTTCATTAAGACCCGTATGAGCTTTGCCTTCGAGGTTTGCAATAACGGCGCTCAATGTTCACGAACGACAACCGCAAGAGATTCCTGACCAAGGTTTTAGAGCAAACCCTGCCATTTGAAAAAAGCAAAGAATATTTCCTTGCCTAAAATCATCAATGCGCGTATGAATGAGTGGCTTCATTGTACTGGCTTTTCCTTTTGTGCGGATTTTGAATGCTTCATGCAGGCGTTATAACCTAAAGCTTGACACGTTCCTGCGAAAATGCCAAGTCAGCATTTTCTCCTATGGAATCGTATTCCGCCGTCCCGCAGGTGCGCCTTCTTTCCAACCATCCTTTAGTCTTCTTGGCTATCCACACCAGGCTGAGCATAATTGGTACCTCCTCAAGAACGCCAACCACAGTCGCCAGAGTCGCTCCAGATTTCAGACCGAAAAGGGATATGGCAACCGCGACAGCCAGTTCGAAGAAATTGGAAGCGGCGATGAACCCAGCGGGCGCCGCCACCTCGAAATTTATCCTCCAAAGCCATGCCCAGCCGTAACTGAATGCGAAGATGAAGTACGTCTGTATGGTAAGCGGAATGGCAATGAGGACAATATGCAATGGGTTCTCGATTATAGCCTTACCCTGATAAATAAAAATAATCACGAGAGTTAGCAAGAGCGCCACTATCGTGACGTTTCTCAATCTTTTCAGAAAAACGTTCTCAAACCAGTCTTTACCCTTCTTTCTTAATAAATACACACGGGATATATACCCTAAAGTAAAAGGGATAACCACGAAAAGCGCAACCGAGAGGATTACCGTATCGTAGGGAATGGAGATATTCGAAACCCCCATGAGAAACATAACAATCGGGGCATAAGCGAAAAGTATTATGGTATCGTTGACCGCTACCTGTATGAGAGTGTATGCGGGATCCCCATCAGCCAAGTAGCTCCAAACAAAGACCATCGCTGTGCATGGTGCGGCACCGAGAAGTATTGCCCCAGCCAGATACTGTTTACCCAACGATCTGCTAATCCAGGGGCTGAAGACTACAAGGAAAAACAGGCTCGCGAAAGCGTACATCGTAAACGGCTTGACCAGCCAGTTTGTGGCGGTGGTGACAATCACACCCTTCGGCTTCTTACCTGCCTCAAGGATGTTTCTGAATTCTATCCTGAGCATCATGGGATATATCATCAACCATATGAGCACAGCGATAGGCCAGGAAATGCGAGCGGTTGATACCCTATCCAACACTCGTGCCATCGGGGGTAGGAAATAGCCAATTAGCGTGCCGGCAACTATGCACAGTACCACCCATAACGACAGGTATCGGTCGAATACGCTCAAGTGTTTCTTTTCGGTCCCGACCATCTCAACGGTTGCTTCTTCACAATTGGGCTGGATGGTCTCCTTAACACACTGAGGCGTATCGTTCTCGTTGTGCCATCTCTTATTATCTTCCATTGTTATCTTTTCCTTTGGTCACCTAGATCCTCATGAATGACTCCCAAAAGCCTCGCCAAATTCACCCAGAGCACCCGGTCAAAAATTCTTCTTTAAGCGCCTGGCCGATGACATGCTCGTTAAAAGTGACTCCAATATCTTTTAAAAACTCCTCATCGATGGAGTAGTACAAGGAAACTCCTTCTCTTCTGCACCTTAAGAAGCCCGACTCACGCAGAACTCTAAGGTGGAAAGATGTAAGCTGCTGCGAAATGCCGAGCTCACGTTCCACCTCGCAGACGCACCTCTCCCCCTTCTTAAGAAAGCAGACTATTCTTAGCCTGTTCGGCTCGGAAAGCACTCTCAAGGCTTTAGCAAGGCGCTCTATCCGAGGGTCGTCCTTGCACTTCGGGCTACCGCATCTGACCATTTCACCTCACACCAGCAAACAGTGGATTATACAAACAATAGTTTGTATAATAATACAGGACAAGCCTGATGGCAATAGTTTTTGTCCGAACAAAATGAGGGAGAGAATATGCAACCCGCTGAGTTTGAGAAGTGCAAACAGATAGATAGATATGACGATTTTATGGCAGTCGCTCTCAATTTCGATGGTCTAACAATGGAGGATTACAAAGAGTTCATGCCGACCATCTTCGAGATAGTCCCTTCTATAAAAGACAGGGACCCGGTTATCATGTATGAAAAAGTCATTTCTGAGCTGCGCAGCAAATGGTCTGCTTCCGAGAATTTGCCATTTCACGGACCGTGGCACCACGGGCTGGTGGCCGGCATTCTTATTTCTGCACTAAGGAACAACGGCTACAGCTTTGATGCAGATGACGTCAAAGAGACCCTCAAGAGAGGGCCTATGATGCCTCCTGGAAGTTGCGGTTTTATTGGGATTTGCGGCGCAGGCGCTGGACTGGGTATTGCGCTGAGCATCGCGGAGAAATCGACGCCCTTTCACGACGAAGAGCGCGCAAAAGCCATGAAAGTTTCAAAAGAGGTGCTTGAAAGGCTTTCGCGCCTGGGTGGCCCGAGGTGCTGCAGAATGAGCACCTACACCACGCTCCACATGGCCGGTCACATCCTAAGAGATCTCGGCTATGAAATACCGGTCAGCAGCGTCGGCGGGAGATGCGCTGACCACGAACTCAACCCCGAATGTCACGGAGAGAGGTGTCCGTACTTCCCCAGACAATAAAAGGAAATCAGTAAAAAGTAGGCAGCCACTCCACCGAGCTTCTTTTGATTTCAAAAGGGGACTCGCGCTGTTCTCAATTCGAATTTGCCGCAGCAGATGGAGTATTTGGTGTCGGAGGGGGGACTCGAACCCCCACGGGGATAATCCCCACAAGGCCCTCAACCTTGCGCGTCTACCAATTCCGCCACTCCGACTCTTTTGGCATTCCCGAATATGAGAAGAACTGAGTCTGGGTCAGAGAGCGCCGGAAAACCGTGCCGGGCTCCCGCTCAAGTCAATATTTCGCAAAGTAGTGTACATTTTATTTCTCTTTTTGTCGATAATCTTTGTCGCGTAGAAGTTTGATTTTCCAATAAGGCCAAAGAACTGACCGAAGCGACCAACTACCTCGACATAGTCTCCGTCTTCAATGGGTGGAGGGAACCTAAACGAGCGGTTGAAGAAAACCCTTGTTAGGTTCCCTTCTTCATCACATAAGTCGAAACTGATATCGAAACTTAGTAATTTAGAGTTCTGCGCAGGTTTACCGCGCGAGAATGTCTGGAATGGGTTGGTAGAACTGTTTTGTATTATTCCGCTGATTTTCACCTTCATTTGGGTCCCCCGTTCAACTCAAAACCGCTCCCACCGTTTAAGAAACATAATTTGTCAGTTTGAAACGCATCAAATAATCGGATGATAAATTCATCGACAAAAAATATAACGGTTTTGAGCCCTGGAAACCCGGGGAACCTTTTTCCAAAAATAAAACCTCGTATAGAACTTATGAAACTATATATCAAACAAACACAAAAAAGTTAAATATTTACAAGTCCATATGTCAAGCATTTCGCTTAAACATATTCTCCAGGAAACCGAGCAATTCCTCTGCTATTTCCACTTTTGACATCATCTCAAGTTCGCGCTTCTCCCCTTCAAAATCTTTTGATGAGATAATCGCGCACAGGCTTGTGTTGGTTCCGAAACCTGATTCCGGGTGATCAACTTTGTTGGCGACAATCAAATCGAGAATTTTCCTTTCGAGCTTGCGCAACGCGTTCTCAATAACGTTGTCTGTTTCAGCCGCGAACCCGACCAAAAGGCAATTTCCCTTGTTCTTTCCAGCCTCAAGCAGGATATCCTCGGTCGGCTCGAGCCTTAGTTCCAATTCTTCATCGCTTTTCTTGATCTTTTTTTGAGCGCGACCACCGGCGGGTCTGTAATCAGCGACCGCCGCCGCCATGATGAGCGCGTCCGCTTGAGGCAATCTCTCAAAAACGGCGTCTCTCATCTGGCGAGCGCTGACAACCTTCACGGTGTCAACCCCGTCGGGAGGATAAAGGTCGGTCGGTCCCGTGATAAGCGTTACATCCGCTCCCCTCATCATCGCTCTTTTTGCGATGATAAAACCCATTTTTCCAGTTGACGGATTTGATATGAACCTTACCGGATCTATGTGCTCCCTCGTGGGACCCGCGGTGACAATTATCTTCTTTCCTTTCATTGAATCCGATTTGGCAAGTTCGCTTTTGACAGACTCGAATATCTCGGGCGGCTCAGCCATCCTACCGATACCCACCTCACCGCAGGCCAGTTCACCCTCTTTCGGCTCCACGATAACAACGCCCCTTTGCTTTAGAGTCCTCAGGTTCTCTGTGGTTGAGGGGTGAAGGTACATCTTTTCGTTCATGGCAGGAGCAAAAATTATCCTTCCCCTCACCGCGAGAAGCAGAGTGGAGAGAAGGTCATCCGCGATTCCGTGGGCGTGTTTGGCTATTATGTTCGCAGTGGCAGGAGCAACAACAACCACGTCCGCCTCATCTGCAAGCGATATATGTGGGATAGGTGAGGAGGGGTCACTCCACATGGTATCGGCAACAGGATTTCTGGTTACCGCTCTGAAAGTAAGCGGGGAGACAAAACGCTTCGCGCTTTCCGTCATAACAACCTTTACGTTCGCCCCCGCTCTGATAAGAAGCCTCGCAAGCTCGACTGATTTATAAGCCGATATCCCACCGGTAACACCGAGGAGCACGGTTTTCCCGTCTAATTTAGTCATCTCAACTGCCTGCCTTTTCCCCTCTTTCTACATAGACTGTCGCCTCGCAAACTCGGTCACAGCACACAAACATATTTTAGATTATTTCACGTTTAAGTGTCTCTAAGGCGGTATTATCTTGCGGAACGGCAAACAGGACTCAACTTAAAAAGAGGCTCATTCTTTTTTCTTTGCCTCTTCGCCAGGCCTTAAATACTCGATTTTCCCATCCGCTATTTCCTCGAAGGCCACTGTTAGAGGCTTTTTAGATATATCCTCGAGTTTAATCGGGGCAACGCCGCCGACCCCCTCACCGAGCCTTTTCTGGAAGTTGGTTATCTGACGCGCCCTTTTGGCTGCCTCAATCACAAGAGTGAATTTGTTACTAGCGTGTTTCAAAAGGTCCTCAAGTTTTGGGTTGGTCATAGAATTCTTATCTTCCACCAATCAGCATCTCTCCTTTACCTCAATGTTTCTTCTGTATCTCTCCCTTTAATATCTTTTCGAGCTCTTTGGAGGCGCGCTCAATCTCATCGTTAACTATCACGAATTCAAAAAGGCTTCCGCCTTGTTGTATCTCCTTGGTAGCAAGACTCCTGCGCTCCTCGATATTCCCCTCATCCTTGCCCCTCGCGCGCCTTCTCTTCTCAAGAACTTCTAACGAAGGGGGCATTATGAATATGAGCGCTGCGTCGGTGATCTTCGACTTAACTTTGAGCGCGCCTTTCACGTCCAACTCGAGGAGCGCATCTTTCCCGAGTCTTTTAGCTTTTTCAACTTCGCTTTTAAGCGTCCCGTACCTGTTTCCGTAAACGTTTTCCCATTCCAGAAAAGCGTCGGAATCAAGGAGTCTGTCGAACTCCTTATCCGTAATGAAGTAATAGTCTCTACCCGTTACCTCTCCTTCCCGAGGAGGTCGAGTAGTCGCCGAGATAGAATAATAGATGCTGTCAAGATTTTCCAGTGCTTTCCTTATGAGAGTTGTTTTGCCCACACCCGATGGACCGGATACCACAAACACTTTTCCGTTCAAACTTACCTCCGCCTTTTGAAATAACCTTTGGGATGGAACCCTTGATTATCCAATCAACTGCGCGGCGCTTTGAAAAAACACTCCTTTCGCCCTTTGAAAATCAACGCTGGTAGCGGCTCCCAGGAGAGTCTATTTCAATTCCCCGCGCGCATAGGGGACAATCTTCCGGAAGCCAGGATTCCGCTTCCAATTTCAGAAGGGATATTATCTCATAGCTCTTAATTTCCGAACTCCTGTCAACAATGCATGCCACTGCCGCGACCTGCGCCTTTTGCTCATTACATATTTCAATGAGTTCCTCCGCAGAACCGGCGGTGGTAATTACGTCCTCCACGATTACTATTCTTTGCCCCGGCTCGATTTTGAAACCTCGCCTCAACTTTAACCTTCCCTCCTGTCTTTCAGCGAAAATCATTTCACAGCCATAGGCGAGGGCTACAGTGTAACCGATTACAACGGCTCCTAAAGCGGGGCAAAGGACCGTATCCACCTCAGACGCTTTAGGTGATGCTTCCGTGATTTTCTCTTTGAGCGCTCGCCCTAAATCGTAAGCCATTTTCGAATCTTTAAGCAGAAGGGCGCACTGCACGTATGTATCGCTGTGAAGACCGGATGAAAGTCTGAAATGCCCCTTTTTTAAAGCTGTCGTCTCCTCAAGCCATTTTTTGATTTCTGCCTCTTGCAATTTCCACCTCTTCCGCTATTGACCTTGCGGCCTCATAAACATCATCCGCGCGCGTTACCTGTCTTCCCACCACGATGAAATCAGCGCCGCTCTCAATAGCGTAAGCGGGAGTTGCGCATCTCACCTGATCATCTTTGTCGAAGCTGGCGCTTCTGATTCCTGGTGTGATTATTATTATCTCGGAACCTAAATTTTCTCGGATCGCCCTAATCTCAAGCGGCGAGGCGACAAGCGCGTCAAGTCCTGAATCGCGCGCAAGTCTGGCAAGTCTTACGACCTGTTGTGGGACGGGATAGGCGAGCCCTATCTCCTCGGCCGCCGCATCATCGAGGCTTGTAAGCACCGTCACGCCCGCCAGGCGCGTCTTAAGTTCACCTGTATCCCAGAAATTTCTCACACCTCTCAAAGCAGCTTTCAGCATTTTCTCTCCGCCGAGGGCGTGAACAGTAATGAAAACAGGCTCAAGCCGCGAAAGAACCGCGCACGTTCTTTCCACCGTCGTGGGAATGTCATGAATCTTTAAGTCAAGAAAAACCTCGAAACCTTCTTCCTTTAAGCGTTTGACGCAATCGGGTCCCTCGGCGACAAAAAATTCAAGCCCTATCTTCACGATATCTATAAGACCGCGCAATTTACGGGCGATTTCTAGCGCGTCTTTCAGGTTGTTCACATCGAGCGCTACGATGACTGGATTGAGCTGCGATAGGTTTTCTTTCATACAGATTTCTCCGTTAACCTGGAAAGAATAAGTCAATTCTTTCTACAAGTTAGGTTATTTGCAAATTCTTCGTAAGCTTCTTTCGTAAAACTTTTTCATTCGACCGTGACCGGAAAAAACGATAGATAACCATTAATCCGGCATTCTTTTTAAGCATTTCCTTTAAGCTTTTGCCACTCTCAAACTCTCACTCTTAAAAAGTATGGTTCTCGAAACTTCATCAAAAAGCGTTACTCATCAAGAATCTGTCGAATCGAGCCTCAATGTCCCTACAATCTCAGAAACACTGGTCGCCCCAGTCTCGGCAATCATTCGGGGAAGCTCTTCAACTATGCGCAACGGTATCCTTGCATCCCTCATTATCGCGGTACCCACAGATACCGCGCTCGCCCCCGCTATCATAAACTCAACCGCGTCGGACGCGTTCATGACACCGCCGCCGCCAATAATGGGAGCGCCAGTAGCCTTAAAGCATTCCCAGACACACCTCATCGCAACCGGTTTTATTGCAGGTCCTGAAAGACCTCCGGTAACGTTTCCGAGTCTGGGTTTTCTTCTCACGCGGTCAATTGCGAGTGCTGGAAGGGTATTTATGAGCGCAAGACCCGAGGAGCCGCTTTCAAGGGCGGCGCTCGCTACCGACACAATATCACTCACCGCCGCGGATAATTTTGTGAAAAGAGGCAATCCGGTAGCGGCACGAACCTTTCTCACAACTGAAGAGACCGCATCCGGGTCAGACCCGAACTCGATTCCACCCCTTTTTACGTTCGGGCATGAGACATTTATCTCGATAGCGGCAAGAATCGCCGAACATTCCGTAAGTTTTTCAGCGCATCGGGCGTATTCATCCTCAGTCTGTCCCGCAATGCTCGCGATAACAGCGCAGCCGCAGCTGCCCAACCGCGGTATTACGTCCCGGACAAGAGCATCAACGCCCGGGTTTTCAAGCCCCACCGCGTTTAATACACCGCATGAAATCTCCCATATTCGGGGAGCAGGATTTCCCGCTCTTGGTTCTAAAGTCACGCTCTTGAGAATGATTCCGCCGAGCTTGGAAAGGTCCACGAAAGGAAGTATGTCAAGACCGATCCCCGCGGTACCTGAAGCAAGCAAAACGGGGGTTTTAAGCCTTATCTGCCCAAGCTTTGTTGTAATATCAACCTTCAGAACTTAGCCCTCCTCAGAAAACGTATGAGTCGAGATTTCACAGCTTCATTTAAAAAAATCGGAAGCGATAAAAACCGGTCCCTCGCTGCAAACACGCAAATTTTTCTTCGCTCCCTTCACCACGCAGCATCCACACAGTCCGATGCCGCAACCCATTCTCGATGTGAGCGATATGTAACAGGGCACTCCAAAAGCGTCTGCCATGAAATGCGCCGCTTTCATCATCGCCGTTGGTCCGCAGGTAAAAACGACTGAATAGGCGCTTAGATCAACCGCCGACAGGCCATCCGATGCCATGCCTTTGGTCCCGCTTGTTCCATCATCCGTGTAGATGCGGACATCCCCTTTAAGGGAATTGAGTCCGTGAAACAACTTATCTTTGGACCTGAATCCCGCAATCATCGTGTAATTTCGCCCCATTCTTTCAAGTTCAAGCGCCGCGAAATAAAGCGGCACGATTCCCATACCCCCAGCAACCAGAAGAACATTTTTTAGCGCACCCTCTGAAGCGCATCCTCCTTTCTGATCTCGGTTTCGGGAAATTTCTTCTTGAAGAAAAGGCTCGCGGCTAACCTCTCCCGTATGAAAACCGCATCCCGCCTGCTTTAGAAAGCTCACGAAGGGATAGCCTCTGCCAAGCGGACCCAGCATGTCGACCCTCGAGCCCTCCTCAAGCGAGCACAGCCACTGAGTACCCACCCCGGCTATCTCAACGAGGAAGTACAGGAGGAAATCGTTTCCTGATCTGTTTTCTGCGTTAACCGTGCATTCCGTTTCCCAGCCGCAGGCGTCAAGCGCGCTCAAAGGTCTTCTTAAAATCCTTTCAAACGAATCGTTTTCGGAGCACAAAAAGTGGTAGAACTGACCTGGATAGGGCCTAAGGGGCGGGGCTCCGTGCGCATGTTTGCGCGAGACGGGATTAGAGATCTTCGAATTTTCATCGACGCGCCTCTGTGCATGGTTTTTTGAAGATGGGAAAATTCTAAACGCGAGAAGATGTATATTCTTTCCCGTCTCCTCGTTTTTCACCAGAACACCGGCTGTATATTCTCCAGCGCTCTTACCGTAAATCATCAGAGAGTCCCTCAAGTAGAAAAAATGTTCACCTGCGTGTATAATTGCTCAAACCTTTATCAGGACACACCTGCAAACAAAAGGTCCAACCTCGAATCCATGAGCGGGAAATCCTCAATCGCCTGAAGACGCCCTTAAAACGGCGCTGCGAAATATACTCACTGACCATAATCAGGCGCTTTCTTTCCCAGTTTTTTCCGAGAGTTCGGCATGATATTCCTGAAGGCTTTTGACTGAAATCCCGTTTTCTTTAAGCGCCGTAATACCCTGAACGGCTGTCATCGCCGCTGACATCGTGGTAATGCATGGCACGCCGCTTAAGGCAGCTTCCGTCCTTATATAATATCCGTCTCCCCTGCTTCCGCGCCCCAGCGGAGTGTTTATGATGAGGTCAATATCACCATCCCTTATCATGTCGATTATGTTCGGGCTTTCCTCGCTTGCCTTCCGAACGCATGTAACGGCGATTCCGTTTTTCTCAAGCAGATCAGCGGTGCCTTTTGTCGCGGTAATCTTAAAACCGAGGTCCGATAGCGATTTTGCGAGCAGAATCGCGCGCCTTTTGTCCCTGTTGTTCACGCTTATGAACGCGGTTCCGGCTGTTGGAAAGACAGTGTTGCTCGCGATCTGTGATTTGGCAAACGCCACGCCGAAACTTTTGTCGATTCCCATGACCTCGCCGGTTGATTTCATCTCAGGTCCCAAAACCGTATCCACTCCCGGAAACCTTCTGAACGGGAGAACCACCTCTTTGACGGAGAAGAAATCAGGCTTACGGCGCGGAGGAAGCTTGAGGTCTGACAGAGAGTCCCCGAGCATCAGTCTGGCGGCGTACTTGGCAAGTGGAATACCAATCGATTTGCTTACGAAGGGGACGGTTCTCGAGGCGCGCGGGTTTACTTCGAGAACATAGACGATGTCATCCTTTATCGCGTACTGAACGTTTATCAAACCTTTAACGCCGAGCTCCAGAGCGAGCATTTCGGTGTACTGTTCTATGGTGCTCACAATCTCATCGTCAAGCGTGTGAGGGGGAATCACGCACGCAGAATCACCGGAGTGAATCCCCGCCTCCTCAATGTGCTCCATTACTGCCGCCACAAAGACTTCCTTCCCATCACAGAGCGCGTCAACATCGACCTCGATTGCGTCTTCGAGGAACTTATCGATCAGAATAGGGTGCTCCGGGGAAGCCTTGACCGCCGAGACGATGTATTTCTCCATCATCTCATCGGTGTAAACTATTTCCATCGCGCGACCTCCTAAAACGTAAGATGGTCGCACAAGAACCGGATAGCCAATCGTTCTTCCCACGCTTAGTGCTTCCTCGACTGAAGTCGCGGTTCCGTCAGGAGGGTGGGGTATTCCGAGTTTCTTCAGCAGCTGGGCGAACCGCTTTCGGTCCTCCGCCCTGTCGATCGCATCGGGCGAGGTGCCTAAAATCCTGACGCCCGCCTTGTGAAGAGGTATCGCAAGTTTCAGCGGAGTTTGCCCTCCGAGCTGGACAATCACCCCGAGCGGATCTTCCCTTTCGATGATGTTCATAACGTTTTCAAAGGTGAGAGGCTCGAAATACAGCCTGTCGCTCGTGTCGTAATCGGTCGAAACGGTCTCGGGATTGCAGTTGACCATGATAGTCTCATATCCCATCTCCTTTAAGGCAAACGTGGCGTGCACGCAGCAGTAGTCAAACTCAATTCCCTGACCTATCCTGTTCGGTCCGCTTCCGAGAATCATTACCCGCGCCTTTTGGGAGGGTCGGGTCTCGTTTTCATCATCATAGGTCGAGTAATAATAGGGAGTGTAGGCCTCGAACTCAGCAGCGCATGTGTCAACGCATTTAAACACAACCTTTGTTCCCCGGCGAATCCTCTCTTTGCGTACCTCCAGTTCGCTTGAGCCGGTGAGCCTGCCGATTTCAACATCCGAAAAGCCGTACTGCTTCGCTTCGCGAAGCATCTCATCCGGCATGTTCTCCAATTTCCAGAGTCTTATCCTTCTTTCCATCTCGGCAATCTGTGCTATGTTATCTATGAACCAGGGGTCTATCTGGGTGTGGCGGCTAACCTCCTCCACGCTCATGCCCTCTTTGAGCGCCTTGTATATGTAGAAAATTCTTCCGTAGCTGGGGACGGAGAGAAGCTCGATAATATCCTTGCCCTCAATCTCTTCCACATCGTTTAAGCTGTATTTGTCTATCTCCAGGGATTGTATGGCTTTTTGAAGTGCTTCCTTGAAGCTTCTTCCTATCGACATGACCTCCCCGATCGATTTCATCCTCGTCGTAAGGACCGGATCTGCTTCAGGGAATTTCTCAAAAGTCCAGCGCGGCACCTTGACGACGCAGTAATCAATGGTGGGCTCGAAGCAGGCGGGCGTTTCTCTGGTGATATCATTTGGAATCTCGTCCAGAGTGTAACCAACCGCGAGCTTCGCGGCGATTTTCGCTATCGGGAACCCTGTGGCTTTGCTCGCCAGCGCGCTGGAGCGAGACACGCGCGGGTTCATCTCTATGACCACCATCTTTCCGGTCTGTGGGTCCACAGCGAATTGAATGTTAGAGCCACCGGTTTCGACACCTATCTCCCTCATTATCTCGATAGAAGCGTCCCTGAGCACCTGATACTCTTTGTCGGTGAGCGTCTGCGCGGGGGCGACGGTAATCGAGTCGCCCGTGTGGACCCCCATCGGGTCGAAGTTTTCAATGGGACATACGATCACCACATTGTCGTTTTTGTCCCTCATTACCTCGAGCTCAAACTCCTTCCAGCCCTTGACGGACTTCTCGATGAGAATCTCAGAGATTGGGCTTAAGGAAAAACCCTGCCTGCAGACCTCGAAGAAACTCTCCATGTCCTCAACAAGACCGCCGCCTCCTCCCCCAAGGGTGAAGCTCGGTCTTATGACCAGCGGGAAGCCGAGCCTTTCGGCGATCGCGCGCGCCTCCTCCATGGTGTAGGCGAAATCGCTTTCGGGAACCTCAAGACCGATTCTTCTCATCGCGTTTTTGAAGAGGTTTCTGTCCTCGGCTTTTCGTATGACATCCGGGCTTGCCCCTATAAGCTCCACGCCAAAGCGCTCGAGGACTCCCATCTCATCCAAAGCGACTGAAATGTTGAGCCCAGTCTGTCCGCCTAGAGTTGGTAGAAGAGCATCCGGTCTCTCCCTTTCGATTATCTTTGCCACTATCTCAACGGTTATCGGCTCGATATATGTCCTGTCTGCAAACTCGGGGTCCGTCATTATGGTCGCGGGGTTGCTGTTGACCAAAACTACGGTGAAGCCATCTTCTTTTAAGACCTTGCACGCCTGAGTTCCCGAATAGTCAAACTCGCACGCCTGACCGATCACTATCGGACCGGAGCCTATAATCATTACCTTTTTTATGTCTGTCCTTCGCATCGTCTGATCACTTCCGAGACATCAGTTTCACGAAATTCTCAAACAGATAACGCGAATCGTGCGGTCCCGGGGAAGACTCGGGGTGGTACTGCACGGAGAAGGCTTTCGCTTCCTTACACCGTATGCCCTCAGTCGTCATGTCGTTTAAGTTTATATGCGTGACTTCCACGTCACCGAAGGGAGAGTCTGAAAGGCTTTCGGGATCAACCGCGAAGCCATGGTTCTGCGCCGTTATCTCGACCTTGCCGTTATCGTGGTTCATCACTGGTTGATTTCCCCCACGATGCCCGAATTTCAACTTGTATGTCCTGCCCCCGAGGGCAAGTCCAAGTATCTGGTGCCCGAGGCATATCCCGAAAAGCGGCAACTTCCCCAGGATCTGCCTGACAGCCTGAATCGCGTATTCAACCGCCGCAGGATCGCCCGGACCGTTTGAAAGGAAAACACCGTCCGGTCCGAGCGAGAGCACCTCCTCCGCTGAGGTATCTGCCGGAACCACCGTCACGTGACAACCATGAGCCGCAAGAAGCCTGAGAATGTTTAGCTTTATGCCGAAATCGTAGGCGACGACTCGGAAACTGGCGTTTTTCGGGGAACCGTACTCATAAGGTATTTTCGCAGTCACGCCCTTCACAAGGTCCCTTCCCACGAGAGTCGGGGCTTTGCTTACTTTTTCCATGAGACTTTCGGGATCTGAGTCGATAGTGCTTAATATCCCCTCCATCGCGCCCTCTGTTCTTATATGCCTGGTGAGTTTGCGCGTGTCTATCCCTTCAATCCCAACAACCCCATGCTCCTTCAAGAATGAATCAAGGTCGTTTTCGGCGCGCCAGTTGGAGGGGATCCGCGACAACTCCCTGACTATAAATCCGCCCATGTAGATTCGGTCTGATTCCATATCTTCCCTGTTAACGCCGTAGTTTCCGATGAGTGGATATGTCATGCATACCATCTGTCCGGCATAAGACGGGTCGGTGAGTATCTCTTGATAGCCGCACATGCTTGTGTTGAAGCACACTTCCCCTATGAACTCCCCGTCCGCTCCAAAAGCGCTTCCTACGAAGAGCGTTCCGTCCCTCAACATGAGATATGCCTTTTTGCCCTGCATATTCTCTCCCACCTAATTCACCTTAAATTCGCGCCGAGGCCACGACTCGCATGAAGCCTTATTGCCCTGCATGTCCTTTCGCTCTCCCACCTCAATCACCTGCCGGCGATACTTGCATGTCCTCAAGCACGATGCTGCCGTTGAAAATTGTGTGTATGACTTTTCCTTTAACCTTCCAGCCCCCGAAAGGCGAATTCTTTGACCTGGACCTGAACCTCAGGGGGTCAACCACCCATTCCAAATCCGAGTTGAAAACTGTTATGTTCGCCGGCGTTCCCTCGGTAATTTCCGGCTTGTAACCGAACCTTTCAAGCCTCATGATGCGAGAGGGCGCAAGCGTCATTTTCTCGAGCGCCTGCTCAAGCGAGAAAACACCGTTTTCGACAAGCACCGTGACCACCAAGGCAAGGCAGGTCTCAAGACCAACCATCCCGAACTCCGCCCTGTCGAACTCGGTCTCCTTCTCATGGAGCGCGTGCGGGGCGTGGTCAGTTGATATGACGTCAATTGTCCCGTCCGAAAGACCCGCGAGAATGGCCTCCACATCCGCTCTGGAGCGTAGAGGAGGATTCACCTTGAGGTTGGTGTCGTAACTGACCAGATAAGAGTCATCCAGAGTGAAGTGATGCGGGGTGGCTTCACATGTTACCTTCAACCCGCGCTTTTTTGCTTCCCTCAAAAGCTTCACGGTCTTTGCTGTTGAGACGTGCGCCACGTGCAGCTCGGCATCAGTCTTTTCAGCAAGGCAGATGTCCCTGAAAACTCCTATCTCCTCAGCCTCTGGTGGGATGCCTCGAAGCCCCAGAAGCGTTGAATAAAAGCCCTCGTTCATCTGACCGCCCGCGTTAAGACTTACGTCCTCGCAGTGGGAGATGATAAGCGAATCCATTGTTTTTGCGTACTCCATGGCGCGGCGCATTATCTCAGAATCAGTAACCGTACTTCCATCATCCGAAAAGCCCCTTACCATTGCGCGGCAGCTTCCCATCTCCCCCATGGGGGCAAGAGCCTTTCCGATGCGACCCTGGGTTATCGCGCCATGCGGAAGGACCATGCAAAGCCCCTCGTCAACACCCCGGTCATAGACGTATTCCGCAACCGAGGCGTTATCTATTGGCGGGTCGGTGTTCGGCATGCAGAAAACCGCAACGTATCCGCCGGACACCGCGGCGCAGCTTCCGCTTCCGATGTCCTCTTTGTATTCCATGCCAGGCTCGCGGAAATGCACGTGCATGTCAACGAATCCCGGGGAAATGATGCAGTCTTGAGCGTCGAGGACGTAAGCCTTTCCAGGCTTGATCCCCTTGTCGATGCGGCGGATAATGCCCTCTTGGATGAGAACGTCCCTCTCCGATGAGATGCCCTCTTCTGGCGTGTATATTCTCCCTTTCTTTATGAGAATATTGCGGTCACGCATATTTAGGTTATTGGCGTTCAAGTTGAGCCTCCTAAAAGTTCGTAAAGGACAGCCATCCTCACCGCCACTCCCGCGGCGACCTGTCCGGTTATCACCGGCTCCACCTCATCAGCCACGACGGAAGCGATCTCAACTCCGCGGTTCATCGGACCCGGGTGCATGACGAGGGGCTTTCTTTTTAGCCTGGACCAGCGGGTCTGGGTAAGTCCGTACTGAAGCGTGTACTCGCGAAGAGACGGAAATCTTGACTCGGAGACCCGCTCGAGTTGGATCCTGAGCAGGTACAAAACATCGCACCACCTTAGCGCCTCGTCTATCGAGCCGGTTACCTCAACGCCCATCTCCTCTACCCTATCTGGAAGCAGTGAGCGAGGCGCGACAAGGAGTACCCTTGCGCCCACCTTGTTCAGCGCAAGGATATTGCTCCTTGCGACCCTGGAATGGTCTATGTCTCCCACTATCGCGACCTTCAAGCCTTCGAGTCTTCCCAGGCGCTCGCGCATGGTGAAAAGGTCCAGAAGCGCCTGCGTGGGATGCTCGTGCATGCCGTCCCCGGCATTTATCACCGAACAGTCCACCCACTCAGTGAGCAGTTTCGGGGCTCCAGCGGAGGAGTGCCTTATGACGACCGCGTCAACGCCCATGGCGACTATCGTCTTCGCAGTGTCTTTGAGGCTTTCACCTTTTGAAAGGCTGCTGCCGCTCGGCGTGAAGCTCACCACGTCAGCCGAAAGCCTTTTGGCAGCAAGTTCGAATGACATTCGCGTGCGGGTGCTCGGCTCGATGAACATGTTGACTATGGTTTTTCCGCGCAAGGCGGGGACTTTCTTGACGGGTCTTTTGGAAACCTCGGCAAACGAGCGGGCGGAATCAAGAAGTCGAATTATATCATCGCTTGAGAGCTCGGCTATCGAAAGAAGATGCCTGGGGCGATTCGCTTCGGGTGATTGGACCTTGGCAGGTCCGGAAACGCCGCTCTTTAGGATCTCAGGAGGGTTCATGATCTTTCCTCCCCTATCTCAACCATGTCAACTCCGTCTGTCTCCTCGAGTGATACTTTAACCCGCTCGCGCCCGGAGGTCGGGATGTTTTTCCCGACATAGTCGGCGCGTATGGGGAGTTCCCTGTGACCTCTGTCAACCAGGACAGCAAGTTGAATCTTGCGAGGTCTGCCGAAATCTATGAGCGCGTCCATGGCGGCTCTCGTCGTTCTGCCGGTGTAGAGCACATCGTCTACCAGAACGACCACCCTGTCGTTGATGTCGAAATCTATTTCAGTGACGCCCACCGGGGAAGCCTTCCTCGAGGCGACGTCATCCCGGTAAAGGGAGACGTCGAGCGCCCCGACATCGGG
This sequence comes from uncultured Actinomycetes bacterium, assembly GCA_937127245.1. Lineage (GTDB taxonomy): Bacteria > Actinomycetota > Geothermincolia > Fen-727 > JACVIW01 > Geohydrothermomicrobium. The sequence goes on from CAKZLU010000031.1 coordinate 22,921, forward strand.
CTTTGCGCCTTCGATCTCGCCTATGATGCCGGCAATCCTGCGCGCGAGAAAAACGCCCCTGGTCCGTATTCCAACAAGGGCAAGGTCGCTTGAGCCCCTGTTTTTCTCGAGTATCTCGTGCGCGACTCTTTTCAAAATCCTCGATATATCATCTGCGTCAATAATTTTCGCCCTCGCGACAAACACCAAATCACTCACCCTCCTCCACAACCCACTTCAGCAGCATTTCCGGGATTCTTCGGCTTCCAAAAGCGGCCAAACCCCCTCCATCCCCCCGGTGCCAAGCACCATTTGCAAATTTGGTGCCTGGCACCATTTTGGAATTTTTGTGGTGGTTGGAGTGTTTTTCTTTTAAAAGAAAAGAAGCTTCTTTCTCCGCAGAAAGAAGCTTCAGTTTTACATTCATAGTCTTCGCATCTCCCTTCCTAGCCTCGCAGGACTAGCTTAAAGGTTTTCAAAAGGATAGCACTTAGTATCCCTTAAGGCAAGGAAATTTTTCCACTTTCCACATCCCGGTAAATCCTTCCCAGCATCCCGTTGATGAACTTTCCTGAATCTTCAGTGGAAAAAACTTTGGCAAGTTCCACAGCCTCGTTTATGCAAGCGCCTACAGGCACGTCTTCGCAGAAGAAGATCTCGAACAACGCCATGCGAAGAATGTTTCGGTCAACAACAGGCATCCTGCTTATCTCCCAGCCTTCCGAGTACTCCGATATGACCCCGTCTATGAAATCGCGCTTCTCAAGAACTCCCCTCGCAAGACTAACCGCAAACTCACCGGGGATTTGCTCCCCCGACATCCGCTTTCCCTCGAGAACCTCGTCGATACTCGTCTTATTTATGTCGATTTCAAACAGGATCCTCAGCGCATGCTTTCGCTGTTTGCTACGAGCAGATGATAGAGGCATCCGCAGGGACCCTCCCTTCCTGGAATTTCGACCGACTATGTTGGCGTTCCTTTGTTCTGTCCCGTTTAATTCGTCTTGCCATCATGATTTATTATTTATTCAAAGATCGCTGCCAAATCTGGGTGAATCTTGACTTAACCAGACGTTCAAAAACCAGCGAACTCTTCTTCCATTCCTCCCCGCGGTCTCGGGCGCAAGGATTTCGTTCGTACCTCGACTCCCTCTTCAACCCAGGCCTCCCAGCGGTCTTGGGCACAAGTTCGTGGTGGTCGGAGAGCCTGAGACTTGATAACAGGCCTCCCAGCGGTCTCGGGCGCAAGAGTAAAGTCGCAATGCACCCCTTTCCGAATCGGGGTACGCTCTCACTTAGTTGACATTTTTGCTCTGTTCTGATTCCCGGAGGCGTGACAACCTCATCTGTGCTACCCACCGAAACTATAAGACTTATCACCGTTTTCATAGCATTATCGCGCCAGAGCAAGTACCAGAGCCGATTACCTTTTTAAAAGTCTTTTAAAAAGTCGGTTGCGCCTGACCATCTGCCTATGGTCTCAAACTATGTTCTCAAAAATATGATCTCAAACTATGCTCAAACTATGTTCTCAAACCATGTCTCAAACTATGGTCTTAAACGCGCTCAATATACTTACCCGACCTTGTGTCAACCTTCACCGTATCCCCCTCCTCAACAAAAAGAGGAGCCTGTACCACGAGACCTGTTTCGAGCGTGACAGGCTTTGTGGCGGCGCCGGTTGTGTCACCCTTCAACCAGGGCTCGGCTTTGGAGACCTTCAAGATCACGGCGGCGGGAAGTTCAATAGTCACGGGCTTGCCACTTCTCACAAATACGCTCAACTCCTGATTCTCCACAAGGAACTGGGCGGCATCCCCTATCACGTCCGGACCCGCGGAAAACTGCTCGTATGTCTCCAGATCCATGAACACGTAGTTGTCGCCGTCGCGGTAGAGGTACTGCATTTTCCGATGCTCAAGCATCGCTTCCTCCACTCTCTCCCCCGCCCTGAATGTCTTGTCCACAACTTGACCGGTTTCAACGTTTTTCAGTTTGGTGCGGACGAATGCCCCACCTTTTCCGGGTTTCACGTGTTGAAACTCCACGATGCGATAGAGAACCCCATCGAGGTTTATAACGAGTCCGTTCCTGAAATCTGCCGTGGTAATGATTTTTCAAACACCTCCTTTAAGAATCCTCAAAAAGCAGCGTTGTGAAAGCGCAAAATAAAAAAGAATGTGCATAATGTCGACCCTATCAGCCGCCCGCGTGTCGAGAGGCACAGCCTACCCAACGAGCGAACGGACAGACCGCCTAACTGGAAACCAAATCGAATACACAACGATGCACAACGATGCTGAAACTCCCTTCCTTTCGTCAGGCGCGAAAGATTATAGAGTATTTTAAGAGTATTTCAGCAGTTTGCTTCGGTAATTTTAACCTTTTGATAACAATTCGTTCCACTTAAACGGGGAAAGACGGGGAAGCTTCAAAGCTTAGTTAGCTTAGCCGGTGATCCGAGAGTTTGCAGGCTCGACACCGCTCGACTTGAGCGCTTCGTTCTCTTGTGAGATTTCATCCCTTTGATCCATCGAATTGGTCCACCGGTGAACCAGAAATAAACGGGCAGATGCGTTTGCTACATCGGTGCTGTCTGTGCCGGTGCTGCATCTCCCACCTGCGAACCATAAACATGCTGGAAAATGCGATTGCTCCTTAATGGATAAGACTTTTGTCTGCGAATTGATGAACAAGTGTGAACCATAAATAAACGGGCAGATGCGTTTGCTACTGTAACGCACACTACACTGTAACGCCGCCCTTCCTACTTTGTGGAGGGACTGGTAACGCTCGAGGACGTTGAACGTAACCTCACCCTTCACTGTAGCGCCGCCCTTCCTGCGTTTCCTTCCTGCGTTTGTTTTTGCCGCGCCTTGAGACGAGGTTTGAAAGGTCACCCAAAGAGCTCTGAGGGGTATGCGGTGGCCGTGTAGCGCGGCAAAAGATGACCCATTGCGCTGGGTCGTCGGCAAAAGTACTCTGCGAGCCGTAAAGTGGCGCCCTCGAGCGCGGCGAAAGCTGAAGATTAGGTTACCAATCCGTTTGGCATCGTCCAGAGACTATAAAGTGGAGCCCCCGAGCGCTGCGCAACATGAACCGGGCGCAGGGCGACTGCAAGAGTTCTCTTGGGGCTTGCGGTGGCGCACCACCAATCGATTTTCTGGCACAGTGAGGGGAGCGGTAGGAAAAACGCTTTAGCGTTGGGAAAAGAAATGAGAAAACGATATCATATCGGCGTGAACTTAAGTGTGCAGAAATGTTGTTACGTCAATTAGTTTTTATGCGCTGGCAAGACAATGGGTGAGATAAATTAAACGATATGACAGACATGGCAGTCGTGAGGGTTACGACGCACATGGCGGACATGAGGATATCATGATCTCGATACGGATATCGAAATCAACTTTGACCTACACACGGCGAACATGAGGATATGAGGGATATAAGGGAGATGACACGCGTTAGTAGTACTCCGCGTCTGACTTCCATTACTTACATGACTTACATGACATAGATGACATGCATCGGAATAAGACAGAGTTGACGAACGACCTATGGGACAGATGTTATGGACACATGTAAGTGATAAATATTTTGAGTTTGACGCATAGTGTTAACAAATAACGTGCATGACTGATATGACCAACATTAAATACATGAGAACTATGACGCCCATGATGCGCGCTCGAAATTTTCAGCATCCCGCCTGACTTGAATCGATTTTTCATCCTGTTGGATTTGCGGTTTGGCTGGTAAAGGTTTGCGACTGGCTCCGTTGTGCATCGGTGGTATTGCTTCCACCGAAAGATAGCGGTGAATGCAGTTGAGTGCTTGCGACTGGCTTGGGTGTGCATCGGTTCGGTGATAGAGGTTCGGCCCATAGTTCGGCTTGAATTGCGCATCATTTTTCGCATGATATCGACAAGGGGTCGTAGCATGGCTTAACGCTTTCTGATGAGTTGGAGTGTGGATCTGAAGTACCAATAGAAAAGGAGGGGTCAGCCTGAGCTCCGAAAAACACAGAATCGAAAGAATACTGGAGTTGCTCGATCAAAGGAAACTCGATGCCTTAATCGTTGTTTCCCCTGTAAACATTCGTTACATATCCGGCTTCACCGGCACCGGGGCGGTTGCACTGGTGTCCGGCGAGAGGGTGGTGCTTATCACCAACCCCCTTCACGCGGAACAGGCCGAATCCGAGGTGAGTTCTTTTGAGGTGCTCGTTTGTGAGTCAAACCCGATAAAGATTGCGGCGGATTTGGTCTCGCCCTACGGTAGAGTAGCGATAGAAGATAGCGTCTCAGTTGGTTTAATAAAGGAACTTACGTCTCATTTATCCGGCAAGGTTCACGTCGCGCCCGTAGAGGGAATCATTGAGGAGATGAGATCCGTCAAAGACAAGAGTGAAGTAGATTGTATTAAGGAAGCTGTGAATATCTCGGCTCGCGCTTTCGCCGAATCCTTATCGACGCTTCGTTCGGGGTGCTCGGAAAGAGAGTTTGCCTCTGAACTTATCAGAGGAACGATAATATCTGGAGCCCAGGGGGTAGCCTTCGACCTGGTGGTCGCCTCGGGCGCTCGCACATCGCTTCCTCACGCGACATTCACCGATAGAAAGTTCAAAACGGGAGATGTGGTGGTGGTGGATTTTGGAGCGGTCTACAAAGGATACTGTTCCGACGTAACGAGAACGGTCTTGATAGGCGATAGCCCCAAGAAAGTCGATGAGACCTTCGAGGCTGTTACTTTAGCGCTCAACACCGCGATTGAAAACGTTAAGCCCGGTATCGAGGCTGAAGCGCTTTATGATTTAGCAAGAGAAGTGCTTCATGAGGCGGGTCTCGTTAAGCACTTCATACATTCCCTCGGTCACGGAGTTGGCCTGGAGGTTCACGAGAGGCCATCGCTTTCTAAGGGGTCGAAAACAGTGCTTTATGAGGGGATGGTTTTGACCATCGAGCCAGGCGTGTACTTCAAAGGCAAGTTCGGGGTCCGCATTGAGGAGATGGTTGTCGTGACCGAGGGGGGCTGCGAAATTCTCACGAAGGAAATAGAGCGAAACATACGAATCTGGAGATAAGGATGAGACGTGCCAGCATCTGGAGATAGAGGATGCTTGTATCTGGAAATTAAACTTGCCTGTGTCTGGTGATGAAGCGTTCCTGTGTCTGGAGATAGCATCGGGAAATGAAACGGGCGCATTTGAGCATAGAAACGATTAGCAAGATAAACGATTAGTAAAATCTATGTAATTGCAAGGTAAGCTAATTATCTAATCATTAAACCAATACATTAAACCTATATACCCGGGTATTTGGAAACGCTGTGCCGCATACATGTTTGACGCTTCGAGCTGGCATACCAAGTTGATGGCACGGCGACTACGATACATCCGAAACGGAAAAAGCTAAACGAAGCCGCTTGTTCCAAGAATATGGCGGTGACCATCCTGTTGAAATAAAAGCATTTAAGCGCTATGTGTTGTGCTATCAACAGCACACGTTGAGTGGAATACGTTGAGGAGTGAGCGATACACCTCCATCGAGCGGAATAAGTAGAAAGGTAAACGGTACACGTCGAGCGGAAAGAGTTGAAAAAGAGTTGATCATGACGCGTTGAGCGGTGGGCGTTGTGCGGGGAGCGGTACACTTTGAGTACACTTTGAGCGGATAAGTTGCTCATAAGTGTTGAGCCTAACGCGGTGAGCTGAATGTGCTGAGCGGTACGGGTTTGATGTTGAACAAATCAAATTCATCTTTTTCGTATTTCGTATGAGTTAGGATTGATGTAAGTGATAATTGATTTAAGTGGTAATGGGTAGATATTGATTAAATCAAATTCATCATAATGTGCTGAGCTGTTATCGATACAAATCGTGCGATGAGTGGTGCGATATATACTGAGCATATGAGGTGAACATCCAGAAGATGTTAAGATGAATTACGAGTGAAAGGTGAAAGGAGACTCTGTGGTTGATGAGAGCGCGAAAACCCGTCCTGAAGTTGGGAGGCTCAAGTTTTCTGTCGATTTAATCGCTTTAATCCTGCTTGTATGCGTTTTTACCGCAGGCGCCATACTCGTTTTCGGGAGAGAATCCTCTAAGAACGAAAGGAGCATGTCACCGCTCGAAAAGGAAGCGGAAAAAATATTCTCCCGGATCAAGCGTCTCCTCAAACCTGCCGTTATGTTCAAACTCAACCCCCCCTATTCCAAAATGGTGCCAGGCACCATTTTGGAATTTTTTTCGTCGGGATATCCTGAAGTGGAAGTTTATGGCGACTTTGATGGCGATTCCTCAACAGGCGGCTTTAGTTTTGGGTCCCAAAAGGGGTTAGAAAAAACCGTCATCTGTAAAGAAACGAGTGTAAGCAATTCACTCGTCGCAAAATTATATCTGAAGCCCAGAGCCGCACCCAAAAATCGCGTGATTTCAAAATACTTGGCAAGCGAAGCCTACTCTTTCATAGCACGCGTCAATAGAACTGACTCACATTCGACTTCCCAACTTTTGAAAAGGACAATCGTAGCTAAAAAGGCGAGTGTTTCGGTGCAAATAATTGTTGTAAAGAACGGTAAGAAGAGGAACTTTACCCGACATTTCTACATGCAATAAGTCCATTTAAGCTTTATAAAAATTCCAAAATGGTGCCTGGCACCATTTTGGAATTTTTGGGGCGATTTATTTTTAATTCTTGATTTTTGCTTGAATTGCTTATATCATCATACTATGCCAAGAAAACACCGAATACAATTCCCCGGAGCGTTCTTCCACGTAATGTCGAGAGGAACAGCAAAAGCAGACATATTTCTCGACGATTCCGACAGAAACTGTTTTCTCGACATTCTCTCAGAGGTGGTGGAGCGCTGTTCCTGGGTCTGCCATTCCTATTGCCTCATGAACAATCATTACCACATACTCATCGAAACGCCGATGGGAAATCTTTCACAGGGTATGCATCTTCTAAACACCTTCTATTGCAAACGGTTCAACGAGAAATACGGCCGCGTCGGGCATTTGTTACAGGGGAGGTTCACCTCGTTTCTCATAGAGGATGATGGGTATTTCATGTCCGTCTGTCGATACACATCGCTCAACCCGGTCTTGTCAGGGTTGTGCGCACACCCCGAGAATTGGCAATGGAGCAGCTATGGACCAACCGCCGGACTCTGCTCCGCCCCGGACTTTCTCGAAACCTCATACATCCTTAGATTCTTTGATAATGACACAAATAGAGCCCGCGAAGCCTACATTAGGTTTGTGCTCGAAGGAATGTCTTCAGATACAAGTGCGACTCCGTGGAAAAAAGCATCGCTTCAATCCTTATTCCCAAAAGGAATGGGCAAGCTTGAGAGGAATTTCGCGATAAGGAAGGCGTTCCTTGAACACGGATACACAGCAAAAGAGATAGCCTCGCACCTCAACTTGGATCTCAGCACCATCTATCGAATCATCAAATAGAAAAAGTACCTAAAATGCAAAAATGGTGCCTGGCACCGTTTTTGCATTTTAGGAGGGGGAGCCGAGAGTGGATGTTCCAGCGGCGCGGTTGTTCCAGTACATCGAGCGCTCGGCGAATATTGCCTTTCCCTGCGTCAGGCATTCAACAACGATGCCGGCGCGACCGCTTTCGATCACTCCCCCCATGGAGTAAGTTTTGCGCGAACGAGCCGGCACCTCGTCCTCAAAAATTTTCTTCCCTTCTCCACCAACAGGCAGATAACTCACCCTCACTCTCACCGGCACATCGTTCGGGTTTTGCACAAGTGTCCATGTCTCGTGCCCGTTCGAGGTCTCACCGTCCGGGAAATAGAACGCACGCCGCGGTTGCGCAAACCCAACCGAGCAGTGACAAGCTTCACCCGCCCAGCTGCCCCAATACATCGAGCGCTCCGCCACAATCTTCCCTGTCGAACGAATCCGGGTTGAGAAATCGGGATGGGGAAGCGCCACGCTCTCGTTAACGTTTATCGTTTTCCTGGAGCGCGCGGGCATCTCGAAAGTCGGCAGCCTCACTTCACCCGCGGAAGTCAGAAAATCCACCGACACCTGACATGCCTCATCGGCAGGGTTTTCTATGAGCACGTAAGTCGTGAATCCCCATCCAACAGACCCCTCGGCAATGTAGAACTCGCCTGAAGGAGCAGTGACGCCAGTCGAGCAATGCCCTTCTCTCCTTGAGTACCTGTACATGGAGCGCTCAGCGACAACAGGTACATCCGACATCAGAGTGACGGACGCATCCCTGGCGCCTACGTCATCAGCCATGTTGAAGGAGGCCCGCGATCGAGGCGCCACCTCTTTCTGGAAAACCAGAAGCCCGCCTCCCTCAAGCATATACTTGAACTGAACGGACGCCTTCTTCCCGGAGGGATTGAGCACCAGAATCCAGCTCTCAAAACCCCATGCGCTCGACCCTTCGGCAAAATACCACACCCCAGACGGCTTGGTGACACCGATTGAGGCATGCCCTTCAGAACAAGCCGCACCTGATCCCTGCCATATCATCCTTCTGTCAACGCAGATAGGCTCTCCTCCCACGCTTTCGACCCTCGTGGAAAAGTCCATAGCGCCCAAGTAATTTCTCGGGTTTATCACCGTCTGCGACTCCGCCGGCAGAACGCACTCGACCGAGCGCTCACTTCCATCGGTTAGCATAAATTTCACAGCCGCGCGCACGTCCCTCTCATTCGGGTTAAGCATCGTCACATAAGTTTCGAAGCCCCAGGCGCTCGACCCCTCGGCAAGATACCAGATCGGTCCTAAGCTTCCCTCAGGCAGAGAACTAACAGACACTGTGAAAAACACCGAGTTACTCTTGCCATCGGGCGTCGTTACAGAAACCGGGTATCTCCCATCATCAACAACCGGGACTAAAAATGAGATCACCGTCGGGCCCCACTCTTTCACATTCGTTATCTTTAGCCCCCCAAACGAAACCCACGTCTTCCCGCTCAAAAACGAACCAAATTTCTCGCCCTCCAGCCTTGCGAGTGCGCCAGGGGCGCCTTTTTGAGGCGAAATCGCTCGGATGTAAGGCGCGGGACTCTGTACTGAAAAATAAGCCGCGTTACTTGTCCCGTTCGCGTTGGTCACGCTCACCAGATGCTTCCCTGGAGCCACCTTAGGCACCTTAAGGGCTATCTTCTTGTCAGTCCACGTCAAAAAATCTACTATCTTTTTAGAGCCGAAGGACACATAACACTTTCCCGCCTGATACGAGCCGAAATACAAGCCCGAGACCGTAAGAACACTTCCTGACAGACCCTTGGTGGGATAAAGTGATTGAATTACGGGTCGGGGTAGGAGAACTTCGAAGGTTAAGGAATTGCTCGTGCCCCAGGGCGTGCTAACCGAGACCTCACAGGCACCTGCATTTCTGTAAGGAACCCGGGCTATTATCCTTGTGGGTTCCCAAGTCACATATTTCGTCGCTTTTACGCCGGAAAACGATACCCAAGAGTAACCCGGAACATACGTGCCGAAATACTCACCGTACAATGTGACAGCATCCCCCGGGGCGCCTCTTGCAGGCGTAACCAAAGAAAGCGAGGGTGCCGGTGGGACGGTGAAAAGCATTTTCACAAGGTAGGCATCCTGACCCTTAGCTCCGAGCCCTGCCGAGTTTGTGACCCCGGCGACGACGATACTCCCATCGAGATTCTCCTGTGATTCGTAAGCAGAAGAAAGAGTGCCAGTCCCGCCAAAATCAAGTTCCCACGTGAGCTGACCGTTACCCGCGTCAATTCTTGCTGCATAAGCGTTTATCGATCCTGTCTGGGCGATGCTCCTGTATCCCACCGTGGCAAGCGACCCGTCAGAGAGGATATCCACAGAGTGGAACATCCCGTCTTGATAGGCATGCTCATAATCAAGACTGCCGTCTGCTCTTAACGCCCAGAGGTATCCCTTCGAAGCATTAACTCCTGACAGAAAAAATCCACTGGAAGACGCTCTTACCGCTGAAACCCAGGCGTTTCCCGCGCCACCGAAATCCGCTTCCCACAATCTCGCGCCCGAAGCGTCAGTCCTGATGCAATAAGCCCTTACGTATTCGTTGACCCGCTCGCTGGTCAAACCTGCAACGATAAACCCATCTGAAAGGACATCCACTGAATACCCCGACTGAGTGCCTTCTCTTCCCACATCGCTGCCGTATGCTTTCTGCCATAGAAGGCCGCCATCTGCGCCGACCCTTAGAAGCCCCGCGTCGATATCCTTCCTCTGCACGTTGACCGTGACCTCGGCTGCGACCACCCACCCCCCGCCAGGTACCGGGGCTATCGCGTACCCCTTCTCATCTCCCGCCCCTCCGAAAGTCTTTTCAAAAATTAAATTACCTTCGCTGTCGAGCCTTACGACATATACGTCAAAACCACCCGCTCCTTTCGAGTTCGTGTAACCGCAGGCAACGAATCCATCCTCAGAGACAATCACGGATTCAAAAACAGTCTTCTTCTGGATGCCGAACCGTTTTTCCCAGACGAGCGTGCCCGTGCTTGTGGTGCGCACAACATAACCCCTCGTGAGTTCTGTGTCTGAGTCGTGGTAGTCGTATGCGCCCGCGCAAATAAAGCCACCGTCCGGTGTCCTTTTAACCGAGCGAAACCAATCGGTGCCCTCACCGCCGTTAAGCCTTTGCCACTCAATTGGAGAAGCACTCAAAGCGCCAAAAGAAAACAGTAAGAGGGCTAATGAGACAATAAAGCAAGTGACTCCAATTAATAGTAATACCCGCCTCGCGAGACACAAACCGCTCACACCCCCTTTTTAACCAACCGCGCATGAAAATTGCTTCAAAACCAGTAATCGAGCTCGAATTTAATCAAGCAAGATCTGAAAGCCGTGCGAATTTAACTTAACCGATAAACACTACCCGATCCATCACGGAGCAAATTAGGGAAATTGCCACATTCAGTATCCCTACATCCCGTATCACTATATCCCGAAAACCACTCGCTTAAACACCGATCACGCGGTCTGAAAACCCCCGAAGCGGGAGAATATTCACTCACTCAAGCCCACGTTCCCGCCATTTTAATTTGACCCAAATTTTCCGCGGGAAAACGGATGCTCGACCGCTGACACATCGGTCCTCACAACATTCATCACCCATAAAGCTCTCAATGAGTCACTTTCGCGAAAATACCTTTGGACCATACTTTCCAGACCGTATTTTCAACAACGGAAGAAGAAATAACGTCTGAGTGATTTGTAAGAATACACATGAAATATCCGCAATTCTTCAATTTTCCCGTTTTCCAAGGCGCTGACAGCACCCGCTGGATACCCGCCGCAGCCCCTAAATATCCGCACTTTCTCGATTCCCCTTCTCCCCCATTACCGTTTTTGTTCCTGCTGTTTCCCTTCCTCCTTGGGAACATTCTGCTTGGAGGCGGCAATAATTTTATCGAGAGCTTGAGCGGCAGCCTGCCTAACCCTCTCATCAGGGTCTTCAAGCGCCTTTTTCAAAGGATCGTGCGCCGCGATGAAACCAATCTCCCCGAGAAGCGTCGCAGCTTTAGCCTTTATCTCCGGGTTTTCGTCCTCTAAAAGCGCGATCAAGGGCTTGACGGAGGGAGCGCCTATGGAGACGAGCATCTTGCCAGCTTCCTCTCTCAAACGCTGGTTATCGCTTCTTAATAGCTGTATCAGATAAGGAACCGCGGGAGCGCCTATCTTGACCAGAGCCTGTCGACAGAGATTTCTCAACGGTATGTCTTTATCGCTTAAGCATTTAGCGAGCGCCTTGGCCGACCTTCCGTCCCCGATTTTTCCAAGCGCCTCCGCCGCTCTTCTTCGTACCCTTATGTCACTATCCGATAGTGCACTGACAAGCGGCATCACGGCTTTCTTCGATTTGGATTCCCCGAGCTCGAACGCCGCGCTAATCCGCGCAACCGGGTCCTTCGCTTTCAGACGTTTTATCTGAGTGTCAACATCCACACCCCCGCAACCGCAGAAACCAACAAGGACGAGGGAAAAAAGCATGATACAAAGTAGCGGGGTAACAAAAGGAAAGCCAAAGCCAGGCAACGACATCGAATCGCGCTCGCCCCCAATTAGAGCGTGATTAAAAGCGTGATTAGAGAGACTTTTCCTTTTTGCGCCTGATCTTTCAAGCCCCACACGGCGCACAGGACCAAGCGAAAAACCGCCTCCCGTCAGCCATGAAAAAAGCATGGACGCTTTTATAGCGCATTCCTCCCTCTTTGAATCGGCTGTAGGAATGCCGCTTTCAATCTCAACCTTCATAGAGTCCCCCCTGCGCAGGTCCGATCAAATCTTACCGATAACGCGCATGTAAACTGAAATTAAATCCATGTCTAAATACCGTCTCAAAACCGAAAACGCGTCTCCAGCAAAAATCGTAACAATTTTTAAGTGCCCTCGAACGTTGAAATGTCACACAAAACGTGCGTCCCGTGCGTCACCCACGATGCGGAAATCGCAACAATTCTTAACCAGCCTCGAACAAGGTTCTTCAACATAATTTTTCTCCGCGTCTTCGCATCGAGCAAACTTTACGATTTCAAGAATCGGAAAATAGCATATGGAGAACGCCCGCCAGCTCAAAAACAGCCCATTCCTTTCCTTAAATTCCTTTCTCTACACTGTATTTACCCAAAAGTCACCCCGACAAGCCTTTCGCCAGCGGGTTGGTATCCGCCGGGAGCGACGGATTCAAGCAATTCACCTAAAAATCACCCCGACAACCCCTTCGACCGCGAGGCAAAAACCATCTGACAATTCCTTATAAAGCAATAAAGCAACGTTTGCCTATAACTTTATCGGTGTGAAGTCAGCTATTCTCTGCTTAAACATATGACAATCTCTTATAAAGCAACGCTTACTTGGCTTCGTATCCTTTTCTTACGCTCATTGCCTAACTTTTATAACGAAAACCGGGCTGCCACGTTTCCCCGTCTCCTCCCAAGACCCATCAAACGACGAAACGCTGCGCATAAGACATAAAAAGGGCTACTCAACCGAGTATCCCAAAACCGTATGTCCCCCCGTTATCCTCCATCCGTAGTTGAAATAGATCGGACGCTCGCATATCACGGGTTTGTCCGCTTCAATCAGGGTAGATATTTCCTTTCCCGGTCCAACGTCCGCGTTCGCGCTGACGGTTAACCTCGTCAGAGGGGGCACCTCGTATGTTTTTTTGACCACGCCCCCTTGCGAATCGAAATACGTGACCTGAAGGCTCGCCTTCGTCTGGTTAGGATTCATCACAGATAGCCACTGTTCAAAACCGTCTCCGGTGTATCCTTCCGCCAAGAAAGAGCGCTTGACAAGCCCCATCGCCCCAGGTATTACATGACCCCCGGTCCAGTGCCCAATTCCGCCACCAGGATAATCGAAATACATCGGTCGCTCCGCGGTAAACGGCATGTCCGAGGAAAGCTTCACGGAGACGTCCTTCTCTGAACCGACCTCCCTGTTCACCAAAATAGTGAGCCTCTCTTTAGGTCTAACCTCATAAGTTTTTATCACATTATCGCCCTGACCTTCGCCGAGCATATATGTTGCCTCTACAATTATTGGCCGCTCGTTCGGGTTCTGCAAGCAGAGCCACTCGTCAAAGCCAGACCTTGTGGTCCCTTCAGGGAAATACCACTGGCGGTCCGCCCAGTTTACGCCCATCGCGCAGTGACCTCCGCTCCATCCAGGATAAGCTCCGTAACGGAAGTACATCGGGCGCTCAGCCACAACGGGCACATCCGATTCGAGAAGGAGGCTCACATCCTTGTTGGGACCAATGTGGTCGCGAACAAAGTATGTCGCTCGCGAACGGGGCGCCACTTCGCTTCGCACCACCTTCTCGCCTTCGCGCTCAATCATGTACCTAAATGTTAGGTTTGCCTTTCCTCTGCCGGGATTCATAACCGTCAGCCACTGGTCGAACTCAAGCCTCGTGGTGCCTTCAGCAAAAAACCAGCTCCTTGAGGGCGCGGGCGCTCCAGTCACGCAGTGGCCTCCGTCCCAGCGCTCATTACCCCCACGTTGAGCGTAATTGAAGTACATCGGGCGCTCGGCGAAAAGGAATTTCGAACTTGATCTTACAAGGATCGAAAACTCTGTTCCCTCATTGAGAATGTCGTTCAGCCTCAAAGTCGTTCTCGAGCGCGCCGGAACTCTTACCTGCTTGCCGAATTCCGGGGCTTCGTTAAACATGAAGGTAATGAGAGCGTTCGAATCGGCGTCTCCCGCGTTCCCCAAACATAGGTAAGCGTCGAAATCCCCCCTCACATACCCCTCGGCAAAGTAAAACGAGCGCTCGCTCCCGGTTAACAGTACGGTGAAGGCTAACCCGTTTGATACGCTCTGCCCCGCTCTCACCGTGACCCTCACGGTTCCGGGTTCGACCTGCGGGACTTTCACGACGATACGGTTATCTGACCACTGCAAATAATCCCTCGCGTTTACATTTCCGAAACTCACGCTTGACGAAGTAACGCGTGAATACCCGAATCCCTCCCCGGTGAGTGTCACTGTCGCGCCGACAGTTCCCAAACAGGGCGATACGGTCTTGAGTCGAGGGGCCGGAAGCGCGAACGCGAGCTTTCCCACGTAGCAGTCCTGGCCCTTTGCGCCGAGTTCAGCGCTTCTGCTCACCCCTGCGACCGCGATTCCGCCATCAGTCGAGTTCGCAGCGCAGTAGGCGGAAGACAACGGTGCCCCACCGAAAACGAGTTCCCACAGTTTTCTGCCTCCAGCAGGGTCAAAATCCACGGCGCAAGCCCTGATGCTCCCATCTGCTTGTGATGCGTAGCCCACGGCGAGCGCGCTTCCGTCAGCCGCCCGTGTGATTTTATGAAAGTAGCCTTCTTTTACGAGCTCTTTCCTCCAGTGAATGACGCCCCCCTGTTTCACCCTCCATACGACACCTTGAGGCGAACTCACTCCCGCGACAAGATAAGCGCTGCCTATCCTGACAACAGATGAAGCCATGTCCGTAGCGTTTGTCCCGAATGACTTTTCCCAAAGCCTCTTTCCCGATGAGCTGGTTTTCACCACATAAACATCGGAGCCGATCGCACTTTCCACGGTAAAACCGCATAGAATGAATCCTCCGTCCGAATCGGGGGACACCTCCTCGAAAACCTGAGTGCCGTCCCTGTGAACGTCTTCACCGTAAAATTTTTCCCAAAGCAATGCTCCGGACTTGTTAACCTTAAGAAGGTAAGCGTCGGTATCTCCATGAGCAATCCTTGAGGTAGCCTCGCCGGCGGCGACATAACCGTCGGGCAAATTGCAGATTGAATACAGAACCTCTGATCCGGACATCCCTATCGTCTTTTCCCATCTCGTATTTCCCCGAAAATCCGTCTTAACGATATAAGCGTCGAAGCTGCCAGCACCCATTCGGTTTGTGTATCCTGCAGCCACGAACCCATCGGAATCCACGCATACCGACTCAAAGACAGTCTTCTTCTGCGATCCAAATTTCTTGAGCCACTCAAGCTTTCCGGAAGAAGATATTTTCGCGATCATGCCGCTTGTGGGGCCGCCGGGATCGTCCATGTAATTCCACGCCCCCGCCACAACGTATCCCCCGTCGGGAGCCGCTTCAATGTACCGTAGCCAGTCATCCCCCGCGTTTCCGAACACCCTCTCCCACATAAGAGAAACCTGGGTCTGGGCAACCGAAGCAATCGAAGCCTTTATGGGCGAGGAAAACAGGGCTACGCAAATAAGCGTGAATATGAGAAAGTAGGTCAAATACGCAGCCTTTCCTACCCCAAAATTGACAATCACCGAACCACCCCACCCAAATTTTTAAGCGTTACCGGGATTTGTTTGGTCTTCAATTTGTCACATGCCGACCTGCTCTTGAAGCCTCATTCTTAAGGCTCTTAATCAAATCACCTATTGTTAAAACGATACAGCGCCTCCAGAGGATTTTGCCAGAAAATTACTTTAAAGGTTGTCGGTATAGCGAGGTAAGACAACGGGACCTGGTAAGAGAGGGTAAGAAAGGAAACCTTGGCAAGCAACTATTTTTCATGAGAAAAGAGCGCAAATACAACCATAAATACATCATGCCTGCTTACAACCTTTTACTTACGACCTTTTAAGAATACGCGAACTCTTTTATAATGCGCAAACTGTTCCTTCATCCAAAATGTTTGTTTTATAAATGTTTGTTTTATATAACTTTCCAACCCCCAAACCGCACAGGGCAGCGCGGGGAAGTTCAATGCATTCCATTTATCTACATTCCATTTACTTAAATTTGTTTTTTGTTTTTTGCAAAACCTGCCCAATCGCTATAACCGTACATTCATCCGACCTACCAATTGACCGGACATTCTAAACCACCGGACATTCTTAAATGAAGCCCGAGACGAAAACCAAAACATTCAAAGAACATAAAGGAAGAGCGCGGTATCTTGGGAAGAAGGCACAAGCCTACTGGTTTCCAAACCCTCTATACCTTATCATTTTCTTAAACGGCCAAAGACCGATCAGGAAAGAAAGCGCCACCGCCGGTATAACCCTTATAACGAGTAGGTTGAAATAGTAGCGCCGGTAAAGCATCCCTTCTTTGCTTCCGGTGGGAAATCCGAGCACGTCGATAAGGCGCACGATATCCGCCCTGTGAAGGAGTTGGACCACCATCTCACCCAATACAAGCGAAAACAAAGCGAGACCGGCCGCGAAGACACCCACCGGAAAACCTGTCTCGCCCCTGAAGACGACTATCACCGCGATTGCAACAATGAGAGCGGAGGGAAGCGAGAAATAGGGCGCGCGCCTTCGGAAAAGAAGCATCAGACCCGCCGAAAGCGCAAAACCGAGCGCTGAAGCCAGAGCAAATCCCACCGCGACCCTCGATGTTTCAGGGAGATTCTCAAACCGCACAGAAGGCGCGATCTCAAAGGGTAAAGCGGCGGCTATTCTGCTTAGCGCTTCAGAAAAAAGGCTCACGACCCGTTTCTTGAGGGCTATTGTTTTGCGTAGGATTCGAGACTTGCCCGGGGGCGCGAGCGCTTTGGTATCAGTCCGGACAGCGCCCGCGTGACTTACCTTAGGAGACACAGGGTGGAATTTGACCGCTTCTTTTTGCGAAACGAAGCGGTCCTCTGCCTGCTGGATCTTCCCTGCCGCACCCGCGAGGGGGCTTGAGACTCCCTTACCGGAAGGGAGACCGGATTCCTCTCTTCCGGGTCTGGCATCTTCTTTCGCGACTGCCGCTGAAACCTGCTCACTCGACGGCTCTGCTGTTTTGGATACGCCACTGGTCTCAGCGCTTGATTCGCCGCGCGGTTTTTGTTTTTTCCTTGAGCGCGGTCCGCGCCAGCGCTCGATGACCTCGCTCGAGTCAAGCTGCAAGAAATTTCTTAGGCGTGTCCCAATCTTGCTCATTTTTTACTTTTCTTCTCGACGGTCTCAATCGTGACGCCCGCCTTCTGCATTTCAATTAATAGCTCCTGCAAGCCTTGCTGCGCGCGCGCTTTCGCCGACTCGGCGATCTTACTCAAATCCTCCGTGGGTTTGCCCTCAAGAAGCGCTTCGTTCAATTCTTTCTGCGCCTCGAGCTGGTCTATAAGCGTAAAGATGTAATGGGCTGTGAGCACGTGGAGCTTGCGGTATCGCTCAGGAGGAGTTAATTCCAACAGCCTCCCTATTACATCCCTGAAGTATTCAATTCTGTTGTTCGCGAGCCTCAAAAGGGAGGTCATATCTTTGTTCTCGGAATATCGCTCCGCGCTCTTGTCATCCTTCTCAACGCGGTTTTGAAACTCCACCATAACAGTGCGCCATCTCTTCTCATAACCCTTTGTCTCGCCACCCCTCAAACTTAAAACATACAGCACCCCGAGAACTACCACGCCCGCCAGAAGGATTACGCAGAGCGAAACGTAAATGGGATTTGCTTTCGAGCGGCCTGAAGGGGAACCGGACGACTCGCTTTCAAGCTCCGCGCCAGCAAAATTTTTGCTCAAATCATCTTCCATCTTCATGCCCCCAATCTAAAACCAGCGACAAACTACCCCCCCGCAAGATTTTTGCAAAAATGGTGCCTGGCACCGTTTTGGCGTTTTTTGGAACATTATATGTTTTTTGGGGGAGGCTAAAAATCGATTCACGTGATTCGGCGCCGAAATCAAAATCGTTACAAAAGAATGTAGGACTACCTCGAAAAGAAGGACCGCGAAAAAGGGATGGGGTCGCATGCGCGATATCACGCCGCTCATTGTTAAGCGCGTTTGCGCCATCAACTGGGTTTAAAACAAAACCGCAAGAGATCGCAAGAGCCGCAAATCTCGATGGAGACCCGCGGATTTCCGCAACCCGCACCTGTTTTTACCATGCCGTCTTGGCGGGAACATCGACCTCGCGCTGGCTGTAAACTCGGTACTGCGGCATCCAGGCTTCCGGGTCTATGTCAAACCGCGCCCACTGCCATTTAAGCTCTGTCCACAGGTCGTATCTGTAAAACAGTATGTACCAACCGGCTGTAAAGGAGCCTCTTATTATTTTTGTATCGCCCCAGAGGTTAAACGTCGCGCTGTGAAGGTCTATCTCCCGCGAGGCGTATATGTGCAAGTTTGATTCCTGTCTAAGCTGCAACCCGAGACCTGAGTTCTCCCAGAAGAAACCCCCTCCGGTTATGATGTTGAGAGTCTGTTTCTGGTCAACAACCCAATTTGTAGCCGCGGTATCGAGCAGGACGTTCCCGCGGGCAACGATAGTGCCGGTGAACTCCGGACCCTTACCCGTCCAGTCAAGCGCTCTTATCTTTAGAACGACCGCGGGGTTCGGGCTGAAAACGGTCTCGTTGGAGCTGTAAGGCTTTGTGGTGTCCCACTTGAAGAGTATCTGGCC
>CAKZLU010000032.1 GCA_937127245.1 uncultured Actinomycetes bacterium
AACGGGGCGACCGTCAGGAAGCAGAAACCATAACACTTATGGAGCCGATTCTGTCCGGGAGGCCGTGACGCAACCCGGCGAGTTAGAAGTTTTGGCTAAAGAATATGAGGAAAAAAATAAATAGACAAGGGTTGAACTCATCACTTAATGATCTGGTTTTAGCAAACGTGAGCTTAAGGAATCTCTCTTAGATGCTCATCGACTTTACGCTTTGCATCTCTTAAAAAAGGAGTATTATGCAAACTCAGCTGTTTTTAAGTCCCCGCAAGCGTGAATTTTTTCAGAGTGAAAATCCGAAGCAGGGGCGAAAGCGTTTCGTCTGGTTCGTTTTGAAGATAAAAAACACATAAGTAAACGGGAGCGTTTCCTTATTCGGAAGGCTTATCTCCGCTTCGCCCGAGCCTCAAGTTTGCGACCTCGAAGTACATGTCATAAAGATGCAAGCCTTTTGAGAGGGCGATTGTCTCGCCTGGTTTGACTCCATGCCCTATTTCGTCAGCCATGAACTCTTTTAGCAGTTGGATTCCCGCAAGGTTGGAGGGGAAGCCTCCCCAGAGGTCCCAGGAGCGGAAGTAGAGGATGAAATGGAGCCTCTTCTCATCGGGATAGATTCTTGTGTCTATCTGTCTTAGGCAGGGGGGGTCGGTAAGGAATATGCTCCTCGGGTCGCAGACCGCCATGCAAGCCTGATTTGTCCCGAATCCCTCCTCCTTATACATTCTGATGACTTCGCCTATCTGGGGCTCGAGATACTGCCCGTAGGTGTAGTCCTCGCGTTCTGCTTTTGAGTAGGCGCAGACGAGTTTTTCAAGGTAGTTGTTGACGAAATCCATGTCAGTGGGCGGGGGGAGATTAGAGCCCTCCGGCATGGTGGGGATTAACGGGCGTACCTCTGGATGGGTGATTCTTATCACAACAAACTCGAACTCGCGCCTCTTCTGTCCCTTGTAAGAGCCGCGATCGATCACGTATTCCCTGCCCTTTTCCATCACCTCATAAAGGCACTGAAACCAGGCATCAGGGATGTCGCGCGCTTCGATGAAGGTTATCTCCAAGCCAAATCCACCCCTTGAAAATTCTTAGTTTCAAACACTTCTCGCAATAACTCTCAAGCGTTTCATGCTTCCGCCGAAAACCGAACCATATTTTGGGAGCGCCACGGTCAAACTAGTCAAAATACTTCTAAAGGAAACCGAACCTCAGAAAACCTTAAGCTTTAAGAACCCAAAAACTTTCTCTTATTCAACCGTCTGCGTCAATTGGATCGCGCGCAATCGCGCCTGCAATCACAATCATAAAGACATTTTGACAATGGTCCGCCACCAATTATCCACCGCATCGGTCAAATGAGCACATACGAAACGATTCGATTGTTAACCGCACGCCTCATTATGCTCTAATTGACCGCACAGAAATCTAGCCTCATCCAGACTCTATTTTTGCTTGCCCGAAGCTCCTCCCACTCGTTTCTTCCCGGGGTTTTCTACCAGGCATCCCAGTGCAGCATCTCATCGAGTTCCCTTCGCGGGCGCTCCTTCGGCATTTTTTCGGGGATTCCAAGCGGGGTCATTCCAACTATCCTGTACGGTTGGGGAACCCCCAGGACCTCTCGGACCTTTTCCTCGTCGAAAAGTCCGATGTAAACCGTTCCCAGTCCCGCCTCCGCTGCCTCAAGCATTATGTGGTCCAAAAGCAAGGAGGCGTCGGCGATGTAATACTCCTTGTCAACCTGCTTTCCCGATTTTCCGGGATCGCCGCATATGACAAGAAGAACGGGCGCCTGCGCGACCGCTCTTTGCGCGGGGTTTCCCTCAAGAATCTCTGAGACCTTCTCCCTTTTTTCTTTATCCTTCACAATGAGGATTTCCCATCCTTGCTGGTTCGCCCACGATGGCGCATACCTTGCCACATCCAGGATTTCCTTCAAATGCTCATCAGAGATGGGCGTCTCCTGGTATTTTCTAACGCTTCTTCTTTTTCTTATCGCATCAACCGGCAAACCCATCACCCCCTCTTATCCTTTTAACGCCTTTTGAAAGGAAGCCATCTGTTCAGGACAGCGAAATCACGCTCCGGATGTAGGATACACGATTTTCGCCCAGGATTTCACGCCCTTAATTTAAGAAGCCCCGTAAATGATGCGTAGCGACATGAACCCATATTGTTACCGAGGATTTCTCAACTTTCGCGGCACCAGTAGTTAGCGTCGCAATTTCCCAAGCATACTCATCTTTTATTCTCGGGGATTTCTCGACTTTCCCAGCACCGTGGAACGCCGCGCGGATATGTTCGCGACATGAACCCATGTTGCCCTCGAAAATTTCTCGACCCTGGTTTTCAACAGGAGCTGTCCGAGATGTCGCTTCCGGCCGGTCCCAGCGCCCGGTTTTCTCGCGGCGACACGGTTATCACTTAAAAACCACCAACCAGATAAATTACTTGAGGTTGGGTATAAACTCGATGCTTCCATTATGAGATTAATTATTTGGGATACCATACCGAACGAATGGCTTGAATCCAAGAGGCAGCCGCGAAACCCTTTTGAGAACAGACCAGCCTACGGGGTCTTGACTTGAGAGAGAATTAGGATTCGGCACGTATGTCCGGAAGCGCATTTTTCGCTAACGGATTAACATGAAAGTAGTCGCGCTATCGCTCTGGGTTCCCATCAGTGAAGGAAAAGCGGTATAAACAAAGTAAAATAAAACTGAAGGGGGCTTTTTACTTGAGCATGTCTTAAACTCATTTTAAAAGGGGATATTGGGTTATCGCTCATTATTTTGGGAGAGAGGGAAGTTAATTGAGATTTTTCTGATCGTAATTATATTCGTTTAAGATTCTTGGTAATTGGGGTAAGGAATGCACTTAAAAAGGTGTCCATCGTGCGGCGTGCCGAAAAGAATAGCGAGCCTCATCCGCTGGAATTCAAACGGTACGATAACTCAGTTTTTCAACCCAGAGTTTCGGGTGGTCATCCTTCCCTCGGGCTTTATAAGGGATATTTTCAATAACATTTCAACCCGCTTAGGGATATCGGTTGACCACATCGCAAGAGAGGCTCAGAAGAACGCAAGCAGAGCCGTTTTTGACACAATTTTTGACAGGATGCCAGGCGCGCGAATCGCCTTCAGGTTTGATTTCATGAAACACCTCCAGGTGAAGTCCTTCCACCAGGTCGGCATGCTTTGCGGGCACTGCAGGTCTGATACAGTGGAATACATACCGGGGGTGCGGGGAATCGGCAGAATAAGAAACCCGTTTGACCTTGACCTGGTCGGGGCAAACGTCGCCGGCGCTTTCGAGGCGCTCGAACAGATTCCATACGAGTTTACTTGGGAGAAAGAAAGCGAGAACACCTACCTGATCTGCGTTGAGCCCTCGGGGAGCGCGGGCGATCTTTCCGAGCGGCTGAAAATCGACATGCCCGCGACCAAGCCGGGGATGGTGGAGCACGATAGGTGCACAAAATGCAGGGTTCCGAGGTGGATTTCCGACTTCATATGGAATGAAGATGAAGGCACAATAACCGGGCGCCGTTTCGGAGGGAGGGTCGTGCTGCTCGACGGATACATGCTGTTGACGGTTTTCAGGGAACTCGCAAAAGAACTGGGTGAGGATGCGGAAGAAATCGTAATAGGAGCGCAGAGAGCGTGGATGCTCTCTCACTTCGGTGAAGTGGGTCTTACAAAAAACCTAAGATCGCTCGAAGGCAGAGAACTTGAGCGAGCGCTACTGGAAGCCCTGGGAATTCTTCCGGTGCTCGGTCACGGCAATCCAACGTTAGTGCGCGTCAAAGAAGGCAAGCTTCAGATTCATATTCACAATCCTTACGAAAAATACATTCTGGGTGGCACAGCCGCCGCGCTGTACGAGATCGCTTTCGGCAGGTCCGGGAAAGTGGTCATAAGCGAACCTTCAGCGGCGATTGTTTTCTACGAAGTTTTTCCAAAGTAGCGTTCAAGCCGAGTTTTGCGCGGTGGATTCGGTTTCGCTTACGTCGACAACATCAAGACCCCCAAGGCGGGCGGCGCACAACAGCCCCACTTCAGGATTAAAAGGCACACCTTTTCCCGGTGGTATTCCGTCCTTTTCCTTGCTTCATACGGTTGTACGTCCAAGCGCGTGTGGAACCCTTTCGCAAACCGAGCTTGAGCGCCTTTTTGAAGCGAAAAATAATACCTAAAATTATTCATTTACGTTATTATTAAACGGTAGAGTGGATATGCTATTCACAGGGATGGAAAAACCATGAGAACCCACCGGAGGTGGACTTGTTGTTTTACGGGAGGTTTTCAGGAGAAAAAAGTGAAAGGGTAAGGAGGGTCGGTGGCTCGCTTGCAGCAACGCGCTCCAGACGCTCCGCAACCTGCGCCGCCCTTGTCTTATTCTTGATTTTAGTTCTCGCGGTGAAGGTGAGTGCGGTACCGCTTTCGATTGCAGCATCATCAAGAGGCGCAGCCCCGTATAACTTGAGCGTAGGCGAGCCTGACTCAAGTGACGGCACCTGTATTCTGCTAAGGTGGAATGTGGATTTGCCGCAAGACGTGGCGCGCTACAAGCTGTATCGCGCTGAGGGACAACCAAAATCATTTCGATGCGTTTATTCATCGCCGGTCAACATGCGTGGCGGCAATCTGATGGATTTCGTTGATGCGGGGCTGACCCCTGGGAATCGCTACTATTATTTCGTTGAGCATTTTGACGTAAACGGTGTTTCCATCGGGAAAACCAACACAGCCTCATTTGATCTTCCCGACAAAAATTCCTACAAGCCTTCAGCCTACAGGGGTAAGAGGATCGTCATATCAATAGCCGAGCAGAGGATATATTTCCTCGAGGACGAGGTTCTGGTGCGCTCCCATCTCTGTTCGACCGGTGTCGATTCGCACCCCACCCCTCTTGGTGTGTTCAAGGTCCTCTATCATCAGTATTTGCTCATCTCTGAGCGCTACGGTGGCGTCTACTGCTACTGGTGGATGGGATTTGCGCCTGATACGGGTATGCACGCGATTCCCTACAACCCGAGGACAAAAACGTGGACTGGCGCGTCAATGCTTGGAAAAAAAGCCTCCCATGGATGTGTCAGACAGGCGGTTGCTGACGCGGAATGGGCTTACAAGTGGGCTCCCGATGGCACGAGAATAGACATTATCCCTCAGGCTTTCATGCCACCCCAACCTCCTCCCGAGCCTCCGAAGATCAAGGGCGGTCACGGTAGCAAGGGGATAAGCGGGCTTTCGAAAGACTGGTATTTTGCCGAAGGATATACGGGCGGGGATTTCAACACATTTATCCTGATCATGAACCCGAACCACGAGGAGGCGGTGGTTGACGCTGAGTTTATGAGACCGGATGGATCCATAATCCTCTCGAGGTACCCGGTAAGACCGTTTTCGCGTTACACCATCCATTTGAACAAGGTCTCGGGTCTTTCAGGCGTGGAAGTTTCCACGCACCTTCACAGCAACATACCGATCGCGGCTGAACGCGCGATGTACTTCGAGTATATGGGAAGAAAAGGAGGCAGCGCTTCATGCGGTGTTACAAGCCCTTCTCTCAAATGGTATCTGGCCGAGGGCTATACTGGTAGAGATTTTGATGAGTACCTACTTTTCCAAAACCCAACCGGGCAGGAAGCGAGGGCGCGCGTGACATTCATGCTTAAAGACGGCACGAAGGTGAAAAAGGTTTTCACGATAAATCTCAAGTCGAGGTTTACCCTTAAGGTGAACGACGTGCCGGAATTAGCAGGGAAGGACGTCTCCACGATGGTGGAGTCGAATGTCGGTGTTATTGTTGAGCGCGCGCAGTATTTCAAATACGCAGGCAAAGACGACGGCAACGCCTCTGTGGGGGTCAATGAGTTGTCGAGAACATGGTATCTGGCAGAGGGATACACTGCTGGGGAATTCGATGAGTACATCCTTATCCAGAATCCTTTAAACACTCCCGGTTTTGCAACCGTGAGCTTCATGAGAGAAGACGGCGAGGTCATTCAAGGACAGTACGAACTCCTTCCGTGCTCGAGGCTCACCATCCGCGTGGATGATATTCCGGGTCTTGAGTCCTGCGAGGTATCGGCGTTTGTCGAGTCAGATGTGGAAATTGTCTGCGAGCGGGCGATGTACTTCGAAAGTTACGGCAGACCAGGTGGAAGCGACGCTCCCGGCGTGAGCTCCCCGGCTGAGTACTGGTATCTTGCTGAGGGCTACACCGGCGGGGAGTTTGATACTTACATACTGATTTTAAATCCCAATGACCGGGAGGTTGATGTTGACGTAAATTATCTGCTTACAAACGGTGGGGTCAAAATCCAGAGGCATCAGGTTAAGCCCCACAGCCGCTACACGATTCACGTGGATGCGGTCGAGGGAATGGAAAACACTGAGTTTTCGACAGCTTTAACAGGAAGCTTGCCGGTCGTTTGCGAGCGGGCAATGTATTTCTCGATCGTTAAATAAGTGCGTTGGAGCGGAGAGCGCGCGGGGGCTTTTTCCCGTCAGCACCCTGTGGGAGAAAGCCTTCACGCAAAGGGCGCCGGGCATAAGGACCATGATAAAGCTTAAGACCTCAAGCCCCGCGGAGAAAAGATGAAGGAATCCCCGAAAAAGAAAGGGATTTTGTATTTGTGCGCGACTCCCATAGGGAACATGCGAGACATTACCCTTCGGGTTATTGATACTCTGGGCTCGGTTGATGCGGTTGCCTGTGAGGATACGCGACAGACCAGAAAGCTTTTTTCCGCCTACAAAATCTCAAAACCTCTTTTAAGTTACCGGGAAGCCAACAGCCAGAAAGCGGGCGCGAGGATAATCAGCATGCTTATGGAGGGCAGAAGTGTCGCGCTGGTCTCAGATGCCGGAATGCCCGGCGTTTCCGACCCTGGCGCGGATCTGGTGAAAAGATGCATCGAGCGGGACATCGAGGTGCGAGTTGTTCCCGGGGCAAACGCCGCGCTTGCCGCGCTTGTCTTGTCTGGTCTTCCGACCGACCGCTTCGCTTTCGAGGGTTTCCTTCCCAAAAAGGAGAGCGCGAGAGAGAAGTATCTGCGGGAAATCTCACGAGAAAAGCGAACGCTAATTTTCCATGAATCGCCGCTGCGCCTGGTGGCAACTCTTCGGGACATGCTCGAGGTGCTGGGTGACAGAAGGGTTGCTGTCGCCAAGGAACTGACCAAGAGGTTCGAGACCGTCTTGAGGGGAAGGATATCTGAGGTGATGGAAGAGTTAAAGGATTTGCCCGAAAAGGGCGAGTTTGTGATAGTTCTCGAGGGCAACCCCGCCGGTGAGCGGCAGCCTGATATGTATAAAGAACTCGAAAAGGTTAAAAGGCTTTTATCTGAAGGGTATTCGTTGAGCGAGTCGGTAAAGATCGTTACGACCCTTGAAGAGGGGGTTCAAAAGAAGAGGCTCTATGATCTTGCGTTAAGGGAGATCAAGCCCCCCGAAGAGATTTAATTGCTTTGAGGCATTCGGCGCACAAACCCTTTCCCATGTACGCGGAAGAAACTTTCTGGCTTCCGCAGAAGGTGCAGCTTGACTTGTGCGGCCTCATCGTGAGTTTTCCTCCGTCTATTTGTATGTCGAGCGGATCCCCGGGTTTCAGTCCGAGCATAATCCTGTAACCTTTAGGCACAACCACTCTTCCGAGGCTATCTATTCTCTTAATCATTTTCCTCTCCTTTTATTCCTCCTAAGTTTCGGTACCGCCCACCGTGAGCTCGGCGATTCGAAGCGTGGGGCAGCCAGTCCCGACGGGAACTGACTGTCCGTCCTTTCCACAAGTGCCGATCTCCCATGAAAGATTGTTTCCCACGGCTTCCATCATCTCAAGCGTTCTGGGTCCGTTACCGATAAGCACCGCGCCTCTAACCGGGTAGCCCAATTCGCCTTTCTCAATAGTGTATCCTTCCATCACCGAAAATACATAGTCCCCGGTAACGGGATCGACCTGTCCACCGCCGAGTTTCCGCGCGAAAATCCCTTTTCTTGTTGAACTTATAATCTCATCATGTGTAGCCGTACCGGCTTTTATGAAGGTGTTGCTCATTCGGGGAATCGGGACATGCTTGTAAGATTGCCTGCGTCCGTTACCGCTGCTTATCCTGCCGCTTCTCATCGCCTCATGTCTTCCAGAGAGAAAACCAACGAGCCTGCCGTTTTCTATAAGGATAGTTTCGCTTGATGGGGTGCCCTCATCGTCGAGAGAATATGAGCCCCACAGCCCGAAAATGGTGGGGTCGTCTGCGACTGTCACAAGGCTCGAGGCGACTTTCTGTCCTTCTTTTCCGGCGTACACGGAGGCGCCCTTCAGGACTTGGTCAAGTTCCATTCCGTGGCCGCAAGCCTCATGTATCAGGACACCGCCCGTCCCGGCGTTTACCACTACCGGCATGCGTCCTGCTGGCGATGGCTTGGCATCGAGCATCGTGAGTGCTCTTGTGGCGGCTTCCCGGGCAAGTCTTACTACATCTACGCTGTCGTAAAATGCCCTACCGAGAAGAGAGCCCGCCGTTTCCTGACCTGTTTGATTTTCTCCATCCCGGGAAGCGATAACTTGTATGACGAATCTTGTCCTTTCCACCGCGTCCCTTGTTATCTCCCCCAGGGAGTTGGCAATTAGAAAATGCTCGGTTGCCTCCGCGTGGACAACCGTTACCTGTTTGATTTCTTTCCCCTGAGAGCGCGCCTCTTCGTCGCATTGGCGCAGTATTTCGACCACTTTGCGAGGGTCATGGTTTCCGGTGCCCGTTTCCTTGACGACCGGTGGTGTGACGCTGCTTGATTGTGGGCTTATCGCCACGCTTCCGGTCGCGTATTTGAGTGCTTCGGAGACAGCGCTTGCTGCTTTTAACAGTTGTGCCCTCTCGAGTATGTCCGTGTGCGCGAATGCGGCCAGATCGCCTTTCACCGCACGAACCCCCGCGCCGCAGTCGATCCCGCTTGAGATATCCTGAACTTTCCCCTCCTCAAAGCGGATCTGGGTGACGGTTCTGTACTGGCAGAAAACCTCGGCGAAATCCGCGCCGTGAGAAGCGGCCTCTTTAATCACTTCGGTTGCGATCTCTTCGTTAATAAATTCAATCATTCCATCACAGGTGTCAGGCTATAAGCGGTGTTAAACGAAACGTGATTTGATAACTGATATTTGAGGCTAATACAAACCGGAAAAAGGTGCAACCAGTATTTGGCAAAAAGCGTTCGCCTGCGCCAGAGGAGAGTGCGCTTAAAAAATTACGAAAGAGGGATTTTATCAGCCCTCGAATCCCGCATTTCCAAAGAGCCGGTCGTTAATTGTTCGCTTTCGGGTGGCCTTTATTACCACGTATCCTTGATTATCACGTTTGATTCTCTCACTTGACACATTGAGCTTATGAAGTTATTATCATCACACTATGAAAAGTAAGCGCGCTCTGGTAAGACGATTTTTTTGGTGGGGCTCTCAATAGAGGGTCCTCGCCTTAGCGCGCTGATTTGACTTAAAGAAGCAAAAGGGCAGCGACCCTCACAGGTTTGAGGGTCGCGGTTTTTTTGAACCGCGACATAAGTCGCGGTTTTTCTTTTTGGGTGTCTATTTGGCTTACGTTTGCGGTTCGTAAAACGAGGGAAGCGTTATGGGCAAGACGGCAAGGGATTATTTAAAGAGAGAGTTAAGCTGGGAATTTTTCTCAATCAGGTATGAGGATTTTCGCAAGCTTGCCGGTCTATATGATCAGGCAGTCATTTCGGCGGATTTCCCGTCCGATCTCGAGACGCCAGTTTCGGCATTCTTAAAGCTGCGGGGCGACTACCCCTGTTTCCTGCTTGAGAGCGCGGAACAGGGTGAGAGATGGGGAAGGTATTCGATTCTCGGTTTCGGGTCAACGGCGCCGGTCAAACTGGAGAAAGCCAGGTTGAATTATGACGACGATCTTCAAATGTCCTCCACTTGCGCAAACCCAATTCGTGCGGTTTTCAAGCTCGCGCAGGGCACACGCGTTTTCGGATGCCGCAGGGACCTTCCTTTCACCGGCGGGGCGGTCGGTTATTTCGGGTTTGAAATTTTGAAGCACCTGGATAAATACAGGCTCGGCGAGCGTCGAAAATCAGCGAGCATTCCCGAGGCGATGTTTATCATTCCCGATAGATTCATAGTCTTTGACCACTTCCTCGGGAAAATGAGTTTGTGCGCGGTCGCGAAGCTTACGACAAGTGAAAAAGACCTTGCGCGCGAATATGAAAAAGCCTGCGGGAAAATCCAAAACATGCTCAACGGGCTTGATTCGCACATCAGACGAGAGGGAATTGAAGACTTAAAAAAGCAAACCGAAGTTGGTGAGGAATCCCTTCAGAGCAACTTATCCAAGGGTGATTTCGAGGACATGGTATCGAAAGCAAAGCGAATGATACTCGATGGAGAGATATTTCAGGTCGTGCTCTCCGTGAATTTCAAGACGTCATTTAGGAAAGACCCGTTCTCGATATATCGCGCTCTTAGAAGGGGAAATCCCTCCCCCTACATGTTCTATCTCGAGTTTCCGGATCTTACTCTTGTTGGTTCCTCCCCTGAGCCCATGGTTACCAAAAGGGGTGATCGCGCGCTCATAAGACCGATTGCGGGCACCAGACCGAGGGGGGCTGGCGCTGAGGAAGACCTCCTGCTTGAACAAGAACTGAAGTCTGATCCGAAGGAAAGAGCCGAGCACGTAATGCTTGTGGACCTTGCCCGCAACGACCTTTCGAGGGTGTGCCGTTCGGGAACGGTAAAGGTGACGAAACTCATGACTGTGGAGCGCTACTCTCACGTTATGCACCTTGTCAGCCAGGTGGAAGGCACTTTAAAACAAAACGTTGGTTGCTTTGAGCTTTTAAAGGCTTCTTTTCCCGCGGGGACGGTAAGCGGGGCGCCGAAGATAAGAGCCTGCCAGATCATAAGTGAACTTGAGCCCGAAGCGAGGGGACCGTATGCCGGAGCTGTGGGTTATTTGAGTTATTCGGGGGATATGGATTTATGCATCGCGATCAGGATGGTTGCGCTCCATCAAAAAACCGCGATCGTTCAAGCGGGCGCCGGAATCGTTGCGGATTCTGTTCCGGAAAGGGAATGGGAAGAGGTGAGAAACAAGGCTAAGGCGGTGCTCCGGGCGGTTTATTCCGCCAGGGGGAAGGAGGCAGGAAGTAATGAAGCCTAACGTTTTGCTCATTGACAACTACGATTCGTTCACCTACAACCTCGTGCACCTTTTGGAGGAACTCGGCTGCCTTGTTTCCACTTACAGGAATGATGAGGTATGTCTGGAGACGGTCTTGAGTATGGGAGCTACGCACATAGTTATTTCTCCAGGTCCGGGAGGTCCTCAAAGCGCGGGCGTATGTCCTAACATCGTCTCGAGAATGGCCGGAGAAATCCCGATTCTCGGCGTTTGCCTCGGGCATCAGGTCATTGCTGATGTATTCGGAGCTCGTGTTGTCAGAGGACCAAGACCGGTTCACGGAAAGACATCCTGTATCCGCCACGATTCAAAAACGATTTTCCAGGGAATTGAAAATCCACTTAAGGTAATGCGCTACCACTCACTTGTTGTTGAGCCCTCAAGTATTCCCCCTTGTCTTGAGGTTTCGAGCATCACCGAAGACGGTGTTGTGATGAGCATAAGACACAGGTCATTTCCCGTTGAGGGGGTTCAGTTCCATCCAGAGTCGATTCTCACACAATCAGGGAGTCAGATTGTCTCGAATTTTCTGAGATTGTCTTCAATGGAAGGGGTCGAACATGGAATCGCGGGCGCTTGAGAGATTGGTTCAGGGCGAAGACCTGTCAAAAGACGAAGCGCGAAATCTCATGAAATCTATTCTGGATGGCAGGCTTGACGAGCCGGTCACCGCCTCCATTCTTACCGCGCTTAAGATGAAAGGCGAGACCGCGGATGAGATTGTTGGTTTCGCCCAGGCGGTAAGGGATGCGCAAATAACCGTGAATCCCGGTGTTGCCCCGGTTGTTGACACTTGCGGCACAGGCGGGGATAGAAAGGGCACCTTCAACATATCCACGACGACCGCTTTCGTGGTGGCCGCCTGCGGAGTGTATGTGGCGAAGCACGGAAACAGAAGCGTTTCTTCCCTCTGCGGAAGCGCAGACCTCCTTGCCGAACTTGGAGTTGATATCGACATCGAACCGGACCGCGTGCGGGAGTGCATAAGGGAAACCGGAGTGGGTTTCCTTTTCGCACCGCGATTCAATCCTTCGCTCGGGAGGGTCATGCCCGTAAGGAGGGCGCTCGGCTTTCCCACGGTGTTCAACATCCTGGGACCGCTTGCCAATCCCGCACGCGCGCAAGGGCAAGTTCTGGGCGTCAACAGGGCTGACCTTGTCCCGCTCATTGGTAAGGCGCTTTCCAGTCTGGGAGTGAAAAAAGCGTTCGTGGTTCACGGGTGTGACGGGATGGATGAGTTCACCATTACTTGCGAATCGATAATCTGCGAGGTGAGTGACGGCAAGACAAAGACCTACACACTTGCTCCCGAGGACATAGGAATTTCCCGCTATCGTGCTGATGAGCTTCAGGGTGGGGACGCGAGGACAAACGCGCTCATATTCATGGAAATACTGCAGGGAAAAGGCGGCGCAAGGATGGATGCTGTTGTGGCCAACGCCGCACTCGCGCTCGTCGCCTCAGGTATAGCGAAAACGCCGGGCGAGGGAGTCGAAATTGCTCGGCAGGCGATTATCTGTGGTGAGGCTTTGAATCGGTTTAAGTGCTTTGCGTCGTTCGCATCCGGGAGGTTCGATTGAATTTTCTTGACCGAATGATGGTGATTTCAAAGAGAGAAGCAGAGGAAAGGAAGAGAATGCTTCCGGTCGAGAATCTCGAGAGGCTAATTGATGATAGACCCGCTCCTCCGTCATTTGGCGCCGCTCTCTCCCGCAAGGGGGGAGTATTGAAGGTCATAGCCGAGGTGAAGAGAGCTTCCCCGTCTGCCGGGAGAATACGGGGCGAGGTCGACCCTTACTCTCTTGTTGACGGGTACCGCAGGGCAGGCGCAGCCGCCGCCTCCATAATAACCTGCGGACGTTATTTTGAAGGGTCACTCGAAGACCTCAAAAGCGCGTCCAATGTGGAAGCGTTCCCAATCTTGCGAAAGGATTTCGTATCCAATCCCTACCAGGTTCTTGAGTCGAGAGCTTTCGGAGCGTCATCAGTTCTTCTGATCTCCGATGCCCTTGAGGAGAAAGAGTTAAAAAGACTTATAGCTTTGGCCCTAAGCATTGATCTTGAGCCTCTTGTTGAGGTGCACACATACGACGCATTGGCAAAAGCGCTGTTCTGCGGAGCGGAAATCATTGGCATTAACAACAGGGATTTGAAAACGCTCGAGGTGGACCTTTCCACGACCGAGAGGTTGATCCGGCACATTCCCGAAGGGTTCGCGGTCGTAAGCGAAAGCGGCATTAAAACATCTGATGATGCGCGGAGGATGGAGATGCTCGGCGTTGACGCTCTTCTGATAGGAGAGGCTCTCATGAGAGCTGAAGACCCTGAAAGAGCGCTCTCTGATTTTATTTCTGAAATCATTTTGCGTTCCTGCGCGAATGCAGGCTCCCAGCCGGATTTAGTTGTACGGCGAAAGCCGAAATAAGCCTTAGGGGGTGATTCTAATGTGGATCAAGATCTGCGGTATCACGAGGCTTTCAGACGCGGTTGCCGCTGCGCGATTCGGTGCGGACGCGATCGGGTTTATCTTTGCGGAAAGCCCCCGCAGGATTTCTCCCGAAGAGGCAAAGAAAATATCGCTTAAAGTGAAATCTGACATAGCTCGCGTGGGCGTTTTCGTAAATTCCCCGCTGCGGGAAGTGGAAAGAATAAAAGCGAAGTGCGGGCTTGACCTCGTACAGCTTCACGGGGAGGAAAGCGCCGATTACTGTTTGGCTTTGGGCGGGGAAATTATTAAGGCGGTTAAAGCCACCTCTTGGGAGGATATATTCAATATCCCCCCTTACCCTTGCAAAGCTCTTCTTCTCGAGAGAAAGGAAGCCCAAGTCGCGGAAAGCGACATACATTACTTCGACTGGAAACTGGTTAGATTCATGGGTTATGAAAAGCCGGTGATTGTGGCGGGAGGGCTTAATCCCGCAAATATTTCCAGGGTCATTAAAGAGGCAAGACCTTACGGCGTGGATGTTTCAAGCGGCATAGAGGAGCGTCCCGGCGTGAAGAGCCATGCCCTGATGTATGAGTTCATTGAGCGGGCAAGAAAGACGGAGTACGCCCTCACCGCGGGTTAGGGGTCTTTGAGTGATGAGGTAATAGAGAAAGGAAGATTGATTTATGGAGGAAGATTTAAATCCGTCGAACGGTATAAGCAGAAAGGCAGAAGCGCTTCTGTCGGTCCCGGACCGGGCGGGGTACTTCGGGGAGTACGGCGGTCGTTTTGTCCCCGAGCCGCTGATTCCCGCGCTCGAGGAACTCGAGGACGCTTTCATCGAAGCGTTTTCGGACTCAAGTTTTCGGGAGGAACTCACTAACGTTCTGAAGCGTTACGCCGGAAGACCAACGCCCCTTTATCTCGCGAAGAACGCCTCAGAGATTCTCGGCGGGGCAAGGATTTATTTGAAAAGAGAGGACCTTTGTCATACCGGCTCGCACAAGGTCAATAACACGGTTGGTCAGTGTCTGTTAGCCAGAAGAATGGAAAAGGAGCGCGTCATCGCGGAAACCGGCGCCGGTCAGCACGGGGTTGCCTGCGCCACTGCCGCGGCTCTGACGGGTCTTCGCTGCGAGGTTTACATGGGGGAGATCGACATGGAGAGGCAGAGCGTTAACGTCTCCAAAATGAGGCTGCTCGGCGCTAAGGTGGTACCGGTCTCATCCGGCAGTAGAACGCTTAAGGACGCGGTAAACGAGGCTTTCAGGGACTGGGTTACTAACCTCAAAACAACTCACTATTGCCTAGGCTCAGCGGTGGGACCCCATCCTTTTCCGATGATTGTAAGGAGCCTGCAGTCAGTAATAGGCGAAGAGACAATCCGGCAGTGCATGGAGCTCGAAGAAAGGCTTCCCGATATGATTGTCGCTTGCGTTGGCGGCGGGAGCAATTCCATAGGCATGTTTTATCCTTTCATCGGGCGAGGACCCAGACTCATCGGTGTTGAGGCGGGCGGCATCGGCATAGAACCTGGAATGCACTCAAGCACTCTTCGCAGTGGAGAAGTGGGGATTTTCCACGGCATGAAAAGTTATGTGCTTCAGAATCCTGACGGACAGATTTGCACCACTCACTCCGTAAGCGCTGGCTTGGACTATCCCGGAGTCGGACCTGAGCACGCATACCTTAAGAGAGAGGGACTCGCGCATTACACCAGCGTAAGAGACGAGGATGCCTTAAGCGCTGCTCTTTTCCTTTCGCGGGTTGAGGGCATAATTCCGGCTCTTGAAAGCGCGCACGCCCTTGCTTGGGCTTTTTCTCAAGCTGAGAAGATGGAGAAAGATGAGTACATTGTCGTCTGTTTGTCAGGCAGGGGAGACAAGGACCTCGAGATAATAGAAAGACATTATCCAGGATTGGGGGGAGAGTGCTTGGGCGATGGGTAGAATCCAGGAGATGTTCGGGGAACTTAAAGGCAAAAGGGCGGCGCTCATAACGTATTTTACCGCCTTTTATCCCGACGAAGAGCAAAGCTATAGGATTGCCATCGCCATGCTCGAGTGCGGTTCGGACGCGCTCGAAATAGGTATTCCCTTCTCCGATCCCATTCTCGATGGGAAGGTAATACAGCAAACTTCCTCCATAGCGCTCGAGCGCGGGGCAACTCTGGGCAAGGTCTTAAGGCTATGCGAGAGGATCAGGGAGCGAACCGAAAAGCCTTTGCTTCTCATGGGATACTGTAATCCTATATACCGGTACGGTACTGAGAGGTTTGCCTCCGATGCGCGGGAGTGCGGCGTTGACGGGATTCTTATTCCGGATCTGCCGATAGATGAAATAGAGCCTTGGAGGAGCGCGCTTTCTTCAAAGGGCATCAACACCGTGACCTTCTGCTCGGTGAACGCGAATCCCTTACGAATAAGAAAAGCTTGCGATCTTTCGACCGGATTCATATATTGCTTATCGCTTCTCGGCACCACCGGCGTGAGGGACGAGCTTTCAAAGGATGTTTTCCAGCTTGTGAGGATGGTTAAGTCCTGTTCCACGAAGCCCGTGGTTGTTGGAATCGGCATTTCAAACGCCCAGCAGTGCGAGGCTGTGGGGGAAGTTGCCGATGGTGTCGTTGTGGGAAGCGCGCTGATGCAGGTTGTGATGCGTGGCGGCGACTACTTAAGCGAACTTAAAGCGAAAGTGCGGAGTTTCGCGGAAGCCCTTGCCCGAAGATAGAGACAAACCCTCCTCTTGGCGGGCAATCTTATTTTTTGAGAAAGCGTCGAATCTCTAACGGATACCCATCGTTCTGCTTATTATTTCCCTCATTATCTCGTCCGTGCCCCCGCCAATGGGCAATATGCGGATATCGCGATAGGCGCGTGCGATGTCGTATTCCTCCATGTAGCCGTATCCCCCGTAGATCTGGAGACAGCGGTCAACGACTTCGGCGGCAACGCGGCAGCAGAAGAGTTTTGTCATCGCGACTTCTTTAATGGGATTCTCGCCTCTGGCGTAAAGCTTTAGGGCGTGATAGACAAGCCTTCTTCCCGCTTCTATCTGGGTTGCCATATCAGCGAAATAATGGGCGATTACCTGAAAACTGATTATGCTTCTGCCGAAAGCCTTGCGTTCTTTCGCGTAGGCAATCGCTGCCTCCATAGAAATTTGCGCGGCTCCGATCGCGCCTAAAGCCATGGTGATGCGCTCCCAGGCGAACATCCCCATGATCTGATAAAACCCCCTGTTGAGTTCCCCGACCAGCGCGTCAGCTGGAACGCGCATGTCGGTAAAAGCGAGTTCTCCCGTGCTGGATGCCCGCCAGCCGAGCTTGTCGAGTCTTTTGGTCACGGAGAAACCGGGGTTGTCTGTGTCCACCACGAACATGGAAATGCCGGCATGACCTTTATCGGGGTCAGTTTTGGCAGCAAGCACCATGAAATCGCAGCGCGCCCCGTTCGTGATGAAAGTCTTCGATCCGTTTATGACCCACTCATCCCCGTCCCTGACCGCTTTAGTTTTTATTCCTGCGACATCGCTTCCGGCATCCGGCTCGGTTATGGCAAGGCAGCCAATCTTTTCACCTTTGATTCCGGGGACAAGATATTTTTGTTTCTGCTCTTCGGTTCCGTAAACAAGTATATGAGGCATCGCTAACGCTATATGCGCCCCGATATCAGCGGCAACGCCGCCTGACCTGCAGCGGCACATCTCTTCGTGAAATATGGCTTCCGCCAACAGGTCGCCGCCACCACCATACTTCTCAGGGTAGCGCATACCCAGATAGCCAAGCTCACCCATCCGCAGGAAAACCTCGCGGGGGACTTCACCCGCCTCCTCCCACTCCTCGGCATGTGGGGCGAGTTCGTTTTCGATGAATTGCCTCAGTGTTTGCCTGAAAATCTCATGCTCCGGGGTGAAAAGATCGTCGCTCATCCCTCCTCCTTGCTCAAGGGAAAATTACTCAAAAAGGGTTGGCAGGCCTTATTAGAAAATATTGGCGGATACATTTTTGAACATATTAACCGGACTGCCCTTGTTACTCTTCTTCCTTTTCCTTTTTGTCAGTGCCAATCTCTTCATCTGCGATCTGCCGAATCGTTGAGACACTCTGGGATAGACGCTTAATGAGTTTGGGCAAAATGGCAGGGAAGAACAGCACAATGATTATGAGGATAATGATTACAAGTTCGAGCGGGCCGAGTCCAAGTATTGCGAAGCCCATAAGCCCTCCATACATGTTGATAAAAACCTGAAAGACAGCGTGAGCAATCGGATTATATACCACCTGAATCTAACAGCCAACTTGTATGAAATGCCCGTTTCGTTAAGGAGCCTCGAAGAAGAGCGCCACTCCCGGTTAATTCCGCAAGAAGGCAAAGATAAGAAAATAAGAATTATTGCCACCCTCAAGGAAGAGGTCCGGTTCATCAAGGTATTTCTCTTAATCATTTGGATATAATCTTTCAATATTGAAATAAAAGCGCATAAGAACGGTCGCTTGAGAGTTTTTCTAACGATATTCCGATATTGTTTGCATTCAAGGCTTGTTCCGGGTGATAAAAGCGGAGTTTGAGCGCATGGTGAGACAAGGGTTAATTTCCGTTTTGTATGTTTTTTGATGTGATTCTATTAAAGTAATATACGCTTTTAAGCAACATGCGCGTGAGAAGCTCTGTAAAAAACGCATCTGTTAATGAAGATTTCTGGCTTTGAGGAAGGCCGGGCGCCCAGCGATAACGTCAAGTTGAAAAATTTCTGAAGGCGGAAGCAATGGCCTATGAAAAGAGCTCGAGAGAACCGAGAGACATAGCGGGCACCATCCTTGCGGCTGTGGGTGCCACCTTCCTAATTTTCGGGCTACTGTGGTGGTCTTTTGGCATAAAGACGCTTGTAAAGTTTCCAGCGCGGTTTGAAAGAAAGGTTAGTTTTGAGGGCAAATACACGCGTTTTTCGATGACTCACGGAATCCAGAAATTATCAGAACCTCCAAAGGTAAGTTACGCCGGCGTGATTCGCTTTCGCTCGGAGGATGCTTCATACACGAAGAAAGCTGCCGTTGTGCTCGAATCGATCAAAGTCCAAGACGCTCTCGGCGAGCCCGGGGTTCTCACTTCACTTGAAAGCAGGTATGTTTTCGACAGAATCGACGCGCGCGGGATAAAGAGCCGCCTTTCCACTTCCAACGGGAAGGTTGTTGACAGGACCGGAGCGGTTTATCCGGTTTTTCCCGTCGGAACAAGGAAGGACAGTTACGAGGTTTTCTGTCCGGACACGGATTCATCCTTTCCCGCAAACTTCAAGGGCGAAAGCAAGAGATTCAATCTTGGGGTCTTTCTCTTTAAGGGGGGTTTCAAGGGAAGACCGCTTGTAGATTCGAGCCTTGAGGCGCGCCGGCTTCCGCGCTGGACCACCTTCGGCTCGCTAAAGAGGGAACTTGCAGGCGCCGGGGTACCGGTTGACGAAATGGTCAAAGCCGCCTACACCAGACTTACGGAGAAGGAAAAGGCAACGCTTGATTCCTTTTCCGATTCCATGAAAATAAGGCTCGATTACTTAGCGGATGTTGAGTGGGAAGCAGCGGTTGAGCCGGTTTCGGGGACTGTCGTGGAAGTCATCAAGAGCAGGATGAAGATCTACGTGAACCCTGACCCGAGCGCGCTGATGCCTCTTCTTCAAATATTTGCATCAAGGTCGGATGACCCCATCGTTTCAAAGTACATGAGCCAGGTTGAGCAGCAGAATGTTTTAGAGCCGAAGAAGCTATGCGCGATTGAGGAGAAATGGACTTCGGGTTCGGTTGAAAAAATTGTTAAAGAAGCGCATTCACGTAAGAATACAATAATCATTATCAAAAAATACGTGCTCTACGGGTCGATTCTTTTCGGTGCCGCGCTTTTGTTTGCGGGTTTCTTAATCAAAAGGGAAAAGCACCATCACCAGCTGCAGAAAGAGGAGATTAGCGCTTAAGATTGATTCATCGCGCTGTGGTTCGCGCGCTCTTAGACGTAAACACTTAATCTCTTAAACACGGAGGACCGGTTGTTAAGGGAAAGAGCACTGAAGTGGACAGGAAGTGCGGTTTATCGCCACTATAAGGTGGTTCTTGCAGTCACGGCTGTACTGCTCGGGCTTGCCATCTTCTCCACGTTTGGTCTTGACATTTCCACAAGGTACGTAGATCTCCTACCCCAGGACCACCCGGCGGTGAAGAATTACTTCCGCGTCCTGAGCAAATTCGGGGGAACCGATTACCTGTTTGTCATTGTGGAGGGGCGAGACACCAATCAGACGAAGCGCATGATTGATGAGGTTGCCGAAAGGCTCAGGAAAGAATCGGAACTAGAGTATATCCAGAGCCGCGCTGACATCAAAAGTTTCAGCAAATACGGGCTTTTGTATCTTGACCTTAAAACCCTGAAAAAAATAGACACGTTTCTTTACGAAAGGAAATTCGAAGAGCTCACCCTTCTTGCTGCCTCTTTTCTCGCACTGAAGGAAGAAATCTCGAGGATGGCATCGGGCGGATTCAACGTAACCGAGGACGGCTACTTCATGGACGAGGAGGAAAAATTCGCATTCTTGATAGCGAAGCCGACATTTTCCGCAGATGAGCTTGAGAAGACCATCCCCTTTGCAAAAAGGGTCAAAAAAATCGCGCTCGATGTGGAAAGGTCCAATCCGGGAAGCGATGTTTTGCTTGCGGGTAACTACATGTTTCAGTACGAGCAGAGGCGGGTTGTTAACGTTGACATTCTCGTTGTCGCACTTGCCGCGCTTGTAATAATAATCATTATCCTCGCGATTGCGTTCCGAAGCGTGAGCACACCGTTTCTTTCGATGGGCGCTCTGGGTTGCGGTATTATTCTGACCCTGGGGCTTGCGCGCGTAATGGTCGGGCAGCTCAACACCCTTTCCTCGATCTTCGCAGCGGTCTTGATGGGAATCGGCATCGAGTACGGAATCGCCATAATCTCAAGATACGGGGAGGAAAGAGAGAAAGGATTTTCCGGTGAGCAAGCATTCGCAAA
Organism: uncultured Actinomycetes bacterium; assembly: GCA_937127245.1. Lineage (GTDB taxonomy): Bacteria > Actinomycetota > Geothermincolia > Fen-727 > JACVIW01 > Geohydrothermomicrobium. Next base: position 20,645 of record CAKZLU010000032.1, read on the forward strand.
CGCCCTCTCTATGACCGGTAAGGCGGTGCTAACGGGCGCCCTCACCACCGCCGTGGCTTTTTTCGCCATAAGTTTTTCGGATTTCCGCGCAATGAGAGACTTGGGTCTTGTGCTCGGCGTAGGGGTTTTATGCTCCCTTCTTGCCAATATCTTCCTTCTCCCCGCCCTGGTTGCTCTTAAAGAAAGAATAAGACCATACAAAAAGCGCAAGAGGGTGGGGGAATCGAGGGTGACCAGGAGACTTGGTATATCGGTCAGGAATCACTCGCTAATTTATCTAATCGCGGGGCTTGTTATCACAGTCGGACTTGGGGTAAGCGCGGCGTTCATTAAGTTCGAGAGCAACCTACGTAAAATTGAGCCGAGCGGTCTGGAGGTTTACAGAGCAGAGGATGTGCTCGCGAAAAGGTTCGGGATCGGTCCGGAATACGTCATTGTCATCTCGAACAACGAGGCCGCCATGAGGGATGTCACCTCGAAAGCGCAGACTCTAAAAACGGTGCGCGGGGTTGAGTCGCTTGCCACTCTCATTCCTTCGGATCAAGAGGAAAAACTCTTCATCATGGCGCGAATAAAGAAGAGAATAGAGGAGATAGACCCTTCGTGGTTGGGATATGTTCCCCCTGAGATGCTCAGCATTTTCACCGAGATAGGTTCAGACATGCTAACTGAGAGCAAAATCCCTGGCGATGTTTTAAGGAAGTACAAGGCGCCGGATGGCACTTACGCTACTTATGTCTATCCCAAGAAAAACATGTATGAAGAAAAGAATGTCACCGAGTTCCTCGAAGAGCTCGGGAAGATTTCACCGGAGGCGACTGGCTTCCCAGCGATTATCCAGGACATCCTCGAATCCACGAGAAGAGGCTTAAACGAGACGACAATTTTGAGCGCGATTGCGGTTGTTTTGATGGTCATAATTGATTTCCAGAGGATTGTGCCCACGCTTCTTGCATTCATGCCGCTCGTCCTAAGTCTTGTCTGGATGGTCGGAGCGATAAACTTGATAGGGATGAAGTTCAATATCATCAACATCGCCGTAACGCCCATAATCCTTGGAATCGGCGTTGACTACGGCGTATATATGCTGCACAGATACACCGAGGAACACGCCCAGCCTGGCGAGACGGTTCCCGATGTCCTTGCTTCAACGGGCCGGGCAATTCTCGTTTCGGGTCTTACGGTGATCGCCGCTTTCGCGGCTCTAACCCTTGCAAGATACCGCGGTCTTGCCAATTTGGGCGTTGCGTCAGTGATCGGCATCAGCTTCGCCCTGATCTCGGCGATTACGCTTCTCCCGTCACTTTTGAATATCCTCGAGAAAAAGAGAAAGAAAAGGCGGGCCTTCTGATCGCTCAGGCAGCGCTTTCGGCTCGCGCTGCGGTTCGGGGGAGTTCTCCTCAATTGAAAATGTTTTTTCGCTGAACCGTGTCGCCCTGGCGTTTTTCTTCCTTTTTTCGGTCGTGCATGGCCTCCGCGAATAGCACCATAGGAATCAAGAGAACAATAGTGGCGGTCAGCCTGAGCAGCGTGAACCTTATTCCCAAAAACTGTATCTCCATAAGTTCCTGAGGAATTTTTATGCATGCCCAGGCGGAAAGGAAGGCCATTACCGTTGCGATGCGCGCGCCCTTTCTTAAAAGCATGGACGCGAGAGGAAAAGCGATATAGAGAGGTCCCGTTGGAAGTGTTCCGAGGAATATCCCGATAAGAATGCCAGAAATACCCGACCCTTGTCCCAGAAAGCGAACGACCGTTTCACGTTTGACCCATACGGTGAAAAGGCCCATGAGCACGAGGACCGAGGGCAGGACGGTTATCATCTCTTTGAAAAACATTGCTGACGATTTAACGAATTTGCCGCGTTTTGGTGGAAACATCATGCTAAGGACAACCGCGGCCAGAATTGATCCGGCGAGAAGAGAGTAACCGGTCCTGACTTTAGCATTAACTTTTCTGAGCCACTGAAATGTTCGCTTTCGATTCTGAGCCTGAGCATTTTCAGCGTTAACGGAATTAGCCGCTTGTTCTTCAGACATTTTCATCCTCTTTTATCCCAAGATCACACCGATAATAACCGCAATCACAATAGCCACGACGAAACTGAGTCCGTTGCGCAGGAAAGCGAAACGTTTGCCAAGTTCCTTTATCTCAAGAGGGAGAAAGACAAAGCCTATCATCGTTAACGTTGTTATGAATGCCGTGATTGCCATCGTGGAGGCGCCCATCGATTTGAGTGTACTTGCCAGAGGGAAAGCGATTATAGCGGGCATAAAGAGCACGGAGCCCAGCACGGCGGCTATCACCACACCGAGCAAGCCGCGCTCGCTCCCGATTAACGCGGCGACAGAGCGGTTCGGCAGAAAGCCGGTGATGATGCCGATTATTATTATCAAAGCGAGCACCTCAAGTCCTATTCGCTTTGCGGCATTGAATGCTACCTTGAGCGCAAGAAGCGTCTTTTCTCTGCTTTTCAAAAGGGAGAGCGCAAGGCATACGGCAACAATCGAATTGATGATTATCGCGGTTATTGACATCTTAAGTTTTCCTTTTCTCGCACAATCTGATGAAAGCCTCCAGAAGCTTGACCCTTTCTTTGAACGAGTCAACCCATAAGGAAAGCCTTTTCCTGCCTGCTGGCGTGATCGTATATACCCTTTTGGCCGGACCTTTCTCTCCGCCCTCCCATCTTGATCTTATGAATCCTGACTGCTCGAGCTCGCGTAGCGCTCTGTAAACAGCCGCGGAGTCTGGTTTAGGTCCTGGGAAGGGAAGATTGCCGATAGCATCAATTATTCTGTAACCGTGTGCGGGACCGAGAGTAAGCAAGTAAAGCACGCGTGGTTCTATGAATCTCTTTCTCGGACCCTCTCGGACAAACCACTCATAATCTCCCATGCCGCTTTCCGTTTTTCCCCTGTTTGAAGCCAAACCATTTACCTCCGCATCAGAATCCATACTTGAGTCCCTTAAGGGATTCCGCGCTCCCATCCCATACCTTTGGGGGCTCTGCGGGCAAAAGACTCAACCCCGCTCTATTCCGCACTATTGTAAAATTAAATCTATATGTCATTTACATATAAATGATAAATGCATTTGGTAGTTACGTCAAGGGTTTATGTGAAGTTTGATAAGCGATACTTATCCTGCAAGGCAGGTAATTTACGCTATTGCCCAACCTTCCTGCGCCTCTGGAAACCTGATGGAAAAACCGACTCTTAAAACGGGTCAGGCGAGCTCCTCCGGAGGCTCCGCTTCCGATCCCGGTTGCTGGAAACCTAAAAGAAAAAACCCCGACTCTTCAAACGGGTCAGGGTTTTCAGCCTGGCTGGTTCTTTCAGGTGGAACTTTTAGTTGCTATTCGGCGGTTTCGGGATAATGCCTCAAGAAAGCTCTCTTCGTCGGGCGGCGAAAGATTGCCCTGAGCGAACACCATCTCATCAAGCCTTCGATTGCCACAAAAACACCCGCGATTGTCATGGCCATGGATTTTGTGGTGTCGTCTTTCATGTTACGGGCTGCCATAACAAGGCCGATCCCTAACGCGATCCTCCAGAGCATCCCCAGAGGACCCACGTTTTTCCAGAAGAATTTCCACTTCGGCTTTTCCTCTTTCTTCTTGCGTCCCATTTTTGCCCCCTTTGTTCCCTCTTCTTCCCTGCTATATGATTTTATAGTATTTAACCAACCCACTTCCAGATGAGGGCCCATATATTCCCTGTAAGCGCGAGAGAAAGGACTCTTTCTTTCTGCGCTTCATATTGAATGGCGGATTTCTTGATGGCGGCTTAAAGCGGTGAGGTTAAAGGTTAAAACCCATAGTGGATATCCGCAAGGCCAAGGGGAATAATGCTCTTTAAGTGCGGGAACCTGCTTTCAGTAAAGGCGCAAGATGGGTTCTGCTTATTTTACCTGACGATTGTTAGCGGAAGGATGGCATGCTTTCGTAAGCGGTGTGTGGGTTTGCATCCGAAAGGGTGAGGGCTGTCTACCGGATGAAATTAAGCGTTTAGAAAGAGTATAAGGGAAGGCGCCTATGATAGAATGTGCTACCGATGCTTCATTAGCGCCGTTCGGTTGTGTAATCCTCGAACAAGCCGGTAGGGTGCTCGGGATTAAGGGCATATAACCAGCTCTTCCGATGATAATTTTTTCTGATTGCTGGGTCGTGAAATCGTGAACTCTGGAGGTGAAATGGCGGGATTGAAAGATTTTATCAAGTGGTTTTACAGAAGACCCCTCGTAATGCTTGCGATTGTTGCCGTCATATCGATAGTAGCCGTCTTGGGAATTACGCGAACCACCAGGGAGTTCGGCTACGAATCCATGCTCCCGAAGAGCGCTGAATCCGTTCGCGCTTTGAAAGAGGCTGAAAAGCTCTTCGGCGGAACCGCCGAAGAGCAGATACTTCTTGAGCTTTCCGGAGACCTCAACGGAAAATTCTTAAGAAAACTTGCCACGTATCCCGAACACCTTATGTCCAAAAAGAACATCTACGGACCTTTCATAAGGGATGTCACAACCCCTCTTGATCAGATGTCATACATACCCAAAGGCTTCTTGCCCTCAGTCAATGGGGCGTCTGAAATCATGCCCGGTCAAAAGGCCCCATCTGACGATTCTTTGCAGTCGGGGCAACCTTCCACCATTGCTTACAACGCGGGGATTTCTCTTTCCTCTGCAGCTAGGCATTTGAGCGATGAGGAACTCGTTGAGCAGGTTAAGATGAATCTTCAAATGACGGGCAACCAGGGTAATTCCATGTCATCCGGAATGCAGGCAACGGTCACGCCGGATGGAAAGCTTTTTCTCATAATGGCAAGCTTAAACACGAAAACGGACCCTCAGAGGCAGATGGGTCTCGCCGATGTTTTCGTGAACGACGCCACGCGATATTTCAGTGTATTAAGCGGAGTGAAGATATATATCGGCGGTCCAGCCACAATGAGCAGCGACTCAAACAAGAGAACCATGAAGGATACGAGAATCCTTTTTATGCTCGCGTTTCTTTTTATACTTTTCGTTCTGTTCGTTACCTTCGGAGGTCTGTCAGACGTCCTTTTTACGCTCGGAGTTGTACTCATCGCGGTTCTCTGGGTGATGGGGCTTGGAGGCTGGCTTGGTTTCCCCTTCACCTATCAGAGCACCGCCATCATGCCGCTGATGCTTGGAATAAACATCGCATACGCTATTCACGTGCTTTCCAGGTACTACGAGGAAAGGAGGAGGGGACTCGACCCTGATTCCGCCTCCCTAAAGTCTGTCAGGACGGTTGGCGTCGCGGTGTTTCTGACGGCGATGACCACCGCGTTCGGCTTTGCCTCCTTCGGGATCTCAAACATGCCACCCATAAGGCAGTTTGGCGTTTTGTGCGTCTCGGGCGTAGTCTTCAGTTTTATTCTTGCGGAAACGCTTCTTCCCGCACTATTGCTCATACGCGACAGAAGGGAGAAAGCGCGGTTAAAGATGGAGAGGAAGATCCTGAAGCGTCAGGCGAAGGATAGAGAGGGGTTAGCGGATCGAGTTCTGGCTCGAATATCCATTCTCGCCGAACACCACCGAAAAACAGTTTTCGCGCTGACGCTTGTGACCATTCTCTGCTGCGGAATCCTCGCAACGCGGATAACCACAGAGGCTGATTTTGAGAGGATGATGCCGAAAGACATGCCTTCCCTTGTGGCAATGAAGAAAATAAACGATTATTTCGGCGGTCAGTCAATAGCGTACACTCTTGTCAGGGGAGATGTTCTTGAGCCTGCCAGTCTCCGGGCGATGCTCGAGTACGAAAACGAGGTGAGCTCCTATCGCGGAACTACCCAAGAAGGGATGAGGATTTTTGAGAGAAACAAAATCATGAGCGTCGCCGACCTTCTTGTGCGCGCTACAGGAAAGGTTCCAGAGCGGAGAAGTGATGTAGAGTTGGCGTTGGAGCAGATGAAAAACGGCATGATGGGTCAAGCGGTCTCCAAACTCATAAGCGAAGACGGCAAGGTCGCTATCATATCCATGAGGGTGGCTCGGGGCTCACAGGATGAAATGAAAGAAATAACCGAAGTTTTAAGACGGAAGGATTCGATTCTCAAAGGTCTGACGGTTTTGCATGGCGGAATGCCGGTTCTTATGACCGATCTACTTGGAAATCTCGTTCCCACCCAGGCAAAAACCGCTCTGCTCGCGCTGCTTTTGTGCACCCTTCTTGTATCCATTATCTTCAAATCTGTTTTCTTCGGTCTCGCTGCAGCGAGCCTTGTTTTCCTGGGAATCTCGCTTGAGCTTGCGGCGCTTTCGATACTGCGGTGGCCGCTTGATTTCATGACGGTGATGGTATCTTCAATGATTATTGGCGCGGGGATTGATTTCGGTATTCACATAACGCATCGCTTCAGAGAGGAATGGCGGAACGGCGCGGTGGACGTTGACAGCGCCCTTCGCTCGACGGTCGTGAATGTTGGGCGGGCTCTTCTCGCCGCCGCGGCGACAACCGCCGGAGCGTTCGGCATCATCGCGATTTCCGATATCAGTTACTTAAGGCGCTTCGGGGGAATCACCGCTCTGGCGCTCCTGTTCGCGCTTCTTGCCGCGCTCTTTGTTCTTCCATCGATTTTGGGTTTCCGCGCTGAAAGGGTCCGGGAAAGGCGCGAACAGCGTGAGACTGGAGAAGAAGGTCTTTCCGGTTAGAAGCGGAGCATCGCGGGTTTACTCAAATTTTCGTGAGTGGAAAATGTCCCTGAAAGTGTTCCGGATAGGGACCAAAGCTCTTTTAACGGGGCTTTTATCAAGTCTTTTTTCGGCCGGGAAAACCTTTATATGAGAAGCTCAATATCAGTAATCGGGTATGAGATACAAGGGTGGATGTAGGACATCATCAGATCAGAAGCCCTCATTTTAACCCACGGGGGAACGAAGACTTTTCCGGAGACCAATTTCGCGCGGCAGAAACCGCATTCGCCTGATCTACAGAGGTTATTAATCTTAAGCCTGTTTCTCTCAAGTGAGTTTAAGAGTGGCTCGTGCGGCGAAGCCTGGAGCGAGATCGGGCTGTTTTCCTTACCGGTGAAGGTTACCCGCACTTTAAACGCCTCTTTCGGGTTTATATCGGGTGGATAGCCCGCAACCTGAGTGATATCCGCAGGCGGTCCGGCAAGTTCTATTTTCACTCTTCTTGACGGCACGCCCAGTTTGTCAAGTTCAGAGCCGCACAGATGGTGCATCGCGATAGGACCGCACACATAAAAAGTCTTTCCCGAGAGGTCTCCCACGGTTTCTGATATCGTGTTTGAATCGAGAAACCCGCAGTAGCCGGTGTAGCCCTCGGGTGGCTCGCTTATGACTATGTGCATCTTAAACCAGTCTTCCTGGCACGCGGTTTCTGAGAGCTCCTCCTCGAAGATCATGTCATCGGGTGTTCTGTTTCCGTAAAGTAGGTGAACGTCAATCCCGGGATTCTTCTCGCGCAGTTCGCGTATCATGCTGATAAACGGCGTGATCCCGCTTCCCCCCGCAAGGAACACGAGGCTTTTGGTGTCTGTGAGGGGTTCGTAATGAAATGAGCCAGCCGGACCTGATATTTCGAACTCATCACCCACACCAACATTTTCGCAGAGGTACCTGGAGACAAAACCATCTGGCATGAAGCGAACGGTTATGTCGAAGTAGCCTGTATTTGTTGGAGGCGATGAGATGCTGTATGGTCTTGCGGTTTGAACCCCGTTTATCTCGAGTTTCAAGCTTATGTACTGCCCTGCTCTGAAGGGCGGAAGGTATCCGTTGACCGGCATAAGCCTAAATGTCTTAGTGCTTGAAGTCTCCTCGATTATTTTCGATACCTTCACCCGTATGCTTTCGGGGTGGATTTTTTCTATGATGTCTGATCCGAGCGAATAATCGAGTTCCGGTATCGTGGATGTGGGTTGCCTTAAAGCAAGCTTGCCAATGAGCGCCCCGAGCTCAAGCATGTTTTTTGTCGATTTGATTATCCCTTTGAACATTCTTAATCCTTTCTCTTCCTGGAAACCTCAATACCGGGTCTGACAGGCATGCTTCGGGAGGTTTCAGCCCGAGCGTTTCGAGTCTTTTAAAACTTCCCTGAACGCAAGTGCACCCGAAGACATGGCCGCCTCAAATCCTCCCCCTGGTCTCACCCAGGCGCTGCCGAAGTAGAGCCCTTTAAAGGGTCCTCTGTTTGAGAGTTTGAACACTGGACTGCCCAGCAAGCTGTAATCGAAGCCGACAATCGAGCCGTAAGGGTTGCTGCTGTATCTTATGTTTGTGAGCGGGGTGGAAACTTCAATTACCTCTATGTGTTCTTTAAGGCCCACAACTACCTCCTCGGCGGCATCGAGCATTTCGCGGGCCATCCTGTTTTTCTCATCAAAGTACTTATCTGGTGGAATACGCATCCACGGAAGGCCATCAACAACCGCGGTTATCACCAGAACGCAAGTCCCGGGGGGTGAGAATTCGGGATCGGCGTGGTTGTAATTTGTTATCACCCAGTATTTCTGTCTTCCGATCTTGAAGGTGCAGCGATAGTGTTCGTCCTGGTCGTAACCGTCGTTTATAAAAAGCTCATGACCGCTTAAGCCGAGTTGTGTGGCAGGGCAGTCCATGCCCATGTAAATGTTGAAGGTCGAAAGGGAATGCCTCTGCTTGCATAGGGAATCCAGATATTTCCCAGGAACGTTTTCAGTGCCGATAAGCTCAAGGCATGTCGTGACCGGGTTCACGTTGCATATCACGTAGTCTGCCAGGTACTCATCGCCTTGTTCCGTCACCACACCCCTGACTTTCATGTCGTCAATCAGTATCTTTTTGACCCCGTTGTTAAGATGTACCCTGCCGCCAGCTTCTCTGATCGACTCCACAAAGGCATCGGCAAGTGCCTGAGATGTTCCCTTTATGTGATGCGGACCGTGTTGTATGTAGGAAGCGTTGGCGATCGCAAACAGGGTGAACGAAAGAAGGGAAGGTGGAAGTCCGTAGTATCCCCAAATGTCGCAAAAAAGCGCCTTAAGTTTGGGGTCTGTTATTTCCCTTGACAGCGCTTTTTCAACCGTCAGACCGATAGTCCCGAGAAGGTTTGTAGCTTTCGCCGGTATTTGGATGAAATCGGTTATTTTCTCACTTGAGGCGACAAACTCGAATTCTTTGAAGATATTTCTCATCCAGTTCAAAAGTGCCTTTATCCCCTTCCTCTCACCGGGGAACTGTTTTGCGTAAGCCTCCTCGGCCTGTTCCCATCCGTGTGGGATGGTTACCCGGAAATCAGGAAACACCGATGAGTAGAAATCGGCTATTGGCAGAAACGTGAGTTTATCCGCGACCCCACAGCCCTCGAGAAGGCGGTAACAACTTCCTCTGTTCTGAGGTGGTCCCAGACCTGATAGTTCATGCAGGGAAGTTTCGAACTCAAATCTCCCCCGCACGAAACTGCAGGCATAACCTCCAGGCGTCGTATTTTTCTCAAAAAGATCGACAGAAAAGCCGTTTCTTGCAAGAAGAGCCGCCGCAGTTAGACCACCCAGACCTGCGCCCACGACAACCGCCCGTTTTTCTTTCATTTCCCCTCCCTTTCCCCGTAAACAGGCCGCTCGAGCTTTTTCGAGCGGACCTTGTTAGCACCAGGCGTCTTTAGTAAGGCTCGGGAAATATCTCACGCCATGCAAGTCGCCCAGGTCTTCCTCAAAAGATTTACTCATAAGTTCATCCCACGCGCAAGACAAATAGAGATGGAATTTTTACCCCTAAGGTTTTGAAGATGTTATGTGTATCTATTCTCGCATCTAAGATAGAGTTGCGTTGCGGTCTTTCAAGCGGTTTCGCTTCAGTAAGGAAAGGTTTTTTCGATTTCCAAGGGGACAGTCCCGATGAAAGATTTTTTCATGTCAGCAAAAAGAACCCTTGTAGCCTGCGCGGTGTGTTTTCTTCTCCTTTCGATCGCGGTATACGGATGCGGTTTTTCAAAAGAGAATAGAGATCAAGAGAAGCGAATGCGAAAGAACGTTGGGGATTACGGTGCGGTAAAAGGTTCCACGTAATATGTTTCTCCTGAGGGGAACGACCAAAATCCTGGCACATGCTTAAAACCATGGAGAACGGTAGGATTCGGTTCGAAGAGGTTAAAGCCGGGCGATTCCCTTATCATCAGGGCGGGGAAGTATGTTCTGGATAAATACTACGAGGACATGGTCACCCCGCGGTCCGGCACGCCCGAAAAGTGGATAACAATCAAGGGTGAGAGAAAGGCGGGAGTGGTTCTTGCCGGCAGGGGGAATCTTCTTTCCGCGATTGATTTGAGCGCGTCCGGATATGTGCGAATTGAAAACCTCGAGATAACAAGCGACGGCGGCGCGCCTTTCAGGGACGGCGTTGAGATCGTAAGCGAGAAGAGAACGGTCAAATCTGTTGTCCTGAAAAACCTTTATATCCACCATATCGACGAGATATCGGTAAACATAGGCGACGTAGAGGGATTGGCCATTGAGGACTGCCGTTTTGAGCACTGCGGTTTTGGCGGGATTGGAGGACCGAAAGGAGGAAGGGGAGGAGTAAGACATTTGAAGGTGAAAGGCTCAAGGCTTTCTTACAGCGGTCATTACTACAGGGGAAAAAGAGGCCCGTCACCGTATGATCGCCCTGACGGCTTCGGTATAGAGGAAAGCGCTGGTCCCGTTGAGATAGAGAGAACAGTCTCCGAACACAACAGGGGGGACGGCATCGATTCGAAAGCCTCAAACACTTATATTTACGAATGCTTAGTCGCGAACAATTCTTGCGATGGGGTGAAGCTGTGGGGAGGGGGAAGCAGGCTTGAGAATACTCTGATATACGGCACCGGGGATGGCACAGGGGGTGCCTCGCCCTGGGCGGGTCTCGTGATAGAGACACGGGAAAGCGGCGCTACTTTTAAGGTGGTGAATGTAACGATATCAGACAACCCCGAGAGGAAAGCGTATCCTCTTTACGTGCAGTACGGGGAAAAAGCGAAAGTGAATCTGGATTTCAAAAACAACATAGTTTACGGGGGATACGCTCCCGCCTATTTCGGCGACTCAGTCAGGCTTGTATGCGAGCATTGTCTTTTTTGCATGAAAAGACAAGAAGCTCAGGTGCGCGCAAGAGGGAGGGATTACTCCGCGAAGGCTATAAGGTCAGGGTATTTGGGAAAGGGAAATAAGGTTTCGAATCCTCTTTTCGTGAAAGGCGCGTGGGGAACAGAAGGGGATTATCATCTTAGGAAGGGAAGCCCTGCAATTGACTCCGGTTCAGACAAAGGGGTTCCCCTCATTGACCTTGACGGTGGCAAAAGGCCCAGAGGCAAGCGATGGGATATTGGAGCTTATGAGTATTGAGCGTTCGCGTTTGTGTGCAGATGTCTTCCCTTAAGTTCCGAGAATCTTTTTTGCAGCCTCGTAAATGGAATCAACCGAGGGAAGCGCCCTGTCCTCGAGGTGTCTGGCATACGGGATTACTCCCGTGTTTCCCACTCGAGTGAAAGCCCCGCGGTATCCCGATTCGGAAAGCACCGCCGCTATCTCCCCAGACAGGCCGAAAGAAAGATAGTCCTCATCAACGACCACCACCCGCCCTGTCCTGGAAGCCTCAAGTATGGATTCCTTGTCGAGCGGGGTCGCTGTTCTCAAATCCAGCACGCAGGATGAGGCGTCCTCTCTTTCGAGCGCTTTTGAAGCCTCAAGGCATCGGTGGACGCTCACGCCTATGCTTATGAACGTGATATCAGAGCCTTCCCGTAAAAATGAGGCTTTTCCTATTGCCACGTTTTTAGGCGGTATTTCAATCTCTCCGGAAGCTCCGCTTTCGGGAATGTCAAACGCGACGTTTTTTCTTCCCCCAGCTCCAAGGTAGTCAAGCCAGTATTCGGAAAGCAGTTTGTGCTCAAGATAAACCACGGGGTCTTCCGCATTGAGCGCGGAGAGCATGAGTCCGGCGGCGTCCGGCGGATTTGACGGCACCACGACTGATATTCCGGGAACGCTCGAAATCAAGCCCCACAGACACTGCTCGTGCTGACCGGCATCACCGTAGCCGCCCCCGCACGAACATCTTATTACCACCGGCACGTTCCATTTTCCCCCGGAAAAAGCCTTAACTTTGGATGCTTGATTCAAGAGCGCGTCGAAGGCGACGGCTATGAAATCGACAAGCATTATCTCCACGATCGGCTTTAACCCCGCCATCGCGACGCCAACCGCGGCGCCAAGAAAAGCGGATTCGCTTATCGGCGCGGGAATAATTCTTTCCGGTCCGAATCTGGCGTAAAGATTGTTTCTTAAAAGATGCACGTCTTCGCCGAATATGATGATTCTTTCATCCTCTGCCATAGCGTGCTCTATGGCTTTTTCTATCGCCGTCGCGAAACTTACCCTCAAATCTGACCCCCTCGGTTTTGACTTTTATCTTGCCACTGACCCGATTGAGTCCGCTGGGTTTGAAGAGTTCGAAATACGTTGAAATCTTTGCATCCATACGGCTTTATCGCTAACGTTTCAGACCAGCGACCTCAAGCGATGTTCTTACCGCTTTCTCTATTTCCTCAAAGACCTCCCTTTCGATCTCCAGGCGCTTTTCTTCTAGTATGAGGTTTTTCGAAATAAAAAGTGGGTCCTTAAAGTTTTTCAGCTTGTCGGCGCCGGCAAGCGCTATCGCTTTGCTGATGCAAAAAAGCGCTCTGGCCCTGGCGCCAGACGGTGCTCCGGGTTTTGCAATCGCCGAACGGATGAGCGGTGGCGTGATGGTTTTTACCTGTTCGAGCGGCTCTTCAAATATTCTGAAAAGCGGGTCCCCGAGAAAATGACCGTCAATCCTCGAGCATCTCGCGAGCACGAACGAGGGTCCCCTGCCCTCGCGCGCCCTCTCGATAGCGCGCTTTGCGGTTTTGCAAACGTCATCAACTCTTAAGCCGTTAACTTTCCAGGCGGGCATATCATAAGCCCTTGCGCGCTTGGTGAGACAGCCCGCGGTGACATTTTTGGACCTTGTGGTAATCGCCCAACGGTTATCTTTGCAAACGAAGATTACAGGCAGCTTCCATACCCGGGCAAGGTTCAGCGACTCAAGCACCATTCCCTGGTTCATCGCCCCTTCGCCGAAAAAGCACACAGCAACTTTTCCCTGTCGAAGATGCTTGTTCGCGAGCGCGAATCCCAGCGCGAGCGGAGCGGAGGAGCCGACGATTCCGGAGGATGCGGCAAGAAAATCCCTGGAGAACAGGTGCATGTGCCCGCCCCAGCCGGAGCAAAGACCTTTTTCAGACCCGATCAGCTCAAGGATTATGGGTTCAAGCGGCAGGCCGCGGCAGACGAGAGGGGGCGTGGAGCGGTGATCCAGGGCAATCGCGTCGCCGTCCTCAAGGTGAGCGGCAAATCCTGCCGCAATCGCCTCTTCGCCTGTTCCGAGGTGCAGCTCTCCTGAGATCAGACCTCTTCTCCACAGCGAGGCAAGCGCCTCCTCGAATCTTCTTGCCCTTACCATCTGGCGGTAGAGGTATTCTGGCTGCACCTCTTTGCGTTCGCCCTGCATATGATCACCTTTGCTTATTGTCTTGACGGAAGAAAGGTAGCAAAATCTTTGTGCCATGTGCAAACTCATGTGTAAAAAGAATACTAAACCGAGCCTTCCGCCCACAAGTAGAATCATAGTACCTAACAAGATTCATACACGAACGTCCGGAGAACCTTCCGCCCACAAGTAGAATCATAATTTGGTATAAGTTCGTCTTATCCAAATTTGATATCATTTCGATTGTTCAAGAGTCGCTTTTTTGTTTAAAGCCAAACGTTTAAAAAATTATTCACCAAGGTAGTTGATGCTTGGAATGGGGGAGCGGTGAAGACTACCGCAGCGGTGTTCTGCGCGATATTCGCGGCGATTTTCTTCAACGTTGCGGGTTTCTTACAAAAGAAAGCGGTTGACAAGCTACCGAGGGTCGGATTAAAACCCTCATGGACCGTTTTCAAGGCATTCATAACGAACAAGCCCTGGATAATCTCGTACCTTGTGAGCGTCATTGGCGGCGGCTTTTACGCGGTCGCGGTTGCGCTTGCCCCGATTTCGATTGTTCAGCCGATAGTCAGCGCGGGAGTTGCACTTCTTGTGTATCTCGCCGTCAGGAATCTTGGCGAAAGGCTGCGATTTTCCGATTTCTTCGCTATCGGGTGCACGGTGCTGGGAGTGGGGATGATCGGAATAAGCGTTTCCGAAGGCGTATCATCGCCCAAGCCCTATGACGCCGTCATACTTTGGGTGTTTGCGGGTACCGTGTTTTTCCTAGCGTGCGCGATTCCCTTTGTTTTCGGTAAAAGCGGGACGAGACAAGGGACTATTCTCGCGGTTTCCACGGGGCTTTTGTTCGGTCTTGCGGCGGTCTTCTCCCGACTGTTACTTGTTGATTGGTCCAATCAGTGGAAGGAAAAGGGAATATTGGTAATTTTCTCGAGCGTATTTCTTATTGCGCTCGCGGTCGCGAACATACTGGGGATTGTTATCATGCAGGCGGCGTTCCAGAGGGGGCTTGCTTCGATCGTGGGTCCGGTCGTCGGAGGCTTAAACCAGGCCGTCCCCATTCTGGCGGGAATGCTTGTTTTAAGAGAGCCCCTTCCGAAAAGCGTTTACTTGTCCGCTTTAAGAATCCTCGCTTTCTTCCTCATTCTCGGCGCTACGATTTTTCTATCCCGGCGCGCCGAGGAGTTTCCGATCAAGAGGATTGCCGAGGAATCGGGCGAGTAAGAGGTCTGGGTTTCAAAGCAAAAAACACTTTGTTTGAGGACGGGCCTTTAAGTTAGAATTTGCGGTATGAAGAATCACGATTGTTCATCTCTGTGTTTTCTTCGGGGGATTGACTGTTGAGCAAAATCGGTGCTTTCGCGCGAAGATGGGCCTTCTCTGCGGTAATGTTTGTGGCAAGGGTCGTTATCCTAAACAGATTTCACCCGAAAATAGGCGCATATTTTAAGAATATTGAGTATCTCCCCGGCGGGGGTAAATGGCGCTCACTTGATATTGCCATCCCTCCTTACAATCCACCATATCCCATTTTGGTTTTCATACATGGCGGCGGTTTTTTTTCAGGGGATAAGAAATTGCTAACGAGGGTTTGCAAATGCTATGCCCGGGAGGGCTTCCTGGTTTTCAACCTCAATTACAGGCTTGCCCCGGAATTTGTTTTTCCAGCGCAGTTCGAGGACACTCATCTTGCGGTTAGGTGGGTTTACGAAAACGCGGAGAGGTTCGGGGGGGACCCGGAGAGGATCTTTCTTGGTGGTGAATCTGCGGGAGCGTCTCTTTCCGCTCTATATGCTGCCGCATCTATCCATCCTAAGGTCGAGAAAGAAATCTTGGGTGGGGAAACCATAAAGCGGGATTCGATAAAGGGACTTCTTCTCTTCTACGGCGTGTATGATTTCGAGACTGTTCTGGAGACAGGATTTCCTGATATCTACTTCATAACGCACATAATCATGGGCGAGGACGAAGAGCTCTACAAAGAAAGAGCCGCGCTCGCCTCGCCGCTGAGGCTTGTCGATAAGAATTATCCTCCCTGTTTTGTGTGTTCGAGCGAAAGGGATTACCTTCATCCGGAATCCGTGAGGTTCGCTCGCGCGCTCGGGTCGCACGGTGTGGAATGCGAAACCCTTTTCTTCGACCTCGAGAGGTATCCTCACGCTTACCACGGTTTCATTCCCGCGTTTTTCTTTGAGTGTACCAGGATGGCAATGGAAAGAAGCGCAAATTTCATGCGCAGGCAGGCTGGGATTGAGTCCTTTAAGCCACGGAAGGCGTGAATCTAAATTTTCTTCGTTTTCTTAATCTTTTCCGCTTCTTTTTTGAAAGCTTGCGCTTTCTTGCTTGATGCGGCCATTTGAGCTATGAACCCGGCAATCTCGTCCTCTATCAATTTCCTGTTTAGGCGCACTTTGGCTTCCGCCGCGGCGAGGATCTCTGTTATTCTTACCATTAGTTTCTTTGCCGTCTGGATGGTTTTAGAGGACCACTCAATTTGGTTTATTCGAGCGCGCGCGTAGGATTTGTAGTGTTTTAGGTCTTTGAGTCTTAATACTTGCCCGTAAATCTCCTTACCGCGATCGAGGTCTTGTAAAAGTTCGTCTATCTTTTTTTGAATGCTTTCACTGTAAGATTTGAACTCGTCGCTCGACTTGATCGCGCCGCTGAGTAACGCGTTCAGGGCGGCGTTTATTTGATCGCGAATGTTCTCCGCCTCGGTCTTGGAGTAGTCGAGCATCTGATCGCCGCTCACCGTTATCCTGGCTGCTTCTCTTTTGCTTGCATCCTTTATGTATCTGTATATGAAGAATCCTCCGGCGGCGCAGCCGAGAATAACGAGAACAAGCCCGAATATGAGAAAAAGACGTTTCCAGCGCGCTCCGGGTTGTTTCTCGGGTGCGCTTACGTCTTGTTTTCCGGTGATATGTTCTGCGGCAACCGGGGAAACCGCTACCTCTTGCCTGCCAGCCTTTACAACCTTTTCTTTCTCCTTTTCTTCGCAAGAATCTGTCTTTACGAAACGGTCTTCCGCTGATTCAAGCGGAGCTTCGGATCTACCAAGTTCCTTAATCGCTTCGGTTAAATCTTCCGTTTCCGTCTGTTCAGACTCTTTTGGGACTTGTGTTTCCATATGTAAGGATGCGCTTTGGGGAAGTGAAGCGCCGCAGGATGCGCAGAAAAGAGAGCCCTCCTTAATCACTGCGCCACATTTATCGCATATCATTTAACACACTGCTCCTTTTATCTCCCCGGTTGCTCAAAGCCTGTTTCTTGGAAGCAACGACTCATTATATAACGTCCGATAACTATGGCGCCGGGTTTTGGCGCAGGTCAAATCCATTTGGAAGAAATATCTTACGGTCTGTTTCCGTGCATGAGCTTATCCAAATCCTTCCCCTCGTAAAGCGAGACAACAATCCTTCTTATGCGGGCGGCGATCCTGTCAAGGAGGTCCTTGGATATGGTCTCCTCGTAAAACGCAGAGAGGTCAACCGGCAGTCCGATTCTACAGGTTACATCCCGGTAGGTTATCAGGCGCAGACCCTGCCCAACTTTGGGGTGCCTTACGAAAGGTCTTATGAAAAGAGATGGAATCGTGGGGAATTCCTTTTCGATTCTGGGTACTATCGCGACGGGAAGCACAGGGACCCTGCTTTGCAGGGCTACTTTTACGAACCCTGTTTTGAACTCCGAAATCCTTGACGCTTCACCGATTCTCATAAAGGACTCAATTCCTTCGGGAAAGATACAAACCACTTCCCCGTTAGAGAGGATCTCGCTTGCCCTATCTTGGCTTCTGTCGCCTTCCTCGCCGCCGTATATGTGGATTGGAAAGAAGCCCGCAAGTTCAAATATTTTGCGCGTGCCGGGCACAAGGTAGAGGTGCGAGCCCGCCCCGAAGTTTATGAAACGTTCAATCGAGCAACCGAGCACGAAAGGGTCAAGATAACACCTGTGGTTTGCCACAACGAGAACGCCCCCTTCATCCGGCACGTTCTCTTTTCCCTCGACTTTAAGGTGGAGGCGGAACGAAAAAAGCGGACCGAGGAAAAACCGCAAAGACTCGTAAAAAAGCATGCTTTTGAGTTCCATATTGATCCGCTCCTTTTGTTGCCTCTTGCTTCGATTATAAGTAAATGAATGATTTTTTTCCGCAGGGAATGCGCAATTCCTCTCTTAAGTCATTGGAGTTTTGCGGCCCGGACGCATACGGCAGGATTGCTAGCGGAAATCTCGCTTTGAACGTTTGTCAAATTTGGGAGCTGAAAGGCGCTACGTTCTCAAATCAGGCATTCATCAAAGAGAAGATGAGCAGGTGAGCATCTCGTCCCAACTTTTAAGTTCACGCGCACGAATAAGCGGCGAACCCGGTTTGACCAAACGAACAGCAAAGAGCTTTAAGTCCACGCGCGCGAAGAAACGGCTGTTTCGCTTAAGCCTTGTTTTCACCCGCTCAATTCATAGAGCGATTTCCCTTGCGAATTTTTTTCCGGTGATTAAGTTGTTGAAGATCGCTTAACCTGACAGCGCGGGCATATGAATCTCTACTTTGATTTGCCCCCCGTGCTCGATGGTTTTGACGGGGCAGGGGTCACGGTTACGTTGATGGTGTGTCTCTTTTCGAAACTTGAGGTCTCCCCCGGTCCCCGGTATTCGAGAACAAGTGACGTGTTGCCTTGATTGACGGCAAGGAATTTCCAGTTCTGTTTTGCGGGTGCGCCAACAGCCTCGCCGGGCGTGACATCACTGCTTAAGGGTTTAAAGGTATTTTCATCCGGCTTCTTTGCGAGAACCCAGGAAAACCCGGCGGCTGGTTCGGTATCCACTGTGAGGTCAAATTCTTGACCCGCTACGACCGTAATCGCGCTTGTTATCTGTCTGTCAGCCTGCGTGACGTTGGCTGTGAGCATATATCTTTTGGCGGGTGGCTTATCTTTCTCCCAGCCTCTGGTGTACTCAAGCATTACCGTGGTGGATCCTGGACCAACAGCGAGAAAACGAAATATTTCCTGACCCGGAGCCCCTAGTTTTTTCTCGCCCGAGGGCGCGATAAAACCGCTTCCGGTGAGTTTCACCACGTTCTCATCTGGTGCCTGAACCGTATTCCACTTATAGCCAGTAGTTGGATTCGATTCGAGAAAGACCTCGAAGTATTGACCAGTTTCAGCAGCGATGGTCTCCCTTAGCTCCTCCGTTGTTGTTTCTTTCTTTGTTGGTTTTTCACTTTTCTTCCTGCAGCCTGAAACAGGAGATAACAAAAGCAAGGAAACTATTGCGGCGGTCACGGCAAGCGTTAAAATTCGAACTTGTCGAGGTCCCATGATCTTGCTCCTTTCGGGCTATTTAAGATTTTTCGCATATCTCGTAGAGAACATTTAGTCATCATTTGCGAAAAAATTCAACACTCTTCAACACCATGAAGCTGACCTGCGAAAGGTAAGACTTAATGTCGAAAGCGATACCATCATTTGAATAGGTTTTCTCAACTTAAGAGACCGGCGCGAAGGTCATGCTTTTGACGTCACTTTATGGGAAGACAAGCAGTGTGATGCTATTGGAAGCGCAAAAGATTCCCGCGCCTTTTATGGGTAATGATACGCTCTTAAGTTCCTGCGTCTGTGGTCCTGGTCTATATTAAAAATGGATAAGTACTTTCAAGGTGCTTAACCGGATGAAAGCGCAAACGTTTGGTGCGCTTTTTGCGACCTTGCGGGGGTCATGCCCTGCTTTACCGAGTTTTGCGCTCTTGGAAAGGTCCACTCATCAAAAAAGGTCTGCTCATCCCACGACGTCAACATATTCAGCCATGATCCAAGGTAGGGTTATGATCCATCCCGCAATTGACTCGTAGGTGTAGCTTCCGGCTATGTCCCCGTAAACAATTACCATGCTGTCCTCAACCGCGGGAGTTGAGCCTTCAAGCGTCACGTAAATAGTGTCATCCCAGATATCGTAACCCTTGTGGGTGATGTTAACCCTGAGCATCGTGATCCCACTTGATTCCATAGCCTGAGCCACCTTCCCCTTATAGTAACAACGCGTCCCTATGTAAGCATCAGCGTTCTTTTCAAGCACTTTATAGGGAGGACCCGGCGGGCAGGATGCCTTGTACATCTGGGGGGTGACCACACCCGTTACCCTTATCTCTTTTGAGATTAGTTCACCGTTTTCGTCGGTGGCGATAAATGAAAGCGTGTTTTCCCCTTCATTTATTGTGACGGGGTGGTGAAACTCACCGGTACCTTGTAGGATTTCCACCGGTACACCATTTAAATCTAGCGAGCAGGTTTGAAGCGCTCTGCCTGAGACAGTATATTTTCCCGCAGTCATCTGCTGCCCTTCAACCAAATTTTCAATTGAGATGAGTTCCTCAAATGACACCTCTTCTTCAAAGGGCTCCAGCTCGGTCTGTGTACTCATTTCTGATGTTTCTTCCGAGACCGTTTCCTCCTTGGGCGTTTTTTCTTTTAGGTTGTAATAAAGAAAGACGGAGAATGCGCTTAACAAAACGAAGGAAATAAAAAGCACGACCAAAACCTTTTTGATTTTGCTCATATTTGACCCTGCCACTTTTTGAATAACATTCTTTTTGCCTGATCGAGCGCGCCCGATCGGCATGCCGGTGCGTTCAAGCGGAGCGTAAGATGTCTTCTCTTTATCGGTTGCCGCGGCGCCAGGTGGTTTGCCCGGGGGTGTTGGCGTAATAATTTTCGTGTTATTCACTTCTTCCTTTGCATCTTTAATATCTTCAGTTTCAAGCTCCAAGTCTCTGTCTGAAAGCAGAAAATATTTTTTCGCTCTTGCCGAGAAGGTTAGGTACTTATATTCGGGCCGCTGGGGATGAGGGCCTACTTTCTCGATGATTACGATTTCTCCCTCCTTGAATAGCAGCGCTCCACCCGCGTATATATCCCTTTTTATGTAACAAGTGCTCCCAGGCTCGATCATTTTGACCTCCTTGAATTGCCACTGAAGCTTGTAGGTTGAGTTTAAGATAGGGGTGTGACATTTTCGCTTTTGAGCGGAAAGTGAGATTCATAAACATGGGTTCAAGCCGCTGAATCGGTTTCTTATAATAACTTTTTTAACCGGATTGTTTTGAGAAAAGCTTTCTTGAAAGAGATAAGACTTGTTTGCAGGTTTCACGGTGGCCTTTTGTTTATGGAGATTATGATGAAGAATCTTATGAGGAGGAATAAGGCTTAGGCACAAGAGCAGGCGGAAAACTTGGAGATTTCTACTCTTTCCCTCAACCAGAGAGCACTTTAAGGACTGCCTCTCTGAAATCTTCGAAGGTAATCCCAAGCGTGTATTTCATGGGGAAACTTTCATAGTAGAGGTCTCCTGGGTGAGGCGGCTTCAAATAATCCCATGAAGGCTTCTTTCTGTAGGGTTCTTTAGGCTCGAAAAGGCGCGGACCGCCAAATATCAAAGCGGGCAGCACCGTTCCCCAGAACTGACTTCTGTAGGTCAAAAACGCCCGCAGTTTTAGAAAAACCTCGCACCGCGTCATGTGTGTGTATAGCGTGGGGGTTTTCGCCGGGATGAACTGGTTGAACGCGACTATCAAAGCGTTGTATTTGTTGTATAAGGGCGCCTCAAATATCTTCGGGGGACGCTTCATTTTCATCGCAGCGTTAACCGCCGCGAAATGCGCGAAGTCATGGTCAGGGTGTCCGCCTTCGTAGGCGGGAACGAAGAGGGCGCGGGGGTTTATCTTGCGCATCAAGGCGGCAAGGCGGTCCGCGATTTCTTTTGCGTGGTATATCGATTTCCCATCGGGGTAGTTCCAGAAGATAAGGGAATCTTCTCTTATGCCAATAAGCCCAAGCGCTTTTCTTGATTCATCTCTTCTTACCTCCGGGGGCGCGGATGCACCTCCATCGGTTATCCAAAGAATCTTTATTTTCTTTCCGCTTTCTGCAAGCCTTTTCATCATCGCGAAGTAGGCTATTTCATCATCTTGATGGGCAAAAACGAACATGTGGGAGGCGCGGTAGGAAGATGGGCTGGCTCCGTAAGTCGGGATGTGAGCGGATTTTGAGTCTGGCCGGCACGGCCCGGAGGCGAGCGCGGCGCAAACTTGCGCGAACGTGAACAGAACTGCAACGGTAACGGATATTGCGTAACGCGTGAGATTTCCTTTAATTGTCTTAAAGATGGTGATGTTGGACATCTTTGCCCCTGCCCGCGTCGAGGAAAACGGTTCTTAAAATCAAGTTACCAGCGTACGCTATGGAAGTCAACGAAAGGCAAAGACCGCGGTTGACGGGGAATTTTTTTGCTCGGTTGGACTGGAGCAAAAAATGGCGAAATTGGTGGAAAGAGCATTTGAATTCACACGGGCATTAATTTGCGGGATTTTTCCTTTGGCGTGTGGCCAGGTGAATTTGCTAAAAAGAAATTAATCGAAGCTCTCTCCATCAAGGAGATCCTTGCCGGCAAAATCGAACGCGACTGATCCGGCTGAAGAAAAACTCCCCAAAAAAATCCATATTTGAGGCGTTCTAAATCCCGAGCTTTTCTCTCCTGGATTCGATGTGCTCAAGCATCTTTTCAGCTGCTTTAGAGGCGTCTTTTTCAAGGCTCAGCACACCGCCCGTTATCCCTGGAAGGTCCTCTGTAAGCAGCTTCACCAGATTCGGCGCCCCGGTCACGCTCGGCACCGGATTAACGTAGGTATAGAGCCCGAGGGCGAGGGCGAAGAGCGCGTCTATCGTTGCTTTCTGCTCCATGTATTCTGGGGCCGCCGCCACTACCGGAAGGTCGTAAATCGGGACATCTCCGAGCGCGGTTGAAAGGGAGGCGAGAAGGTCGGCAAGCCTTCCTGTATCAGTGCAGGTGCCGTAACTCAAAACCGGGGGTATTCCCAGGCTTTCGCATACCTCTTTCAGGCTTTCCCCCGCGAGCGATATGCTCGAAAGGCTGCAAAGACCACAGACTTGCATGGCGGCATTTCCGCATCCCATGGAAAGAATGAGCACGTCCCTTGCTATGAGTTCTTTTGCGACAGCCACGCTATGGACATCCTGCCCGGTATCGCGCAGAGTCGTACACGAGACAAGACCTGCGACCCCTCTTATTTTCCCGCTTTTGATCGCCTCGATGAGAGGGTCGAGCGTGCCCCCGAGAGCCTCAATTATGCTTTCGCTCGAAAACCCGACGATGGCTTCCCCAAGCGGGTATCCGGTCGCCGGTTGAACCCTTAATTTGCGGTCCTTGAAGTTTTCTATCGCCATGTCGAGCAAATCGGCTGCCTGTTTGGATGCCCTTTCAGGATGGTAGTTGATCCTGTCGGTGACTCCCTCGAAAGCAACAAGGTCGCTTACCGGAACGAGCCTGAAAACAAAATTTTCGGCGTAAATCGGATCAATCGGCATGGAACAGTTCATGTCGCACGCGAAGAGATCAACGCAGCCTGAAGACAGCACCGCCTCCTGCATGATCCAGTTTCCTGTAAAGCCCCACAGGACTTCGTCCATCGCCCATCTCTGAATGATTTCCTGACCAGTTTCTATGTTGGCGATAATCCTAAGACCCTTCGCGCCGGCTGCACGGGCTTTCTCCTGCCAGGAGGGGTCTTTGGCAAGGTCAATGAGCGCGAAGCCCAGGAAAGGTTCATGTCCGTTTGGAAGGACGTTCACGTAATCGGGGTCCAAAACCCCTAAATCGACGCGCATCTTGTGCGGGCGAGGGGTACCAAATAATATGTCCTGGCAGTATTCGTTTACGATCTGGCTTTGGTAAGCCATGGCGATACCGAGTCTCAGGGCTTTCAGGGCGAGGCTCTGGTAAAACCCATCAACGTTCGTGAGGCACGAACTTGCCGCCCTCATCATCTCCGGATAGATCCCACCAGGGAATATGTCAAGTCTTTTCCAGGTGTCTTTTCGTTCCGGGGTCGCGAGCGCCTCCACGATCGAACTCGGCTCATCTGTGTCTTTTGAGAACTCTTTCTCAAGGAAGTCGCACAGGGCAAGTGCCGAATCTTTCGGGGATTGCCGAGCGGCAAGACACAATCGCTCGGAAAACCATTTCAACTTCTCGGGCTCTCTTAAAGAGAAAGGGGTCTTGCCTTCCGCTGTTGCCCTTAAGGTCTTTATGGTCTGGCTCGTATGGTACTGGTAGGTTGACGCGCCCATGACGTTTCGAAGAAGCATCATTCTCATAGCCATTCCGTCAGCCGTGATGCCGCATACGCCCCTCTTGTCCTTTTCCGCATCCGCTCGGCAAGGTCCGTTGGAGCAGAGGTCGCATCTTGTTCCCGCCATGCAGAACGGACACCTTCTGTCTGCATCACCGCCCATCCCCTGCGCCTCGTAACGGTCCCAGACGTTCGTTATTTGCTTCGGCTTTATTCTCTGGGCATATGCTTTGCGGACTGACTCGTGATAGGAGATTCTCATCTCTTCCATCGGTACCACTCCTTTTGTTTTAAGTGCGGCGGGATAGTGTCTGATTGTATACCTGTGATGGCGAACGGTCTATGATTCAAATCAATGCTTGAGTCCGGTGAGAAAATTAATTTCCATGATTCTTACCCCTTTCTTGGCTGCCAGGCTCATGAGGGGTTTTCTTTGCCATGCATAATTATCTTGGGTGATAATCTAAGCGTGGGTGGAACTTGAATCTAAGAAGAGAGAGCGGACAGGAGGTAAGTGATGGAGTATGAGACCCTTTTATATGAAGTGGAGGGGGAGACCGGCATTCTGACCCTCAACCGTCCCGAGATCGTGAACGCCATTGACTATACGATGCTTACAGAGCTCAATGATTTCTGGACCCAACGGCAGACGGACGAAAGTGTGAGGGTGCTCATCGTAAGGGGCGCTGGCGAGAAGGGATTCTGCTCCGGTCTTGACCTCAAAGCGGCAATGGATATTCCCGGAGGGATGTCGGCTTACAACATTTATAATTCGCAGCGGGCTTTCTCAAACGTGATAAGGCTCATGCGCTACTGCCCTCAGCCGATAATCGCCGCTGTTCACGGACCTGCGATGGGGGCCGGTTTGTCGATGGCACTCGCTTCGGATGTCAGGCTTGCAAGCGAGGATGCATTCTTCTGCGCCCAGTACATTAACATCGGAACGGGCGGGGCGGATATGGGCTCGAGTTTTTTCCTTCCGAAAATCGTGGGCTGGGGCAAGGCGGCGGAGATGTGCCTTACAGGCGACCGCGTTTATGCGGATGAAGCTTACAGAATAGGGCTTGTGAATCATATATATTCACGCGAAGATTTGCTTCCAAAGGCTAAAGCAATGGCCGCCAATATGTGTTCCAAAAACAGGCTCGGTCTGAAACTCACGAAGGACGCCTTCAACGCAGCGCTCAACGGGCTTAGTCTTGAGGACGCTAACCGTATGGAAGATAGAAACCAGGCGTTCATAATTACGGGCGGCATTTTGGAGGCAAAGCCGTAGGACCCGGCGGTCACTGGTGACAAATTTATTAAGTTAGCCGGGGTAATAATGCTTGGGGAATCGCATAGCTTATAGGCTGCTGGAAGTCACTTGTCCTTATGGCGTTGGGGCTGTGGGTGATTTGATGACGGGCGAGGAAAGGATTGATACTGTGCTCCGGGGCGGGATACCCGACAGGGTTCCCGTGGTACCGCTTGTTTACTACTTCGCAGCGGAGGTCGCGGGAGTGCCGAACGAGGTCTTTCTGAAAGACGTGAGGGTTTTCCAAAATGCGCTTGATATTTGTTTCGAGCAAGCTGGGCCGTGGGACGCAATATATACTCTTCCTTTTACCTTCGATGCTCCTCGATACGACATGACATGGGGGGCAGGTCTTGGTATGAAGCCGGGGATTGCTCTCGGTGGCGATGCTTTCAGTAAAGTGCTCGAGGCGACCGAATCTGAGTATCTGATGAATGAGGACGATTACCAAAAAATACTCTCCTATCGTTTTTACACCCCCTTACACCCATTGCTTCGTTTCATGGTTGAACTCATTTCACGCTACAAGAACAAGCCGCAGGGCGCACGGGTTTGGGTCAATGATTTTATGCGGGGAGGCGTAAGGCTCGGGATTAGGTGGATAAGAGAACTAAAGCGGTGGGACAAGCGCGGCGTGGGGTTCTTTTCGAGTTTCAGCCTCGAGGCGCCTTTCGACACTTTCAGCATGGCTCGAGGACTTGTGGGTTTCTCGATCGATCTTCGCCGCCGCCCGGATGAAATAGCGGAAGCCTCGCTGAGACTCGGGAAGAGTCTTGCCCGCATTGCGCTTCTTGCCTGCCGAGCAACGGGCACGAACCGGTTTCTACTCCTTCTTCACCGCTCCTCGAATGATTTCATATCCCCCGATCAGTTTGAACGGTACGCATATTCTTCAATAAGATATATCGCGGATTACCTCACCAAAAAGGGCATCTACTTTGGAATGCACAACGACGGGAACTGGGACCGAAGCCTCGAGATACTCTCAGACCTCCCGGAGAACTGTTTTTTCCAGTTCGATGGAAGAACGGATATTTTCAGGGCAAGAAGAATCCTCGGTGATAGATTTACTATCATGGGCGACGTTCCGGCTACAATGCTTGCTTTTGGCGAATCCCATGAGGTAAGGCGATATTGTACGCGCCTGATTGAAGAAGTGGGCGCAAACGCTCGCTTCATCCTTTCCTCCGGGTGCGAGGTGCCACAGAACGCGAGACTCGAGAACGTGCAAGCGATGGTGAAGACGGCTCTCAAACATAGATACAATTGACTGGATAAATTGACCGGACACTTTCAAGATTGCGGAGGGAAAAGCGTTTGGCCACGTTCTCGTCTTTTCAGGATATTTAATTTAATGAATAAGTAGAACTATTAGAATAAAGACCCATCCGAAGAAAGAAGGAGGTTAGAAACAGGAGGTTTGACACCCTGTAAGTTTTGCCTTTCGCGATAAGCAAAATGAGCACCGGCAAAGATAAGATTATTCAGGTAGAATGGGCGCGCGGTTTTTAGAGGGACACGCTCAAATGGTGTTCTGCAGGGATAACGCAGGGGGAAGATTGCCATGGAAATCCCGAGCGGCGAAATCAGATTGGCAGGAGAAAGAATTCTCAGTGAGTTTCCAATGCTCGAGCACTTCAATCGCTCAAATTCGAAGGCTTTTGAGAACATCGCGAAAACGGTAAAAGCATGTGCCGACTATGGACGCAGGCACATTTTACCTGTGGCTCTCAGACTCGATGAGAAATTGAAAGATGAGCATGATTATTTTCCATGGGAGCTTGTGCGAGCCGCTCTCCCTTACCGGCTTTTGTCCCTGATAATCCCGAAGATTGTCGGCGGCCAGGGGGGTCTTGCGGTTCTTTTTTCCCTTGCGATGGAGGAACTGTGTGCGTACTGCCCAGGGGTTGGAAACATAATCGGCGCGCATGCTCTGGGTATAGCACCGCTATTAGTGTGCGGTTCTATTACTTACTGGGAGAAAATCCTACGGGAGATAGTCTGTGAGGAGAAGAAAGGGAATCCGGTGCTTATGGCTGCTGCTGTCACGGAGCCTTCCGCCGGGACGGATGTGGAGGAGCCAAATTTTTTGAAGACCGCAAGGCTTACCATGAGCGCGAAAAAGGTTAAGGGCGGCTATGTGTTAAACGGTAGAAAGTGCTTCATATCAAACGGTTCGGTGGCAAAATACATTGTGCTCTGCTCCGCGACGGACAAATCCCGTCCGCTTGAAACCTGGACGACCTTCATCATTCAAAAGGGCATGGACGGCTTTACGGTGCCCCGCGTGGAGATAAAGATGGGTCAACGCGTCTGTCCCGCGGCTGAGCTTTCATTCGAGGATTGCTTCGTTCCTGAGGAAAATGTTCTCTCGTTTGAGGGTACCGGAATGCAGCCGGGAACCCTTCTTCTGCTTGCGGCCTCGCGCGCTCCGGTCGGCGCCATCGCCACCGGAATAGCCAGGGGAGCATACGAATGGTTTTTGAGATGGGCAAACAAGTCAAGAAATGGGGTTAAGCCCGCTTCCCGGCAGAGGGTCCAGATGGCTCTTGCGGAAATGAAAACGAGGATACAGGTCTCCCGCTGGACATACCTGAATGCGGCGATGAGTTTTGACTCCTCCATGGGGCGCGCGATGTCAAGCACCCTACTTCGCTCGCTCGGGCTAATTCCCGATTCCATAAGAACAAGCGAAATCTACCTGAATCTTTTCAATTCACGCCTGGGCAAACGAGTAAGCGGGAGCATTCTTTCCTTGTACGCCAGAGAGGATGAAATAACCCGCGCACTGGCGTTCGCCTCCCTGGCGAAAGCGGTTGGCGGGGATACAGCCATGCATGTTACGTCTCTTGCTCTGGAGCAGCTCGGGTCTGATATTTGCGAGGAGCGCCTCTGGATCGAGAAGGCTTTCAGGGACGCGAAGCTAACCCAGATTTATGAGGGGACGAATCAATTAAACATGCTCACTTTATTCGCCGCGGAGATCGGAAAAAACTTGAGGGTGGAGATGGGTAAATTAAAAGAGCGGCACGTATAAACGCGAGAAAGGGTGAAGACGTATGGGTTTGGGAGATGAGCTTTTGACCGAAGAAGAAAGAGCGATTCTTGAGACCGTTTCACAGTTTCGGAAAAAGGAACTTGAGAATGTTGCTTTGGAGATTGACGAAACCCCGGAGCCTGAAAAGATTTCAGACCTGTTCAAAAGCGCAGCGTCAATCGGTATGTGCTCCTGCCTGTCGTGTGCGTCCGGTGGAGCGAGTGCGGGTCTCAGTGAGCTGACGCTCGGTTTAAGGGAAATCGCGTATGCCTCGCCCGGTTTTGCGGTATTGATTCTTTCCCACAATGTGGCTCTTCTTGCGTTGGAGCATACTAGCAAGGACGCTGACCTCGGGGCTTTCGGGCGCGGCGAGAAGAGAGCGGCTTTCGCTGCCTCCATTCTTAAGGGTGAAGGTACGCTTGAGGCGGGGATCGTGCCGGGGGGTTGGAATGCTGATGTAATAGTGTTTCATGTTTTCGATGACGCTTTCGTTTATCCCGTGGAGAAAACGGATGCCCGCCTCAAGCTCGAGAAGATTGAAAATCCTTTAGGCTTCAGGGCATCTCTTCCGGCGCGCGCCTGGCTTTCTGTCGCGCAACATGTTGAGGGGGGAACGGAAATTTCGAGTGAGTTCTCGGAGACGCTCCAGTGCGCGCTTCTTCTGGGACTTGCTTCTGTGGCGAGTGGAATTACAAGGCGCGCCCTTGATGTTTCCCATTCGTATGCCAAGGAGCGCTACCAGGGTGGTGATTACATTATAGGGCATGAACAGATGAGAATTTATTTGGCGGAGATGGCGCTCGGTATCCAGATTTCAGATGCGGCGATTCAGCACGCAAAAGATGTCTGGATGAAGAGGGGGCAGGCACTTTCTGCGTGCAAAGCGGCAAAGTGCGCCGCTTCCCGGTTTGCGATGAGCTCGGCGCTTAACGGTGTTCAGATACATGGCGGATACGGTTACATGCGCGATTACGGCACGGAGAGGCTGATGAGGGAGGCAAAGTACTGTCAATCTTATCCCAAGGCTGAGCAGGAGGAATTGCTTGATATTGTGGGAATTTTCCCGGAAAGGGTCGCATCCCAGCGGGCTGCGGGCAGGGACCTGTGCAAGGGAGGCTTTTGAGCGAAATATGGATTTCAGGAATGGAATGGACCTTCCGCGCTCTTAAGCCCGTTACACGGGTGAAAGTGAATAAGGCATAACGGAGAGGGGGAAATGGAATTTAACGGCAAAGTTGTTGTCATAACCGGAGCGGGAAGCGGAATTGGCAGAGCGTTAGCCCTTGAACTGGCTTCAAGGGGAGCCAGCCTTGCCCTTTGCGATATAGAGGGCGAAGGGTTAAGGACTCTTGCTGAGGAAACTGGACGAAACGGAAAAGAACTCTTTACTCGCGTGGTGGATGTGTCCAAAGCGTGGCAGGTTGAAGAGTTTGCCGGCGAGGTTTTGAAAGCTTTCGGGCGCGTTGACATTCTTGTCAACTGCGCCGGTGTTGGCATGGGCGGCTTCTTCGAGACCCTTACGCTCGAGGACCTTGAATGGATCATAAACGCTAACATTTGGGGCGTCTTGCACTGCTGCCATTATTTTTACCCTAAGATGATTGAACAGAATGGAACGAGTTACATTGTGAACGTTTCAAGTGGGGCTTCTCTCGTGCCTCTGCCCATAATGAGCGCTTATTGCGCAACGAAGTCTGCGGTTGTCTCTTTTTCGGAAGTTTTAAGAGAGGAGGCTGCAGCGCGCGGGGTGCGGGTCGCGGCGGTTTGTCCCGGCGTGGTGGCGACGAATATCATCGAGCACGGCAGGATCAGGTCAAAAGGTAAGTCTTCAAAAGACGGGGATTTCGCGCAGAAAGTTGACGAATTTTTTAAGAAGCGTGGAATGCCTCCGGAGCGGGTGGCAAAAGCGATATTGAAAGGGATTGAGAAAAACAGGGCAATCATCAAGGTTGGTCGAGAGGTTTACCTTGGGGATTTCGTTTACAGATTAAGCAGAGGGTTTTACCGGTTTTTGTTGAGGCACTCGGTGCGTATCGCCGGGTTGCTCCAGAGAGGGTAACGAGCAGATAGGCGCAGATAGGTAACACGTAATGGAGATCACGGATAGGAAGCTGGCAGGACTGCGTCAACGCTTAATCTTCAGGCCCATCGAGTATCAAATGAACCATCCGGGTCTTTCGCCGCAAACCTCCAGCATGAACTCATAAAGCCAGCCACTAACCTCCGGTTCGATGTAGAAAATCGGATACAGCAGATTCTGACCGGGCTTAATGACGCCTTGTTTCAAGGCGATATCATACATCTCGCATTGGGGAAAGATTCTGATTCCAACCGTAACCCTCACGGCGTCTGGCTCAAGAGAGTCCATGAGTTCTATGCTTTCTTTCACGCTATTTTCCGTTTCTCCCGGTCCGCCCAGAAGAAGGAAGCAGTTTACCCGCATGCCGGAGGATTTCGCGTCCCTCACTGCCCTGACCACTTGTGATTTTGAAAAGCCTTTTCGGAGGCGCTCCAACATGTATTCACTTCCAGACTCATTTCCAATGCTTACCGATACGCACCCTGCCTTTGCCATAGCTTCGGATAGTCTCTTTTCGTGAAAGCAGGGGTTGATGTTCGCGAGCCATCGTATTTTTAATTTTCTTTTCGCGATTTCCGCACATATGCGGTGCGTGTATTCACCCGGGAAATTGAACAGGGAGTCGGTGAACGCGGCGAACATGACACCGTGGTCTTTTTCGAGCGATTCCAGTTCATCGGCTACTGATTCTGGATCCCTCAGTCTCATTTGTTTTCCCTCGATGAGGGGAGATGAGCAGTAGATGCATTTCATGTGACAGCCTCTTCGCGACTGGATGTTCGCCATAAATGCCGGTTCCTCGAAGGGCGCGGATCTATACCTCAACGCGTCCGGGCAATCGCGTGCTGGAGCGCCAAGCGACTGGATATCATGCCTGTGACATGGTGGATTGACTCTCGCTATTTTCTCATTCCTGAAAGCCACACCCGCCAGGGAAAGCGGCTCGCCCCCTTCCTTAATGCAGTCAAGGAGGGCGACAAACGCTTTCTCGCCGTCGCCCACGATGCCGAGCTTTATGTCGAAGCGTTCAAGGCATTCGAGAGGGAAAATCGAAAATCCAGAGCCACCAAGCACCACGGGAGAGTCGGTGGTTTGCTTTACCGTGCGGATAATCGCATCAACCTCTTCAACATAGAAAACGGTGGAGTGCATTTCCTGATTGTCTATGTTTCTCACCGAGACCCCAATAACGTCTGGTTTGAAATCTTTGATTTCTCCTTCAATGTCCTCAAGCGGGGATTGGCTAAACATCAGGTCAAGGCAGCGAATGGCATGACCCGCCTTTCTGGCTGCGGAAGCGACGTAGGCAAGGCCGAGAGGGTAAGGTATTATGTTTTCCACGCTTCTGTTTTCGCTTATGAGAAGAATTCGCATATCTTTAGCACCTCGCGCTTGTCGTCAAATGAATAGCCCAAGGTCAAGAATGTCTGATGGGGCACGCGTATTTACCTTCGCACGCATAATTTTTTCTTCTTAAGACACCGAATTTTTTATTTCCGTTCCCCCACTTCTCGTTGATTATAAGTCTAAGTTTAGCTTCGTATGTAGTTTTAAACGGTTGCTCTTACCTGATTTCAAAACTCTTGTGGAGAGAACGGTCAAAACAATGTATCCTATCTTCGGTTAAAAGGTTTAAGGTGACTCATTACGGAAGGGTGGTGGTGTAAGTGTCTGAGATAAGTGATGACATAACAGTTGAGGAGTATTTTGAAAAAGTGGTGCCGGACGTTTTTTCCGAGCAGCTGGGAAAGGTAATGCTCGAAGGCATGGAGGGAACTGAGTTCACGCTGCAGTTTGATATACAGGGAGAGGTCTTAAAGACTTACAGCGTTATCGTAAGGGATGCCAAAACCCTCGAGGTAAAACAGGGCCCTATTGAAAAGCCCATCATCAGGCTTGAAATCTCCGAAGATACATGGAGACAGGCAGTTACAGGCAAGATTCCGGGGGCGGTTGAAATGTTCACTGACCTCGGAAGACTTTCAACGCGCTCCCGTTACGAGCAACTCAAATCCATTTCAGGAACTCTCCTTTTAGACCTTTCCAGGACGGAGGGCGAAAATGTCTCGTTAAAGATTGTTTTCAACGGCGCCGATTCACCAACCGCTATATTCATGACCTCTCTTGATGACTGGAAACAGATAAGCACGGGAGAACTGTCGGGAGTTACCGCTTTTATGACTAACAGATTGAAGATCGATGGAGACATGGGATTTGCCATGAATCTCGGGACTTTGGTGAGTTAAGCAATTGTTTTCTTGTCCTTAGGACTTGCGGACGGAACGTCAATCAGAAGCGGTGCAAGCGTATTCTCCGAGTGCGTTTTATCCGGTTTGCCGTTTCCGGTCGAAAGTATTGGACCGGGTGCCCTGAAAGGGAGTGATCGAAGATGATGGTGCATATTGATTTCAGGAAGCGAATCGAGAAATTCCAGGCGCTTGTTGAGAAAGAAGGAATCGATGTGCTCATCGGCACAAAGTTAAAGACTATAACCCACCTTTCGGGCGGCTTTGTTCCGTGGAGGAGCTGCGTGGTCGTTCCGGCCAGAAGCGAGATTCAGTTGATCACGTCCGCTCTTGACGCGGCAAGACTTAAAGAGGAGAGCTGGCTGGATAACGTTGTGGCCTATGGTGCTCTTCCGGGAATGCAGTTCATCGAAATGATCTCGGCGAGAGTAAGAGAACTGGGTTGTGAGAAAGGGGTTATCGGTATCGAGAGCGGGACATCCAACTATCTGCCCGATGGTTTCATCACCCTCTACGAATATGAGATGCTCAAGGAGCAGTTCCCCGAAGCCCAGTTCGTGAACGCTGTTTCCCTTATGGACCGCTTCACGCTCGTCAAGGAACCCGAAGAGATAAAACTCATGAGGCAGGCGACCGCGATCTGTGACGCCGCCCACGAAGAGGTAAGGGAGTTTTTAAGGGTGGGCGTTACCGAGAAGCAGATCGCTGGAATAGCGGAAGCGGTCATGAGAGAACTTGGCAGCGAGTTCGCCTGGACATTCACCGGCGGTCAGGAGATTGCGTCCGGTTACAGGACTTGGTGGTTCTGGGGAGGCTGCACTCCAGCCACCGATAAAATCGTGCAGTGCGGGGATCCCATCATGATAGACCTTCACGGAATGTACTGGCTCATGCTCGGTGATGTCGCTCACAACGCGATAATGGGACAGCCGACCCCCGATCAGGAGGAAGTTATCGAGGCTTATGTCGCTACATGCTATAAGGTTATCGAGGAGATGAAACCGGGGAAGATGCTCGGTGAGGTCGCCAGAAACGTAAACGCTTTCGTTCAGGAAAACGGGTGGACCGAGTGGGTCCTGCCCGGTTTTGGTCACGGTATCGGGCACTTCGGTCACGAATGGTATCCGTGTGTCGCCGAGGCTGAGTCTCCGGGAAATAACGAGCCAGACTACGTTCTCGAACCGGGTTATATACAGATGGTGGCGGTCGTTTGCAACCGACCGGGAGTGGCCGGTTTCAGGCTTGAAAGGCCGCTGCTTATCACAGAGGATGGAAATGAACTGCTATCCAAACTCCCGATTGAACCGTGGATAATAGATTGCGGCGTCCCATGCGAAAAGTGGGAGATTGAATGATTCATGACTGTGACTTATGCCTCTCGAAGACAATCCTGTGTACTGTTGGAAGCCGTTTTGAGGGATTTTCTCGTTTTTGATTCACGGTGAAGGTTGCGGTGGCTAAAGATTCCAATGCATATTAATTTACGTTTTTGTTGACCGTGAGCGCGCATGAGAAACCGGGGCATGTCTGCTGGCGTTGATAGCAATGTGTTTGTGGGGATAGACCTTGGTGCCGAAAGCCTGAGGGTGTTTACCGGTTTCCTCGGCGATAAAACGCTAAGGATCGATGAGGTTTTTCGTCATCCCAACAGTCCCGTTGAGATGGGGGGAGTTCTCCACTGGGATGTCGAAACCATGTTCGAAAGGATAAAAGAAGCCCTCCTTATGATCTCAAAAAAGGGGTTTGCCCCGAGGACAATCGGCATTGATACCTGGGGTGTGGATTTCGGGCTTTTCGATGCCATTGGCAAACTGGTTGAGAAACCTTTCTGCTACAGGGATGAGCGAAACCAGCTGGCAATGGATGAGTTCCTTAAGGTCTTTCCCAGAGAGAGACTCTATGATCTAACGGGAATACAGATAATGCCCTTTAACAGCGTGTTCCAGATGTACGCGTGCTCGAAATGGAATCCCGATTTCCTAAGCCAAGCGGAAGATTTGCTTTTCATGCCTGACATATTCAACTATTTCCTCACCGGACGGAAGGCAACAGAGTTCACTTTCGCCACAACTTCCCAATTGTACAATCCCAAAAAGGCAACCTGGGAGGATGAAATTTTGAGCGCTTTAGGGATATCGAGGAAGATTTTTCAGGAAATCATTCCTCCCGCGACCGTGATTGGAGGGATTGGACCTTCCTGTGATAGGGAGCTGGATTTGGGGGACGTCCGGGTTGTCGCGGTCGCGAGCCATGATACTGCCTCGGCTGTCGCCGCCGTTCCCGCTTCCGGAGAATCCTGGGCCTATATAAGTTCGGGGACTTGGTCACTTATGGGTATAGAACTTGATAAGCCCTGTATCAGCGAAGTGTCTCTGAAACACAATTTCACCAATGAAGGGGGAATGGGAGGAAGATTCAGGTTCCTTAAAAACATCTGCGGGCTTTGGCTGTTGAGGAGATGCAGGGATGAATGGTTGCGGGAGGGAAAAGGATTTTCTTACGACGACATCATCGAAATGGCGAAAATCTCAAAGCCTTTCCTTTCACTTATCAACCCTGACGACCCGAGGTTTTACAATCCTTATTCCATGACAGGGGCAATAGGCGATTTCTGTCGCGAAACGGGGCAGGACGTTCCGGACTCTCCCGGTCAGTACGTGAGGGTGATTCTCGAAAGCCTCGCTTTGAAGTACAGATACGTACTCGAAGAGATTGACAGTATCTTTCCCGGAAAGGTAAGAAGAGTTCACATAGTGGGAGGTGGGGGGAAAAACCGTCTCCTTAATCAGTTCACAGCGGACGCCACCGGGCTTGAGGTTCTTTCAGGTCCGTATGAGGCGACAGTTGTGGGAAATATCATGGCGCAGGCAGTCTCTGTCGGTCTTGTGGATGACTTAGAGGAAATGCGCGCCGTTGTCGGGCGCTCTTTTCCGGTTGAGAAATACAGGCCCTTAGATGTATCCGCATGGGACAGAGCCTTCGAGAGATTCAAAAAATTCAGCGTTTATGAGAGGAGATAAAGGTTGCCTGACTTGAGGGGGAACGCGAAGGTTTATGTCCCGAGTGAATCTTCCACCATCCTGAAGTTCAAAAGTTCGCTGTAGCAAAGCATCGAGTATCCCGCGCTCTTCTTTGTTTCTTTCTTGGTCCAGGCTGTAATCACCTTAAGTCCCATCATGCCCGCCATGAGCCAGACATAGGCGGTGAAACTTGCCGGCCCATCGACGAGAATTGCCTCAAAACCGCGTTCACTCAGATCAAACAGCCTGTCTTTTACTTCCTCGAGAATTTCTTCCTCCGTCATCTGTGAGATCTCTTCTTGCGACGGCGCGAGCGGTTCAGGGGATATTCTGAAACCCAGTTCGAGCCAGTCCCTGGAAAGGTCCGACTGGTCGTTCTGAGTGAAGTTCGCAAGCTTAATGATCCTGCGCCATATCTTTGTGGTACCGCCTCGCCTCCAGATGAGGAAATTGCCGGTGACGCTGTACTCGTGAGGGGAGCCGTGACCCGGATATATGAAATCGAAATCTTCCAAAGAGGGCTCGATGATTGTCAGGGGTTCGCCAGGAACATCGCCTCTTTCTAGTTCAGCGGCGAGGAAATCAGGAATATCCTTGTGCCGGAGGGTGGTCCAGTTGCCTCGCATGAACGCGGTTCTCTTGCCTCGCTTTTCCCTTACCTTCTCAACCATCAGACTTGGTATGTCAGCTTCCCTGATCTCGCTTTTTATCCTGTCCCAGGTGTCGAAGTGATTGATTGTGTATTCCTCTTCTGTGCTGTGGTCGTAAACGGTAATCACGTATCCGCCTATTGATGGGTCGAGTTTAATGTCAACCACCTCAACCATGGGGTCCTCTTCCTGTATCTGTCGAGCAAGGTTCTCGGCGTCTTCCCTGAACATCGCTTCGTTTTTGTTCATGTTTCCTCCGGGCGTTCAACTTGGTGGAACCCGAATCCACGAGATTATTCACTGGTTTTA
Source organism: uncultured Actinomycetes bacterium (assembly GCA_937127245.1). Lineage (GTDB taxonomy): Bacteria > Actinomycetota > Geothermincolia > Fen-727 > JACVIW01 > Geohydrothermomicrobium. The sequence continues at coordinate 56,949 of CAKZLU010000032.1, forward strand.
TACCTATTATATATAGAAAAAGGAAGTTTAACATTACTTGAAAGAGTTATCCTCACCATCATTAAAGTCTTAACAGTTCTGGCGCAGTTCACGAAAAAATAGCTCTAAAATCTGTCCCACTTTCAGAAGCGCACAACCCTATTCATAACGTATCTTCGGGATAGTCTTTCACACTTCAATGTCTTCCACCCGTGCGTGGCTTTTACAAACACTTTTTGCTTCTTCCCACGGCTCAAGGAATATCTTCCGCCCTAACGCGGCTTTGACTTCTCGGGGAACAATGGTGGCAAAAGGAATCTGGATGTTTTCCACCCGGCGTAGATTGATAATGTGAGAGGTAGCGTTTGTGTTTTCGTTACACCAAATAGAATTCGCGATATGCTATAGGAGTCTTAAGAGATTGAATATTTCAAAGGTTTGATAATAGAGGGAGGCGTTAAGTAATGAAAGTGACAGTTTTGGGGGGATGCGGGACCGTTGGTGAAGTTGCCGCGCGCACGGTGGCTTCCACCGGTCATTTCGATGAGGTTGTGGTCGCGGACTACAGATATGACCTTGCCTGCGAACTTGCCAAGGCAATCGACAGGCAGGGCGTCAGAGCCGCCGATTTTGACGCCTCCGATCCGGAATCCATCAAAGAGGTAATTGAGGGATCGCAAGTGGTGGTGAACTGCGTTGGTCCATTTTATCGTCATGGGCCAACGGTTTTGAAAGCCGTCATAGAGGCGGGGATAGATTATGTGGATGTGTGCGACGACCTTGATGCCACCGAGCAAATGCTTTTGCTCGATAAAGGGGCAAGCCAGGCGGGGGTGTCCGCCCTCATCGGGATGGGCAACTCCCCGGGTCTTGCCAATGTCCTTGTGAGTTTCAGCGCGGAAAGCATGCTCACCGAACTTGAAAGCGTTGACATTTTCCACATACACGGAGGCGAGCCGGATGAGGGTCCGGCGGTCATCAAGCATAGAATTCACGCGATGACAACTGACATACCGCTTTTCATCGACGGGGAATTCATAAACGTGAGGATGCTTGAGGAAACCGGCATGGAGCACGTTGAGGAAGTTGAGTTCAAGGGCGTTGGCAGATACCCCGTCTATCCTTATCCTCATCCCGAGACTATAACCATCCCGAGATATTTCCCGGGTATTAAGAGAGTAACGAACAAAGGCTTTGTGCTGCCCCCGGAGTATTTCAAGATGATAATGGACGCTGTCAGGCTTGGTATATGCACAGACGAGAAGATTTTGGTGGGGGACCAAAAGGTCGCTGCTTTGGATTTTGCGATCTCCTTTATTCTCTCAAGAAGACCGGCGCTCCTAGAGGCGGCTGGGCTCACTGAACCGATGGGCTGCCTGAGAATTCAGATTGGCGGGAAAAAAGACGGGGAAGACCACCGCTATATCTTCTCGATGTATTCAACACAGGCCGGCGCGGGTGAAGGCACGGGGATTCCCGCCGCGCTGGGAGCCATGCTCATTGCCGAGGGAAAGATCGACAGAAAAGGGGTCTTTCCGCCGGAAGCTGCCATCCGACCGACTGAGCTTCTCGAACTTGCTTCGCGCGTGATAAAGGGCGCTGGAATGGGCGCGAAACTCCCCATGGATATTGAGCATGTGCTACCAGACGGAACGGTGGAGATGGTCGATTTCAAAATCTAAAAAAGAGCGGATTTTAAGTTTTTGCCGCAATGCTTCCCGACAAATTGGTTTTATGCAAAAGAGCGATACTGAAGGTTTAGTTGCCGCGCGGTTATGGAGTTTGATCAAGGAATGGAAAAAGAGCGCTTCTTTATCGGACATGATGTCGGAACGGGCGGGACCAAATCTGTTATCGTTTCCGGTTCAGGTGAAATTCTGGCTTCGAGTTTCCACCCTTACGAGACTCTGTATCCATCGAGAGCCTTCGCTGAGCAGGACCCGCTGGATTGGTGGCATGCCGTATGCGTGAACACGACGCGCATGATGGATGAGTCTCGAATTGACGCGGCGAAAATCTCCGCGGTGGGATTCGCCGGACAAATGATAACAATTCTTCCCGTTGATGCTAAAGGCGAGCATTTGATGAATGCTATAACATGGCTCGACTCCAGGGCGGATGAACAGGCTGAAAGAATGATAAGAAGGCTCGGGGGAGAAAGCGTGATCCGCGCGCTCGCCGGCGCTCTTCCCTCAGGGAAGGACATAGTCTGCAAGCTTCAATGGCTTAAAGAAAAAAAGCCTGATATTTTCGCCAAAGCAAAATATGTCCTGGATTCCACAGCCTGGCTTGTTTTTCGCGCGACAGGAAATTTCGTGTTTGATGAGACAGCCGCATCGGGCACGGGCTTATTCGATATTAAAAAGCGCCAGTGGAATGCGCTACTTTCGCGGATGACCTCTTTCCCTGTTGATAAATTTCCTCCGGTCAGAAAATGCACTGATACTGCCGGATTTCTGAATGATGACGCGGCTTTACAGATGGGTCTTCGCTCCGGCATTCCGGTGATCGCCGGCATGTCTGATATTCCCGCTGCGGCGACTGGCTCCGGCGCTTTAGAGGATGGGGATGCTCACTTCTATCTCGGGACTTCAAGCTGGCTTTGCGTATCATCTTCAAAGCCCGCAAATATCGGGAGACATGGGATGGTCTCGATAGCCTCGCCAGACCCTTCAATGTTTATGATACTCGGCGAGTCTGAGACGGCGGGTATGTGTATCGAATGGTTCTTAAGAAAACTGTGCCTGCCGGATCGAGGTTACGGTTCGACTCTTCCCGCGGATATCTATGAAGAACTTGATAGGATGGTCGATGAAGCCGAGCCGGGTGCGAAAGGAGTTATTTTCACCCCTTGGCTTTTCGGGGAGCGGTCTCCGGTGACGGATACCCGGGTTCGCGCCTCATTCATTGGCCTTTCCTTTGAGCACACGGCAAAACACATGCTCCGCGCGATTTACGAGGGTGTGGCCTTCAACTTGAGGTGGATGATTGAGGCTGCCGAAAAGAAAGGCTTCAAAATTGAAGCTTTAAGGGCAATCGGCGGAGGCGCGAAAAGTGACGTATGGCTGAAGATAGTGGCCGATGTCACAAAAAAGAGAATAGAGGCGGTATCGAATCCTCAGGACGCAGGTGCGGTTGGAGTGGCGCTCGCGGCCGCTGCGGGGGTGGGAGCGTTTTCCGTTTATTCACAGATAAAGAAAGCGGTACGGGTGAGAAGCTTCCTCGAACCTGATAGTTCGTTGTTTTCGCTTTTTGATAATCTTTACGAAGGATTCAAAATGATATACCCGGCGCTCTCAAAGGTTTGCGGGGCGCTGAGTTCTCAAAACAAAAAGATCGAGCGGTTCGGCGAATGAGAATAATTGCCTGCGCAACAGTTGCCGAAGAGTTAATTCATATGGGGTTTCCCCAAGAACATATGAAGGTGCTGGATTTTGCCCTTCATGTGGAACCACAGAAGCTTCGGCAGAGGTTGCAGGAGGAGATAGATAACACAGAAGGGGATTGCGACATAATACTCGGTTACGGGAAGTGCTCGAACGCGCTTGAAGGGCTAAGTTCACGTACTCACAAGCTTATTGTTCCGAGAGTCGAGGATTGCATTGCTATATTCCTCGGCTCTCAGGAGGAATACCTCCGGGTGCAGCGCGAGGAACCTGGTACTTACTACCTCACGAAGGGATGGGTAATCGCTCAGGGGAATGCGCTCGAGGAGTATTCAAGAATTTTGGAAAAGTACGGTGAGTACCGTGCCAGGAGGGTCGTGGGAGCGATTTTCGCGAATTACAAAAGGATCGTCCTTATAAACACCGGCAACTATGAGCTTGATGAGAGCCGTCGGTTTGCCTCGGAGATGGCGGCTTTCTTGGGGCTTGCTCTCGAGGAGATTGAAGGATCCAGGCGCCTTTTGAAAAAAATGATAAAAGGCCAATGGGACGATGAGTTTATTTTAGTGGATAAGGGGTTGCCCGTAAGTTTCTATTGATTGATCGAAAGAAGCCCCGACGTCGCCTTCTGGGGTTTATGCGTTTCGTTGTGATTACTTAAGGCTTGTTTTTCCCCATCTCTATTTGACATAAATTAAGCTTGAAGGAACTGGAGGGATACCATGGACTCTAAATTGAAAAGGGTTGTTGACGCGCTTGAATTAAGGGTTCCCGATCGTGTTCCGGTGATGGACGTGATGGAAGAGTACTCCAATATATACGCAATCCTGGGTAAAAAGCCCCTCCCTCTGGGCGCGCTTTTCTCCAATCCCTACGCGCGAAAGATTATTGATCGCGTCGCTAACCTGGTAAACCGCTCAGGATTGATGAATAGGGAGATGGACCGTTTCTCATACGACAGGACGGCGGCTTCGGTGAAAATGGGATATGACGCAACCTGGGTCATGCACGTTCCGATATGGAAGTTTTCGGACTCACGGACCGCGACTGACATTTACGGTCGGTACTATGAAGTGGTTTTCGATAAGAAGGGGAACTTAAGCACGCCCATGTATAAAGGTGGGTTGATAAAAAGTCCGGACGATTGGAAGGCCTGGGACAAAAGCGACCTCTTTAAGTTCCCGGAAAGGACTAACAAGGCTTTCAAAAGAATACAGAAGGATTTCGGCGACAAAATATTTGTCTTCGCCGGTTTCCTGTTCGGGCTTTTCGAAAATTCTTGGCAGCCTCTCGGTTTTGAGAGGTTCGCTGTCGCAATAAGAGCGGAAAAGCAGTTTCTAAAGCGGGTGATTAAGTTCTACGAGGATCACTTTTGCATGATGCTCGAAGCCTGGGCTGACGCGGACGTGCCCGGCGCCATATACACCGACGATCAAGCGTTCCGATCAGGCACGATGATCAGTCCCAAAATCCACAAGGAACTCTATACCGAATCCTTCCAGCGAATCACGGAGACGGCGCACAAACTCGGCATGAAAATCGTCGTTCACTCATGCGGGAACGTTTATCCGCTACTCGAATGGTTTGCCGAATGCGGGTTTGACGGTGTTCACGCTTTGGAACCCACGGCTGGAATTGAACTTGGAAAAGTGAAAGAGATGGTTGGTGACCGACTATGTATTGTAGGAAACATTGACATAACCCATATCCTTGTTGATGCCTCGCGGGATGAGGTATTCGAGGCGGTGAAGCAAAGCATCAAAGCCGCAGGTGAGGGCGGCGGTTATATTCTTGCTCCAACGAACAGCCATGAGGATATGTCTATTGACAGGCTGAGATGGATGCTTGAGGCTGTGGAAGAATACGGCTACTACCCTCTGAAAATCCAGTCACTTTAACGGAGTGTTGGGGACGTTTTAAAACGAAATGACGCTTAAGCGTTGTACTTGTCTGAGAGGGGGTTGAAATGGGGGATTACACGGAAAAAATAGAGAAGGCTGTGTCAGACCTTGAGCTCGAGAGCATCTCAGGTCTTATCGGCGAGGCGCTCGAGGGGGGCGTTGACCCTCTTGAGATTCTGCGGGGTATGTCGGCGGGCATGACAAAGGTGGGTGAGCTCTTTGAGCGTGGCGAATACTTTCTTGCTGACCTTGTTCTCGCCGGTGAGGTTATGAAGGAAGGGGTAAAGGTTTTGGAGCCGCACTTGAAGCCGGAGAGTATGGGCGCGAAGGGAACGGTGGTCATCTGCACCGTGAAGGGCGATATACACGACATCGGCAAGAATCTCGTAGGCACCATGCTTTCGAGCGCTGGTTTCAAAGTAATTGATCTTGGCGTTGATGTTCACGAGGACAGGATTGTTGATGCGGTCAGAGAACACGATGCAAGGGGCATCGGTTTGTCTGCACTGCTGACCTCGATGGTTGACTCCATCGGTGACGTGGTGAAAGCTCTGGAGCGTGCTGAGTTGAGGGATAAGGTAAAGATCGCGATTGGAGGGGCATGCACCACGGAGGAACTGGCGAGACGAATGAGAGTTGACGCGCTTGGACGCGAAGCTGTCGAAGCGGTAAAAATCTTTGAAAGCTTCATGGCTTCGTGAGGTTGTTTTCCTCTTATGTTAAAGGAATATTTCTCCTTATTTCATTTAGCGCCTCCACTGGGCAGAGCTTAAAGATAACAAAAGCCTTAATGGAAGAGTACGCGCACATGAGGAGATACTTGTGAAATTCTAAATTGATTCTAAATTTATTCTTCCTTTCCACCCTTCCTCAGGCGTGAGAGAATGGGACCGTCCTCTGTCCAGCAGACGCAACTGTTAAACAACCCGAGCTCCCTCATGCCTATTTCCATCACCTTCCTAACGGCTTCGTTTTCTATGGAGTATTCGGGAAAGTGCTTCCGCATATACGCTCCCCTGCCCTGGACGCTCACGTTTCCCATGTTGACCACAAGAGATGCAAGATGAGTGCAACCCGCGCTCGAGCCGACGGCCTGTCGCACCATTTCCGTGAATCCCGGTTTTATCGTGGCACCGTTTAACTGCTCGATTGATTTAAGACCGAGATGACACTCTTTTAGGGGTATTGTGGGCATTGCTCCAATTATATCTTTGATTTTTCCGTCGAACACCGAGACGACCATCTCGGCCTCGATCTCATGGAGCGTTTCTCCCTCACGGATGTCCTTGAGTTTTCCCTTTACCAAGAGGTCAGAATCGCCTGTTTCCTCAACCTCTATTTCTATGCTTCTTTTGAACAAACTCATGGTGATACGACCCTCCTGCTCATGTTTCTTGCCTGCTTCTTTTACACAAATAGATTCTACATAACCCTCGGTCTCAAGCGTTAGACTTACTTCCTGGCTGTGGAAAGCCAGTGAAATGGAAAGGGTCTGTCTAAAGGTGAAACTGAGCGGGTCGAGTGGGCAACGATGGAGTAAACGGCGGGGTCAATCCATCTTTGGACATGCTTTATGCGACATAAGAAGCGAAAGCTTATCGGATGCAAGGAGCAAAGTAATCTTTCAATTGTGTTGATAAAATAGCGATTATTAGCCAGTAAGTTCAATTTTGTTGAAATTAAGAGAGGCTAACCGGTTCGTTTGTCAGGCTTTACCTGAAACCAGAATGCAAGACGGGAGGAGAAAAGATGGAGGAAGTGAATTTCAAAAGGGATGGTAACGTAGAGATAATCACCCTGAACCGACCCGAAAAGATGAACGCGCTCAGTTACCAGATGGTAAAGGCGCTCGGTGACCGTTTCACGGAAATCCAGTACGAGGATGATGTTCGCGCCGTTCTCCTGACAGCTAATGGGGAAGCCTTTTCCGCGGGCGCTGACCTGGGGGGCGCCGGAGGTAGGGAGGATGCCGCCACCCCACCGGGAATGCGTTTGTCCGCGCGGATGTATTCCCGGATGATAAGAGCTATGTGGGATCTTGAAAAGCCGATAGTGGGAGCAATCAACGGGATTGCCGCAGGCGGCGGGTGCAACTTCGCCCTGTCCTGCGACATTATCGTTGCTTCAGAAAAAGCAGAGTTCATCCAGGTTTTCGCCAGGCGAGGACTCGTCGCGGACAGCGGGGGGACTTTTCTGCTCCCGAGACTTGTCGGGCTTGCCAAGGCAAAAGAGCTGATGTTTTTTGCAGAGCCACTAAAAGCGGAAGAGGCATATAGGCTGGGCGCGATATACCGGGTGGTTCCTCCCGACAGATTGATGGATGAGGCGATGGCGGTCGCAAGGAGGCTCGCGGAAGGACCTACACGCGCGATCGGCATGACGAAAATCATGCTCAACCGGTCTTTTGAGTCTGACCTTGAAAGCGCTTTGGACAGGGAAGGGACGTACCAGGGAATAGCCGTTGGGACTTCTGATGTCCTTGAGGGAATCACCGCGTTTCTGGAGAAGAGAAAGCCTGATTTCAAGGGGAAGTAGGTATTTACTAAATTTTGGTCGGTTGTTCATTGCCGCTTTGTTGAGGTTTTTTGAAGATGGGCGAGGTCATAAGGGTTGAGGATATAAGCAGAACTTATTTGATGGGTGAAGTGCGGGTGCCAGCACTCAGAGGTGTTTCCCTTACCGTGAATGAAGGCGATTTTCTGATCATCACTGGCAGAAATGGCTCCGGGAAATCGACCTTCCTGCACCAGCTCGGGCTTCTCGATCGCCCTGATACCGGTCGCATTTTCCTTAGGGGCAGAGACGTGACAAGCATGCATGAGAGAATGAGGGCTGAAATTCGCTTACGGGACCTTGGCTACATTTTCCAGGAATTCGCTCTCATAAGCGAGCTTACGGCGCTGGAAAACGTGATGTTGCCCGCGATGATGCTTGATGGCACCGCCAGCTGCAAAAAGAGGGCGCTTGCGATTCTCGAAATGCTCGAGATGGCATCTTTAAGGGACCATCTCCCCTCCCAGTTGTCCGGCGGTGAGCAGCAGAAAGTGGCAATCGCTCGCGCTCTGATGAACGACCCTTCCCTGATACTCGCCGATGAACCCACGGCAAACCTTGACAGCGTGTCAGCCGCTGAAGTCCTCGAAATTTTCCGCATGCTCAATTCTCGAGGAAACCACACAATCGTGATGGTGACTCATGAGCAGGAGGAGACTGTTTACGGAAACAGGGTAATCAAGCTTTCAGATGGCAGGATTGTAAGCGAAACAGCGGGGAGCGCTTTTCTTTAAGCATCGGAGAAGAAATGTTTGGCTTTACCCAAGTCTCGATTGACAAAAAATTCTCAAAGCTGAGTTCAAGAAAGAGGCGAGAATTCCGTTCTTCCTTATCTTGAGACATCTCAAGCGAACGAATAAGTGGACGCTCGCGTTTATAATTTTTCTCATGTCGGTGGCTTTCATAAACCTCGTTTTCATAAACTCGCTCTTTCAGGGAGTGATAGAGACAGACCACAGGCAGCTTATCAGCACCACAACGGGCAACATTATGCTTTCTCCCAGGGAGGAGGGGGCGCTCTTCGGAGGGGTCGAGGATGCCGTGGCAAAGATCTCGAGAGTGGAAGGAATAACAGGTGTCTCGGACCAGATTGTTCTCCCAGCCGTGATTGAGCGCGAGGAATCCAGAAAAAATATCGAGGTTTGGGCGGTGAATCCATCCAGGGAGAAAAGGGTTACCGTGATACACGAGAAGGTTATTTCCGGTTACTACTTCAGAAGAGATAATGAGCCTGGGATTTTGATAGGTAAAAGAATCGCGTATGACGAAAAGCCTGGCGGAAGGTCTCTTATTGTAAAAGAGAGCAAATCGGTGGCGCTGCAAATCGCCGGGGAAAGTATTGAGCTGCCGGTATTGGGCGTTTTTGAAACGCTTTCTGATTACGCTGACAGCAGGGCTTACCTACCGCGTAGCGTCATTGAAGACATGTTTCCCGAATATCGGGATAAAGCAACTCGGATTATTATCAAGGCTGCCAAAAGGGGCGGCGAGGAAGAACTTGTTAAAAAACTCAAAAACACCGGGCTGCCTGGCAAATTCGTGACGTGGCAGGAGGCTTCCGAGCGCTCTGAGTCCCTTACCGAAAGCTTTGTCACGATAAACGCTCTTCTTACGTCTGTGGGTTTTATGATAGCCGCGGTGACCATTTTCATAATCATGTATGTTGATATCACTCACAAGAGACTTGAAATCGGCATATTACGTGCTCTTGGGATAAAGTCTCATATTATAGCGACAACCTTTGTTCTCCAGACGATTGTGTACTCGCTGTTCGGCGTCATGGTCGGCGCGGGCTTATTTTTCGGGATAATCATGCCCTATTTCAGGTGGAAACCTTTCATAATCCCGATAGGGGATGTCAAGCTTGCGGTTGTTCCCGCAGATTTTATTTCCCGTGCTGTGGCGGTGGTGTTGGTGGCGATTGCCTCAGGGCTTATTCCAGCAATAATAAGCCTCAGAAAAAGAATTCTCGACGAAATCCTTGGCAGGTAAGACGGATTTCCTGTTATCCACCGCTTTAAAGCACTTTCCATCTTATTTCCCCAAAGCCCGTTTTCGCCTCGCCTGCGTCAAAAAATACCTGTCGAATCTTTCATTTTTCTTTCTAAAGAATGCACCGCATAATGTCGATTCCGCTAATAGAGAAGCGGATTTTCGGGGTGGTCCTTATGAAAGAGCGAATAAAAAAATTTTTGGGAGGACCATGCGGTTTTTCCCTTTTTGAACTCATGATTGTATTGCTCATAATAAGCTTTCTGGTTAGCATTGCTGTTCTCGTGATGATGAGGCCAACCGATAAGGCTGAGAGGACCGTCGCTAAGGCTAACGACAGGATCGGATAAAGCCTTCTGCAGTCGGTCTGGTTGAGAATTACGGGAAACGGAGGGGACAGATACCGCGACCCGAAGCCTCCCGAGGGTTTCACAGCCCCGGCAGACGTGGATGCGGAGTACCTTTCCGCCGTTGAGCCAAGGGTTAAGTTCTGGCAAGCCAAAAGAGTGGGAAATCGTTTCATGATCGCAGGTGTTTATATAGACGGCAGACTTATCCCCGGAACAGGCACCTGGGAAGATCCGGTGAGCGACTGGAATCTGATTTACAAGATGATAGGCGTTTCGTTTGTACATTACTGGGACCCCGAAAGCGAGTCCTACAGAAGGAACGACGCTGGAGCGCAAAATAATAGGTACCGGCATCTCATGACGCTTGTAGTCACCAAAAACGGAGAAACATACTGGGCGACATATCGCACTGGTGATATATTGAAATCAGGCACGTTCAGAGATCCTGGATGGGATGACGGAAGTGGTAGACCGTGATGAGGCGTTGAGCCGGGAAATTTGGCATGAGCTTACGGCGCAACGTTCATTCTCTCAAACTGGATTGTCGCCACAAAGTAGCACACAGCTCCCACCGCGATCAAAACAAGAACATCCGTTGCTGGAGGAGTACCCGTCTTCAACACTTTGGCAGGATCATAGAAGTTGAAAATGGAGATGAACCTCAGTCGGTGGATGGGTTCAGCGACGTCCGTCGCGAATTTGACCATGTAAAAAACAAGGGTCAATCCTATTGCCGCCATCGTTCCATGCTTCGGAAGTACGGACGTCAAAAGCAGAGTATAGCCGCCGATGCAGAAAAAAAGCGAAAAGGCGACGGGAATGTACGCGGCGAAACCAAGGAAAGAGACGCTCAGTTTAAATATTGCGCCAAAGACGAATGTGGAAAGCACAATAGAAACCACGATCGAGATGATCCCGGCAAGCATTACGAGAACTTGAGTGGATATAACCTTCCAGCGCTCCACAGGCTGGGAGAGAAGAATTTCCAGAGTCCCTTCTTTCAATTCACCGGATATTATGCCTCGCGTGAAGCTAAAAACGTAAGCGCCGATAATCACTATTGCGATAAGACCGAGGAACTCTATAGTGACGTAGTTGTTGAAATCCGCAATGTTTATTTCTGAGGCGCCGAACAGTTTGAGGATTTCCTTGGGATAGCTTTCTATGAGTTCTTCTATACCCTTCATCTTCTTAAATGATGGGAATATAGCGGAAAGCATTAGCATATACGAGCATACGCCGGTAATGTAGTACAGAGTCGATTTCCACTTGTCTTTTATCGTTTTCTTCGCAATGTTCCAATTAAACATAGGGTTCATCCCGACCCTTCTCGTAGAATTCAATGAAAACGTCCTCAAGGCTTGCGTGAGAGATACTAAGATCGCTGATGCGATGTTTTGAAAGTAAAGCGATAAGGGGATTCAGATTGCCGCTTGTCTTAATCCTCGCTCGATTGGCGCTCATTTCAATTTCGATGATCCCAGCGATTGTTTCCAGTTGGGGTGGTATCCCATTCTCAAAGGTAACCTCGATGTTTCTGATTCGCTTGTTCCGCAAGTCTTCGATCGACTCCACCGCGACAAGGCTTCCGTCCTTTATGATTCCCACGCGGTTGCAGACTCGCTCCACCTCCGGCAGATTATGAGAGGAAAGCATTATAGTAGTGCCGTTATCACGGAAATCATTTAGTATTTCGTAAAGAAGATACTGCATCAGCGGGTCAAGACCGCTTGTCGGCTCGTCCATAATCAGAATTCTTGGCCTTTTCATCAGCGCGAGTATGAGCGCGAGCTGCTGTTTCATCCCCCTTGAATACTCCTCCGTGCGGCGGTTAAGGTCAAGTTCGAAACGGGAGGCGAGTTTCAAGGCAAAAGAACGGTCGGCATGACCGAAACCCGCCACGAAATTGATATGCTCGATACCTGTGAGCCTTGCGTAAAGCCTGGTTTCACCGGGCAGATAGCCCGTATCTCTTGCTATTTCAACCCGCTTGGACCAGGAGTCCTTTCCAAGCACGTATGCTTTACCAGCGCTCGGGCGAAGAAGTCCAACGAGAAGCCTCATTGTAGTTGTCTTCCCCGCACCGTTCGGACCAAGAAAACCGAATATTTCGCCTGAGTGAATGCTCAAGTTAAGATCACGGACCCCGGTAACCTTCCCGTAGTATTTGGTTAAACCTTCAGTTTTGATGACTTCCATATTTTCTCGCTTGTCCGCTTATGACGTGAATATGATATAACACCTGTAAGATTATACCCTTGGGAGGCCAAGTTCATTTCGCTGGATAATTGAAGACTGGACTGCGGCGCATATGTTAATGATAATTGAATAAATTCGGTCTTGCGGCAGGCACCCTATTTCTCTTCTCATCGATAAGTAATAAAGTTCCGCGATAATGTTCTGCGGATCATGGTGAGAGTGACAGCAAAGAGCGTCTGAACCGATGTGGTGAGAATCAAAGGCGCACAAGCGGTTCAGATACAGCTTGGCTTCTTGAGAAAAAGGCATCAGATGCGCAATCCTTGAAAAGGAGAAGGTCGAGTCTCTCGGGAAGAAGATCGGACCTTTTTACTTTTAAGAAGTGACTTTAGAAGGATTCGGATTTCTTACCCTCCCGATGAGGAGATCACCCACAGAGAGGAAGATTTTACAACATAGTCTCCCGCGGGGAGGCGGTTGAATCTTTAAATTTTCTCCACCTGCGTGCCTGATAGACTGCTGTCCATAAGAAGGTTTGCCGGGTAATAGAAAGACGCTGGCGCGGAACTTCTGGAGAAGACCACTTTTAAGGACATACTCTTGTGGCGAGGGATTCGGTGTGGTGTGGTGGCGACAGCAAATAGCCAAAGCGGTTCTGAATAGATCCAGGTCCGCGGAAAGATTTTTTATTGACCCCTCAGGCATAGATGGCGCCTTGGGGTGTGTCCAGCCCAAAATTCGAGGGTATGAAAATGACATGAACGGGTCGAAAGACACGATTTTTGTCTGCATGGAAACATGGGAGGATGTTGAAGAGAGGCAAATTTCAGGGATAAACGATTTCGTGAATTATCAGGGATGATTTGCGCAGTGTCACCGTTAAACGACAATTGTGAAAATGGGAATGGCCAAAAGTAGCGAAGCCGCAAGAAGGCGGCATCAAAGGTTTGTGAAAAAATTTGCTCCTAAGAGTAAGGTTTCTTCAATCACGAACGGAAGGATAACCTATAGAGGACAACCTTTCTCTTTTCGATAACTGGATAATGACAGTCGGCGATACTGCGTTTCAAAACAAGGCGTATTTGGGCCAGATGGGTTACTTCAGGTTTTATCCCTTACAAAATATTTGCCGATGTCGTCCGGAGCTCGCTTGAGAAAGACTACGTAACCCGTGAACCCCTACGGGACTATGACGGTTCCAATTTATTTAACAAGTGACTTAACCCCTCTCGAATGATTTAAGGTTTGCGCCCTATGGGACTACGACAAGCTTAATTTCTCCGACAAGGGTGTCAAGTTCTAGTAAATCATGGCGACTTATCCGGTCGAAAATATACATTTCGGGACTGACCATGTTAGGCTTGTGGCAGGTTCGCGCAAATCGTGGCGACTTACCCGGTTGCGTTGAAGGCTACCACAGATGAGATCGATTACCTTGCGGGGCTCCCCCAGGCTTGAGAGCGCGGAATCCTCCGTTGCGCTCGGGCTAAATTATGAAATGGGACAAGGATTGGCGAATCTTGAGGCGCTCGGTTATATCTTGCAAGGTGTGGCATCGCGGAAGATTCTTTCGCAGCTTTTCGGGGAGAGTGTATTTGCCAAAACGCTCGGAGTTTTACTGAGGAAGTACGGGGAGGATTATCCCATATGTAAGCGGCGAAAAGTATTTTCGTACACCGGGGGCGCAGTTTTACTGAGGAAGCATATGGAGGATTATCCCCGAGCACCCTGTTGATTTTTCTTGCATGAAGGAGAGTGCACAAGCTTTGTAGGGCCGGGCTGATGCGATTCGTTATTTATATTTTGAGAAGGCATCTTTGAGGTGAGGGCGAATCCCATGTCTTGATCCAGGCATTATTCTACCTCCCGCATCCCTCTTGGTTATTGACCCGTAGTTTGACCAAATCAGGATGTTTTCAGACTATGCTAAATTAGAGGCTTCGCGAATCTTAAATTGTTTTTCTTTTCCTTGATACTTGATGTTTTCGCCGGATTAAGGATAATTCTTATTGGACTTGCAAAGGGGGTATAGCTCAGTCGGGAGAGCGCGGGCTTTGCACGCCCGAGGTCGGCGGTTCGATCCCGCCTACCTCCACCATTTTTTGTTTTTGTCGATTTCAAGTTAGCGTCCGAGGAATTGAAAACCGTCAAAGAATGTTAACCATCTTTTTGCCCCAGATGTGTCAGTTAGAAAATTTAATTAGTTAAAAGGGTTCAAGGCGTCGCGCTATATTATCAAAAGGGGTGGGGGCAGATGGAAACGATTGAAACAGACGTTGTGATAATCGGGGCAAGTACCAGCGGTTCATACACCTCTTGGCTCCTTGGCAAGAAAGGCGTCAGGTGCGTGATTGTCGAGAAGGAAAAAATTGAATCTCTGGGGAGAGCGATCGGACCTTTTCACGTAGAGGAAGTGGCTCTGGAAAGATTTGGGCTTCCTTACCCTCCTGATGAGGAGATCCTTCACATCGAGAAGAACAGCACGACCTGGTCCCCGGGCGGGGATGCCGTGGTAGAGTTCGAGTTCCCCACACTGGTTCTCGATAAGCCCCATTTCATAAGAAGGTTTGCTGAGTACGCGAAAGATGCCGGGGCAGAAATTTTAGAGGAAACCTCCTTTGAAAGCATTATTTGGGAAAAGGGAATCCCATCGGGGGTAATCGCGGTAAAAGAAGCCGAGGGCTCACCGGAAAAATTCCACATCAAAGCCAAAATCCTCATTGACGCATCGGGCATAGAGGGTGTTCTAAGGTGCGCCATGCCAGGCTCACCCTGGTTTGAAAACGATAGGATTTCCGATAAAGACACGATTTTTGTTTACATGGAAACATGGGAAGATATCCAAGGAAGGCTCAATCTTGGCTTTAATAGTTTTATCCATTATCAGGCCTGGTGCGCTCCCGGACCCGGCGATACCACTATTGTGGGAATCGGAATGGCGGGAAGCAGCGAAGCGGCAAGGGAACGTCACCGGAGGTTCGTCGAGAAGGTTGGGCTCAAGGGAAAAGTACTTTCGAGCACGAATGGAAGGATTCCCTACCGAAGACCGCCGTTTTCATTGGTTGATAACGGGGTTATGGTGGCGGGGGATGCGGCGTTTCAAAACAAGCCGTTTTCCGGCGAGGGCGTGACTTCCGCTTTTACCGCGTGTCAGATAGTCGCCGATGTCGCTTATTCCGCTCTTGAGAAAGACGATGTAACCCGAGAATCTCTCTGGGATTACAACAGGCTTTACTTCTCAGGACAAGGCGCGAAATTCGCTCAAATCATGGCTACCGTTCCCGCGACGATGAAAGCCACCGAAGATGAAATGAATTATCTGCTCAAGACCCCCGGTTTCATGACCGCCGAGTCATCTATCGCGCTTCAGCGCGATTATGAGACTGGTGGCGGCTCTCTGGATCTCAATGCCCTTTCATATCTTGCGCGCTGCATCGCCTCGCGGAAGATTAGTCCGCGTCTGATAGGGGAGATAATATTTTCGGGGTTTCTCGGGTCCGCCCTGAGGAAGCACTATGAAAACTATCCAGAGCACCCGGCTCAATTTTATTCATGGAAAAAGAGGGCTGAAGCCCTCTGGCGTCGAGCTGAAGCGATCCGTTATTCATACTTCGAGAACGCGCCGCTGACATGAAAACGGCTGTGGGGTTTTGAACGGACCATTCTTGTTCATCGGTTAGCCTGGTTTTCGCTATTCATTCGGGCGCTTTCGGGTTACTTTGTGATTGCGGATATGGAAAAATTCTTCCGCAAGACTCTTCGGGGTAAAGCTCCAGTATATTTTTATTCGCTTCCCTACTTGCTGTTTTTACTACATTTGAAGAGGATTCCTGACGAACCCACAAAGGCGGTATTGCTCGTTCTGGCGCGGACCTTTCGCGCTTTAGAGGTGTGGCTTGACGCTGCTTACTCCACCACAAGAACTCTATCCAAAACCGGCAAAGCCTTTGATTTTGCTCTGCCCTAAGATGGTGGAGTTTCACAACATCTTTTATTAGCGCCTCCGCGACTGAGCGTGCGGAAACATCATGGCACACAGGGCGGAGTGAAAACGCGAGAAAGAGTAGTTATCCAGGCTCATGGCGAAGATAAAACCATTTTTGTTGCTCGCTAATGCGCGAAAACGCGAGAAAAATTCGTTATCCGCACAGGGAATAGAGAACGATACCGGCAGATAAAGGTTGAAAAATCGTTTTGTGAGGTTACGTAATAGATATTCGCGCCGGATTCGCGATTCTCTTTAGCGCCAGAGCCTGATAATTAGAATTAGGTGAAAACATGCATTTGTAGTAATCTGGCCGATAATCATGGGAACCCTTGATTGAAGCAGGGATTGAGCGTTAGCGTTTAATAGTAAATCTAGCCATAAGCCGCGATGGCTCAAAACCTGAGCGCTCAAATCTTCATCTTAAAGGCACGGACGGCGGTTTAGCCGCTTTAACGCCCTTCAGTTATCCAAGCTTTTCTGCTGGATTCTTCTCATGGTTGCTCATCTTGGTTAAATCATGGGTGAGTATACCAGTGTTTTGTATTACCGGAATTATTCACCGCCTCACATTAACGATATTTCCACGAAATATTCTTCTTCGCGTAATTTGACCTGAAACTCAAACAATTAAACACGGCAATCCTTTGTCGTTTTGTAAAGCGCGTGCTGATTAAGCATTTTCGCATATCATTTGTTTTACCTGACGGATAAGGCGTTTTAGTCCAGGAAGGGGCAAGGGGCTTCTTGCCCAAGATGAGATATATGCTTTAAAATCGCGGCTGGATTTTTTTCAAGGAGGTGTGAAATGGCGTATAGAAAGCAAGTGGTGTCCCTAATCATTGTTGTCTTACTCTTCTCGGCCTTCGCAGTGGTGAATGTCTGCGGTTGTGGTTCCGGGGAGAAGAAAGGTGCCACGGAGACGGAAAAAAGCGCAAAATCCGGCGCAAAGGAGGAGCCCACCACGCAGACGGGGCAGTCTCAGAACTGCGTGTTTTCCACAACCGTGAGCGAGGATACCAAAACTGGCACCTTCACGGTCAAGACCACCTCACAGGAGCTGTCCTACAACGTTGAGGGGGGAGACGACGCCAGCGTCACAATAACTGTACACTTGCATCCCGATGGGAAGATGCGGGCGGGCGCAAACGCTTTCGAAGCCGGTCTCCATAAAAAAACCATATATCTTGAGCCCGGCACATATTATATGAACATCATGCCGAGCAAATGCTCGGTGAAGGTGGAGGTTTTCGACTGAGCACAAAAGCGAAATTCATTTCGGGTTTAAGGAAGGTGGGTGCTCTTGGGAAAACTCGAAAGTAATAGCGCCTACAAAAGCGCAATTCTTTACGGGTACGAGGAAGGTGGAGCTCTGCCTGGTGCCGGTAAGCTCATAGCGCGAAACTGAATAAGTCATGTGGCTTTCTGGTGGCGGCGGTAAGGCTGTTGAGGAAATTTGCCTTTGCGAGCTTTCCATGGGTCAGCGTTTTCTCTCTTCTTTCTTCCCAAAATCTTTTTACACGCACCCCGCTGCGAGGGCAGTCGGTTTTAGCGGACCACGGTGCTGGTGGGCGTTACAACGGATTGCCGAATCCTTTCCCTTAGGGTTAGACGGGCACGGAAAAAATATTATTTGGAGTCGGGAAAAGCGTTCCGCGCGAAGGTGGACAGACGTGTCTTGGGGCAATTCACGCGTATCTGCGGGTGAATTTCCTTCAAGGATCACATACTGCACGGTCATGTTTATCCCTGTGCTTTGAGAACTAAAGCTTTAACCTCTTGCGCCTTCTGGATTTTGAAGATGTTAGCGCTCTGGTTAACCGACTGTGTGGCACCTTTCAATCTTGGTAACGGCATAACGCTCAACCGAATATTTCTTACCCTTAAAAGGGCGCCTGTTTTATCCCAGAACCACCAATTCAAAACTTGTTCGGAGGCTAAATGGCGCAAGGGGCGCTAAATGTTATCAGATACGCCAAGTTCCATTGGCCGAAATCTCCTTTTTCACACATTCACGGTGTCTTGAAGACGTAAACCTTACCCTCTTCCAAAAGTGAAAAGAGGGTTCCGTCCTTGGCGATCGCGGGCGGGGTGAAGTTCTTCGAGCCTCCAAGCATCGGCTGCCTTCCGTCCATGGAAGCCAGGGGTTGTTCGCGTCGTAGCGCCATTTTCCTACCCTTCCGGCGTTAAGCAGAAGATTCTCGATTTCGTTGTGGCCACGTAGAGCAAGCCGTCTTTTCCAATCGTGGGACTGTATACCGATGAGCACTCGTTGGTTTCTTCGTCCGTGGTGAACTCCCAGAACTGCTTTCCTGTCGGATCAAGCGCGACCACTACCCATCGAGAAGTCCCGGCATAAATGGTTCCGTCGCGACCAATGGTTGGGGTGTGTATCATGTACATCTGTCCGCCTGAACGGGTGTACTCCCACTTTAGCTTTCCGTCCGGTGTGACCGCGTATATCTTTGTCTGCAGAGGCACCGAATAGTTTGGTATCTGCTGCCAGGTGCTGGTTATTCCCGGCGTGACCGGGCTAACAGCGTAAATCGTGCCGTCATCTCCTATGGAGGGGGTTTCCAGGGTGTTGGACCAATTACTGAGACCTTGATACTAAGGGAGATCGCCAGCCGGCTTGAATTCCCACTTTTTGTTCCCATTTTTATCCAGGCATTAGAGAACAAGGGTCGAGGCGCCGCAGTAGAGATTTCCGCTTTTGTCGATTGATGGGGAGCGGATGTTGCCCGATATATTGAACTCCCACTTCGGATTACCTTCATCGGAAAGGGCAACTATCCTTCCGCCTGTGCTTCCTACGTGAATCGTTCCGTCCTCGGAAAGCGCGGGATCATCAGTAGTGCTTCCCACATCATAAGTCCACTTTTGTTTCCCCTGGGGGAAAGGGCGACCACCTTGTTGTCCGCGCACACGTATATAGTGCCGTCCTCCGCCACGCGGCACGATGAAACCGTGGAAGCGCTCAAGAGAAACTCCCAAGCGACGGTCCCGTCCGTGGCGTTGATGCTGACAACTTTATCCGGAAATCCAGCAAGGGCGTTGCCGTCTTTTCCTATGACTACCCACGAGGACATCGATTTTGTGCCGCCCGAATAGGTACACATTATATTCGCTGCGCTCGGACCGCTTAGAGGGCTTCTTCCGGTGCGCTGATTGTCGTAGTAAACGGCTGATCATTCAAGCGAGTTTGGCTCCTTTTTGCCCCTATCAACGGTTCTTTCTTCTTCAGCCTTCTTGGCCCCCACGCCCGACTGAAATAATCGTTATCAGCGTCAGAATGACCAAAAACGCGGCCGCCACCAGATGCCGTTTGTTACCTTTTGTAAGCGACATGATGCTACACTTCGGATCAATTTGCTCCGAAAGAATATTTCTATCGGCCATGTTTGAACGTTTCTTAACTTTTCAGTCTCATCAGGGCCCACGTTATCCTGCCAACTTGTCGTAGATCATATCCTCTTAGGCTAAAGCGCTTGTCGAAGCTTTAAGAATTGAACAAATTCCAGCGGATTTTAAAACTATTCAGAAAATGGCGCGCTTTTAATATATTTATCTTCTTTGCGAAATAAGCGTCGATGAAGAAGGGTAAATGCAAGAATGAAAACTACTAAAACTGGTTAGGCACTGTGTTGTCTCGAACATAGCATCAGCGCACGCTTGACGTGTGTTTTTCCTCTGTCTTCCCTGGTATGAGTTTGTCTCAACGGTACTTGCACACCCAGAAGACGGGCGTTGACAGCGCCCGCTGCCAAGCGATAATTTCATAGTATCCACATGGGGGTATAGCTCAGTCGGGAGAGCGCGGGCTTTGCACGCCCGAGGTCGGCGGTTCGATCCCGCCTACCTCCACCATTTTTCGAATGATTTCTCGTCTGCACGCCAACCGAAAATCAAAAGCGAGGTTCAAATGTTCTCCTCGCTGACGAACTCAACCCTGAACCCGTCTGGATCAAGCTTAGTTTCCACAATCCGAATTCCCATCGCGCGCTTATCGGTGAGACCAAGCTCGTTTATCTCTTTTTTGAAATCCTCTATGGTTTGCGGTTCGTCTGGGAGAAGGACGGTCATGGATCCACCGCTCCCTCCCGCTCCGTTCACTTTCCAGCCCAAAGCGTCGTTCCGCTTTGCTATCTCGATGACGAGGTCTGCCTCTTTTGGGATCAGCTCTGGGTGAAGGCTTCTCTGAGCTTCGTTGTTTTCTATCATCACAGAGCCGTAAAGCTCAAGGTCGCCTAAAAGAAGCGCTTGTAACCCTTTGAAAGCTGTCTTCCTCAAGGTTTCGATCTCAGGCGTATCCAAACCCTCCGACTTGAGTTTTTCTATCACCCTCGTGTGGACTTCGCTTGACTGATGAGCGGACCCCAGAAAGACTAAAAGCAAAGTTCGGTCGAGGTTCTTTACAATTTCTTCCGGCAGAGATACACGGCTTATTTTCGCGTCGGGGTACTGAGGTATTTCTATGAAACAAATTCCCCCGTAAGAGGCGCATATCTGGTCCTGAATGCCGGACTCAAGCCCCAGGACCTCCGTTTCTATCCTGTGTGCTTCACGCCAGAGAGAAGCGGGAGAGCAATCGGCGCTTTTGAGCTTTCGGAGAGTGCCGAGGAGGGCGACAGCGAGCGATGCCGATGTGCCGGTACCAGCGCCAAACGGCATAGCCGAGCGCACTGATATTTCTGTGTGGAAATCTTTTGGGACGCCCTCTGAGAAAATCACTGCCTCGATTATGGGGTTTTTCTTGAAGGTGAGTTCGTTCGGATCAACATAGAAGGATTCACCGGTTGTTTTTATCTTTATCGCGACCCCGCCTTTGGAAATATCCCCGGTATCCTCTACCACCAGCAAGCATTCAATTCCCGGCTGGACCGATACCGAAAGCACTGAGCCGAAGCCCGCAAACCACGTGTCGGTCCATCCGCCCAGGTCATTGATCCTTGCCGGTGCCACCCCTCTTAAGATTTTCAAGACCTGCCGCCTCCATATCCGCTTTTCGCGGGGCACCAGACTCCGCGCCTTCTCCGGGCAATTCGGTCAATAGCATTCCGGCAAATATCAACGCGCACCCAAGCCAACCCCGTGCCGAGAGTCTTTCTGCGAGCAGGAGCATGCCGAATCCTACAGAGAAGACCGGCTCCATAATGAGAACCATCGCGGTCTTCACCGGTGAGAACACTCGTTGTGCGTATCCCTGTATGTAGAACGCCACGGCTGACGCAAAAATCCCGCAGATTATGAGGGAAATCCAAACAATCTGTGTTTTTGGAGCCCTTAGATTCTCGAAAAGAGAGGCGCATATCAGGCTGCAAATCGCAAGCACCCACATCTGGGTCATGGTCAAAATGATTAAATCGTGCTTTTTCACGTATCTGTCTAAAAGGATTATGTGCACTGAATAGCTGAAAGCGCAGGCAAGAACAAGCAAATCCCCTATTTTAATATGGAAACCGTTTTGGATTGAGAGGAAACCAAGACCAGTAAGTGCGATAATAACGGAAAACACCGATTTGACATCCGGCTTTTGCTTGAGGGCGAGAAACGAGAGTATTGGAACGAAAACGATAAAAAGCCCGGTTATAAACCCGGCGTTTCCCGCGGTGGTGTATTTTAATCCCACAGTCTGGAAAGTGTAGGAGGCGTATAAGATAACTCCGAGGATGACGCCAGCCAGAAGCGCTTTCCTGCGCGCGGTTTTCAGATTCGCTGCGCCAATGGCGGTCATAGCGACAGAGGCGATAATAAATCGCCATGACAAGAACGTGAATGGTCCCATGAACTTGAGGCTCATCTTTACGAGCGAAAACGTGAGTCCCCACACGACCGTCACGAGGATTAAAAGAAACTGCGCAAGATTTTTCTTTCCTCTCGGTCGTTTCACCGGTTTTCTCGTGTTTTTCTCGTTTTTCATTTGCCTTCTTTCTTAGCGGCGTCACGAATTTCAGAGCCGAGATAAAGAGTATATCCGAGTATCCAAATCAATTGGAGCATGATCTACTTGCCCCGCCCCCCGCAGGGATATGTTTTTAATATTCCCTCCTTACTTCAGAAGTTTTCAATTCCCCCGCCCCCGCAGTGATATATTGTGATGGCATGATAAAGTGGCAACCCTTTGAACACTCACCCCGCCCTCGCAGGGGTATCTGTCGATACTAATGAGTCGCCGCGCGGGGGGTCTCGCTTCCCCAGCTACCGCAAAGATATCTTTGGCTCCTTTTTTCACTGGAACACCCCTGAGGGAAAAATGAAGAGATGGCGTTTCTGCTCGAACCGTTCGCGTTAAACAGGAGAATGAATGCAAAATGCAAACTGACTTTCACTGTTCTTGAGTGTGTTTGAAATGGGAAAAATCGATATAGCTGGCATGGATTGTCCATGTGGCTGATGTTTATCGTCCCGCTTTTGGGCTAATACTGCGCTAGTCATGGTGAGAAGGAAATCATAATCTTGACCACTATTGAGCGCTCTATTTATTCCGATAACGATTTTGAGAGCAAATATGCCTCGGCAATAAATTGATAAAGAAGACGAGGTCAAATGAGGGAGCGAAAGTTCCAAATTCTAACGAATATTATGAAAAAGACGGGCAAAAAAGATGGGTTCAACCTTCTTGAACTTATGATAACTATTCTTGTGCTTTCAATACTTGTGGGAATATGCGTTCCTGTTTTCATGGGCAGGGCAAAGAGCGCTGATAAGACTACCGCGATGGCAAACATTAAAATCGGTGAGAAGTGTTACGACGCTATCTGGTATTCGAGACTTGCAATTCAGGGAAAGGATGCCTATCGCGATTATGACCCGCCTGAAGCCCTGAAAGCCAAACCAGAATTCCAGGCAAACGGATGGATTCCCGTGGACGGGTATTACATGAGCCTCGAGGAGCCGAAGATAGGATGGGCAGACCTCGAGGTTAGTGAAGGCTCTGAACCAATCGCGAGTGCTTATGTCGAGGGGCTCGGGATCGCCGCAGCGCCGGAGGGCTTCAGAATAAAGGCGGTATGGCTTGCGGGCACGAGGCTTGATAAAGGAAGCGAGGATTCAAGGAATTGGTCGCTGCTTGCGCACAAAGTAGGGGTTGTGACTGATTATTACTGGGAAAACGAATGGAAGCCCAACCCGGATAACAAATACGTTACGCTCATAGTTTTAGAAAAGTCTGGAACTGCCCACTATATTGTGTTGAATCTCGGAAAGAAAATCGCTGGCGGCAGTTTTGCTTGGGAAAATGGTCGCGGTAACCCCGGGGATGGAACCCAAGAGGGCGACCCTTCCGAAGAGGAGCCTGCGGAGCCTCCTGAGTACGAAGACGGTGAAGGGGGCTCGGAGGGCGATGAGCCGGTAACACCCGACCCTCCCGACGAACCGGTAAACCCGGGAGACCCTGGCACTCCTGGTGATCCGGGAGAACCGGGCAATCCGGGGGAGCCCGGAGACCCAGGGGTTTCTGAACCGCCTGATCAGCCGCCGGCTAGTTTCCTTGCGACGATAGTGAGGGTCGAGCCTGAAACTCTGAACCTCGCAAGTCAGGGGCTGTTCACGGTATACATAACCTTTCCCCAGGGAAGAAACGTTGCGGACACGGACATGACGTCTCTGAGATGCAGTGGGGCAATCGGGATTGAGTGCAATGTCGCATCCAGCCGGCTCGTGGTGAAATTCTACCGGCAGGATCTCGTGAACGTCCCTACGGGCAACAATGTGGTTATAACCGTTTCAGGAAGACTTATGGACGGTACTACATTCGTGGCCTACGACTCTATAAGGGTCATAAGAAATAAGTAAGTTTGGTCCGAGACGGCGGGACCTATGGTGATCTCCGGGAAATCGAAAAACCCGGGGAGAAGGGGTGAGCGGCGCTGTTGAGGCAGCGCCGCTCTGAATTTGAGCTCAAATCCGAACGAAAGAATCCCTCATCGTCCAAGCCCACATCAGGGGCATGATTTACCATCGAAAATTAAGACGCGCAGGAGCGCGCTACAATGCATGTAAAGAAGAAATTCATATCTTTTTGTTGTTGGACCAGGATGACTTGAGAAAACATTGACAAACTCCCAAATCAATCCCTGACGCTTTTGAAATTTGATTCAACTTGTGCGCGTTTCGCATGCGCCGCCGGAAAAAATATGGCCACCGGGGATTGTGTGAAAGACTCAATCAGTTAAAGAAAATATATTCGCTTAATGATAATATTTTAAAGTTAAGATTTCTTGGGGTTTAAATTTATGCCGGCGTTATCGTGCTGAGTTAAGAAAGGGACGGCGCGGTTTTTGCTATGGCGGGAGGCGGCCATGGGATTCGAAAGACATTTTACCAGGAAAAATCTCGAGGAGGTTTTCTCTGAAGGTTTCAAGTTGCCGGAAGATTTCCTGTTTGGTGTGGCTAATTCAGGTTTTCAGGTTGAGGGTGGCTTCAACGGACCAGGAGAGCCGCTCAATAACTGGGCTCAGCTTGAAAGATCGGGAAAGGTTGAAAGGTCCGGAGAGGGTATCCGTTTCTGGGACGAGTACGAGCAAGACGTGAGGACCGCAAGCGGTATTGGCTTGAATGCTTTTAGAATGGGCATTGAATGGGCGAGGGTCCAGCCCTCGACTCTCATGCGCTCCGGCCAAATTCCCCCGTTCGATCGCGAGGCAATCGAACATTACGCTAATATCGCGGCCTGCGTTATGAAAGCAGGAATGGAACCCGTCATAACTCTTCATCATTTCACCCATCCAGTTTGGGCGGGAGTTGATTTCTGGCTCGAGGATGAAAAGATGCCTCTTTTCGAGAAGTATGTCGAGACGATTGCGGAAAGGTTAAATTCAATCCTGATAGAGAAACACAGCCTCCATCCGATAAAGTACTGGATTACTTTGAACGAGCCCAATGCTTTTGCTCTGGGGACGTACCTCGTGGGGGCAATGCCTCACAAGAAATGGGGAATAAAATGGGCTGGAAGAGCATGGGGGAATATGATCGATGCTCATTCGCGCGCTTATGACATACTTCACGGGGTTTACCGGGACCACGGTTGGGATGAGCCGCAGGTAAGCTGCAACACTACTCAGCAATCCATTTACTATCTTGAGAAAGTAATGGTTGATCTTCTGAACGCGAGAATTAACGGGATTGAGAAAGGTGAATTAAGCGAATACCTAAAAGAGGGCAAAAAAAAGTGGGATGAGGAAATCTCAAAATGTGAGCATGCGCGAAAGGCGCCTGTGCTGACCGTTTTCATGGAGAAGGTTCTTGAGAAGGGAACGGAGTTCTTCTTCGACCTTTCCGATTTCGAGAACGGCATAAAAGCCGTATATTCGTCTCCGGAGCCGAAGAAACTCGACTTTCTCTCCGTTGATTTCTACGACCCGTTCTTCAGAAACGCCGTGAGATTGCCCTCTATTGAGGACATCAAAGAGAGACGCGCGAACCTCCATGCGGAGCATTGGCAGTGGGTTCTCAACCCAAAGGCGCTTTACCACTTCTTGAAGGCGGAATGCATAAACTCGAAAGACCTTCCAATAATGATTCTCGAAAACGGGATGGCTTATAAGGTTCGCGACGGCAAAGTTTCGGCAAGGGAGGACGGGGCGACAAGAGATAAGTTTCTTCAGTCCTTTATATTCGAGGCCATGAGGGCGCTGAAAGATGGAGTGCCTCTTAAAGGATATTTCTACTGGACTTTAACGGATAATTATGAATGGGGCTCTTACGAGCCGCGGTTCGGTTTGTACACTGTTGACAGGTCCAGAGGGGTGGTCCGCAGGTCTGTTGACGCGTGGGGTGTTGATGCTGGCGCAGTGTATTCCGAGATTGTCCATGCATTGAGGTCCGGCGACAAAAAGCGGATTTTAGAAGTGTTCACCAAGGACTACTGGTAGATGTTTGTTTAAATGTCATTTGTTTGAATGTGGTCAATTTGGTGGGGGAGATGGACAGGGAAATCTCAGGTCTGCCCGGTGTTACGAACGAGATATTTCGAGAGTTTATAGAAAGAATGATGAGATATTATGTTTCCGAGGCAAGAGAGGTTATAGCAAAAACATTCAAGGACAAGAATCGTTTCTTCACATATGAGATAAGCGACATTGGCATATCCTTCCAGGCGGGAGTGACCGATGATGGTGATTGTATAATCCATTGGAATTCCATGCGTGAATCCGGAATGAAATATGTCGCGGACGCGCTGACATTCGATGATATGATGACCACGAGAGTCCCGCCGGCTGTAGCTTTCCTGCAAAAGCGAGTAAAGATCCACGGTCCGCTTGGTGACGCCATAAGATTCCTGGCGGTTGTGCCGTACCTTCAGAAGGCTTACATTAAAGCACGCGGGGAGATCGTCCGCGAATATGGTCTTGGAGAACTGGCATGTAATTATCCCGTCCCAGAAGATTACCTTGAGAGGCTCGGGTGAAAAACAGGAAGAAGGTTCTTCTCACAACCACATTTTCGGAGGGGGAAGGTTTAAGACTTCCCGCCTCTACTAAGATTGAGCAGGTCATATCCCGAAGGGAGCCTGTCTCATTTACGCCTGGAGACGAGCGGGGTAGCATTGAGGGCACTTTCGATGATACGCGATTTATCCAGAAGTGCGCTGAAGACCCAAATGCCTCCCGCGGCATTTTTTCCAACGAGCTGACGCGTGATGCGGAAGGTCTGAAGAAGCGGTATCCGAGCGCTTTGGGTTACCTGCCTTATTTTGCCGAACTTCCGGACATTTCGGATTTCTTTTATGTGCCCACCCCGGCTTTTGGGCTCAGGTTTATCAAAGAGTCCGTGGATTATCCGATTGACGTTTTAGAGTATCCAACCCGGAAGGAATACAGACTCGCCCTGGAAAGCGGGTATGACATAGTTGGCATATCTTTTATGACCTTCAAAACGTATGAAGCTCTCCTAATGGCGAAGGAAGCAAAGGAGTGCGGGGTTAAGGAGGTGTGGGGAGGTGGATACGGGGTTGACACGCCCGCGGGACTTGAACGTTATTTCGACAGGCTAATCAGGGGTCACGGCGAGGAAAAGGTAAGCCTACTGCTCACCGGCAACGCGAGAATGAATAAAAGACATCCCGTATTTATCATGGAAGCCAAGGTAGGATTCTACGAGTTCAAAATCGGGTATCTGATTTCGAGTATGGGGTGCAATATGGGTTGCACTTTCTGTCACGCCACCACCTATATGCCTAAGAGGGTAGAGGTTGATATCGCCGAAATTGAGAGGGTGCTTGACATATATGTGGAAAACGGGGTGGCAGGAGTTCTTCTCTACGACGACAATTTTTCGGTCAGAAGCGAGCATGCGCGCAGGGTGGTGGACCTTCTCCACGAAAGGCAGATACCTTTCTGGTTTGAGTGCAGGGCTGATGACATCTTGGGAAAAGTTCACGAACTTGCGGAAAAAGGACTTTTCGGCATTTGCATGGGCGTGGAGTCGCTCAGGCAACAGGACCTTGATTCATCGAGGAAAAGGGAGACAACCAAGCAGATATTGTCTTGCATAAATGAGTTGAAGGAGAACGACATTTGGTTTATGACAACTTATATGCTGGGCTGGGAAGATTACACGCCGGAGAGCATCGAGCGCGATCTGGAGCGCATTTCATCCCTGGGTATTCCCTATTTCCAGGCGATGATAATAACTCCTTTTCCGGGTACGCTTATCTGGAAAGATTGGCAAGACATCATAACAGACAGGAATTGGTCCCATTATGACCATCAGCATCTTGTTTTCAATCATCCTAATTTAACCGCCGAGGAGGCTTCAAAAGCGCTTAACAGGTGCTACGAGATGCTCACGGCTGAGACCGCTATTTCCACGCTCGATGCCTGGGAAAAGAAGTTCGGTCATAGGATATCCTCTTAGGAGGAAACTATTACGTTGGGTTTCCGTCGATTCAACTAAATCCTGATATCTTAACATCGGCAGGCTCATTAACTGTTTTGGTTGTAATGAATTACGATGGGCGTTTTTCTTGCCGCCTTTCTATACGGGACTTGCGTTTATGTGATTTTGGGGTGATGTTATATGGGTCTTGGAGCTGGCAGGCCCATTGAAGGTGATAGCGCACTTCTTTCAGTCGGGGACCTTCCGCACGGGGGCGTCTTGGCGCAGAAAGGCAACTCCTGCGGCACGTGCTCACTTTCCGCCATAATGAATTTCTTCGGTACGCGAATAACCTTTGATCAAATAGATAAAGAGATCAGAAAGTTCAATATTTATTCCTCGCCCGACCTGCTTGTCTGGTTTGCCCGCAGGAAAGGTTACGCGAGCGCATTCCTCAACCGAACATCACGTGAGGAGCTCACTTATTACCTCGATATTGGGGTGCCGGTGATATTGTTGGTTGATACTCGCCCTGACGAACCATATAACCCTTTCCATTTCCACTATATAGTGGCGCTATCATACAGGAATGCCGAGGATGGTTTTAGATTAGGCATATATAATCCATGGGGAATTCGCGAGGAGATAACGGGAGAAGAGCTTGACAAGATATGGCGTGGGTTGAGGATAGGTCCATTTGGATGCTGGGATGCCGCCTCAATTCCCGTGGGACCCAGGGGCAGTTTCAAACCTAAGGGGCGCAGACGGGGAGCGCTTGGCATTAATATGATCGCTCTTTCCGGCTCGTTTGCGGTCAACGGAGCCACGCGTTTGCTTGAGGACCGAAAGCCCATAAAAGGACTTGCCGAATTTTTCCTCTCCGTCATGCTCGCCCCCGCAGGTGTTCTTGTATTCGCTTTCGAGCGGATCACAGCATTTTTGCGCAAAGCTTCAAGACCATTTTCAAATCCGAGATGAAGCGGGGATTGTTTCAAAAATCACATTCTCACAAACTTGCCTATCACGTTGATTTCATACGTTTCTTGTTCAAGGTTGACATAGTGGAGGTCCCTCTCGCTCTTTTCGCTCCCGGCTTAAGAAAGAAGATTGCTTCGTTTGCTGGAGGGAAGCCGAAACTCGTTGTGGACCTCTTGTCAGGGATTGGGTCTGCCGCGATCGAGTTTGCGCGCCGCTGTCCGAGCGCTCGAGTTATCGCGGTCGATCTTGATCCAGGTGTTCTGGATTTTGTGCGGATGAGGGCTCGAAGAGCGGGGGTTTCGAATATTGAAATGGTCGTTGCCGACGCGAGGGAGCTACCCTTTCAGGCTGATTTTGCAGATGTCGTAAACATTTCTTTCGGGCTTCATGAGAATAAGAGCCATGATAGAAGGATGATAATTGGGGAGAGCATGAGGATACTCAAAAGCGGCGGAGTACTGCTTGTGGCTGATTACGGAGAGGGAAAAACTCCCGCGCAAAAAGCAGCGGCGCGTTTTTTCTTGAAATTCTTTGAGCCAAGCCACGCCAGGGAGGTGCTTACAGGTCAGGTCGAGCGCGAAATTGAGGATGCGGGATTCATCATAGAGGGATTATATGGAGACCTTCCTTTATGCAGGCTTGTGCGAGCGGTAAAACCACACTTTCACACGGTCGATCGTGAGAACCGCCGCGGTTGAACAAATCAGGATAACCCCCCACATAGAAGCCGAGGGCGCGATTGTGTGGAAGGCTTGCTGCATCGGCGGGATATAGAGCACGGAAATCTGCAGCAGGAGCGATACGATTAGCGCAAGCAGGAGATAGATGTTTTCCCAGGGAACCGTTCGCAAAAATGAGCGCCTTTCAAATCTCCAGTTAAAGGAGTGCAAGACATCGGAGACGACAATCGTGGTGAAAAGGACAGTCCTGTGAGCTTCAAGCCCACTGGCAGTATTCCATGAGAAACCGAGAAGATACCTTGTGGCGAGCATAGCGGCGACAGCGCCAATCGTGAGCGCGCATCCTTGCCAAAGTAGTCTTGCGAGTCTTGAAAGCGAGAGTATGTTCTCATCGGGTGATCGCGGAGGTTCCTCCATGATATGCGGCTCGGGAGGCTCGAAACCCAGCGCGAGCGCTGGCATGCCGTTAGTCACAAGGTTTATCCAGAGAACCTGCACCGGAAGAAGTGGTAGGGGGTATCCGATGAGCATCGCTATGAACAATGAAAACACGATTCCGATGTTCGTGGAGAGAAGATAGTAGATGAACTTCTTAAGATTAGCGTATATGATTCTGCCTTCCCTCACGGCGGCAACAATGGTTGCGAAATTGTCATCTGCAAGTATCATGTCGCTCGCTTCTTTTGCTACTTCGGTTCCCGTGACTCCCATAGCCACGCCTATATCCGCTTTCTTAAGGGCTGGGGCGTCGTTGACTCCGTCGCCAGTCATCGCCACTATATGATTTTTGGACTTCAAGGCCTCGATGATTTTAACCTTGTGTAGAGGTGAGACCCGGGCGTAAACACCAATTTTCTCAACTTTTTTGGCAAGTTCTTGAGCGCTCATTTCCTCCAGCGCGGTTCCATCGATGAATTCGCTTTTCCCGTTGAGTATTCCCAGTTCCCGTGCTATTGCGACCGCTGTGGCGAGATGGTCCCCCGTAATCATCGCAACTTCTATGTGCGCTTTCCTGCATGTCTGGAGCGCCTCTTTTGCCTCCGGTCTCGGTGGGTCTATCATGGAGAGAGCCCCGAGGAAGGTCATGTCGCTTTCAAGGCTTATGAATTTGCCTTGTTCTGAAAAATCTGGAAGATACCTGTATGCTGCCGCGATTGATCTTAAACCTGAGTTTCCCTCCCGCTCGACCGTTTCAAGTATTCTGTTTCTCAATTCCCTGTCGAGGGTAACCATATTATCGCCTACCATAGCGGTCGAACACGCCTTGAGCACGCTTTCTGTAGCTCCTTTCGAAAGCATTATTGCTTTACCAAGTGATGAGTTATTCAGGTCGCGGTGGATGGTTGTCATCATCTTGCGTTCCGAATCAAAGGGGATCTCCGCAATCCTCGGGAATTTCACGTTCACTTCTTCCCTGTTCAGGCCGGCCGCTTTAGCTGCCTCTACAAGGGCGGTTTCGGTCGGGTCTCCAATCGCGCCTCCGGCGTGGTCTTCTCTGGCGTCGTTGCAAAGGGAGACAGCCATAAGCAGCAACTCTTTTTCTTTGGTTGAAAGAGGGCTTTCCGCTATGTAGTCCTTAAACGCGAGACTCTCTCCGTTGGCTGTGATAGCTTTGACAACGGTCATGTGATTTTCGGTGAGCGTTCCCGTCTTGTCCGAGCAGATGTAACTCGCGCAGCCGAGGGTTTCAACTGCCGGAAGCCTTCTGATTATGGCGTTTCTCTTGGCCATTGCCTGGGTTCCCATGGCAAGCGTTACGGTAAGCACCGCCGGAAGCCCTTCCGGTATAGCCGCAACCGCGAGGCTTACCGCGAAAAGAAGCATTGCCACGAACTTGTTGCCACGTAAAAGCCCCAGAACGAAAACCGCGCAAGCGATAATCAGGCATGCGTAGACGACCCTCTTGCCGAATTCCTTAATACTTACCTGCAGAGGTGTCAGAGGCTCTTTTGCCTCTTCAAGAATGGATGCAATTTTCCCCAGTTCAGTATATTTTCCTGTCGTGGTAACTACCGCAATCCCCCTGCCGTAGTCGATGTGCGTTCCCGTGAAGACCATGTTTATCCTGTCTGCCACGGGACAGTCGCCTTCCACGAGCGCGTTGGCGTCCTTGTCTATTGAGGTTGATTCTCCGGTCAGCCTCGATTCGTTCGTGCGTAGGTTGACGGAGGTTACAAGACGCGCATCGGCTGGGACTATGTCACCCACTTCGAGAACGAGCAGGTCGCCCGGAACAATCTGCTCAGCCGAAATCACGAACTCTTCGCTTGAGCGAATAACGTTAGCCGTCGGTGCCGCCATTTTCCTGATCTCTCTTAAGGCTTTTTCGGCGCGTGATTCTTGCGCGTAGCCGAGAACGGCATTGAGGATGACAATCGCCATTATTACGGAGGCGTCCACGTACTCTCTGAGCACGAACCCGCTTAGCACCGCGGCGGCGAGAAGAACCCAGATTATAAAATCGTTGAACTGTGAGAAAAACAGAAAAATTCGATTTTTTCCCTTACGCTCCTCGATCGTGTTTGATCCGTATAACATTAACCTTCTACGGACCTCATCGACCGTCAGCCCATTTTGCGCATCCGTCCTTAGGCGCGAGAGAGCCTCACTGAAATCAAGGGCGTGCCACGGCGTTCCAGCAATTTCCTCAAGGGTTTGATTTTGAGTGTTATTTTCCTGTTCCGTCATTTCCCGCCTGTCAATCATTCTGCTCAATTTGATTTTTCCGTTTCCCTGGTGAAACGCGAGCGTAATTTCGCGTTTCGGGTTTCGTTCGGCGTCTTAAAGGGTCATCCCGCTCACAGAGAAGGTTAGATAACTTGACGAATTCTAACACACTCAAATCCTCCGCCCTGGCGTCCTCGTTTCCGCATATTTCAAGTAGAGCGTCCCTTATTCTTTTCTGCTCGATGTTAATTTTTGGGTGAGCCGAAAGCGAGTTCGCAAACTTTTTTCTGCGCTGCTGGAAACCGGCTGAGACGACCAAATCAAACAGCTTTTCATCCTTCGCTTTGGGTGCCAGACGAGTTCTTCTGATGCCGAAGTCGTACCTCTGAAGGCGAAGTATTGCCGTCTCGACTCTCGGTTTCGGGAAGAAGCAGTTGGATGAGACCGAGGCTATCTTTTCAACTTTTGAGTAGTAATTTATTTTCACGGTCGCCTGGGAATAATCTTTGCTGCGCGGTTTTGCTATGAACCTTTGTGCGACTTCCCGCTGAACCATAATGGTATACTCCGTGATCCAGGGGTGGTCCCTGAGCCATGAAAGGACAAGAGTCGCCGCTATGCCGTAGGGAAGGTTGGAGACCATTTTCGCTCTTTCTGGAATCTCCGCAAACAATTTTGCCGGCGAGATTTTCAAGGCGTCACCCCGGATAATGTTCACATTCTTCTCTCTTCCGAACTCAGTCTTCAAGAAATTCGAAAGACCAGGGTCCACTTCGATTGCTATCACGCGGGCGCATTTCTTCGCGAGAACCTGGGTCAAAGCCCCAGCCCCCGCGCCCACTTCGATCACGATGTCGTCGCTTTTGAGTCCCGCGCTCTTCCCGATAATCTTTAAGACATTGGGGTCTATGAGGAAATTCTGACCAAGCGAGCTTCTTGGTTTTACGCCATATTCTCTCAAGACTTCTCTTAGATATGAGGGAGACAGCAGCCTCATGCGGTCTTCATTCATCTTGTTTGGGTCTTTCATCCTCTTAAGATTATCTTTTGCGTTTTTAAATCGAGACGAAAGGTTTTTGTTCACTTTTTCAAAATATGCCGGATAAGCTGGTTTGTCTCATATGTCGACCAGGAACGCGGCGCCTGTGTTTTCCCGAAGAATGGCAGACATCTCTGTTGGGTCAACGCGGTGAATGGAGGAGAGTGCCTCCGCCACGAGTCTTGCCCTTTCCGGGAGATTTTTCTTTCCTCTAAAAGGGTGAGGGGAGAGAAATGGCGCGTCTGTTTCGACAAGCACGGATTTGAGTGGGACGCAGGAGGCGATTTCCCTCGTTCGCTGGGCGTTAGGAAACGTGAGCGGTCCGGCAAATGATATGTAAAAGCCTCGCCGAAGACATTGACTTAAGAAATCCTCATCCCCGGAAAAACAGTGCATCACAACCGGAAATTCAGGTCGCTCCTCATCGAGAGTGCGCAAAACATCAAGGTGGGCGTCCCTGTCATGGATTATCAGGGTCTTGCTGAGCTCCTTAGCTAATCTAATGTGAGCCCTGAATGATTTCTCTTGAGATTCTTTTTGGGCTGCTTTCCTGTAATAATCAAGACCGGTTTCCCCAATCGCGACGACGTTCTTTTTCCCGCTTATGATTTCCTTTAACAGATCAAACGTATCAGGCTTTAAATCTTGAGTGCTGTTTGGGTGTATTCCTACACTTGCGAATACCCCGGCTATTGTCTCAGCATGTTTAGCCGCAAGACGGCTTGAGCTTAGGTCAATGCCTACGGTTATGATGGGGGAAACGTCATGTTCGCGCGCCCTTTCGACGACATTTCTTGCGTCCTCATCGATCAAGTCCAAATGGGCGTGAGTGTCCGGTATCATGGGAAAGGCTGACATAGAAAATCCGGTTCCTTACGCTTTGAGGTCATTCTGGTTTTCTCGGGAAAAGCGCATCGCCTGAGACGGTTTTCGAGCCGTGGGGGAGCATTCCCCATTTTGCCGCCTCGTCAAGTTTCATATCCGATATCTTATCCGTCATTCCCGTCCTCATCCATATCTTTTCCGCTGTCTCCGGCATGAAGGGCAGTATCAAAAGGGCGATGATTCTCAAACCCTCCAAACTTGTGTAAAGAATTGTGTCGAGTTCTCTTTCCCTTGACGGGTCGGAAGCGATTGACCAGGGAGCGCGAATGTCAACATAACGGTTTAGAGCGTGAACGAGGTCCCACACGGAGGATAAAGCCTCGTTGAAAGCAAGCTCAGACATCTTCTCATCCAGTTCAGAAAGAACGAGCGGTACTGTCTCGATAACCCCATTCTCTTCGGCGCCCGGGGTATCAGGCTCGGGCACCGTGCCATTGCGGTATTTCTTGACCATGGTCAGCACTCGACTTACGAGATTCCCAAGGTCGTTTGCGAGTTCGGCGTTGTATCTTCCAAGCAGAGTTCTTCTCGAGAAGTTTCCGTCAATCCCAAACGAAAACTCCCTCAGGAAATAGTAGCGGTAGGCGTCGGTACCGTACTCGACAACAAGTTCCTTTGGAGAGATGACATTTCCAAGGGATTTTGACATTTTTTGACCCTCGACGGTAAGCCACCCGTGGGCGAATATCCTTTTCGGGAGAGGGAGTTCCGCGGCGAAGAGCATCGCGGGCCATATGATGGCGTGAAACCTAAGTATTTCCTTGCCCACAAGATGGAGATCAGCAGGCCATGTCTGTACAAACCTTTTCATGTCTGATCCGTAGTCTATGGCGCTTATGTAGTTTAATAGCGCGTCAAACCACACGTACATCACATGTCTCGCGTCAAAGGGTAGAGGGATGCCCCATGTGAAACTCGTTCGCGAAATGCTTTGGTCTGAAAGACCGCTTTTGATGAAACTTATCACCTCGTTTCGTCTTGTCTCGGGCTGGACGAATTCGGGGTTTTCCTCAATGTGCTTAAGGACCGCATGGGCGTATTTCGATAGCTTGAAGAAGTAGTTCTCCTCTTTTACCCATTCAACTGGACGCCGGCACTCGGGACAATTGCCATCCACAAGTTGGCTTGAAAGCAGGAAAGATTCATCATGAACACAGTACCAGCCTTCGTAGGTCCCGAGATATATGTCACCCTTATCCTTTAATTTTTGTATGAAAATTTGCGCGACTCTTGTGTGTCGGTTGTCCGTGGTGCGGATGAAGTCATC
Organism: uncultured Actinomycetes bacterium; assembly: GCA_937127245.1. Classification (GTDB taxonomy): domain Bacteria; phylum Actinomycetota; class Geothermincolia; order Fen-727; family JACVIW01; genus Geohydrothermomicrobium. The sequence goes on from CAKZLU010000032.1 coordinate 92,627, forward strand.
GTTGCTGATGTTCAAAATACGCCATGTCTCCTTGAAATGGGGGACCATAGAGTCCGCCCAGACTTGGGGGTTCTGGTTCCTTTCCGCGGCTGCCTGCGCCACTTTTTGACCATGTTCATCTGTCCCGGTGAGAAAGAAAACTTTTCTGCCTTTTAAGCGTTGGTATCTTGCCACCGCGTCAGCGGCGACTGTGGTGTAAGCGGTGCCAATGTGCGGCATATCGTTAACGTAATAAATAGGTGTCGTTACGTAGAAAATCTCTCCCATTCATCCTCCCGATTCAGCGTGACACAAGAATAATATCAGATGCGCTGATTCATGGACCCTTTTCATGGCTCAATTTGCGAGCAAAGTGAATTTACGCCTTGTTGTTTAAATTACAAGAGAGGGATCGCAAAGTGTTTCTTGTTCTATTAGGGATTAAATTTAGCTTAAAACTTGGTCCGGCGCTAAAGATTTGATTTCTTGCATTTTCTTTTTGAAGTGGTTTAAACCTTGCTTTTGTCATAGTTTTTGTTTTTTATTTATCTGACGGATGGGTTGAATGCTGTTAGTGGAGGAGGGGTAATTTGTGGAGAATCCTTCTTTAGGAATTACTGTTGCCGAGCGGGTGGTTGAGATATGCGAGCGGCACGGCGCACCTCAATCCGAAGCCTTCTTTGTTACCTCGTATGGCACGTCGATAAAAGTCTTCGATTTGAATCTTGAATCGTTTCGACGCTCCGAGCATGCAGGCGTGGGAATCAGGGTATTCAAGGGCGATAAGATTGGACGTTCATACACTACCGATGTCTCCGAGGGGGCTTTAATACAGGCTGTCGAAAATGCGATAGCAAGCGCGGATATTTCCGAGCCCGATCTACACATTCGTCTGCCTGAAGATTCATACTGTCCTAAGGGTGCCAGAGAGGGCGGAGAGCTTGGAAGTGAATTGGACATATGGCAGGAGGACCCGGACGACATTTCCGCAGAGGAGAAGATCGAGTTCACTCTCAACCTCGAGCGCAATGCCCGCGCATTTGACCCCAGAGTAAAAGGCGTCGAAACCGCTTTTTATTCTGATTCTGCTTCTAATATCGTTATTGCTAACAGCCTCGGTTTCAGGGCGGGATATCGGACATCATCCTTTTACGGTTATCTTATCGCCATTGCTGAGGAAGACGGGGAATTCCAGACGGGTTTTGGTTTCACCGCGGCGCGCAGGTTTTCCCGCCTCGAAGGAGACGCCGCCTCGGAAGAAGCCGCGGGGCTTGCGGTTAGTCTTTTGGGCTCAAGCGCGATTGAAACAAAAAAAATGCCTTTGATATTGAGAAATCTTCCGGCGGCGGAAATAATCGCCGCGGTAGCGTTTGCCCTTTCCGCGGATGCGGTTGTGAAGGGTAGGTCGTATCTCGCGGATAGAATCGGCGAAAGCGTTGGCTCTGACCTTTTGAATTTAGAGGACGATGGAACAATCAAAGGCGGTTTCGGCACCGCGCCTTTTGATGATGAGGGCGTTAGAATGACAAGGAAGACGCTAATAGAAAGGGGTGTTTTAAAAGGGTTTCTTCACAACTGCTACACGGCATCACGAATGGGCTGCGCGCTTACCGGGAACGCAAGCAGGGCTTCTTTCCGTGACAACATCGGGGTTTCTCCTACCAATCTCTACATTCCCGCCGGTGGCTCAAGTTTTGAAGAGCTCCGCGCCGGAATCGAAAACGGTCTTGAGGTTACCGAGCTTCAGGGCGTCCACGTTGGTTTGAATCCTGTCACAGGGGAAATTTCTGTTGGCGTGAAGGGCATCTTCATCAGGAACGGTAAACCGGATAAGGGAGTCCGTGAGGTCACGGTCGCAGGAAAAATGGAAGATTTTCTCAAAGGCTTGATCGCCATCGGCAATGACTTGAGGTTTATCCCTTTGCGTGGCGGGATAGGCGCACCATCCATTGTTGTCAAAGACATTGTGGTGGCGGGAAGGTAAGTTGATGATTTTTTCTTCGCGCCGGCTGTCGTCTGATTCACATGATAAGCCAGTTATTTCCTGCGGGACGGAATCTTGATACCTCGCTTATCAATCAGTGTGGGAATTATGGAAAACTCCAAGAAATAGAAAGGGGAAAGAGAGAGGTGATGGCAATGCTTATCCACGAATTGCTCGAGAGGCACGCTAAGGAGGCTCCGGATAAGGAAGCGCTTGTCCTGAGAGAAAGAAGAGTGACTTATGCGGAGTACTGGGATAACGTTAACCGCGTGGCAAACGGCATGCTCTCTTTAGGCGTTAAGAGAGGGGATCACGTTGCCCTGTATATCGGTAACATGCCAGAGTTTATGTACTGCTACATTGCGGCGAATTCAATAGGCGCTGCCGCAGTTCCCGTTGCTACGAGATTCGCCGCGCAGGAAGCAGGATTTGTCGTAGATAACTCTGATTCGCGCTTCCTTATTATGGTTCCACGCTATGGGGAAGCCGATTTCATAGATGTGGCAAAGCAATTCATACCAAATTGCCCGAAACTTGAGAAGGTTGTCATTATCGGAGAAGACAAGGATGTCGCAAAGATAGAGGGCGCTGTTTCGGGAAACATTCTATTCAAGCCTTCAAGCGATGAGGAACAAAAAAGACTGGAGGAAGCGCGTTCGCTTGTCGAAGAAGATGACACCGCTTTCATGGTCTATACCTCTGGCACCACCGGCGTTCCCAAAGCGGCGATGCTTACGCACAAAAACCTGATTTCCTATGTTAAAGGTCAGATAGCCGCCTCGGATGTCACATCCGATGACAGACTTCTTTTGGATATCCCGGTAAACCACGTTGGCGGTGGGGTTATGGCGATAATGTCAATGCTTTATGTGGGCGGGACGCTCGTAATGCTCGATGCGTTTGTGCCCGATGAGGTCTTAAGGACAGTTGAAAAAGAGAGAATCACGATCATGGGCCAGGTTCCCGCTCAGTACATTCTTTTGATGATGGTGCCTGATTTTGATAAATATGACCTTTCTTCGCTCCGCATAGGGGTTGTTTCTGCGGCGCCTTGCCCACCTGAGGTTTTCAAACAAGCCAAGGAAAAGTTCGGCATTTATCTTACTAACGGCTACGGCCTGTCCGAGGTCTCCGGGGCGGTTACTTTCACAAGAGTTGATGAGGATTCCTTCGAGCGAATTTCGAGAAGCATTGGAAAGCCTAACGAGGGGATTGAGATAAGGATAAAGGATAGCGAGGGCAACGACTTTCCGGTGGGAAGCGAGGGCGAGATCTGCATCAGAGGGGATGCGGTCATGAAGGGTTATTACAAGAGGCCCGAAGAGACCGCTCTAGTGATGACACCAGATGGGTTCTTCCGCACGGGTGATATCGGGAAGATGGACGAGGACGGCTACGTTTACATACTCGGTCGGAAGAAGGAAATGTACATCAGAGGCGGGGAAAACGTATATCCTCCGGAGGTTGAAGAGGTCCTTCAAAAACACCCGAAGGTTCTTTTCGCCGCGGTCATCGGGGTTCCTGATGAGGTTATGGGCGAGGAGGGCAAGGCTTTCATCGTGCCCCAGCCCGGGGTTGAAAAACCCACCGAGGAAGAGCTCAAAGAATGGTGCCGCGAGCGTCTCGCGGGATACAAGGTACCCAAATACATCGAGTTCCGCGACTCGCTTCCATTAACCCCTCTGGGCAAGGTCATGAAAAAAGAACTGTACAGGGAAATAGAGAGCTAGGCTTAAGCGCGTTGAGAACCAGGGTTTGTGGTAGGTCCGTAACGTGAACTGGGTGTATAGAAGCTTACCTTGTTACCGCATTTCACCATTGACGTGCAAAGAGCCTTACTGACGGTTAATCGAAGATGATTTCTTCCAGAGAGCGTCGCGGTCTTTGCGGGGGGTCTTCGTTTGGATATCCTAAGGTGAGAAGGCATAAAACAACCTGGTTTTCCGGTGGATTTACTATTTCGGTTACTTTTTTGTGCTCGAAAGCCCTTACCCAGCAGGAACCGATGCCCAAATCCGTAGCCATAAGGACGATATGCTCTGCTGCAATGGCAACGTTTATTATTCCGTTGATGAAACTTCTCTCCTCCTCGTAGTCTCGATCGCTCCCGCCTTTAAGCGCCCGCATTATCATTTCAGGGCTCGGGCGTACCGCGCCAATCATAACGAGCTCTTTTGTCCTTTCCCCCTTTAGTTTGAACTGGTCAAGGTCAACGCAACAGGCGATAACGACGCCGCATTCTTCGACGAAATCCTGGTTATAGCATGCCTCTCTGAGTTTTCTTTTCACGGATGGGTCGGTTATGATTTTAAAACCCCATGACTGCGTGTTGCTTGACGAGGGCGCAAGCCTTGCCGCTTCCATGAGTTTTAAAAGCGTCTTTCGGGGAATCTGCTCTTGTTTGTATTGCCTGATGCTTCTTCTTTTCTGTATAGCATCGAAAGTCTCCATCTTCGCACCCTCCATTGATACTGAAATTACCTGACATCGTTAGATTATAGGGAACAATGAAGGCAAGAGCGAAGATATTTTCAAATAACGAAGTATTAGGTATGAGGCTTTTAGATATTGGAAAGCTTTGGTCTTGTGCCGGCTGATGTTATCTGGTGAATTACGTCGGCATTTGCGTCGATACTTGGTATGCTCTGGTTTTTAACCACGTATATTTTGACGATGGGTGATTGCAGGCTTCGGTAAGGTTCGCTTTGCACCGAGGTTAGAAAGTTGAATCCGTTTAACAAGAAGATACTGAGGGACATAGCCAACTACTGGCACCAGGTAATCGCGATTTTAGGGGTGCTATCCCTCGGGATAGTCATGTTCACTGGTCCTCTGCACGCGCAGAAGGACCTGGGAGAATCCATAAACCGTATCTACGCGGAAACTCTGTATGAGGATTTCTCAATACGCATATCTGGTGCCGAGCGTTCAGTTTTGAGGAAATTGAAAAGAATAGACGGGCTTGTCGCGGTTGAGGGAAGGCTTACTTTCGACTCGCACGCCAAAGTCGATGGTAGAAAAATAATCGTGAGAATAATCTCGTTGCCTGAGAATGGTCCGCCGCAAGTAAACAGGCCAAAAATTCTGAAGGGTCGGTATCCTTTGGGGGCTTCCACCGGCGAGTTCATGGCCGCCCATCAGCTTGCTCGCGCCTTCGGTCTCAAGCTCGGCGAAACGATGGAGGTTTCATATTCCGGCAAAACGCGAACGCTAAGAATTTCTGGCGTCTGCGTTTCTCCCGAATACTTGCGCCTTTTGCGCAGCAGTTCTGAGTATGTGACTGATCCGAAATCTTTTGGGGTCGTTTTCACTGATTATAGCGTGGCCTCAGGCTTATATGGCAAGGCCGATGTCATAAATGACGTCGCTTTCAGGGTCTCAAATGTGCGCGGTTTGCGCCGAGTGATGGAGCGGGCAAAGAAAATCCTTGAGGGTTACGGCATTGTCGGAATGAGCAGGGGCAGGGATAAGCCGCAAGCGGCAGCACTTGATGATGAGGTCTCCGATATCGGGAAGATCGCGGCTTTCTTCACTGTTCTCATTTTGCTTGTCTCTTCTCTTTCGATTTATATCACCATGACCCGGGTAGTGCGCTCACAACAGAGGGAGATCGGCGTCATAAGGGCTTTGGGTTATAGCCAGCGCAGTGTGGTCACGCACTACTTTCTCTACGGAATATTTCTAGGATTCACCGGCTCTCTAATTGGTCTTACAGCGGGATACCTCCTCTCAATTCTTTTCATAAAGATATATTCTGACATTTTCGACCTACCGTTTATCAGAACGTCTTTTTCACCGCTGGTTGCGTTTTTGGGCATTCTCGTAGGTTCGCTTTTCTCCATTGCGGGGTCATTTTTTCCGGCGAGGCAGGCGGTCAGGATGAAACCTGCCGAAGCTATGCGAAACGGGAACGGGGGCTTATCATCGAGGACGGGCGCCGCAAAATCTCGCGGAGCCTGGAAAAAGTCTTTAATTCCCACGCGCAAAAAGCCCGTTGGGTCAAGGTTGCTGGTTCTATCAGTTCGTAACATAGCAAGAAACTGGAGGAGAACGTTTCTTACCGCAGTGGGGGTCGCGGCCACGGTCTGCCTGATGACAACGGCGAGTGGAGGCAAAGACTCGCTCGATTACGCCGTAAAGAAGTATTCTGAGGAAATTCTGAAATGGGACGTGGCGATATTATGGGAAAAACCTGTGGACGAGGAAATTCTCGGCGAGGTTAGAAAGATACCCAATGTTATTAAAGCGGAACCGCTCATCGATCTCCCTGTTTCCCTTTATGTGGAGGGACGCTCTCTTGACCTCCAGTTAAACGCTTATAAAGATGAAACAGACCTTCACCGGCTCCACCCTGTCTCAGGGAAGTCCGCTCGTCCCGGCTTTGGTGAGGTTCTCTTAAACAGGGGTGTCGGCAAAGAGCTTTCCATAAAGAAGGGTGACACCGTGACCGTTCAAACTGTGGTTGGGTCTCTTCCTTTCAGGGTAAGGAGTTTCGTGTCCGAACCTTTTGGTGGAGTCTGCTATGTGAGTTATTCATATATTCAGTTTCTCGCATCGAGTTTCTTAAACGATCATGAGAGATACATTCAAGGACAAAAGAATGTCTTTTCGGAGCGCGTTTCAAAAGATATCCTGATCAAGGAAACTTTACGTAAGATCCTTGAAATGGGGAAATCCGGAACGGGAAGCGAATGGTTCGGCGCCTCTTTTAACACCGAGGATATTCAAAAGGATACTGAATTTTATAACGCCATAATAATCAAAGCAAAAGCCCCCTTCTTGCCCGGTGTCTTAAGGGATGTTGAACGCGTTTCATCCGACGGGTATGTCGTGACAAAGAGCGGTATGCTCAAGACATTCAGTCAACTTGTGCGCGGTATCAAGAGCCTTTTCTACGTCTTTTATCTGATGGCCTTCGCGATGGGGTTTTCAATTCTTTTCTCTATGGTAACGGTTACTGCCTTAGAAAGGAGAAGGGAAGTCGCGACGTTGCGAACTCTGGGAGCGGGAAAGGGCAAGATTTTTTCATTCTTGACAGTAGAAACCTTGTTTGTTGTGCTCTTGGGGCTTGTCCCCGGCATCGCGGCCGGTAGGTTTCTCGAATGGCTCTTGATCGACAAAATTTTGATGTCGGGTCGCATCGCTCCTGACTGCGTAATAACACCGATGACAATTCTCGTTATCGTGATTGCCACCTTCGTGGTTACCCTGGTTGCTGAACTGCCGGCGATATCGGCTTTGTTGAGACTGGATCTCGCGAGGGTGACCAAAGAACGGGCTGATTGAGGCGCCCTTATTACCTTCCGGTGAAATCTTTGATGAAGAATTCGAACACCGCGCCATTTCTGTTTTTGATGCTTATATTCCCCCCGTAGAGATTGACGATTTTGTCAACGATCGCAAGCCCTATCCCGGTCTTACCGTTCTTTCCCCTAAAAAAGGGCTGGAAGACCGCTTCTGTCAATTCCGGTGGGATTCCCGGACCATTGTCCTGAACGATGTAATGGTGTCCGGTCACTCGGTCCCATCCAAGGTATTTAATCGAAACACCTGGGTGTTCGGATGGGTTGTGCACGATAGCGTTCTCAATGAGGTTGGAGAAAATCTGGTACATATGGGTCGGGCTTGCGACAACGATTCCGAGGTCGCGGTTGTGGTTAACTTTCGCGCCTCTCGAGGAAATCAATGCGTTTCTTTCATTGATGATCTCCGCAACCAGCAGGCCAATGTCGATCTCTTCCACGTCTTTTGGTTTCTGTCCGGCGTAGGCCAGAGAAAGCAAATCATCAATGAGCGCGTTGGCTTTTGAGACCCCTTCCTGGATTATTTCAACTGCTCTTACTATGTCCTTGTCTATTTCCGATGCACTAAGGTTGTCTCGCATTGCCCAGATTTTAATTAGGTTCTCAGCGGAAAGTTTAATGGCTGAAAGTGGTCTTTTAAGGTCGTGTGAAACAGTCTGAGCGTAAGTCTCGAGTTCCTTGTTGAGCCTTCTTAACTCTTCTTCCGCTTCTTTTCTGTCGGTGATATCTCGCGCGGTGCAAAGAGCCCCGATGATTCGACCTTCAGATGAAAGCGGAGATTCATTGACTTCGATTGTCTTGGTTTCCCCGCTCTTTGTGTAAATAAGGTATTCAGCGGTTATTTTCTCACCACTTATAACCCTTACGAGGTCATTTATGACCCTTTCAATGGATTGGGGAGAGATTACTTTTAAGTCGGTGAAATTTCTACCAACAATTTCCTCAGGCTTGTAGCCAGTAATGTTTTCTATCGAGGGAGAGACGCTTGAGACGGTGAAGGAGGAATTGACAAAGATTATCACATCGAAAGCGTTCTCGAAGTATGATCTGTATTTTTCCTCGCTTTCCTTCAAAGCTTCCTGCGCATGGGTAAGCTCAGTTATGTCGATCGCGGTCGCCGCCATATAGCTCGGCTGGTTGTTTTCATCTCTTATGAGGATGCCGTTCATTAGCATGGGGAACCGCTTACCGTCTTTTTTCGCATGCCATACCACTTCTGCATCGAATGAGCCCTCTTTTTTCAACTTATCTAAAAGTTCTCTCACGCGGGGCATCTGGTCGGCGGAGTGTAAGATGTCAACGGGCTTTCCTTTAAGTTCTTCCTGATTGAAGCCGTGGACGGATGCGAAATATGGGTTGACGTAAAGTATCTCCTCAGAAAGTGAGACAATCGAAATCCCGAAGTTCGCTCTCTCGTATATGGTTTCGAATTTCCTTATTTCTTTTTCCGCTTTCTTGTGCTCGGTGATGTCTGTTGAAAAGAAGGCAACTTTTTCCACTTCCCCGTTCTTTCCGAATACGGGATAAAGCCTGTGCTCGAAATGCGTTCCACGGTGAAAGTCCTCGAATTTCACCGGCTTGCCCGTTTGAAGAACCTCATCCACCTTCTCTTCTCTGAGTTTGGCCACTTGTGGATCAAGCAAGCCAGACTCGTATAGCCTCGCTCCCAAGAGTTCATCGATATTCTTTCCCAACCTTTCGGCAAGCACTTTATTTGCGGTGACAATCCTCTTTTCACTATCGAAAAGAACCGCGACCTCTGATGTAGCGTCCAAAAAAGCGCGCAAAGTCTTCGACTTCTCCCGTAACTCTTCCTCCGCCGCTTTTCTTTCTGTGACGTCCCTGGAGTTTATTATGATCTTGGATTCACCCTCCGTGTCTTGGAAGCGTTGTCCCACAATTTCCAGCGTTCTCCAGGAACTGTCACTTTGATGAATTCTTAGCTCGAGGGGTTTGGAGAGGCTTCCGGTATCTATTATTTGAGCCCATGCTTTCAGCGCTAATTTTAAGTCCTCAGGGTGAATGTAGGTTCGAAAATTGTATAAGTCGAACTGACCAGGCTCGATTCCGAAATAGCGCCGGGCAGCCGGATTTGCGTAAAGCAAAGAACCATCGCGTGAGATGACAAGGATGTAGTCCCTTATGTTATCGAGAATCGATGAGTGAAACTTCCTGCTTTCGCGAAGTTCTTTTTCAATCTGTTCGCGCTCTCTTACCTGACTCTTAAGGTAGGTGTTTAGCTCCTTCAAAAGGGTTGCTCTCTCACCGGAAATTTGCCGTTCCCTCTCGATTCTCTCGATTAACCCTTTCTCTTTCTTTGACCTTGCCGTCACGTCGCGCGCGGTTCCGCTGAAGCCTATGATTTCACCCCTATCGTTTCTAACCGCGCGCCCCCTCAGCTCGGCAGCGAAGACCCTGCCATCCTTTTTGACGAGTAGCAAATCGGCTATTCCCTCTTTTCCTTCAAGCATGGCGGTTGTTCCCAGCCAGAACAAATCCATTGATGATTCTTCAATGAAATCATAAACATGCATATTTTCCAGTTCTTTGGAAGTGTAACCGGTCAAATCCTCGAGGCGCCTGTTCCAGATTAAAAGTTTTGTGGTGATATCAACAACGGCGAAAATATCCGGAAGGGCGTTCAACGTTTTCTCAAAAAGTATATTATTTCTCAAAAGTTCCACTCTCGAAGAGGATAGAGGGTTTTCCCATATCGCTTTCTCGGCAATTGTTGGAATGAGGGAGGCGATTCGATTCTCTTCTACAACATAGACTCTTTTTCCCTTGAATAAATTTAAATCGGGATGGTAGGCTTTTTTTGAAATTTCCTGCACGACCAATATTAAAGAGGGGTGATAAGGATTTTTCGAGACCTCGTTTACATATCCTATTAAGGTTTCATTGATTTCTTTCCCATATATCGTGATCAGGTCAAAATCGGTGATCGGTTTTTGTTCCTTTTTAGCGATGGCTTCAGACAGGTCATTGAGCGTTTCAAGGTCAATATCGAAAGCATCAGAGAGCAAAGATGCCATCACACTGGAAAGCTCCGGCTTATCTGAAATAATCAATCCTTTCAATTTCCCTTTTTTAAGAGAATTCTCATTTATGTCTTTCATCTTTCAAAATCGATCTCCTGACCACGATTTAAGGTTAGCAAAAATGGAAACAATCTTGACAAAAGGAACAAGCTGTCGCATTAGCTTGAAAAGAGTCTAACATTATGATGTCCTCATGTAAAAGTTTCTTGCTCAAATATTTCTTTCAAAGAATCGATACTTTAACCGAGCGACTTTAGTCTTTTGAAGCGCGTATTCCGATATTAGGGACATTTACGTCGTGGAGTGTTTTCTTTGCTTGTTGACGCCGCGTCTTCATTTATTTTTATTTACGCAAGACGTGAAATACCAGAGAGCCTGTTTAAGTAAACTTCTTTTCTCATACAGAAGCTCGATTGTCGCGCGGTTAGGCGCGTTCGAGAACGTCCCCTGCCGCTTTTATCCCGCTTGCGAGAGCCGCCTCAACCGAAGGCATCCCCATGAACTCCCCGGCCAAATAAAGCCCGCGGTATCCCTGCGCGGCTTCAGCCGCTCTCTTAGCCGCGACGATTTTTCCCGGAGGAGAAAGGCATACCGCCTCCTCCCATCTTACCACCTCCGAGAAAATGCGCTCTTCTCCAAACGAAGGCAAAACTGAAACTAAATCAGCTGCTACTCTGTTTATTACCTCGCTTTCCTTTTTATTCAAAAGTTCTTTGGCGTATTTCCCGTAAGTGTAAACATGGAGAAGCGAACAGCCTTCCGGAGCGTATGTTTCCACCTTGTTGGAATTATCGGTAAGTCCGCAGAAAACGAGCCCTTCCTTCCTCGGCACGGCGATGGCATAAGTCTCACCCATGATTTTGTGAGGAAGAGCGAATATGACATGAACGCAGGAACTGTAAGTTGTTCGAGACAAGTTATCCGTTATGAGAGGATGAACGCCGTTTAAGATTTTCGCTGCCTCGGTTGCCGTAACGCAGCAAATGACGTTCTTCGCCTGAATCGATTCTTTTTTCCTTTTTATATTCACTCTTACGCCCTTGACGCGATTGTTCTCTACGATGATTTTCTCCACACGCGCGCCTGTGAGGATGTTTTTGACTTTGACTGAGAGTGAGTCCGCGAGAAGACCGATCCCGTCCCTGGTGGTCAGAAGACCCGGGACCCCCCAGCTGATAAGCGAGAGCGCGTAGGCGGCAGAGATTTCCTCAGGCTCGCCGAGGGTGAGAGCGCTTACCAGAGGCTGCACAGCGTATTCAAGAACTTCTTCTCCGTAGTTTCGGCGGGCGTAATCGGACGCGCTCCATGTATCTAAGTCGAGTGCCTTTTCCGCCTCAACAAAATGAAGATTTTTCCAACGGCGGGCCAGATCGAGCCCCAGTTTCGCCGCCTTCAGTGTTCCCGGAAAAGAAAGGAATCTTGCATTAAAAAGAGAGCGGGGAGATTTGAGCATTTTTTTTATGTCCGGGTCAACCAGGTGCACTTTTCCTTTTTTCAAGATACCAATCGGTTTGGCAAACCTGATGAGTTTGTCTTTTATTTCTAAGGATTCCATAAGCCTGAAAGTTGTCGCGTATCTTGTGAAAAAGAACTGAGCGCCTGCGTCGATTATGAATCCATCGCGCTTTTTCCCGGCGATTCTTCCACCCGTCTCATCTCTCTTCTCAAGCACAAGACAATCGCATCCGGACCGTTGTAGCGTATAAGCTGCGGCAAGACCGCTCGTTCCACCTCCGATAATTATCGTTTCAGGCATGTTAGATACCTCCCATCAACCTCACGCATTTGAAGCAGGGGTTTGTAACGCTTGGTTCAAACCGCTTCGCCATATAAGTAATGGAGCGCATAACTCTCTGGCTTTCAGTATTTTATCCATTCTGGTTCATGTTTCCCCGCGTTCCTCTTTATGAAAGACTCGAAAAATTTGCGCCTGACGCTCTGAGGGATTTTCTTATTTGTCAGCGCAGCTTCAATGGCGCCCACGGTAATTTTCCCGAGCGCTGCGGGTTTCTTTGGGTAAAGGTGAGAAAAAGTGTATGCAAGGGTATGGAAGTGCATCCTGGCGGCTCGGTTCTCCCAACTGTTATCAACCTTTTTTAAAGGCGAGCGCCCCTCGAAGATTGAGTCAACGCGCTCGTTTACAAGCAGGCCCTCCCTCTCGCAAAGCGAGTGAAGTTCCGTTCCAGGGTAAGGGATAAATGTCGAGACCTGGATTGTGTCGGGCCTGCATTCCGCGTTTATCTTTATGGTGTCGAGCACCATTTCGGTTGTCTCGTAAGGAAGCCCCACCATGTTAGTGGAGACGGTCTTCATGCCGTATTCTTTGCAGAGTTTGAAAGCTCTGACGATTTGCCTGTTGCTCATGTGTCTGTTTAGCACCTTGCTTCTTAGCCACTCGTTTCCACTTTCAATTCCCATACAAACGACCAGGCAGCCCATATCAGCAAGCAACTCGGCGGTTTTCTCGTTTATGAAATTAACGCGTGAATTGCATATGAACGGCATACTGATTCTCTTCTTGTAAAGGTTAGAAAGGTTTTCAAGCCAACGGACATCGAGTGTGAGTATGTCATCGTCAAACCTTATGAACTTGATGTCCGGATCGCTTCTTATGAGTTCCTCGATCTCGGCAATTACATTCTCGGGTGACCTAAACCTGACGTAGCGCTCTGGATTGGGATAGACCGACTTTTGCGCGTGGTTTGAGCAATAGGTGCAGTTGAACGGGCATCCACGGGATGCCATCACTGTTCCCCTGGGTATCTGGTCGGGGCAAAGCAGTCTACGATCGAATATCTGCCGGTCCGGAAAGGGAATTTGATCAAGGTCCTCGATTAAAGGTCGTACTCTGTTTCTTATGATTGAATCGCCGCGCTTTACCCAAATATTATCGATTCGTGAATAATCTTTGCCCGCTTCTATAGCGTCGCACAGTTCCAGTAGCGCCTCTTCTCCCTCGCCTATGCAGACCATGTCAATTCCTCGGGTTTGGAGCGCTTCAATTGGCGCAATCGTTGGGTGTACCCCTCCGCAGATTGAAGGGATTTTAAGTTCGGCTGTCCAGCTGGCGACACGCGCGGTATGTCTGAACATGTGGGTCGTGCTTGAAAAGCCTATCAAGTCGGGGTTTTGAGATTTTACGGCTTGGATAAGTTCGTCCCTGCCAGGTGGAGCGACAAGATGGATGAGTGATACGTCGTGACCAGCTTTTTTCAAAACCGCGGAAAGATAGCCAATCCCGAGGTATATCCTTCCTTCTGGCAGAAACGAGCCGTCTGGAAACTGGAAAAAATCCGGATATATGAAAGTTATTCGCATTTTCGAATCCCTTTTGCTGGTCGCTTAAGTCTTTTAACGCTTTCGTCTATTTGCTTTTTCTGGCATCGTCTCGATTAAGAGCCGCTGATGCTGCTCAGGCTGCCTGAGAGTAAGAATTTCTTCGGAAAACTCATCAATGGCGAAGATACATAAGCGCCCTCACCATGTATTCCCGTCTTTCCTTGCTCCTCGACATCACGTAAAGCAGGGGTTTCATGAACATGGGTCTGTTCCCCCACCTGATGCAGCGCCACCCCTTCCTAAAATAATTGCCGTATCTTGAAATGAGTTTCTCGCGAAAGGAGTCCTCCCGTGGGACGTGATGGTAGCCTCGCCCGCTCATCCTGCTCTCCAGTATATGCTCCGCCGCCATCTCGCCTGTCTCAAGCGCGTAAGTTATTCCTTCTCCGCTTACCGGATTTGTCGCACTTGCCGCGTCGCCGATCAGAATCAGCCCTGGGCACTCTATCTTGCTTCCTCCAAGGCCAACCCGAAGGATCGCGCCTTTAAGCGGAGAGATGGGCTTGGCGCGCTTAAGTTTTCCGGAAGCGTGCGATGAATCATTTATGAACCTGTCAAGATACTCCCTTAAGTTTATGTTTTTCTGTTTTATGTGATAAAGCATCGCCCCAACGCCGACGTTTGCGATTCCCTCCCCCAAAGGAAATATCCAGCCGCTTGCGGGGCTTATTACCCTCTCCGGATAGACCTCCAGACAGTCGCCGATCTCTTCAACTCCCTCGAAATACTGCCTTATAGATACTCCGATGTATCTGGGATCGTTTGAAATGAGGTTTAGAGATGAGCCGAGAGTCGAGCGAGCTCCATCCGCCCCAACAACCACATCCGCGGTTATTTCAAGGCGCCCCCCTTCACGCTCGGCTAAGACCCCCACCACCCTTCCGCCTTCGACGAGAGGTTCTTTCACCTCGCAGTTCTCAAGGATTTCCGCTCCGCGCTCTCTTGCGTGGTCCAGCAGTATCTTATCAAGGTCGTGTCTTTTGATGATGTAGCCGTGGTCGGGGAATCTCGGTGTTGGCGGGATTGGGTTATATACCACGGATTTGCCGGCTCCGGCGAAGAGAAATGAGTGAAATTTGTTGAAGTGCCCATCAAAGCGGTCCTGAAGCCCCATTTTATATAGGCTTCTTACCGCCCTTGGGGCTATTCCGTCACCGCATACTTTTTCTCTCGGGAAATTTTCCTTGTCGATTAGCAGAACGTTAACGCCGTGAACGGCCAGGTAATAGGCGCAGGTCGAGCCGGCTGGTCCTGCCCCGACTATAACCACCTCGTAGTGCATAATGGGATTATATAGAAATCAGCGGCTCTGGTGGAGTCATCCCCGCCTGAGAGTGACTGATTTTCTGAAGCTTTAATAATCCTTAGTCATTGTGCTCTTATGATGTGAGGGTTGGTCAGGCTGTTTGGCGTACTGTTTGGGATTAATAGCGCTAACGCGCTGGGTTTGTTTTGCTGCTGATTTACACGACCTGGGCTTTGGTTTTCTGCCTTTCGCTTGTTATGCCCGGGACAGCGGCGCTCATGCTCATAAGACTATGTTTATCGCTGAGGAGCAGGAGGGACATTTCCGCTCTTTGAGTCTGTTACTTAAAACCCTGAATGCGGACCTTTTAATCAAAAGCGCTCCGCAGTTGGGGCAGTAAGTGTTCTCAAATGGAGGCATGCCAACGTTTCCCATGTATGCAAACTTTATCCCCGCTGATTTCGCTATGTGCCAGGCGCTTTTCAGAAAATCGACGCTTGTGGGAGGCTCGTTATATTTACAGGCGGGAAAGTACGCCGTGATATGAAGGGGAACATCCGGACTCGCGAACCGGAGATGTTTTTCACACACTTCTTTTATCGCCCGGACATTGTCGTTCAAACCTGTGACCACGAGGTGAACGACCTCCACATGGACGCCAAGATTGAGCGCATGCCTTATCGTTTCCCAGGGCGGAGAATCACCTTTCCTGGCCGAACAGTATTTCCTATAAACCTCATCCGAGCCTTTGACGTCAACGTTAATCGCGTCAAGCCCGGCGTTGACAAGCATTTCGAGCGCCCGGGCGCTCATGTAACCGTTTGAGACCATCGTGTTGACCATATCACGCTCTTTGGTTATGGGAAAAAGGTCAAGCAAGTACTCGAAGAGCAGCGTCGGCTCCGTGAAGCTTGCGCAAACCCCTATATCCCCGCAAGCTTCCGCGGCTGTGAGGATCTCCTCTGGCGGGACATGCCTCGCTTTCAGCGGGCGGGGCTCACGCCTGGAGAGATGATTGTTCTGGCACCACTGGCACCGCAGATTGCAGGAAGGCGCGCAGAAAGTCATGGTGGTTTTTCCAGGATAGAAATGAAAGAAGGGTTTTATTTCCATGGGTCTGCTTTCGCAGGCGACTATGTCCCCATATATCAGGGTGTAGAGCTTCCCCTCCTCGTTTAGCCTGGTGTTGCAAAAGCCCCGTTTTCTCAATGGTATCTTGCAGTTCTGCGCGCAAAGGAGGCATTCAATCAAGCCGTTTTTTCTTTCATACAACCTGGCTTCCCTCACGGTTGGCAGTTCAATCATTTTCGCCTCGTTTGAGGAAATTCCATCTTATCTTCTCGAGAAGATTGTCACTCACTTGTTTACCTAAGACGTTTTCGTGCTCCAAAAAAATATTATCCTTAAATGGAGCGATGTGCTGGTGTATGTATCGATTCTGCCGGATGATGCGTGTTGGTGCGCGAGGAGTTGATGTAATAAAATCAGTTGCCAACTTGTGTTTATTGAACGAGGAGCCGAAGATGCTGGACAAAAAATTCCCGGATGTTGTGAATGTGGTTGTCGAAGTCCCGAAGGGTTCGAGAAATAAATACGAATTCGACCATGAATCGGGAAGAATAAAACTAAATCGCGTTTTGATGAGTTCGGTGCACTATCCAGCGGACTACGGGTACATTCCAGGAACCAAAGCGGAGGACGGGGACGAGGTGGACATACTCGTCTTGATCGACGAGCCGACATTTTCAGGCTGCCTTATGGAAGCAAAGCCGATCGGAATCCTTATGATGGAGGACGAAAAGGGACCGGACAACAAGGTACTCGGTGTTCCAACGGGTGACCCTCTTTGGAATTACGCAGAGAATATCTCCGATATCCCCCAGCACCTCCTGTTGGAGGTAGAGGAGTTTTTCCTGACCTATAAGAGGCTTGAATCCAAAGAAGTTGTCACCTTCGGCTGGAAGAATGCCCAAAAGGCGCGTGAGTATCTTTTATCATCGGTGTGAACTTGGTGCTAACACTGATGGTTAATCGGGATTATAGAAGGTAAGGAAGCATTTGAATTTCAAATCCTAGCGAAACTGTTTTGGCAGTCTTCAAAATAACATCAATCCGATTCGAAGTCATCCTCTATGGTTTCCATCGGAACTGTAGGGGCAAGTTCCCTTTTTACCTCTTCGTCTTCAGGGCTCTTGGGCAGAGGAGCCTCACGGGGCTCGTGGATCGTGGGAATGCCTTTTTCGCGTAGCTCGTTTAAAACCGCCTCGGTCACATCGGAGCGGAGCCTCTGGCTTTTGTTTCTGTCGGAATCAATCCAGAATCTCAGTATGAGTTCTACTTCCTTGCTTTCGGATTTCACGAGCACTACAGGGACCGGCTGTTTCATAATTCCCGGAAAGCCTCGCAAAACTCCCTTTGCGGTTTTTTTCGCAAGGTCAATATCCTCCGCATGCTTTATTTTGATAGGTAGGTCAACCCTTAATGTCTGGGTGCTCGTGTAGTTAATTATTGGTCCGTTGAAAACAACTTTGTTCGGTATGTATATCCTTTCGCCGTTGTAGGTGAGAATCTGGGTGTCCCGCACTCTGACGTTTTCCACTACACCTTCCAAATCCCCGACGCGCACCTGGTCTCCTATCGTGAAAGGGTGTTGAAGGAGTAGAATCACCCCCGCGAAGAGGTTGCTTAATATGTCCTGGAGTGCGAACCCTATTCCCACCGAGGCAAGTCCTATTGTCGCGAGCGCCGCGGAAAGGCTCATTCCGAGGATACTTAGTGCGAGCACGACACCTATACCGATTAAAACAGCTGAAACGCCACGAGAAATGAGAATGTCTATGTGGCCCTGGGTGCTCGTTTTGCTGATTATTTTCTGAACGGTTCTTCTTAACAGCCTTGCTACAGCCCAGGTGATAATTAGTATGGCAATGGCGACAACCCATCTGGGTCCCAGCTGGACCATCTTTTGCCATATTTCGATGAATTCTGTTTTAAGCGTTTCAGTTATTGACGAGTACTGCATAGAAAGAAATTATACAAAAACCGAAAGTACCTTCTTAATTCAGTGGGAATTTGAAGGTTTTAAAATCCCGCGGCTGTAATTTATTTATGCGGGTGGTGTTGGCTTGAGCGATCAGAGCAGTCGTTATGAGAAACCGGGCAAAATAAAGTGGAAAATGGCAGTTTATGCCGGCGCGGGGGTGGGGCTGATAGGGGTTGGGGTGTTCATGGTTTGCAGGTATTTCACGCGTTCAGAGATTCAGGCGCTCCTTTTGGGGGTAGCATCCATGGTATTTAGCGCCCTTTTGTTTTATGAAGCGTGGCGGCATGCATTGGAGAATAGAAGAACGCGGGCGTACGAAAATGAGAAATGAGAATGAGATACGAATCAAAGCGGTGAAATCTCTTTTGGAGAAAGGTGTTTTTGGCAAGCTTCTTGCGCGAATATGCAAGCCGGGGCTCGGATGCGGGAAGATAAGGAGTGAGGATTTTTCTCGGGGAAACCTTAACTCAAACCTCGCCGAGTAAAAAGGGTAAAGAAGAGTGAACCACGATCGCCTCGCCAGAATCCTTAAGTGTCCGATATGTGGAAGCGTCACAAGATACAGGTCGCGCGCTTTGGCATATGTTTGCGAAGGCGCGATTCTTCACGCGTTTCCGGTGAAAAACGAAATCGTCGATTTTGTTTGCGGGGAAGAGGAGGGCAAGCAGGGAAAGGTTAACAGGGCTTTTTCATGGATAGCGGGAAGGCGGTACGAGGAAATCGCAACTGGAGCCACCCGCTTTGCCCGTATTATCAACCAAACACTGTGGGGGACTACTCGCTTTATACCCCTACTGTTTGAGATGCTTGAAAGCGTCACAGAGGATTGTGAACCCGGATTCTTTCTTGATATCCCTGTTGGCACCGGCGTTTTCACGGCTGGCGAATACAGCCGTCAGCCTAATTTCGATTTCATCGCTGCTGACTACAATCGTGGAATGCTCGAAAGCGCGCTTGAGAAAGTTCGCTCCCAGGACTTTGGCAACGTGATGCTAATGCGCGCGGACGCGCGTAAACTCCCGTTCTCTGACAATTCGTTTTCCGGAATCCTCACTATGAACGGGATCTGCGCGTTCCCCGATAAGGAAAGGGTGCTCGATGAGTTCGCCCGTGTGCTAAAGCCAGGTGGAAAACTTGCCGGGTCTTTCTATGCGAAAGGAGAAAGGCTTTTGACTGACATAATCGTGGGGGGAATCGCCGCATCTTTCGGCTGGTTTACCCGTCCTCTCTTCACCGAGGAGAGATTCATCGAAGAACTGGAAAAGAGGAATTTCAACAGGATAATCACGAAAAAAATAAACTCGATACTCTTTTTCAGCAGCCGTAAAATCGGCTGACATTTGCTTTTTTGATGACCGCGTTTGGGGATAATGCGGCGACGCAATGAGGATTTTCCCTTTAAAAATCGGTCCGGGAGCGCGGTTTGATCAGGCGAAAGCCTCGGGTATGTCCTTCAATGTCTCGTAACTGAAGACCGGTCCGTCTTTGCAAACGTAGAGGTGCCCCACGTTGCACCTTCCGCATTTGCCGATCCCGCACTTCATCCTGTTCTCAAGGGTGGTATATATCTGATCGGGCTTAAACCCGAGTTTTTCGAGGTTCTGAATAACAAACTTTATCATTATGGGCGGACCGCAGGTTACCGCAATCGTGTTTTCGGGACTGGGGGAGACTTCCATCAATAGATCGGGGACAAACCCGACAAAGTGCTCCCAGTCCTTATCCTCGCATACGTCAACGCTCAGGCGGCATGTTGTTTCTTCTTCTTCCAGGAAGCACTGAAGCTCGGGCTGAAAGCAGAGGTCATCCCTTGTCCTTGCCCCGTAGAGAACCGTAAGGTTTCTGTATTTTTCCTTGTTTGCCCTTATGTAGTTTATTACCGGTCTTAAAGGCGCCTGCCCTATTCCCCCGCCGATTGTCACGATATTCTTCCCCTCCCACTCCTCAAGGGGAAACCAGTTCCCGAGCGGTCCCCTAACGGTGATGTAGTCACCCGCCTCAAGCTCGTGCAGAGCGTTCGTCACCTTTCCCATCTTCATGATGGAAAATCTCAAGTAATCCTTTTCCGTGGGAGATGATGAAATGCAGAACATCGATTCACCAACGCCCAGGCGACCAACCATGGCGCATTGACCGGGTTTATGGCTCCAGGTCTCCCACACTTTCTCATCCGCGAAGTTGACCTTGAACGTCTTTATGCATCTATCTCCCGGGGTCTCATACCAGGTTTCCTCAATTTTGGCTATATATGGAAGGTAGGGGTTGCTATCGTCCATCATCGCTTTTCAATCCTCCCTGGAATCAAACTTCTTTTGACTTTTGAAGAACATCTATTATGTCAATGTTGACAGGACAGAAGTTTATGCATCTGCCGCACCCCACGCACGCGATAACGCCGAACTTGGTCGGGAAATAGGAATACTTGTGGCTTATCCTGTTCCTTGTTCTTTCCTTTCTCGTCGGCCTGGGGTTATGACCGGAAGCGTGAAGGGTGTACTCGGCAAACATGCAGGTGTCCCACATCCTGGCGCGCCTGCCGTCGAAAGCCTCTATCTCGTCCTGTATGTCGAAACAGTGGCAGGTCGGGCAGAGGAAAGTGCATATACCGCATCCCAGGCATCTGTTTGAATACTGAGTCCAGAACTCGTGATCGTAAAGAGACGGGAGTTTCTCGGGTATTCCCTCGGTCTTGATGGTTCTCTTTATCTTCTTTTCCGCGCTTCCCGCAAGCTCAGTTGCCTGCGCGCGCTCCGAGTCGCCCGCGCTCTCGAGCGCGTCACCGGCTGACGAGACGAATGCCTCGGATTTGTCGGTGATTGTTTTTAGGTAATAAAACTCCCCGAGATCGTAGAGAATCGCATCGAGCGGCTCTTCATTCGCCGGACCGCCTCCCAGGGAAGTGCAGAAACAGTTGGAACAAGGTTCGGCGCAGGCAAGCCCTACAAGTATGGAGTTTTCTCTTCTCTTCTGATAGTAGGGGTCCGGGAAGTCCCAGCCGAAAAGCCTGTCGACTATACTAAAAGCCATCGCGTCGCACGGTCTTATCCCGAGCACAACCCGCTTCTCTTCATCGCTGGGAACTTTCGGCTCAATTTCGGTAGAAACAACCCTGTAGCGGAAAAGGGTTTCCGTTTCAGGGAACATGAGTTCTTTCGGGGGAACGTTCGTGTTTGAAAAATCGAGCGTTGCCCGGGAAGGATCGTCGATTTTTTCAAATCTTACGGTGTCTCCTTTCTTCACGGGCGCGAACACTTCAAACTTATCAAGCGCCTTGATGAAATCAGGGACCTTTTCCTTTAAGATTTTGTAATCGCCCATCTTTTCACCCACCTACATGATGTATTCTTCGGGGTCCTGTGGATTGTAACTGGCAAGGAGCGGCTGAGCCTCCGCGTCCACCCCGGGTTCATAATCGAACAGTTCTTTCACGTCCTTAGTGAGTTTGCGGTTCAGCGTCATTATCGGTATGTCCATAGGGCACACCCTCTGGCATTCCATGCACTCTATGCATCTTCCGGCAAGGTGCCACGCCCGCTGGATATGATAGACGGTGTTTTCGCTCAGGTCGGTTGACCTTCTTGTCCACTGAGGCTTTAGCTTCGTGACAATGCACTCCACGCAGTAGCACATCGGGCAGACGTTTCGGCAGGCATAACACCTGATGCACTTGGAGAATTCCTCCTCCCAGAAAGCCCATTTCTCTTCGGGGGACTCCTTCTCAAACTCGCTCACGTCGGAGAAATCGTCATCTGCCCATTTCTCCACCTCGTCGCCGAGGGGGTAATCGGAGATGACAGGGTTTGGATACCTGCATCGCAGGCATTTGTCCGCTAAAATTTCCTCACGTGAAACCTTCTTCTCCTCGCCGTTTACCCTGATTACGACGCCGTCTTTCTCGGCGACGGCCAAGACCGGTTGGGGTGCCTCACCGAAAATCTTTTCGGCTTTTCTTCTGTCTATGACACCTCTACAGGGAATACCCAAGATAACAACGTCATCCCGGATGTAGGCTTTCTCTACCAGGTGCTGAACCACGGCGCGCGAATCGCAGCCCTTTACCATCACGGCAATTTTTCTTGTGTCAGGCTGTTGACCTCTTGGAACCGGGAGTTTTTCCTCGAGCGTGATGAAGGAGGCAGGATTCTGAACACAGGTGGCGTCAAAGATCAAGTCATCCGCCTGTGATGCATCAGTTATCACGCAGGGCGCCGCCTCGTACCCGTAGGTCCCGCGTTTCCAGCCAATCAGACGCCTTACCTCGCCCGAAGAAAGAATTTCCTTTGCTTTATCCCTGAGTACGTTTTCGTCTACCAATTTAACTGCCTCCGTCTGAATTGGTCCATCGGACCAGCTTCTTTGACATCACTGACTATCTTCTCGACAACGTCTTTGAACTTTGCTCCCTCTGAAGCCGACACCCAACTCATCTGCACGCGACGCGGGTCAACCCCGACGTGTTCGAGGAGCTTATGCATCAAGACGAATCGCCGCCTCGCGAAATAGTTACCCTCGAGGTAATGGCAATCTCCTGGATGACAGCCTGATATCAGAACACCGTCGGCTCCCTGTTGGAGAGCGTTGACTATGAACAGGGGGTTAACCCTTCCTGAGCACATGACCCTTATTATCTTTACGTTTGGCAGGTAGTGGGTTCGGGAAGTGCCGGCAAGGTCTGCTCCGGCATAAGAGCACCAGTTACAAAGGAAGCCTATTATGTTTGGTTCGAAATCGTTGCTCATTCTGTCTTCACTCCCAGTACTGCGATCTGCGGAAGTATCTGCTCGTCCTTGAAGGACTTCGGCTGGATTGCCCCGGACAGGCACGCAGCGGCGCAACTCCCGCAGCCCTTGCAAAGCGCCTCGTTGACGCTCGCGACTTTAATGATGTTGCCCTGACGGTTCTCTTCGACAAGTTCGATCGCCGAGTACGGGCAAACTTCAACGCAGAAGCCGCAGCCCCTGCACTCGTCCTTGTTGACCACCGATATTTGCGCTTCCACCTTGACTTTTCCGGATGCCATCGGGATAAGCGCGCTCGAGGCGGCGCCTTTTGCCTGGGCTACGGTATCCGGGATGTCTTTCGGTCCTTGACAGCATCCCGCAAGGAATATCCCGTCAGATGCGGTGTCAACTGGGCGGAGTTTGGGATGCGCTTCAAGGAAGAACCCGTCGGTTGACTGTGATAGTTTGAAAAGGTTTATGATCTCACGCACATCCTTTCTGGGCTCAAGACCAACACCCAGCACAACCAGGTCCGCCTCGTATTCCATGGGGGTGCCGGTGAGGGTGTCCTCAACTTTGATGATAAGCGTGTGGTCGTCGCCTTTTCTGTAAATCTCCGAGGGGTTGCCTCTTATGTAGCGGATGCCCTCGCGGCGGACTCTGTCGTAGAACTCCTCGAAGCCTTTGCCAAAAGCGCGGACATCCATATAGAAAACGGTAATCTCGGCGTCGGGAAGTTTGTCTTTTATCAAGTGCGCCTGTTTGGCAAGATACATGCAGCACACCCTCGAGCAATACTCGTTCCCGACGGATTTATCTCTCGAACCTACGCAGTGGATGAAGCCTATTTTTTTCGGCTCGAACCCGCCTTCACCTTTACGGTCACGCCCAACGATTATTTTTCCGCCGGTTGGTCCAGATGCGGAGACGAGTCTCTCAAACTCAAGACCTGTCATGACGTTGGGATTCTCGGCGTAACCGTACTCCGGTTTCCTGGTTGGATCGAAGATGTCGTAGCCTGTCGCCACGATTATCGTTCCAATCTCGATTTCGACAAGTTCGTCTTGCTGTTCGAAGTTAATTGCTTTCGCGTCGCATACGGCGGCGCAAGCGGGACCCTCTTTGCCGCACTTGCCTTTGGTCAGCTGCAAGCAACGCTCGGGGTCGATCGTGTATTTGGCCGGAACGGCCTGCGGGAAGGGGATGTATATCGCGGAGCGGTATCCTATTCCCTCGTCAAACTCTGAGGGAATTCTGCCGGCAAGCCTGCAATTTTCCGCGCATATACCGCATCCGGTGCACTTGTCGAAATCAACGTACCTTGCCTTCTTGCGGATTGTCGCTTTGAAATTGCCCACATAGCCCTCTATAGACTCGACCTGCGAGTAGGTCATGAGTTCTATGTTTGGATGATTCGCGACATCAACCATCTTGGGGGTCAGGATGCAGGCGGAGCAGTCAAGGGTTGGGAAGGTCTTATCAAGCTGCGCCATATGCCCGCCGACTGACGGGTTCTTTTCCACAAGATAGACCTTGAAACCAGCGTCGGCAATGTCGAGCGCGGCCTGGATTCCCGCAATCCCGGCGCCTATGATGAGGCACGCTGGCGTAACATCGACTTCCTTTTCCTCCAAAGCCTCGAGCAGAAGCGCCTTGGCTACGGCTGCCTCCACGAGTTTTTTCGCTTTTTCCGTGGCTATGGCTGGGTCTTCATGTACCCAGGAGCACTGCTCCCGTATGTTAGCCATCTCCAAATAATATGGGTTTAGACCGGCATCTTTAAGCGTGTTGCGGAAGGTCGGTTCGTGCATTCTTGGTGAACATGAAGCAACTACCACGCGGTTGAGTTTCTCTTTTTCGATATCCTCGCGAACCATCCCCTGACCCGGGTCGGAGCACATATAGGAGTAATCCCTTGCCACGACAACGCCGGGAAGTTTGGAGGCATGTTCAACGACAGCTTTAACGTCAATAACCGCAGCGATGTTTATTCCGCAGTGGCAAATATATACACCTATTCGTGGCCTGTAATTGATCATTTCCTTGCGCCCTCCCTGGGCTTAATTAACCCTTCAATTCCTTTATTTTCTCAATCAGCGCCGGAACCACTTTGAAAAGGTCATCGACAATGCCGTAATCGGCATACTGGAAAATGGGAGCGTCCGGGTCTTTGTTTATTGCGACAACAAGCTCAGAGCCCTTCATGCCCGTCACGTGCTGGAAAGCCCCGCTTATTCCAACGGCGAGGTACAGTTTCGGCTTGACCGTCTTGCCCGAGATTCCAACCTGCCTGTCGGGCGGGAGCCAACCGGCATCAACGACCGCGCGGCTTCCGGCGAGGTCGGCTCCCAGCACCTGAGCGAGTTCTTCCATCATCGGCATGTTTTTGTCCTCGCGGATGCCTCTGCCGACAGCGACCAGCATCGCCGATTGGGTGATGTCAACCTCGCCCACCGCGGCCTCAACGTATTCGAGGAATTTCTGGACTGTTATTTCGGTCGTGATGGGGTTTTCTATCTTCTGGATTTCTCCAGACTTCCCGAGCTCTTCAGCCGGGACGGCGGCCTCGCGCACGCCTATCAAATAAGTCTCGGCATCTTTGAACTCGATAGTACCGTTTATTTTACCCCCGTAAAACTGTCGAACCGCAACCGGCTTGTCACCTTCAAGGGTGAGAGAAATTACGTCGGTCGTGAATGGACAGCCCAGTTCGACCGCAAGAGAGGGAATGAGGTCCGAGCCCTGTCCGGTGTTGCCGATAAGCACAAGACCGGGCTTTTCCTTCTTTATTAGTTCGGAAAGCGCTGCCTGGTATGCTGAGCACACGTAGTTGGCGTACATCGAGTCGTCAACGTAGAGAACCCTGTCGGCGTAAGACGCAAGTTTGTTGGCGAATTCATCCACGCCACTTCCCAGGAGCACTGCAGTCACTTTGGGTCCGAGTTTGGATGCCAAGGTTAGAAGTTCGAGCGAAACCTCGCGGAGTTCGCCCTGCCTGTGTTCTGCCAGTACAAATATTTCGTTCATTTATACCAGCCCCTTTTCTTTGAGTATCGTTGCGAGTTTCGTGGAAGTCTCCGAAGCGTCTCCCTCAAGAATCTCGGCGAGCTCACCGACTTCTGGCATGGAGTAACCTTTGAGCACGCTGAGTGACCCGTTCTCTCCGACCTCATCTGAGGAAAGTCCGGTCGCCGCAAGATCCATGATTTTTATCTCTTTCTTTGAGGCTTCTCGAATGCCTTTAAAAGAAGCGTATCTCGGCTCATTTATTCCGGTCTGGATAGTAAGAACACAGGGCATCTTTATCTCGCTCATCTCGAGCAATCCGCCCTCGAGTTCTCTGCCGACTTTAAGCGTCTTTTCATCGATCACTTCTACGCTCTTTACGTACGCAGCGTGCGGCACTCCAAGCAATTGCGCTAAAGTCTGTCCGGTCGCCGCGTATCCGTCGTCGGAAGCCATGCATCCGGTCATGACGACGTCAAATTCGATGTCCTTTATGGCTGACTGCAAAATTTTGGCGGTAGCGTAAACATCGGAAAACGCGAACGCTTCGTCTTCGAGCCTGATGGCTCTGTCTCCGCCCTTTGCGAGCGCCATCCTGATCACTTGGTTGGCCGCTTCGGGACCAATGCTGACAATCACTACTTCCCCACCGTGCTTCTCCTTGAGGAGAATCGCTTCCTCCACCCCGTAGTTGTCAGCTTCGTTGATCACAAAACTGAACTTGCTCTGGTCCACACCCCTACCTGTTGAGTCAATGTGGACCTCGGTGTCGGGGTCTGAAGTGTCCGGCACCTGCTTGACGCAGACCACAATGTTCATTGTGAACTCACCTCTCTTTTTCCGCAAAGATTCTACTAAATTGCTTCGCCAAGCAACTCGAGGATATCAGCGACCCTCATCTCTTCCTCTAATCCCTTTACTTTGAGCGCGTCTTCGAGTGTTAGCAGGCAGAAGGGACATGCAACCGCGATAGTCTTTGCACCGAGCGCCTGCGCGTCGAGGACCCTTGTCTCGGCAAGTCTGGGGGCTTTCGACTGGGACTCAACCCACATCTTGCCGCCGCCGCCCTCGCAGCAAAGGCTTCTCTCCTTTGACCTGAAAAACTCAGCGAGTTCCACGCCCTTTATCTTGCCGAGAATGTATCTGGGCTCATCGAAAACAAGATTCTTCTTGCCCAAATAGCAAGGATCGTGGTAAACGACCTGCGTGGCGATTTCCCCAGGCAACTCGAGGCTTCCGGATTCAATCATTTCCGCTATCAATTGGGTGTAATGCATGACGGGAAGGTTAAGGTTCTGGTACTCGTTTTTGAAAGTGTTAAAGCAGTGAGGCGAAAGGGTCACGAGCCTGTTGACGTCAAACCTTGAGAAAAGTTCACTGTTTTCCTCGTCAAAGTATTCGAAAAGACCTTCCTCGCCGAGCCTTCTTGCTTCACTACCGCAGTGTTTTTCCTCTGTTCCGATGAATCCGTAGTCAACGCCGGCTTTCTCGAGCACCCGAACGAGATTTCTGGCAAGCGGGATTATTCGAGGGTCGTAGCAGGCGGTGCAGCATACGTGAATCAGTACGTCGGCTTTTTCGCCCTCCTCAAGGATGCGCACCTTTTCAACTCCATCAATCCCATCCATCCAATCGCAGCGTTTGGCGGCTGGCTTACCCCAGGGATTTCCGTTATTAAACATGCTTTCTAAAGCGTCTCGCGCCGTGGGCTCTATGTTGCCTTCCTCGGCCTTCATGCTTCTCAGCCCAATCAAAACTTCGAAAGGCTCCAAACCCTTAGGGCAACGAAGCGCGCATGTGTTGCAGGTGGTGCAGTCCCAGATCTCGGGCTTGTCCGCAAGTTCTTCGAGAATTTCCTCGTTGAGCGCCTCGTAGACGAATTTTCTGACATTCAGCGGGGTCCTGACGGTAACGGGACAACCGCCGGTGCATCTGCCGCACTGAATACATCCTAAAAGGTCGTATTTCTTGACAAAAGTTCCTTCTTCGATGCCCATTTTCAACTCCAGTCCTGAAAACCGACAAAATTCAGTGCACCCTTTGAGGTGCACCGCTTATACTCTCGACGATTCCGACCGTGCAATTCTAAACATAGTTGGGTTCAAATTTCAAATGCTAATTATTTGCTAAGAAGATATTTTGAGACGCCAAATGCTTTCACCATGCGGGTGCGAAGGTACCTACAAAACAGCTCATTCTCAAAATTCAACTTCGCTTTCGCCACGCGGGGCAGAGATATCTTCTTCGATCGCCGCCTCCAGCGGCTGCAGAACGCTTTCGCCACCCGAGCACGAAGATATCCGCGGCTTTCCCTCTGGCTTGTTCACTTCGGGTCGCCGCCAGAAAATTAACTATAAACACCGTTTTTTAAAAACCCTGTATCTGTCTTGATAAAAGCCCGAAGGGACATTCGACCCCTCGTATGGGGTTGCGAACCTGTCTTAGCGATTGATTGCTCACGTCTTGAGAATGCCCCCGAGAATGCCCCCCGCTCCGCCGGTTGACCCACCGGGTGACTGAAGGCTTGTTTTAGGGGCTTCCTCGCTCGGCTGGACGATAACGTACCCGTTACCCTGAAAAGCGAGTTGGAACAGTTCACCGTGGGTTGAGCCGAATATTCCGGCGAGGCTCTTGAGGTTTGCGTCAACGTGAATGGTGGGCTCAAGCCCCTGAGACCATGCCACGGTTGCATTCGGGTCGGTGTACGTGGGCGTCTCGGGAGTTACTTGCAAGGTGAGCGGCTCTCCCTTGCAAATCAGGGCTAAGTAGCCGGTCCCGGACAGAGCTACCGTCCACAGCCCACCCGTGATGATCCCGGCGGGACTCTTAAGCATCGTTATGTCCCAGGAGATTCCCTGGGTGAAGGCAAGAAGGTTAAGCGCTTCAACCGTCAGGCTTTCGTTTTCAAGATAAAGCAGGACGATGTCATTTGCCGCGTCTGCGAGAAACAGGTCCCCTTCGCCTGCCACTTCCATCAGGGTAAATTGCTCGCCGGAAATCTTCTTCTTAATCCATTTATCAATTCCGCCGCTTCCCTTTCTCTGAAAGCTCATCTCTCCCTGATAAGCGATCATCGAACCGGCTTTGGCCATCACCTTTCCCCTGGCTGACGCCATGTTTACCTTGAGGAGTTTTTTGTTCTGTAAAACGAAGGCGTCGGGTGTTTCCACCTCCCTGCCCTGTTCGAGAAGTTGATTAAGCCGCATCGCCTTTTCCATCGTTTTCTCCTTTCAGTAAAAGGCAAACCCGAAAGAATGTTTCAGGTGCTTACGAGTCTACATCTAAATATTATCACTAACCGGGTCTTGGGGTTTATTAACGAGGGATACGAAAACGTTTGAAGGAGGGTGGATTTGTTTTTCGCCGGTGGGTGATTTTCCCACTCTCTTTTAATTCTGCAGGTTTTTCGGGCTGTCTAAAACAGGCGCTGGTCTCCCGTTATTTCGCCGGAGTTATTTTTAAGTCCCGTCACGGAACCTCTATTCCGCGTGACGCGGAGAACGGTGCACACGCATTTTTTTCAAGTAGCAGATCGCTATACAGCGCGTCAAGCAATCTCTATTACGACTGATGCGTAAAACGATGGATGCTCTTGACTGATGTGCGCGGTTAAGTTGGGAAGATGGGAATGCAATTAAGAGGTTACTAACTCAGAATTCGAGCCTTACCTCTGTGCCCTCATCGACAAGAGTCCCGCCTCGGGGGTTTTGCCCCGCTACTATCGTGTTGTCATTCGGTGATCCATCAAAACCGATGCTAAGCTTGGCGTTTAGAAGTTTGTCCTTAGCGTCTTTGAATCTCATCCCAACCACATTCGGAACGGTCACCTTTTTTGGTCGGACCGCTACCCTTATGGTCACGGACGTTCCTTTGGACACAGATTCTCCTTCCTTAGGTGTCTGTTCGAACACCAAACCTTCAGGGTGCTCCGTGGTCGTTGCCTCCTCTACGTTTGTCGTCAATCCTTTCTGTTCAAGAAGCTTCGTTGCGGCATCCCGGGTCATCCCGATCAAGCGGGGGACTGCGACCATTTCCGGACCCTTGCTTACCGCAAGATCGACGCTTGACCCTTTCCTGACGTCTGTTCCCGGAGCGGGATTTTGAGAGGATACTTTTCCGGCTGGCTGACTTGAAGAAAACTCCTCGGTCACGTTGCCCACCTTCAAGCCCTCACTTTGAATTCTTGCCTTTGCCTCATCGAGGCTTAGACCCCTGCAGTCAGGTACACTGATGAGCGGGGCGCCTCTGCTTACCACTATATCGACTTTCATGTTCTTTGTTATCTTGCTTCCCGCCTTTGGGTTCTGGGAAATTATTTTCCCTTCCGGCACCGTCTCGCTATAATCCTTGGTTACGTTGCCGAGCAGCAGTCCGGCATCTGAAAGAATCTTCTTGGCCTCGGCTTCTGATTTTCCGGTCAGGTCGGGAACGGTTATGGCTGAAGTTCCCCTCAAGACTCCCCAGACACCGAAAGCGATGGCGATTGCGGCAACGATGATAAGTACCACCCACGGCCATTTTCTTGATTTCCCTCTCTGTGGAAGTGATGTCACGGGATATACTCTCGTGGCTTCCGTGGTTTTTTCCTCCGGGGGCAAAACTGGCGTGGCGTAAACCGGTGTTCCCTCGAGGCAGCGTTCCAGATCAGCTCTCATCTCAGTCGCGCTCTGATAGCGGTTTTGAGGATTTTTGGCAAGCGCTTTCAGCACTATTGCCTCAAGCTCGGGCGAGATATCGGGGTTCAAGATTGACGGAGGGAGTGGATCTTCTCTCACATGTTTGTAAGCGATTGCCACCGGCGTTTCCCCATCGAACGGGACTTTGGCTGTCAGCAGTTCGTAAAGGACGATTCCGAGTGAATACAGGTCGGATCTCGGGTCAGCTGTTCTTCCCTGCGCTTGCTCCGGCGAAATGTACTGCGCCGTGCCTATTATTGTCCCGGTCTGCGTTATCGAGGAACCACCGGAAGTGCGCGCTATCCCGAAATCCATAACTTTTATCTGGTTGTCTCTGGTCACGATGACATTGTGGGGCTTGATGTCACGGTGTACTATTCCGTGTGAATGCGCCGCCTCGAGCGCCATGCATATCGAGATAGCGATTTCAACCGCCCGCTCCGGCATGAGGGGAGCGTTCTCGAGAATGACGTCTTTAAGGCTTTTTCCCTCGACATACTCCATGATTATGTAATGGAGATCCCCTTCAACACCCCAGTCGTAAACGTTGACGATGTTCGGATGAGTGATGTTAGCCGCCGCCTGGGCTTCATGGCGGAAACGCTCTATGTAGACCGGGTCTCTGGAAAACTGCGGGTGAAGCACTTTTACGGCGACAGTCCGTCCCAGCAGGCGGTCTATCGCCATATAGACATCAGCCATGCCGCCGGTTCCGACCTGTCTTTTTATTTCATATCTATCGTTTAGTATTTGTCCAATCATGTTTAATGGTTTTTCTTTCGTTATCGGTGATTACTGCGATTATATCACCACGGATGGGTACAATGCTTAAGAATCCTTTATCCCTCATATTACACGGCTTTTCAAATAAGTTCTTGCCTATGAAGAATTTTGGCAAGAACGCGGATGTTATTCTTTTCAAAAAAATAAACGATTTAAGGAGCAATACCGTTTCCATACGGAATACCATTTGTGAAGCATGTTTTTCGCTTACGAATCTGGCCTTACCATTACGGAATCGGGTTTTTCGTCATCGGACCGTAAGGGTAGGAAACCGGTCGTTTTCTGCGACCGAGTGACGCCACTCGGATGCTTGTAAATTGCGCGTCCTAACGCCTGGTTTGAATGGAGGTGGCTGATAATTCCTCACTTCTCGCAAACTGGCGGCGGAGGAGATTCGAAAAACGTGGAAGATGGACTTCCGCATACGGGGCATTTTTCGGGAATTTTTCCATCGGAGACATAACCGCAAACACTGCAGATATAGTATGTCGGCTCTTCTTCTGCAAGGAGGTGCTCGAGCGCTTTCTCATAAAGTTTAGCGTGGATTTCTTCAACATCGCGGGCCCAGCTAAACATGAGGGCGGCGTTGCTGTTACCTTCTCGCTCGGCCTCGGCAATGAAATCTCCATAGGCAACACCGGCGATCTTTGTCTCCCTGGCAAGCGATTCAGATAGGTTTGTCTCGGTGTCTTTGATTTCGCCGAGCAGCTTCAAATTGTTCTTGGCGTGTATTGTCTCCGATTCCGCGATTGCGCGGAAGAGCCTTGCCACGCTCGGATAGCCTTCCTCTTCCGCTTTCTCCGCGTATATCTTAAGCCTTACGCTCGCTTTTGCTTCTCCCACATACGCCTTGTGTAGATTTTCGTTTGTCGTTCCGTCAGCCATTGGGGACCTCCTTCGGTCGTGTCGAAAACAAGATATCGTGATTGCCCGGTCGGGCTAACTTATGCCGAACCGAAGAATAACATCAATTTCTCCCTGTCAAGTATGACAAGCTCTTTTCCCTTCGTTGCGATTACCCCCTCTTTTTTGAGGTTGCTCATGACCCTCGATACTGTTTCTTCCGTGGAGCCAATCAATCCCGATATATCGCGGTTTGTAAGGTTGGAGTCGAACCTTTCCCCGCACAACGGACTGATTCCGGCCTCATCGGCGAGCCTCAACAGCACGCAAGCAATCCTCTTTTCAACCCGCTCACCCGTTATGCATCTTGCTTTCGCGTAGGCATTTTCGAGCTTGCAGCCGACCGACCAGAGCAGGTGTTTAAGAAGCGAGGGGTTCTCTTTGAGGTTTTCTAAAAGGTGGCTTTTCTTAATTCTCCATACTTGAGAGTCCTTTCTCGCCGTGACTGAAAACGGATAGCGGTCCTGGTCGTACAAACATCCCTCGCCAGTAATGTCGCCGGGAAACAGGAAATGGAACACGTAAACCCTGCCCTCGCTTTGAACGGCGTTTACCTCGAGAACTCCCGACTCAACAATGTAGAAATTGGTTGCCTTGTCTCCCTCAAAGAAAAGATATTCTCCTTTCACGAGCTTCACCGGGGAAAAGCTTTGCCTCAAGCTCTCCCTGTAAATGGACTCTGATTTTTCGAGGAACATTGACAACATCTCATCTTTCAATTTTTTCCTCCCCGTGAGATTCCAAATTCCAAGTATAAACACATGCTTAAACTGCTTTGTGGTAAATAATAATCCAAAAACTAATTTTCTTAAAACTGTAAAACTGTGTTTGTAATGGATTTTGTGCGGGACTTGCTTTAGGTCGCCTCGAAGCAGAAGGTGTTCGTCATGGATTTTATGAAGGATCATTGGAAGGTTTAATATGGTGGAGGTCTTATTTGCTTTTGAGTGGAGTCGCTTTGTGCTTGCCGCTTGACAATCTGTTGAGAGATTCCGAGGAAGCCCAGGAGTTTAGCGCATGAGAGATGAAAAGATTTCCATCCTTATATCTATCTGGCCGGGCTTGGGCGATGTCATGTTTTCAACGCCCGCAATAAGGTTGATCAAGCGTTCTTATCCTAGGTGCAGGCTGAGCGTTTGCTCTCTTTTTGGCGGCGCGGGAAAGCCGCTTCTGGAAACTAACCCCTACATAGACGAAATTTTCTTTCCTGACAAGCCGGTTTATACGCTTTCCGGGCTGAGGGAATCATTATTGTGGGCGCGTGAAAGGTGCTTTGATGTTGGCATTGAACTCTCACAGCCTGCCCAGTGGTTTTTCAAGCTTTCGAGGATCGAAAAAAGAAGTCGCTTCGGACGAAGGGCGCTTTGGTGGTTTGTTCCATACAGGGATACTTCCGGGATTGACCTTCACGCCTCCGAACATTTCATCCGTGCCGCAGAAAAAGTTCTGGGTTCTCTCGGTCGTGACGGCAAAGGTTATGACCTTTTCCTGACTTACGATGATGAGCAAAAAGCCGAAGAGGTCTTAGGGGGGTTTGCCGGCGGTAGGTTTATCACGGTTCACCCGGGCGCGAGATGTAACGCTAACAAGAGGTGGGCGATAGGAAATTTCATAAAACTGTGCGAAAGGCTTTCGGATGATTTCGATCTTGGAATTGTCGTCATCGGGGGAAAGGAAGATGCAAGTCTCGGCGAAATGATTGAAAGCAAGATAACTCGGAAAGCGCTCGTACTCGCCGGAAGATTGTCGTTGAGGGAGACCGGAGCGGTGATAAAAAGGTCGCTTCTCTATGTTGGAAATGATTCGGGCCCAATCCAGATCGCGGCGAGCATGAATGTTCCGGTTGTGGGAATCTATGCTTCATCGAGCCCCAATAATTTCGGACCGCTCTGCGAGAAGAAAATCATAGTGACCCCTGATGATGATTGCATTGGCTGTCTGAGATTTCCGGGATATATGTGGTTACCCTGGGGCTTGAGGCTCAGATATTATAACAGGTGTAAGGCGATGGAGAACCTTAGCGTCGAACCGGTGTACGAGGCTTGCGTGAAATTACTCGCTTAGGGTGAGATATTTGCATAAGCTATGCTATGGAAAATCGCTTTCCCGTTCGGTTGTGGTTGTTGTGTGATGAGCGGTTGAGGAGAGCGGGGCATGGAGCAAGCAAGAGTTATTGAGCTTCTTGACCGAATAAAAGGGAAAAGGGTGCTTGTTGTTGGCGACGTGATATTGGACCGCTACGTAATGGGCAATGTCGCGCGCATATCGAGAGAAGCGCCCGTCCCAGTTCTCCAGAAAACTGAGGAACTTAATGTTTGCGGGGGCGCTTCCAACGTCGCCATGAACGTTAAGTCTCTCGGCGGTGAACCGGTGCTTGTGGGATTGGTTGGTGAGGATTTAGAGGGAAAAACACTCAAACAAATCCTTTCTGAAGCAGGAATCGAGTTCCGTTACATTAGCGAAAGCGACAGACCCACTACTCTAAAAATCCGCTTCGCTCACAAGAATCAGCAGCTTTTAAGGGTAGATCGCGAGTTAAGAAGGCCAATCAGTCGTGAGACGGCGGAAAGACTAACCGAAATGGTGCGCTCGGAGACTGGACATTTTGATTGCGCAATTTTTAGCGATTACGCTTTGGGCATCTTTACGCCGAACTCAGCTTCAGGATTGGTCGCGCACTTAAAGGAGAGGGGTTTGCCGATTGTTGTGGACCCGAAGCCCTCCAACGATTATCTATGCAAAGAGTGCGACGTCTTTCTGCCGGGGAAACTTGACGCCGCTCTGATGGTTGGAATGGTGAACGCCGAGCGCCTTGACGGTGGCGCGGTCGCGTCTTCCGTGATGGAACGTTTCGAAAGACCGGCAATCGTGACTGATGGTCCTAACGGCATGTACTTGGCTGAACCAGGAAGTGAGGTCGTTCACATCAAGAGCAGAGCCCGAGAAGTTTATGACGTAAGCGGGGCGGGTGATACTGTAACCGCCTCCGTGGCTCTTGCGCTCGCAAGCGGGTATTCGCTTCTGGACGCGGCATATTTTGCGAATGAGACCGCTGGTATAGCCGTTTCCAAGTTCGGGACCTCCGTTGTCTTCCCTGATGAGGTTAGGAATTCCCTCGGAGGGCGGGAAAAGATTCTCGGTTGGAGAAGATTGAAAGAAGTCGTGGAGGAAGCCAAAAAAAGGAACAAATCCGTTGTTTTTACCAATGGCTGTTTCGATTTACTCCACGTTGGACACATAAGGTATCTCAAAGCGTCGAAAGATCTCGGGGATATGCTCATTGTGGCGATAAACTCGGATTCCTCGGTGCGGAGGCTTAAGGGACCTGAAAGACCTCTTATTAACGAGAAGCAAAGAGCGGAGCTTATTGCCGCTCTTGAGTTTGTTGACTACGTTACTATCTTTGAAGAGGACTCTCCTGCCGACCTGATTTCTCTTTTGAAGCCTCATATCTTCGCGAAAGGGGGAGATTATACGGAGGATTCCCTTCCCGAAGCCCCTCTGGTTAGGTCTTACGGTGGGGATGTCGTCATCGTCCCGCTCTTTGAGGACGGCATATCTACAACCCGTATTATCGGTAGGATTTCCAAAAAAGAAGAATGAATTGAAGTGTACGGATAATCGACGAGGTTTCCGGTGGGGGATTGCGCCAGAGAAGATGTTTTCCGAGATTGAATGCATCTTGAATTTCTCGACCGGTGCGCTTGAGGAAGTTCGGGAAAGAAGAGAATTGATAAACAGGCTCAATGTTTTCCCTGTTCCCGATGGGGATACGGGAACGAACATGTATCTTACGCTTCTTTTCGGTGTTGTTGAAATGAAAAGGGACGGCACCGATTTATTCAGTGAAGCCGTAAGGCGGTTTGCGCGCGGCGTTGTAACCGGCTCGAGAGGTAATTCAGGGTTTATCCTGTGTCAGTTTATAAACGGCTTATGCGAAATCCTTTCCAGAGGGGCGTTCTCGAGCGAAAGCCTGATTACCGGTATTAGAAAAGGGGTAGATTTGGCTTACAGTTCGTTATTGGAACCCCGCGAAGGAACAATGCTTACCGTACTTAGAAGGATGGTGGAAGAGATTGACCAAGAAAAACATCTCGGCCTGAAGGAAATGATAATCAAAGCCCACAGCGCCGCGGTGACGGCTCTTATGGAGACTCCAAAAATTCTTGAGCCTTTAAAAAGAGCCGGAGTGGTGGACGCAGGCGGTGCGGGGGTTGTTGCCGCACTTGAGGGTGGAGCGAAATCTCTCGGCATTCCGCTTAAAAATATCAATTGGGAAACTCTTTACAAGCGGTTTGATTACAAGGAGATAAAGGTTCCCAAATCAGGACTTAGATTCATGATTGACTGCTCACCATCGGCTTTGAGGGATTTGAAGAAAGATATTGCAAACCTTGGTGACTCTATGATAATCGCTGGCTCATCTTCCCCGTACAGGGTTCACATTCACACGGATTTCCCTTTTGACATACTGAGAATGTCAAGAATTTATGGCAAGGTGTATAACGTAGCGACGTCTGAGCTTATGCCGGAAGAGAAAATGAAGGCAGATAAACTGGCTCGATCGCTTCGTGTCAGGGTTTTGAGTATTTGCCTTGGAGACGGTCTTGGGCGAGTTTTTGATTCGATGGGTATAGACGTTATGAGGGGAGGTCCGGGCAAGCAGCCTTCGGCCGGTGAAATTGCCGAAAAATTGGAGGAAATGGATTGTGATTTCGTGGTTGTGCTTCCCAATGACCGAGACCTTATTCCCACCGCGCGCACGGCTTTAACTCTTACGGAGAAGAACGCGGAAGTTATTCCAACGCAATCTCCCGTGCAGGGTCTCGCGGCGTGCGATGAGTATATAGAGGACAGAAAGCAAGACGAATTGGTTGAGTGTATGCTGCAGGCAGTCCTGAAAGTTGTGGCTGCAAGGGTAACGGTCGCCGTGAGAGACGCTGATGTTGGCGGTGTGAAGGTGAGGAAAGGGCAGTATATCGGGATGATCGAGGGCGATCTTGCTGCCTGCGGTGATAAGATAGTACCCGTTGTCCTCAATGTCGCCGAAGGTCTTCTTAAAAGAAAGAAAGGTTCAATTCTGACGGTTGTGACCGGCGCTGATCTAACTACGCGCGACGCGAATTTAATAGAAATCGCTCTCAAGGAAAGATTCAAGGATATTCTTTTGGATTGGATTGACGGGGGGGAAACGGGCTCAACTGTTATAATGGGCATCGAGTGACGGGATAACTGCTGAATGATTGCTCATCCTTCCCTTTGTGAAAGGAGAAGAATGGGTCGGGTTGGAGTGGTAACTTGCAGCGCCGCGTGCATTCCTCGCGAGTTGGCTGATATTCTCGACATCACAATCGTTCCGCTTACCCTAATTATTGATGACGTGCCCTACAGGGACGGCATCGAGATTTCCACGGACGAATTTTACAAAATACTTGAGGAGGGAAAATCAAGGATTTCTACTTCCGCCCCCTCTCAAGCTCAGTATCTTGAGGTTTTTAAAAGCCTTTCATCTGAGTCTGAGGCAATCCTATGCTTGGCGTTAACCTCGAGGGTTAGCGGAGATTTCAATTCGGCAGTATCCGCGGCCAGGGAGCTTGGCGGCAAGGGGATTGAAGTCATAGATTCCGGCACTGCCGCTACCGGTTTGGGGCAGGTGGCGATTGCCGCGGCCAAGGCTTTAAAAGAGGGGGCCTCTTTCGAGGAGGCGAAAGAGGAGGCGGTTCGGGTCTCATCGGAGGTTAGGTTATTCGGGGCTATCGAGACGTTTGAGTTTTTGAAAAGGAGCGGAAGGGTTAACTCGATAATAGCATTTACCGCTGAGGCGCTTAGCATAAAGCCCGTTTTCGAACTATATCAGGGTGAAGTGAGGTACACGGCGAGGACGAGGTCAAAGATAAGGGCGCTTGAGAAAATCGCGAGTCTCGCCCGTGAGCGGTACGAGGAGAAGGGACCGATAAACCTTGCGGTTTTTCACGCGACAGCCCTGCAGGAAGCCTTGATTTTAAAGGAAAGAATCGTTGCGCAGGCTGAATGCAGCGAGGTCATTATCGCTGAGTTCACGCCGGTCATGGGACTTCACACCGGTCCAGGGCTTGTTGGC
Source organism: uncultured Actinomycetes bacterium (assembly GCA_937127245.1). Taxonomy (GTDB): domain Bacteria; phylum Actinomycetota; class Geothermincolia; order Fen-727; family JACVIW01; genus Geohydrothermomicrobium. The sequence continues at coordinate 130,751 of CAKZLU010000032.1, forward strand.
GCAAGTTTTTACTGATTTCTTCCTCTCCAAAAATCCCAATTCTAATTTCTCGCAAATTGGTCAAAGCCTTCGCGGGTAAAATTATTCAGGGGAATTCGGATTTTGCGGGCGGCTCCCGATCGAACAGAAGGCGGTTAATGACTAATTCTTTTTTGCTCACGGCAAAGGGCCGCTTTTCGAGTCCAGGGCTTCCTTGAAGCCGCCTTAACACTCCGAGGGCAAGAGCCGCCAAAGCGAAGAAAATTCGGGAGAAATGCTGACCGTGAATCGCCGCGAGAACAGGCCATGTAAGAAGAGAAACACCGGAGTATAAAGCGAGCGTCCTGGTGAAAAAACCGAAACCCAATATCCCTAAGATGATCAGGGTTTCCCACGGCATGAGAATTCCCGACCCGATAAGGGTTACGGTCATCCCCCTACCACCTTTAAAACGCGTGAAAATTGACCAGTTGTGTCCGGCAATCACGCCAACCGCCGCAAGGGATTCCTCCCACATGCCGGCGCCGGCGAGTCTCATTGCAAGTAGCAATAGCCCTATCTTGGCGCAGTCAGCAAAGAAAACCGTGACACCCGCTATTTTGCCAACTTCGTGGAAAACGTTGCTGGTCCCAAGGTTGCCGCTTCCCTCTTTCGTCAGGTCCTTGCCTTTGAGCTTTCCTGCTATGTACGCAAAAGGTATGGAACCGGTCAGATATCCGACGATCAAGAAAAGGATATGCTTCACTTACGCTGTCTCCTTTATTGTTCCCAAACCTTTAGGAATAAAGCAACCTGTGCCCAAAAAGCGAGTATATCCAACTGGGCAGTCCGCCTTATTTGAATAATATCACCCTGCTGACGATTCGAATCATTGCTGTTTGAGGAAGCTTAAACCATGAGCGAAAGTGGTCGGGGTGGCCGGATTCGAACCGGCGACCTCAGCGTCCCGAACGCTGCGCGCTGACCTGGCTGCGCTACACCCCGAACCAAGTGTTATTATAAGCGTGTATGAATGAGCATTCCACTCCTCTTTATCGTTTGTTTCACGGGGTTTCGAAGGAGAGGGATGCGGGTTTGAAGGTGTTCCGCGGGAGTGGTTGGGCGCGCCGCGATACACTTGTTTACTTTTTGTAAGACGGTAGAGTAACTACTCTTCGTCGGTTTGGCCTGAACAACCACCAGATGTTACACCTCTGTACCGATTGTAGGAAAGTGAGAGCGGGCGGTCGTTTGGACTATTGTGGTATTATATTGAAAAATAACGGGATGATGGCAGAAATCTATTTTTGAGTCGTTATTTTTAACCCATGTTTGAAAGGAGAAAATTTTGCTACGAAAGTGGTGGATTCAGAAAAAAGTTTGCGAATACGATACAACAATCTCTCGGCTTTTCTCCGACTGCGAAATACATGAGGTTGAAAGTTTCGACGGCACAAAAATCGTGTATCGGTCCGTGGGCGAGGGGTATCCGCCAATTGTGCATTGTCCCGGAGTCTTCACATCTTATATGTTTTTTCACTTTATGAAGGATTTCTTCTCCCCACGGCACAGGATGATTTTCTGGGATTATAGGGGACATGCGCCAAGCGAGACCCCTGATGACCTTGAATCCATCAATATCCCCAATTGCGCCAGGGACTTAAAAGCGGTACTTGATGACGCAGGCATCCAGAAAGCGGTTCTCACAGGTCATTCCATGGGCGTGATGACCATCATTGACTTCTACCGGCAGTTCAGCCGAAGGGTTTTAGGTCTTGTTCCGATAAACGGTCCCTACAAGCAAGGCTTTGAGTTTGTAACCAAAAGTGAAACCGGTCAGAAATTCATCACGACAACCCTCGATTTCCTCTCCAAAAGACCCTGGATTTTGGAATGGTTTCGACCGATTGTGGTCCTGCCGATAAACTTCCCCATATCCAAGAAGGTTGAGGTTAACCCTACCATGTGCCCCGAACGGGAGATGACCCTATACTTCGACTACATAGCAAAAATGGACTGGAAGGCCGGTTTCAAGATGCTTTCCGCCATGGGAAGATATGACGGGAGCGACATTCTTCCCACAATAAAAGTCCCGACACTGATAATCTGCGGGGACAACGACTCATGGGCGCCAATGGATATCGCCTTGGAAATAAATGAGAAGATAAAAGGGTCCAGGCTCGTGGTGATACCTGGCGGAAGTCACGCAACCCCCGCTGAAAATCCCCAGATGATAAACTTCGCGATAGAGCTCTTTATTAGGGACAATTTTCCTGCGAAAAACCGTAAACAAGAGAAGCGGGCTGCTGGGGTCTCTTCCGCTAAATAGACTTACGATTGAGCGCCTGTTGGTGTACTTTTGTTAATTCGCCAGGTGAACGCGCTCTTAAGCACGACTCTAATATCGCCTCACGAGATACCGCTTTACCAGATATGGATGCGGCTTTAAGCCAGGATTGCTGGCTTTGAATAGGGGGTGGCTTCTATGGGGACGAAAAAATCACTATTGATGCTCGCAGCGGAAAATCTTTTGCTGCTTGCTGCCGCGAAGAGATTGTATCAGTGGAACCGAACGGTTCAGATCATACCCTTGGGGATGTTTCAGAGCCGTCCCGAGGATGAGTTGAACAAGGGAATCAAACCAGAAGATGATGCTTTGCATCATTATTCTGGGAGGTTCTACTGGGAGTGGTGGTACTTCGACGCGAGTTTTAATGACGGTTCCCGCTGCGTACTCGAACTTCAAACGCCGAATTTGGTCAATATGTTTGCCGATGAATGCGCGATGCTTTTCAACGTGTATTTGCCGGACGGAAGGGCTTACAACAACATTGTTCCTTTCCCAGGTTCGATGTGGAAGGCTTCGACTGAAGCGTGTGACGTCGCCATAGGGGAGAATACCATAAAGGGAGGTTACCCCGAATACCATGTTTCTTTCAAACACGAAAACTTGGCTTGTGACCTTGTTTTTAGAAATCTTTTGCCTGGCTGGACGCGAGGAACGGGCGAAGTTCTCTTCGGCGACCCTGAAAAAAAGCAGGTTTTCGGCTGGGTTGTCGCCCAACCCAAGGCGAGTGTAACAGGTACCCTCACGGTTGACGGAGAGGAAAGGAAGGTAAGCGGAACGGGTTATCATGACCACAACTGGGGCAACGGTTTCCTGCCAGCATATGTTTCGCACTGGGTATGGGGGCGTCTGGCCACGGATCGGGTTAACATGATCTTCGCGGATGTGTGCACGTCGAAAAAATGCGGTAAATACAAGATTCCTGTCATATTTCTTGCGATAGATGACCGAATTGTTCTTGAGTCTGCGAACGCTCGGTTTGAGGTTTCTGAGTACAGATTTGACTCTCAAGGTTTCCAGATGTATCCGGGAAGACTCGAGTTTAACTTCTCTGAGCGTGAAATTAGCGGGTCTTTCAGGATACTTTTCAAAGAAGAGCTTGAGATGGTCAACACCCTTGCCGAGAAAATCCCCGGACCTCTCGTCAAAATCATGGGGAAATTACTCTCCGCGCCGGCTTACTACAGGTTCCTTGCTGATTACGAGGGAACGATCAAGCGTGGGGATGAGGTTTTGAATCTTTGCGGCGAGACGCACTGGGAATACATGGTGCTCGGACTTAAAAAGGGAGAAATTCCCCAAGGATGGAGAAACATACCCCATGTAGCCTTAGTTTGAAAAAAGATAATTGCTTTCAATCAAATCCTTTCATAATTGACTGTTTTGCTCGATCCCTCGAGCACAAAAGTGCTGTCTTTATCGATTGCATCTTTGAGTTTAGAAAGATTGATTCCCAGGTAGAAAACGGGTCTTACAAGCTCTGGGTTTCCCTCAACCTCCCCCAGCACTTTTCCGTCCCCCTGACCTGCATACTTCAGCGCGTCTCTTACCGCCGGTGTTCCCTCATAGATCCTGATATAAGGGTTTACTCCCACCGTATCAGGTTCGGCGATTCTCAAAATTTCCAGTGCCTTCAAAACGGAATCGATTGTCTCGCCCGGGTACCCAACCAAGAGATCGACGGCGACGCGAATACCTTCCTGCCTTGCCATCTTTATGAAATTCACCACGTCATTTTCTTTGTATGGTGAATTTTCGGGGGATAGGTCCCAACTGTTCACGGACAAAGTTATTTTTCTGAAACCGGATTCCCTGAGGAATTTCATCATCAGGCCGTTCATGGGTACCGGGCGGAAATATCCTGTTATCTCGGTGGGGAAGCCCTCTCTTTTTATCGCTTCCAGCAACAGTGAAGTATTATGCGTGTCAATGTTGAACTCGCTGTCACAGAAGAAAAGAGACCTGACGCCTGAATCAGCAAGGGATTTGATTTCGCTTACCGTCGCCTCTATTGTCCTTGATAGTATCGGGCGCGAGCGCTCAACGCAAAACGGGCACGACCAATCGCACCCCTTTCTGAACTCGATGCCGGCGGGATGCCCCTTGGTTAGGTATTGAGAGTAGTCTATGTGAGTTCCCCTCTCGTGTACAATATCCGGGATTATGCCGTAAGAATAGCCATCGATGGGGCTTTCCGGAACGCGCCCCTTCTTCATTCGTTCGAGGAGTTTTGGAAGGGCTACCTCCGCGGGACCCCTTATCAGCGCGTCTGCTCCGGTCAACCGTGCTATCTCAGAGCCGGCGCAGAGAGTAGCCGAGCCGCCGACTATTGCGGGGACGCCGAAGGATTCTTTTACCTTCCGTACGATGGCTGCAGGTGTTTCCAGCAGGAATTGATTGTTGATGAAAAGCGCCGTGTCGGTATTCCTGATACTAAAACATGCGAATTCGGGTCGATGCTCCTCCATGAACTTGCAAACATCATTTTCGGGATTTGAAGAGAAGGTTAGATCAAGGCAGATGACCTCGTATCCCGCCCTTTTTAGCGGAGCAATAAGATATTCCATGCCAACGGGTATTGTTGGAGGGTACGTGTATGTGTTCGTGTTTATGAGCGCCACCCTCATCTGCGTCCTTTAAGGCTTGATTGAAGTGAATTTTGTTTAATACTCAAATCGATCTCCGAGCAATACCCGTAACCGAGCCCCGTCTTGGCAGGTAATTAAATCCTTCCGAAACCGGGGATCAGAATGAAAAGCCTGTCCCCTAAAACGGGCGCTATGCGAGGATACGAGGTCACGCCTGCCCAGACCATTCTCTTGATGATAAAAATGGGGGCGTTTCTGAAAAACCACGAGACGAAATATGCCATTTTGAAATACCTGTTTATCCTCTTGAGCTCAACAAGCGCTTTCTGGTGGTCGGTCACCGCGATTGCCGCTATCTTGCCGGAGAGGAGCGCCCCGTGAACTCCGAACAGCATTAACGGATCCATGGTTCCGGAGAGGGTTCCGGCAAGAATGAGATTTCGGGCAAACAGCCTCGGGTTGTCTGGCTGTTTGACCGGAAGGAGGCCGATGTTGACCGCCTGCCACCAGTCGAAAACGATTCCGTCGTTTTCCTCGAGCATCCGGGAAAAACGGTCTTTCACGGCCGGGTCGAGAGGTTTTCCCCTCGAGAAAAGGACAGCGCCCCGCGCTCCATTGACCTGTGAATAGAAAGCGTAATCACGGGTAAACTCATCGAAGTAAAGGATCACTTTCGGGCTCTTGTCCTCGGTTTCGCCCATTGCGAGGTATCCGAAGACCGGGATGCAGGGAACGTCGAGCGCTCGAAAACCTTCCGGGAATAGACCCGTGGCTATTATCGAATCAGGGGGGAGGCTATCAAAATCAGTCACGGTGTCGTTGAACGAAAAGTCCACTCCCTCCGATACCGCGAGGTTATACAGATACACATCGAGAGAGGTCTCTCGAGGTCCCCGCTCGAGGAGATACCCGGGAGTATCTTTGTGGAATTCCAGCTCGATCGTCTTACCGTAAAGGTGATTGGTCACTCTGTTCAATCTAACCGCGGCAGGAGAAATATCGACCGATGTGTAGTTTCTTATCCTTTCGGGGTCAATGGGTGTTCCGTCCCCTATGTTTATATATTTACCCTCAAGTCCTTTGATATCAGTGGTACCTCCCACACACTCCCTTCTCTCGCGAACGAGCACCTTGAAACCTTCCCTTGCGAGGTTGATTGCCGCGACCAAACCGGAAAGACCAGCGCCTACGATGATTTTTTCTTTCATTGCTACCCCCGTGTTCGCCTTTTAACGCATACTGTTTTGAGTTGCGCGTCTCGGGCTGTATCCCGGCATGAAGCGCACCGCCTCCAATAAGGATAAGCCATATCACAGGAAAGAATATCACGGTCGGATCTCACGAGAAATCCCGCAGGCGGGTCTATCAATCTTGCTAACGGAATCTTCCCGAGAAGATATAATGAAAGCGTTATCGGAACCATTTTGCTGCTTTATGAAAGGAATGCCAAATGCAAATAAGAGTGCTCGGTCTTGCCTGTTCTCCGAGAAGAGGAGGCAACACGGAGATAATGCTCGATTGGGCGCTTTCCGGAGCAAAATTATCTAAAGCCGCCGTCAAGAAGATTGTTGTCCCTGAATTGAACGTGAACCCCTGCCGCGCGTGCAACGCCTGTTTCAAAGAGGGAAAATGCGTTCAAGACGATGATATGCAGCTTCTTTACCCGGATCTTGTCGAATACGAGGGTATAGTGCTTGCAGCTCCTATATTCAGCATGAACCTGGCGGCGCAGGCCAAAATATTGATCGACCGCCTTCAGCGTTTCTGGGCTCTTAAATATGTCCTAAAAGAGAACGTGACGAAAGATGAAGCGCGCCGGGTGAGAAGGGGCTTGTGGCTGTCCGCGGCTGGCATGAAGAAAAACGACGTTTTCGACCCAGCGATGAAAACCGTCAAGTACTTTTTCGCGATGCTTGAGATAAGTGATTACAGAAGCGTGACTTATTGCGGCGTTGATGAGAAAGGCGCGATAAGAGATGTGCCCGGAGCAAAAGAGGCGTGCATGGAGGCGGGCGGCTGGGTTGGTGGCCCACGCGGTTAGGTGTTTCTAAGCGCTTTCGTCTTTGGCGTTAAGGGATTCCCGTTGTTCTACAATAACTTCCATCTTTTCAAGAAGATTGCGCTGGGTATTTTGGTGATTAAGACTCAGTGAACTATCTCACAGCCGAGCTCCTCTTCCTGTAAGGGAGATTCAAAATAATGATGAAGTTCCTTCGGGAGCACGTGATAATCTTGTGAACTCACTGCGGGGTAAAGGTCCACTGAATTGTAGGTATTAATGAACAGAGATGGTCTTTTCTCAAGACCGTTTCTGTGGATGAAATCGAGCGCGCCGGCTAGAGTCTTTCCTGTGTATGTGCACTCGAGTTTCAATCCGTCAAGTTCTCTGGCTTTTCTCACCGCCTCAACAGCTTCCGGCGTGAACTGGGCGTAGCGCTCACCGGCGAAATCATCGATGAGCAGTATGTCTTCTCTCCTGAACTTTCTTATCTTCGTCCACGGTGACCTTCTCATGATGAACGCCCGAGTGTTGTTAACGTGAAAGTTCAGAATGGTTCGATTACAAACAGGCTTTTCCACCACCCTCACGGGCACCACCCTGCTCGACAAGCCCGCTATTTCCACGCCGAGAATCATTCCGGCGGCGGTTCCAGAACTTCCAAGGGTCACGAAAATGAACTCCGGCTCCGGGAGCAGTCCCTCATCGATCTGCTGTTTAAGTTCAAGGGCACAATTTACATACCCCAGACACCCTCTCGCGTTTGAGCCACCGGGCGGTATTATGTAAGGAGGTTTCATTTTCTCTCTGTCGAAACCCTCGCGTAGCGCTCTCAGGAAAGCGGCGGGAAGAGCCCCCATTGTCGGGGCTACGCTGAAACCCACCCCGTTGACGTAGTCGAGCAGCAAGTTCTTGCGTACGTATGCCGCGTTAGGCTGAGCAAACATTACCGCGATTGTCTTTATGCCCAGGCGTCCTCCGTGAATTACGGTCGCTACTACGTGGTTTGAACCGGCGGCCCCGAAAGTTACAAGACAGTCTCGTCCTTTTTCTTTTGCGTGCGCGAGAAGGAACTCGAGTTTGCGAACCTTATTCCCACCGTATATGGATGAGCTCAAATCATCCCTTTTGACGTAGAAATCACTTAGCCCCTCGGCCTTAGAGATGCCGTCCATTCTTTGCACGGGCGTTGGGAATTCACCCAAAGATATCCAGTCCACGTAATCTCTAAGCGCGGGGAACTTCTTGAAAATCAGAGGCTCGTCCATCGCTGGTCTCCTTTGCGAATTGTTTGCGACGTTTTTTGTGACCGTGAAACCAAACAAAGCAATAGAAATTATAAATCTTGCGGCAGTCAAACCGTGAACCGAAGGCGTTTTAATCGTGAAAACGGAGTTTGAGAAATTGCTGCGGGGTGTATTTTCAGAGCCTTGGCAAACAAACCATTGGCTTTGACCGGTTAAGCGCCGAGGATTGATAAGACGCTCTCATTTCCCTGAGGCTTCAAATTTTTTCGACTCGTGTTCAGGGATAGTTTAAATTTAATGCATGGCTTTTGCTGATGTGGTCGAGCGTCTTGTCAAACAAATAGGGTATTCGATATGCCACCAGATACCTGAAAGAAGCCTCTTTATCGCGGGGAGGCAACTGCCGGTGTGCGCGCGGGATACTGGGATCTTTGTCGGTTTCGGGTTGGCTGTTCTATTCGCTTTTGCTTTCCTGAGGCAAGAATCCTTCCGGTCAACAAAATCGCGGATTCTTCTTTCTATGCTGGTTATGCCCGCTTTGTTTGATGCCGCAACTTCATATCTGGGGCTGAGGGATACAAATAACGGCGTAAGGCTTGTCACCGGTTTTCTCGCCGGGATTGGAATTGCGTCCTTGATACTGTCTTGCCGCAAGGATTTATTCGATTCAAAAGAATACCCGCTTTTCTCGAAAACGGCTCAGAGGCTCGCCAAAATGCTTTTTACGCTTTACGTGGCGGTCATTCTTTCCGCTTTTCTCTTAAGAAATTTCCCGGATGTTTCCTATCTTCTGGCTTCGTTGGCTCTCGTTTCGGCGATTATTATTACGCTTATGTTTTTGAACAGTGCGCTGGTTATTCTCCTGGGTGGGAAAAGGTTTGGAAACAAAAGCTTTTTTGACCATAAAACCGTCATGCTCACTTCACTTTTAATTTCAGTGGGCGAACTTGCGGTCTCAAACAGATTGCACCACCTTGCGGAAAGGCTATTGGCGTGATGCAATCATCAAAAGCGCTTTTTTCACGGAATGGCTTCAGTTAGGCTTACCTCTCTTGTGGTGGTAACCCTTGCGAAGCGCTTAAGCGGTTTTATATGTTTGGTGAAGAGCGTGTTTGCGAACTTCACGATTGTGAGGCGCAGCTTTTCTTTGGGCACGTTTCCCTCAGGGAGAAATTGCACTATCGAGTTTCTGATTTCTTCTTCGCTGTAGTTCCTTATGATCATCTCCTGAGACGCCGTGTTCAGCGCTTTTTGGATGTCTTTTGAGTTTCGGTACTCGAAGGCTATCGCGTTCGCAATGTCTTCGGCTTCGTTCATGGTTGTAAATCTGTACCAGATTATGGGACCGAGCTCGGAGAGAATAAAAATTACGAGGACCACAATGAGAATGATTTTTACCACGTGCCTGATGACAATATCTCCGCGTTCATTTGCAAACACTTGATTCTCCACACGTATAAAATCCGTTACGGGTTGCCTGATGACAGATATGATATTTTTCAAGCCGCAAAAATACAATGCGCAAGATACCCGACGCTTTTTAAATAATTTTTATCCAAGCGATGTCCCTTCACCTTCTCCTGTTTTAGAGGGTTTGACCATTTTTGCGATGAGCCTTTTGAGTGAATCCATTTCCTCTGATTTAAGGATGGAAACTACGCAGATGTAAACGGTGGCGCCAACAAGTATCGACCCGAAGACCTGTAGTAGCTGTCCGCCTAAACCCTCGACTCCTGCTGTCTTTTCCACAAGTTTTGCAGTGAAATAGCAGCAGACTCCCATGACAACCGAAGCGCAGGATATCTTGGCGATTGATACCGCTATTCTTTTTCCGTCGAGCGCACCGAGGCGTGACCTCAGCACGAGCCAGACCGCCGCTGCCCCTATGACGTATGCCGTGGTGTTTCCGAGAGCGAGCGCTGAGACTTTCATGACATCTGACTTGAAACTGTAGAAGTACACGAAATCCACGCCTATGTTAACGCCGATTATTATCGCGGCGATGATCATTGGCGTGCGGGTGTCCTGCATTGAGTAAAAGACTTTCAATACCAGCATGAACAGGGAGAAGAAAAACAGTCCTATGACGAAGTAGAAAACAACAGATGAAAGCATAGCGGTATCCTGTTTGCCGAATCTCAACCTTTCGAGCAGGAGCCTTACAATCGGGGAGCTTAGCACGGCGAATCCGACGGATGCTGGGATTATTATGAACGCCGTGGTCCTGGTCCCGAGCGACACCGATGATATTATCTCATCGGTCTTCTTTTTCACCGACTGCTCTGAAAGCGATGGGAAAAGAGCGGTTATGATCGAGACCGCAACGATGCCGTAGGGTAGTTGAAAAAAGATATAACCATACTGGTAGGCGGAAATGCCTCCCCGCACCTGCGCGGCGAGTATGTTTACCACCCAGAGTCCCAGTTGGTTTATCACCACATACCCTATAACCGGTATTGCCAACTTGCCGAGTTTTCTTACGGCGGGGTGTTTCACGTCGAAAATGAACCTGTATCTGAAACCTGTTCTCCGCACCCAGGGAAGCTGTATCATCGCCATAGCCACTACGCCGAGCGTCGCCCCGATAGCTAACACGTACCTGCTCGGGTAGAAGTTGTAGATGCTTACGGTGGTTATCACGACGATGTTGTTTGCGATGGGGGCGAACGCGGGTATGGTGAAGTGCCTGTAAGAATTCAGTATTCCTGTGTATATCGCGCAGAAGCCGTAAAATATCACCTCGAAAATGAAGAAGCGAAGCAGGAAAGTTGCCTCCGCTTCCATTCCCGAGCGCCCCCTCGAAAGAAAAGTTTGAGCCTTGATCACGTATGGCGCTGCGATACAAAGCGCGACGGACACCGCGGTCAGTATGACCAGCGTTATATTGAACACTGAGTTAGCCACGTAACGAGCTTCGTCCTCGCCGCGGGTTGAAAGGTACTCGATAAAGACAGGAATGAACAGGGAGGAAAGGACGCCGCCCAAAATGAGGTCATAGACGATGTTTGGCGTGATGTTCGCCAAATTGAAGGCGTCCGCCATTTCCCTTGCCGTCATGCCGAGAACAGAGGCAAGAAGAGCCATCCTGATGAAACCGGTTACCCTGCTTATGCCGGTTCCGAGGGTCATTACGGATGCGCCTTTTGCGAATGTCGCCGGCTGGAGGCCCTGAATTTCAGTTCTCGCTTGCTTTCTTTCTTTTCTTGCTCTTATGTTTTCCCGCCCTCCTTCTTGCCACGACCCTTATGGCCGACAGAAGCGCCAAGGCAAACAAAATAGCGCCCAAAAAGGCGATGGCGAAGACACTGTACCTGCCGGTGTGAACGAGTATCTCAACCTTAGAAAACTCAAGCCCTTCAGAATTCAATACTGCCCGGAGAGTGAGCTTCCCCTTTCTTATTATCCTGACCGGTATCTCAAATAAGTTTTCCTTAGGTTCAAGAGTCACGCTGATCTTGCTTCCCTCCGGGAATGAGATACCCTCGCAGGACAGTTCAAGCATCGCTTTGACCCTGTATCCGGTGTAATTTCTAACGGTCAGGGGAATTCTCGGTTTTCCACCGGTGAGCGTTATCATTCCTGTCTGCTCAAAAGATATTTTTGCAGTTTCTTCTCTTATCCTTTTGTTGACATAGCTGGCATACTCCAGCCCGCGTAACTTAGCGTTCGATTGCCTCCATATATCACTCTGAGCGATGAAAAGGTTCCTGCGAAGGGGTTTAATAATTCGCTCATTGGGTGAAAGCGCTTTGTAAAATTTCCAGAACGCTTCGCGGGCGACGCCAACTTCCGGAAAATACGAGATTTCCTCATGACTTCTCTTTAATGGTATTTCAATTGATTTCTTTTCCTGGTTTTCATACAAAGCGCTCGCCTCTTGCAGTGTCAGGTTGTTTACCCAGGGAACGTTCGAGAGGACCTCGAGCAGGCTTAAAATCACATCGGCGGATGAGCCTTTCGGGACTGACCAGACTAGGGTGCAAACACGAGCTTTGCCGGGGTTTTCAAGAAAAAGTGCCGCAAGGTCGGCGGCAATACTCTGCGCGGCTTGGTGGGCGTTGTTGCTTTTGCTCACCCTGTTTATAAGGCCTGAAATCAGCTTATCGGCAATGAAGCAGGTAACCTCTCTCTTTCCTGCTTTTAACATGAACGAAGACTGTGGTGAGTTCTCGTCAATTGCGCTTAAAAGCTTCTTTGAGCGGTTGCGAACTTCACTCGAAAGAACAATAACATCCCCCAACCCTTCTCCCAAATCGGCTGCGACCTCGGAGTTGATTGTCAAACCCGGGGGAAAGAAGAACTTCTTGTCAGGCTGGATTTTAAGGCATCTTGAAAAAATGCTTGCACCGAGTGATATTTGCTCTTTCGCGTCTTTTTGCCAGCCGATGTTCCACTGTATCTCGAGATTCGGAAGCGCATAAGGCGTAAGTAGAAACTGCCCAACCCCCCTGCTTGCCAGAAAACGCATTTTTTCAAGGAGTTCCGCGACTTCTTTTCCTTTCTGACCGGTATCGGAGGGTTTTTTTTCCTTTCTTGCTAAGGATTTCGAGAACTCTTCGAGTTCTTCAAGAAGATAAGGCGCAATACATATCGAAGGGCGCGTATCGGGGAATTGAAGTACGCCCTCCACGAGGGCAGAGAGCCATCCTCTCTCCCCTCCCTTTGATAAGCATTCGAGCATGGTCTTCTGAGAAATAACGCCGTCGGGGTTGTAATTCGGGAAGGGATGTATGTCCAAGACGGTCACAATGTTCAAAGGCGGGTACTGGCCTAATTCTTCCTGCGAGAATAGAACAAAAGCGGTTCTTGCCTGCGCCTCTACTCCGTTCTTTGATAACGCCTCGACCGTTACCGGGTAGATTCCACGCGAAAATCTTGCCCCGTCGAATCTTATATTCACAGTGAACTTGTTCGACCCGGGTATGAGTTTAATCCTCGTGTCTTGATATTCCACCGCTTTGACAGCGCCGCTCTCTTTTCCTTGGAAAAAATTGTTTATGGAGGTTCTTGAGAAAAGACGGCGGTGGGATTTCACGCGTAGCGTCACGCCTTTGATTTGTTCCTTTGTTTCGTTGCGCAGTGTGATAAATATTTTTCCTTCTGAGCCGAGAGTGTACCAGCATGCATCTTTGCTCAACTCTATCGTGATGTCGCTTTTTATCCGTATTGCTTGAGACGCGTTCGCTTTTAGAATTAAACCACTGAAAGACAGCGCGTACGCCGCGAGCAGAGCAGAGGATAGCCTGAAGAGCTTTCCCGTGAAACTCCTATAACCTTTAGCGTAGTTCGGATAAATCGATTCTTGCATGTTATCTTCCAATAAAGCGCACATATGTCTTTCGAGCAGAATCCTTATCGAATCATGCTAATTATCTCATTGACAATGAAAATTATTCCGAATGCCGCGACCAAAATACCGAATCCGAAGTAAAGCCAACGTTCTTTTGATTTAATGGTTATCTTCGCCCCAAGAAAAGCACCGGGAATAACTCCAGTGGTGAGATAAATGAATGTGGCTCCCGATACGTGACCGAGAAGTGAGTGGATAATCGTCCCCGGGATCGCGATAACGGCGATCACCGCCAGTGACGTTCCAAACGCTTTTTTTATTGGCATTTTCAGAATGTAAAGCAAAGCGGGGACAAGGACTATACCGCCTCCCAAACCCAACAGTCCGGAGTAAAAGCCGCTCAAGAAACCTACCGCGACATAGACCCAGAGACTCAAGTCCTCTCTTTTCTTTGTGCCACAAGTGTTCGCGTTGTTTTCAGTTCCCGCGCTTTGGGTTTCCCCGCCTCTCACCGTTTGTTGCTCGAGCGCGGCGGGTTTTTCAAACCTTATCGCTTCCCTGAAAGACAGATACGCCATGTATAAAACAATCGCTCCGGTGAGAAGCATGAGGTAGTGCAGGTTGATATAGCGCGTTATATAAGCTCCAAGACCGCTTCCGGTAATTCCGCCGCTGCTCAAGTAAAAAGCAGCTTTCCAGTCAACGAGCTTTTTCTTGTGGTATGTCAGTGCCCCTGAAATGGCGGTTGGGATAACCACGGGCAGTGGAGTTCCGAGCGCAATTTCAGGTGTGGAGTGAAGGATCACTCGCAGCGCCGGAGTCGTAAGCCCGGCGCCGCCTATTCCGAACATCCCCGACAGTAAAGCGCCCGCAAATCCGATTAGCACTGTGGTTAAGACATACATCGGTCAAATACCTTTCCCGCCTCCATCTCGAGCGCGGAGCGGCCAGCGTAACCACGTGACGCACGTTTAATCAATTTGCAAAAAGTGACTCTAAAACTTTGATCATGTTTGCCTGCTTGTGTCAATTATTAGAACAAATGTGGGAATTACCTCCCCTTGTGTATTGGCCTTACGAGAAAGAAGGGTCGGCTGTCGCATCGGAAAGAATTACCTCCCCTTGCGTATCGGTTTTACTCTCACCAGTCCGAGGTCAGTTTTGTAGGAAACATTACGTTCCCGTTTGTATCGGCCTTACCCATCCCGAATTATCCACTTTGGGATTTGGTCATCACATCCCCCTGCGTATCGGCTTTACAAGAAGGAACACTAAGTATGTTTTCAAACCATCTTTACCGCCGCTTGAGCGATGGCTTGATGCTTTAATGTGTCTCCAATGCTAAACAAAAAAGAACCGTAAAACGTTAGCGGAAAATATATACGTTGAATTATGATAAAAATACGCTGAATTATGATTGAAAAGAAAACGTCTTTCTGAATTCGCGGGTTATCATTTCCTTTGGTAATGCATTTTATCGCGCGTGCTATTAAAATTCTTGGGTCTTTCGTGAAAAAGAGGAGATGAGTGCCGTGTTTAATCACCGCCCGCTGCTGCCGATCTTCCGCCTCATAACTTTAAGGCCTTTAGATCGCTTAACTGAGGCCATAATCAAAGAAGGTGCGCGAAGGTTTTCACACCTTTTGGCAAGGGAGGTTCTTGGTGGAATCGACTCCCTCTTCTTTAGAGACGCCATTGGAAACATTGATCTTGACGGCGACGGTAAAGAGGATTCTTTCAGACTCACGGTCACAAATCCATGGTTCGACCAAAGAATAACCGGCATTGAATTACATATAGACGGCAGGATGTTACCTCAGGAAAAAATTTTGTTTAGATCGCCTGAAGGTAAAAGGCGGGCAAGCGAGGTTGTGGCTCTTGATTTCCTCCCCGGTGAACCGATGGAAATAATCGCGGAAGGTCTTTGTCTTGCTGATGGTTTTCACGCGTTGGGCATGACTCTCCACATGGAACTAACCTCGCAGATAATACCGATTATTCCAATAAGCGTGAGAGATGGAAAAGGGGATTTTGAGGTTGTCATTGACAAACTTGAGCCGGAGGTTTCCTGGCCGCCAGGCGAACTCAAACCCGGGATAGCCCATTTCATTCCTCATGTTCATTACGACGTTGAATGGCTTAAAACCAGGGATGTTTTTGAGCAGATAGGCGCGGGTAATCTTCGAGAGGCTTTGAGGTTGATGGAGACTGACCGAGAGATGACTTTCGTTGTCGACCAGGTTCCACAGCTTGAACCTTTCAGGAAAAAATTTCCGCAAGATTTCGCGAGGATAGTTGAGCACGTAAAGAATGGAAGAATAGAACCGGTGAGCGGGATGTATTCCGAGCCGGACACAAATCTCATTTCGGGTGAGTCTCTCGTCAGGCAGTCCGTTTCCTGGCAAAGGTACTGCGGGGCGCATTTCGGATGTTTGTCCAAAACGGGGTGGCTTATAGACTCATTCGGGATGTCGGCCCAGCTTCCACAAATATTCGCGCTTTCCGGTGTTGAGTATTTTGCCTTCTCGCGCGCGAGACCGCCTGAGGGAACTCTGACCGAGTTCATATGGGAGGCACCGGATGGTTCTCAGGTTGTGGCTGTGAACATGCCCAAAATGTACAACGTCGGTCATCCCATACCGACCGAAAAAGACAGAGCGCTTAAAAAGATGTACAGAAGGTATGAATACTTGCGAGAAAGGTCAACGGGAGAAAACGTTTTCTTTCCTGCTGGGGTTGACCATGGAAGGCCTCAAGAAGCGTACGGTCGGGCAATAAGGGCGTGGAATGAAGAGGTAAGAAATGTGAAATTCATGTTTTCGCTGCCATCAAGATTTTTCGAATCACTTGACCGGAAGAAACTCGAAGTCTTTAAAGGAGAGTTCCAAAGGGAATTGTGGGGAACTTACAGTTCGAGGATAAAACTCAAACAGCTTAACAGAAAGGGCGAGTTCGCGCTGCTCGACGCAGGAAAGATAAGCGCGATAGCCTCCCTTATTGGGGTGGGGGAATTCCCCAAAACCCTTGATAGATTGTGGGAAACTCTCATGGACAACCACTTTCACGATCAGATTTGCGGCTGCTGCACCGATTCCGTCGCAGAAGGAATGGAGAGCAGACTGAAGGAGGTTCTCGCAGGCTGCGATGAGATAATGAGTAATCAGGCTGAAAGGATAATAAACTCGCATATCGTAAGCGCTGAGACCAGCGCCCCAGAAATGAATTCTTTTTCAGGTGGTGGCTCTCAAGATTCATCGAGTCGTTTTCTTTTACCGGGCGATCAAGCGCGCGTGCCGATTCTCGTTTTCAATCCGGTAAGCGCTGCCATCTGTAGGGTTTTCGAATTTGATATCCTTTTCCCTCCTGGATGGCGCTCGTTTGAGGTTCGCGACGGCAAAGAAATAATCCCCTCACAGATAATCGATTCAACGACTTACGGTGACGGAAGCCTTAAAAAGGTACGCGCGGCGATCAAGGCAGCTTTGCCGCCTTTGGGCTACAGGATATTAGAAATCATCTCTCGCCCTGATTCCGCGGACCAATCAGAAGGCGTCGTGGTGAGCGGGCTTGAGATCAGAAACGAGATGCTCTCAATCGAGCTGAGCGACAAGACTGGGCTGTTGGATGGGGTGCGGCTCAAAGACGGGACGGAGTTCAATCTACGGGGTGGCAATAGGCTAACCATCGAGAGGGATTTTGGCAACCTTTACGAGAGCCGCTCTTTTGGCACCTATTTCCTCCACCCGAGGAAAATCACGGGCATTCGGATTGTTGATCGCGGTCCGTTAAAGGGAACAATCGAGGTGAGCGGGAAAGTTGGAAAATCTCCTTTTGTACAGCGCGTCTCGCTTTATTATGGTTCCCCGAGGATTGATTTTTGGACACACGTTAACTTAAGGGACAAGTACTCAAGGCTGAGGTGCGTCTTTCCGACGGGACTTTCTGCGGGCAGGCTCTTTCATGAGGTTCCCTATGCGGTTATTGAAAGACCTCGATATGAGTTGCCCGCTCAAAATTTCATTGACATCACTCAGGGCGGGATAGGCGTGACGCTAATAAACTTTGGCATTCCCGGCAATAAAGCGGACAGGAGCGGGAAACTTTATCTGACGCTTCTGAGGAGCACGGATAAGATATTTCTTTGGGATAGCGGTCCGGGCGGTTTTGGCCTCGGGGATAATTTTTTCAAGTATTCGGTCTATCCCCATCGGGGTGATTGGGCGCGCGCGGGTTCGGTCCTCGAGGCTTATCTCCACAATAATCCTCCCAGGGTTTTCCCGGGTCCTTTTGGGGCGTCTTTATCCCGCAGCGGCATTCAAAAAAGCTTGATGGAGGCTGATCCTTTAAATGTTCTTGTCACCGCTTTCGAGAGGGAACAAGATGGCTATTTCGCGAGAATCTGGGAGTGCGCAGGCAAGGGAAGCATTCAAAAGATTGACACCGGATGGGATTATTCGAGCGCTTTTAAGACGGACTTGCTCGGAAACAAAATCGGGGAAATAACCCAGGCTGAATCAGGCTTCGAGATCGGTTTAAGACCATTTGAGATTGCCACGGTTTTGTTTGAGTGAGCCTTTCGGCAAATTTCAAATTCTGTGAACGGTGGAGACCGTTTAGACGGTTCTTTTGTTTTCGGAATTTTCTCGCTAACGACCCGGCGTAGAGTTTTCCAGCGGTAGAGTCTATATAATTTATGCATGAACATTTTAAGGGAGTTTGAAAAAAAACTTGAGGAGTTATTCGAAGGGGTATTCCTTCGCGCTTTTAAAAGCGGAGTACAGCCTGTTGAAATCGGGAAGAAGCTTATAAGGGAACTTGAGGACCACAAGGCGATTGGCGTCTCAAGAATATACGCTCCGAACCGCTTTGAGGTTGGGCTTTCCCCAAAGGATTTCTCCCGTTTCGAATCATTCCAGTCAGTTCTCGCGGCAGAGTTTGAGAACCTCCTTATAGCATATATCAAGGAAAATGCTTACGGCGTTGTTGATAAACCTGAAGTCTCTTTCAGAGAAGTGGATCGGCTACGGGAAGGCGAGTTCTGGATACGCACCTGGATTGAGGGAGAGCTCCCTCCCGCGCAGCGCAAAAAGAAGAAAGGCGAGCGGAAAGAAATCGAAGAGCGGTTAGAAAAGCCCACTCTCGAACTGATGGACGCAGGCGACGTTCCTCCCGTTTTCCCGCTTGAAGGCGATGAGATAAAGATCGGGAGGCTTCAGGCTAATGATATCGTGCTTCCGGACCCCAACGTGAGCAGAGTTCACGCCAGGATCGAGCGGAGGAACGAGTCTTTCTTCATACTCGATTTGGATTCCACAAACGGGACTTACTTGAACGAGAAAAGGGTCACCGAGGCAAAGCTTAAAGACGGTGATATTATTAGGCTCGGAAGCACGAGATTGCTCTTCCGGAGGTCTCCGGAATGATACCTGAAATAGCGGTTAAAGGGTTACAGTACTTTTTTCTTTTCCTGCTCTATGTCTTTCTGATCGTAGTCATCAGAGGGCTATACAGGGACCTTAAATATCCATATTTCCAAACGGAAACACGAGCGAGAAACAAAAAGAAATTCCACAAGCCCGAACTCGTCGTCGTAGCAGCGGATAGAAACATCGGGGCACGATACTCCATTGAGGGTCAGGTTGTCGTTGGTAGGGGTCCGGGTTGCAATATCCCCATAGATGATACTTACGCTTCTCAGCAGCATGCCCGGATATTCAAGGAAGGAGACGGTTACTTCATAGAGGACCTCGGCTCCACGAATGGCACTTATGTAAACGGAAGGAAAATAGCCTATCCTCTGAGCCTGCGTCCCAGAGACCGCATAAAGATTGGAAAGACCGTGTTCGAGTTTAGGCCGTAGTCCTGTCTGCGTTTCAGGGGGGTGCCTGATATCTACAGGGTAAGATCGGCTTCGATTACCGAAACCGGAAAGGTAAGAGAAATAAACGAGGACGCCGTGCTCGAGTCCGGAAATCTCTACGTGGTGGCGGACGGAATGGGCGGACATAAGGCTGGGGAGATAGCCAGTTCGCTCGCCCTTTCAGTTATAAGCCAGTACGTGGAAGATTCGATAGGCTTGCTTTCCGGGGATAAGCTTATGAAGAAAGCGGTGCAGAACGCGAACGCGGTTATCTACGGAAAATCAAAATCGGACGAAAGGTTTCGCTCGATGGGAACAACGCTCACGGCACTTTACCGTGAGGGTGACACCGCATTCATCGCTCACGTTGGCGACTCGAGAGCATATCTCTTCAGGGAAGGAAAGCTTCGTCGTCTTACCACTGACCATTCCCTCATTCAAAAACTTATAGAGGAGGGGGCCATCACTGAGGAAGAAGCAAAAATACACCCTCAGAGAAATATAATCCTTCGCGCTCTCGGTCTGGAGCCCCGGGTTGAGGTTGAGATCGCGTCTGTTGAAATCAAGCCCGGTGATAAGTTCATCCTGACTACTGATGGGCTTACGGGTCTTGTTGAGGATGAGGAAATTGAAAAGATAGTTCAAAATGAGCGGGAACCTGATAAAGCGGTGCGTTCTCTTGCCGATGAAGCGCTCGCAAGGGGTGGGACCGACAACATTTCCGTGGTCATGGTTGAATTCGCCGCCTCTCCCGACCAACCTTTTCTTGAGGAAACGCATGAAATCACCACAGAGCCTGCAACCGATGAGGCTTTTCCCGCCGCAGTTGAGGCTGGCGCCAAACCTATGCGCAAAAAGAGAGTTTCGTTCACAATAATTTTCTTATCCTCGATAACCTTACTAATAATCATTTTGGGCGCCGGAGCGTGGCTGCTTTGGAAGAATTGCCATTTCGTTGGGATCAGCGAAAACAGGGCGGTCATTTTTCAGGGTTTCCCCTTCTGGGGTCTGGCTCGGAAAGTCTCTGATTGGAACATTAAACTCGAGCTGCTTCCAATTGAGGATGAGAGAAAGCTTGCAAGCGGAGGTCCGATTGAATTGAGTTACGAGGGTGCGCTCGAGAATTTCAGATATTACAGGCGAAAAGCGAACAGGGCGGTCATTGTTCCGAACGTGGTTGGTTTAAAAAAGGAAATGGCGGAAAGGATAATAGAAAGGATGGGTCTTAAAACCAGAATCGAGGGACCTCCTCCTCCTTCTGACTTGAAGAACAGGATAGTGAAAAGCCAGACGCCTAAGGCGGGAACGGCGCTTGGAAAAGGTCGAACCGTAGAAATTCTTTTGGATGAAGTCTTGCCAAAAAAGGTGATCTTTTACGATTTATCTCATCCCGTTAAAAGAATTGGGGGTGCTGAAAGATAAGGGTTAGGAACAGGGAGCTAATTCTACTCTTGTTAATCGCGGTAATTCTTTTTTCGGGCTTTTTCGCCACGAATATCGCGATTCAGGGAAAGGCCGTATATGACCATCTTTTTTATCCGGGCTCGGCGGCCCTGATTTTTATAACAGTCCACATATTCCTGAGGCGCTTGGTTCCCCGTGCCGATCTCATAATCTTCCCAACCGCCGCGGCCCTAACGTCCCTGGGTCTTGTCATGATATACAGGCTTCAACCAAACCTGGCTTTTGAGCAACTGATGTGGCTGTGCATTGGTTCGGCATTGATGCTTTTGGTTATTATCTTCATAAGAAAATATGAAGTGCTTGCCTCCTACAAGTACAGCCTCGGGCTTATCGCGCTCCTCTTGCTTGCCTCGACTATGCTGTTTGGAAAGGAAATAAACGGGGCGAAACTCTGGCTTAAGATAGGTCCTTTAAGCTTCCAACCATCCGAGATCTCAAAGATTCTCCTCGTCATTTTTCTCGCGGCGTTTTTCGCCGAAAAGAGAGAGCTTTTGTCCATCCCCACTCACCGCTTAATGGGCCTTCCGGTACCGGAACTAAAGTACTTCATTCCACTTTTGGTCATGTGGGGCCTTTCCGTTCTTCTCATGATTTTCCAGAAAGACTTAGGCTCATCGCTTCTGTTTTTCGGGATTTTCATCTGCATGGTCTATGCTTCAACTTCGAGAAAATCTTATGTCTTTGTGGGGCTTGCTCTTTTTTTAGTCGGGGCATACCTTTGTTACCTGGGGTTTTCGCATGTTCAAATCAGGGTCATATCCTGGCTAAACCCCTTCAATCCGGCGACTATTGAAAAGGAATCCTATCAAATCGCCCAGTCGCTTTTCGCGTTCTCTTCAGGAAAGATTGCCGGTTCCGGGCTTGGCATGGGATATCCGTTACTGATACCCGCGGTTAGCACGGACTTCATATTCAGCGCCGTGGGGGAGGAACTCGGGCTTGTGGGCAGTGTTTTTGTTGTCATTCTTTACCTTATTTTCGTTTCAAGAGGGATGAAAATTGGGATTTCCGCCCGGGATGATTTCGGGAAATGTCTGGCGGCTGGCCTTACGAGCATTATCGCTTTGCAGTCTTTCATAATAATGGGCGGAGTGACCAGATTGATACCGCTTACGGGGATAACTCTTCCATTCATGAGTTATGGGGGCAGCTCTCTTGTGGCTAACTTTATATTGACCGGGTTGCTTCTTGTGATTTCACATAGATCGCTTAGCATGAACCCTTCAAGCATCAGAGAAGGTGCTGGCAGATGGACCGTTCGTTAAAAATTCTCTTCGGTGTTTTTACGGCACTTTTCCTGATTCTTATCGTGAACCTTTCCAACCTGCAGTTTTTTTCCTCTGAAGGTATCTCGTCCAATCAAAACAATAAACGCCATCTTTTGAAAGATTACTCCATAGAAAGAGGAGCCATTTACACCGCAGACGGTGTCGAAATCGCAAGAACCGTTGACACCGGAAGCGAATATCGCTTTCAACGCGAATATCCTCAGGGTTGGCTTTATTCGAACATTACTGGTTATGACTCGTGGCGCTACGGGCGAAGCGGTCTTGAGAAGACGTTCAATAGAGAGCTTCTCGGGCAGGCCAAGGAATACTCTCTCAGAAATTTCGTTAACAGGCTTTTTGGTGGGGTAAAACGTGGATATTCCTTGGTTCTTACCATAGATTCGAGGATTCAACAGGCGGCCGCGAACGCTTTGGGTAATCAAAGAGGAGCTGTGGTTGCTATAAGACCTTCCACCGGTGAGATACTCGCCATGGTCACGAGTCCGAGGTTTGACCCTAATGTTACCGTCCCGCTTGGCGGAAGAGATACCGAAACACCCTGGAGGGCTCTGAATGCCGATGAAAACAAACCCCTTATAGACAGGTGTACGATGGGTCTATATCCTCCCGGGTCCTCTTTCAAGGTAGTGATTGCCGCTGCGGCCCTCGAAACTGGATTGGTGGCTCCCGACACGTTCTTTGAGTGCCGGGGGAGTCTCCCGGTTTACGGGTATACCATAAGGGATTTCGGAGGGAAAGCTCACGGAAAGATAGACTTCAGAAAAGCCCTCGAGGTTTCCTGTAACGTGACTTTTGCGTCTGTCGGCGTCAAGCTCGGCGGAGCCACGGTGGTGCGCTACGCTGAGAAATTCGGTTTAAACAAAGACGTTGAATTCGACCTTCCGGTTGCGAAAAGCACCATTCCGGAATCAGGATCCATGGACCCAGTTGAGGTTGCCTCGAGCAGCATTGGACAGGGGAGGGTTCTCGTCACTCCGATGCAGATGGCTTTGATAGCCGCTGCAATCGCTAACGGCGGAACCGTTCCCCGCCCTTATATCGTAAGGGAGATACAGGAATATTCCGGCAAAGTGGTCGAACAGTTTAGACCCTCGCTTTACGAGGAGGCCATCGGCCATAAGGTGGCCGATACGCTTACGAGAATGATGGTGAGGGTTGTCAGGCAGGGAACCGGTACCGCGACAAGAATATCGGGAGTTGAAGTTGCCGGAAAGACCGGCACGGCAGAGACAGGGGTGAAGAAAGCGAACCCCCATTCCTGGTTTATTTGCTTTGCCCCGGCTGATAAACCCCAGGTTGCCCTCGCCGTAATTGTGGAAAACGGCGGGGAGGGCGGAAAGACCGCAGCTCCGATAGCGAGGCGCGTGCTACTCGAGGCTCTTTGATTGCCTAAGCGCAGAGCGGATTGCGTCTGACTAACTCTTTTATCAGGTTGCTCTCAGTGGCGCTGCTATAATGGTTTTTGTTCGCAGGAATGTTTCTATTAGCAAGGAGTCCGGATGAAAAAGTTTTTAAAGTTCTTGGCTGCCTTTCTACTCGGTCTTTTCTCGTTTATTTCCTGGAGTGTTTTGCCCATAGTCGCGGCTTTTGTCCGGATGAGGATTCGCTTTGCTCTCATGCTCGAGGAATCCAAAACCAGGCGAAGGACTGTTCCGACATTCGATGAGGAGTTCTTAAACGGTGATATGGCTGAGATTGTCGAACGCTTGAAAAGCGTCCCGTTTAGACCATTGAAGCCGGAAACGCTGGGAGTGGCAAGGGCGGTTGCGTGCTCTTCTTTTCTCCCGCTGATGAATGCGCTCAGAGCCACCGCTGGCAGAGTTTATCCTTATCCGGCTGAATTCGAGGAAGTGGTTTTTGAGAGTTTAGACGGCACGCCGCTCGTTGGCGCTTTAGGAATACATCCAGAAGGTGAAAAAAGGCCCGGAATCGTGATCTCTCACGGATTTATGGGCTCGAAAAACGACCATTATGTCATAGACGTCGCACTGAAAGCTTTCGCCGGCTGGGGATTCAATGTTATGGCTGTGGATTTGAGGAACTTTGGAAGGAGTCAGGAGTTATCTCACAGTCCGACGGCTGCTGGATGGAAGGAAGGCGAGGACATTATTGCGGCCGCGCGCTATTTGTATGAGACGGGATGTACCACCACAGTCGGCGCGACTGGTTTCTCTATGGGTGCGGGATCTGTGATTCGGGCTGCCTACTTGGCGCGCGACTATCCCTATTTAACCGGTGGGGCAATAGCGTGGAACGGGTATTCTGACTCATAAAGAATGGTCAAATACATCAGCACTCGACCCGCTTTCGATAACCCGTTTTTTCCGGTCTATCTCATTTTTCGCTGCATGCATTATTTAAGAAGGATTGACATGCGGACCTACATAAGAGACCCCGAGATGAGGGAGCATCTCTACAAGCCTTTCAGAGAGGCGGATTTTTCCGCTTATATCGAGAAAATCTCGGCTCCACACTACGGGGTAGATGCCAATGATGTGTATCGCTTTTCCTCTTGCATAAATTATCTCGAAGACGTGGAAATTCCCCTTCTCATAGTGCATTCCGTTGACGACCCGATCTGTCCACCCTCTGAAATGGACAGTCTTTTTGAGATATCCAAGCGAAATCCTAACGTGTATATATGGATGCTGCCGACCGGAAATCACTGTATGTTCAGGTATTTTGACGAAAAGTGGTACGACGAGGTCATGCGCGAGTTTTTCAGGTATTGGGTTCAATCCGGTAGAAGGGTAAGCCAGAATGTCGGGCAAATTTAGGCTATCTGCTAAGGAAAAAGCCACAATAATTCTTTTGATTACGGGTATGCTTATCGCGACGGTTCATATAGCCGGGTGCGGCAGGGCGCCCGGAGAAAGGAGAAACTTCGTTTTCAAAAAGAATGGCAGGGTAATTGGCACGGAAGAGGTCACGATACGCAGGGGCAGGGACAGCGTTGTCTATATCGGGCGCGCCAAACGCCCTTATTCAGCGCAAGACACCGGTATTTATCGCAGCGCAAGGCTCACTGGCAAATCCCTTTTGTTAGGCGCTTATTTTTCGTACGCCGAGAAAGCCCGGGTGCGGAAACGCGTAAGATTTTTGAGGGTCGGTTCCTCCTTCAAGTACTTTAAAAACGATATTCTGACCTTTTCTTTTATTGAAACCGACAAGGTTCCGAAAGAAATCCTTCCCTTTGATGCTGAGTCAGCGGTTATGATCCAGTTGCTGATCGACGCGTGGCGCAGCAGGGGCATGCCGCGGAAAATGAGCGTCGTTCTTCCCTACAGAAGTCTCATATTTCGTGAGGTATTGATCTCAAAGGCTGGAAATTCCTCGTACGAAGTGAAGCTGCCCGGTTTAATGGAGGCACGCGTTGATATTGATGAAGACGAACACTTAATAAAAACAATAAATCTTTTGAAAAAGGATTGTTCAATCGAGGAGGGCTCGTCAATTCTCCCTAAGAAGACCTTGCTGCCTCGCTTCGGCTCGCTTACAACCGTGAAAATTCCCACAACTGGTGGCATTGAGTTGTCTGGACTACTATGCAGGCCTAATAAATCACCCCCTTATCCTGTGGTGTTAATGGCTTGCGACACTGGATGCTATGACCGGTCGGGCGGCGGAATTTTCGTCGACCTTGCTGAAGAACTCGTTAGAAAAGGGTTTGCCGTCTTGTGCGTTGACAGAAGGGGAGCTGGGGAAAGCGAGGGCAAGCCAGAATATTCGCTTGATACGGCTGTTTCGGATCTATGCTCGCAGGTTGATTTCCTCCTGTTGCGCGGTGACATTGACCCGGAGAGGATATTCGCCCTCGGATACGGCGAGGGTGGGTATGTGGCGGCAAAAGCCGCAGTAAAGAATCCATATATATCGGGAATCATCATGCTCGGCACGCCGGCAGACCGCGTGTTTCCCGACGCTTTTGTAAGAAGAATCGGTCTTCTGCGCGAAAAGGAGCTTTTGGATGGATACGATGAATCTTTCTGGAAAAGCGAGATCTCCTGGCTTGAGAGCATCCCGAAACAAATCCAGGTGGATTATGTCTCAGCTGACGGGGAGCTTGCCTTTCTCGGATGGGTGCGCTCTTTCAGCGTTCCAGTTGTCGAGGATGTTGCAGGTGTTATCGAGGTTCCCGTCCTGTTGATTTATGGTTCCTCGGACAAGATCGCTTCTCCGGAACATGGAAGGGCGATATTCGAGCGGCTCAAACCATCAATAAGAAGGATTTCTTCTCTCAAAGTAATTAACGGACTTGACCATCAATTTGGAAGAATTGAGCCAGAGGAGGGCGCGCAGCCATTTCCCTCCCGCGTTGTTGCCTCAAGTAAAATCAAGGGCGCGATCACAGAGTGGCTAAGTGCGCTGACTGGAAAGCGCTCTGAATAATTTCTGATGGTTTTACGGACCCGAACACGTAAATTAAAGAGGCGCTCTTTTGCGAACTGGTTTACTTAAGGGAACAACAGGTTTTTATAAAACTCCTTTTCGAAAAGTGGGTTGCCGGAAAGCTCGACCGGCGCTGTGTTTGAGGCTATTACATTCGCTTCTTCAAAAGCCTGGGTAGAGGCAAGCATCATTTCAGCGCCGAGGAGCGCCGCGTTTCCTGCCATTGCCATCCTGCTCAGATATTGACGGGGAATGATTCCTATTCTCACGACACTGTCCGGTTTGAGGAAATTGCCGAATGCTCCGGCAATCCATATTTTCTCGAGAGTTTCTTCTTTCTCAAGAAAAACATCGGAGAGCACTTTGAACCCGGAGGCGATGGCGCTTTTTGCGAGTTGAACTTGTCTGATGTCCTCTTGAGTCAGAAACAGTTCATAACCTGGATACAGGACAAAAGCGCGAGAAGAATCGAAATCTCTGATCCTCTCTTTGGCGAGCTTTCCTCCCCCTGATGGCGAGACCAGTCTACCCCGTTGTGTAATGAGTTTTGCGTCGAGAAGAAGCGCGCAAGCGTCAAGTATCCCTGAGCCGCATATTCCCTTTGGAACACCCCCGCCGAGAACATGGGGAGAAAGGTCTTTATCCCTGTTGAAATATTCTATAGCGCCTGGAACAGCTCTCATCCCGCAGCTTATCTGACTCCCCTCAAAAGCCGGACCTGCGGCGGTGGAGCAAGCCATTATCTTACCTTTTCTGGCGAACGCTATTTCTCCGTTTGTCCCGAGGTCCACGAGAGCCGACGCTTTGTTCCTCACATGGATGCGCGTCCAGAGCAAGCCTGATGTGATGTCTGCTCCAAGAAATCCGGATATTATGCGGGGAACGTCGAGGCGGGCGCGCTCGTTACCGAGCAAACCAGTTTCTGCAACCGGAATTGATAGAGGTCCGGTGAAAGGAGGGGTGTAAGGCGAATGACCCAGAGATGTGGGATTGATGCCCAGCGCGAGCGACAGCATCGCCGTATTGCCAACAGCGACCAATCGCACAATCCTATTTATGTCAAACCCAAATTGTGCGCAAGTTTTTTCTATGCAATCGTTAAGAGCGCTAATGACCATGCGCCGCATGTCCTCAACGGCTCTTGGGTCTTTCATGCATCGCGAAATTCTCGTTATTACATCCGCCCCGAATTGCCTTTGCGGGTTATCGGCGGAAGAAACGGCAAGCCTCTTGCCGTTTTCAAGGTCGAGAATCGAGATGCTCAAATTTGTCGTTCCGATGTCGATCGCGGCACCCAAAGGCTCACTGCAAATGCCAGTTATCTCTTCGGGCAAAACTACTTTCCTATCACCACCTGACAGGATGCCGCTTTTTTTATCAGCAATTTGCGGAATATCCAAAATGAACACCGTGCATGTGGCTTCGATTAGTGTCTGACAGGCAAGGCGGAAACCACTTGAAATTCTATCTTTCCCCAGCACTTCGATTTCTTTGCGAGTGGGGGCAGATACACCACCTTCTATACGCACGACGCATTTTCCGCACTTACCTTCACCGCCGCAAGGGAAATCGAGCAATATTCCGGCAATCACCGCGGCGTCGGATACCGTCGCGTCTGAACTCACTCTTACTTGTCGGTTTTCAGGTTGGAAGGTTACCTTGATGTTTTTTTCGAATCTCTTTTCGCTCATGATAGATATCTCTTGCGGGGCTCACTTCAGATCGAAGAATGACACCGGTTCAATCACGAGAGAATCTCGGGCGGAGGGATTCTCTTTCTTGAGAGTAAGCTCGGCGTTTGGTGCCTTAAAGTGCCCAAAAGAAGCCGTTTCCCCACTCTCGAGTGAAAATTTTCAATTTCCTCCCCGCGTGCAAGCTGCATGAGTTCAATTACGTGATAGACGGGTATGGAGGGCTTATACAGGGTCATGCAGGTGGAGAACATCTGAAGGCAACCGGAACAGTAAACGGCGATAGCTTCGGCTCCAGATTTTTTTGCTTCTCTTATTACGCTTGAGGTGTAGGAAAGGAGTCTGAATGGATTGTACGCACTGTAAGGGCTAAATCCCGCGCCTATTCCGCAGCAGAGCATACATTCCCTTGAATATTTCATTTCGACGATATCACAGCCCGTTTTTGAGATGATTTCCCGGGGGATGTTTAGATAATTGCTTCCGAACTGTTTTCCGTAGCATGAGTCCTGTACGGTGACTTTGAGGTTAAGCGGTTTTGCGAATTTCACACTCCCGTTTCGAACCTTCTCGAGCAGCATGGGCAGGTAGGATTCCATCTCGAAATCGTATTTGGCACCAAATTGCGGAAGGATTTTTGTGAACATGTAGTATCCAGCGGTGCACAGTACGGTAACTTTCCTGGCGCGTAGTTTCTCGAAATACCCCTGGGTTTTCTTGGCGACCTGACTAACCTGCTCGAGCATTCCCATTCTGTAGTACATCTCGCCACAGCAGTATTCCAAAGCCCCCCTGATTTCCAAGCCTTTGAAAAGTGAATTATCCGTAAGTAAAGGAGTGGCGATGACGTTGCAGCCTGGATAGCAGACATGCTCATGTGGAGTCAAATCACTCCATGCTCTTATGATTCCCTTCTCTCTGGGGGTCATTCTTTCTATAAGGTATGTGCGAAAATTTGGCTTTGAATGGGGTAGGAAATACCTGGCTCTTGCGGGGATTCCTTTGCTCGAATAGACCTCAGACCACCTTTGTAAGATCAAACCGCTCGGGTTGCAACCGTTTGGGCATGCAAAATCACAATCATGGCAGCTTGTGCACTTCCTCAATACGTAGCTTTCCTGACCCGCTCTTAGCTTTCTTATCTCGATTACGGCTCTTTCGCCGTCGAGTCTTAGGACCGGGCATGACATGAGGCATGTGCCGCATATTTTGCAGTCCTCATACCTGTATTTTCTGTCTTCAGGGAGGTCCAAGGGTCACCTTCCACTGATAAACTGCCGTTAAGGAGCGTGCTGGGGGTTTTCTTTGACAATGTTCATCGCTTTGTTTACCGCGATGACAGTGTCCGCGCGGAACTGTGCTTCAAGCTCGCTCGCTTTGGCAAACACATAGCCCTTGTCGGTAACCACGTATTTGGGTTTCAAATCGTTTAAGGCAATTGCCATAACGTCAAGACGGCACTTGTCGCATCTGCAAAATTCAGAGTCTTTTTCTATTGCCTCCTTGACGTAATTTGCTACAGCTTCTTCTATGTAGTTCTTAATGTCGAAACTGCCCAATTCTTATCCTCTTTCATTCAACGCAACCCCATTATTTCCTCGAATTAAAATTTATTACAGAGGAGGAACCCATCACATCAGGCTAAAACATTATATATCTTTCTTCCGCCGTGGGAACGGCGCGAAGGGCTTCACGGAAGACCGCCTTTCGGGGACCTCCGTCAGTGTCCAAATCCATGATTGCTACCGAAGGCTTACGATGCTATAATCCCGTTTGCTCCAGTAGCCGTTTGATAAATCCTCGTGCTGCGTTTGGAGCGGCGCGCACAAAGAAATCGGGAGGTAGATTTGCGTAAGTACGAAACACTTTTAATAATCAGGCCAGATGTGGATGAAGAGGACCTCAAGTCGTTGTTAGAGGAAGTGAAAAATATCATTTCTCAGCAAGGTGGCAGGGTTACGGGTGTTGACAACTGGGGCGTGAGAAGGCTCGAATACCCGATTAAGCGGGAGGAAAAAGGTCGCTACGCTGTGGTAAACTTCGAAGGTGGAGGCTCTGCAATCAAGGAAATCGAGCGGGTGATGAAAATCAAAGATGAAGTGCTTAGAACGAAGACTATCTTGATAGAGGGTGACTGAGATGGCTAGCTTGAACAGAGTCGTGCTTGTCGGCAACCTGACAAGGGACCCAGAGTTTCGCCAGACACCTGCAGGGAAAGCCGTGGCGCGTTTCGGAATAGCGGTCAACAGAAGTCCTTATGTGAATGAACAGGGTGAAAGAGTAGAGGGCGTGGATTATTTCAACGTCATTGTCTTCGGCAGGCAGGCTGAAACCACTTATCAGTACCTGCGGAAAGGACGGGGCGTGGCGGTTGACGGCAGGTTGAGGTCCCGCAGCTGGGAGACTCCGGATGGTCAGAGGCGTTACACTGTGGAAGTGGTCGCTCAAAACGTTCAATTTTTGCCGAGAGGGGTCGAGCCTACCGAAGAAGTTCCTTCCCCTGAGGAAATTGATTTCATCGACACGGACATTCCACCCATCGAGGGCGGGGATAACTCACCCTGGTAACATATTGTTGACGTTGGGAGTTTTCAATGTATTGGTTTCAGGACGGAGTAAGGAGGGCGTAAAAAATAGCAGCGCAGAAGAACGAGGAGGAAAAAAAGGGCGCGGTATTCCAGAGAAAGCAGAAGCGCAAAATATGTTACTTCTGCAAAGAAAAAATTGAGAGGATAGATTACAAAGATATCGCCACCCTAAAAAAGTTTCTTTCTGAAAAAGGGAAAATAAGACCGCGCAGGGTAACCGGGAACTGCAGGCAGCATCAAGTGGAGCTTGGAAAAGCTATCAAGAACGCTCGCGAAGTGGCTCTTCTTCCATATCCACGTAAGTAGTCTTTTCGCGGGCGCGGCAGATTCGATCTATGGTAGGTGTTGCGATTTGAAGGTACTGCTAAATCAGGACGTTGAGAATTTGGGTCGAATGGGAGATATAGTTGATGTGGCCAGAGGTTACGCCAGAAACTATCTCATTCCCAAAGGTCTGGCGGTCGGCGTAACCCGTGGCAGCGTAAGGGAAATAGAGGAAAGGCGCAAGGTCCTTAAAGCGAAGGCTGAGCGGCTCAGGCAAACCCTTGAAGAGGTGGCCGAAAGGCTGAAGTCTGAAAAGATTATAATCAAGGCAAGGTGCAGCGCGAGAGGCAAACTCTTCGGTTCAATCACGAATCGGCAGCTTGCCAAAGAGATTCAGGAACACACGGGACACGAAATAGACCGTCACAAAATTTTGATAAACGAAAGAATTAGGACCGTAGGAACTTACAATGCACATATAAGACTCCATCCCGATATCGAGTTCGACCTTGAATTCGAGGTCGAAGGTGAAGGGTTTGAACCCGAAGAGGTTGTCGAAGAAGCGACAGCTTCTGAAGAGGAAGTCTCAAAAGAAGAGATGGTGGAGAAGTCTGGAAGCTTGGAAGAAACTCCGGCGGATTCTGAGACTGGTTCAGAGCCCGCGTAGGGGTGAGATGATTGAACGGGGATTCATCCACAGGCTTTGACAGAATTCCCCCGCATAACCTCGAGGCCGAGGAGTGCGTGCTCGGTTCGATGATACTTTCCCACCCGGCGGTAGCCGTGGCGATTGACATTCTTCGCCCTGAAGATTTCTACCGCGAGGCTAACCGAAAAATTTTCGAGGTGCTTGTTGATCTTTATTCGAACAGTATGCCAACCGATCCGGTCGTTCTCTCGGAGGAGTTGAAAAACAGGGGGATTCTTGAGGAGGTTGGCGACAGAGAATATATTCACACCCTCGTTGACTCAGTGCCAAACCCCCACAACATCAAGCATTACGCCGAAATTGTGCGCGATTCAGCCTTGAGGAGAAACTTGATAGATGTCGGTTACAGCATCGCGAGCATGTGCTATGAAACCGCAGACGATGTGGAGGACATTTATGATCGAGCTGAAGGAGTCCTCTTCCAGATAGGCAAGAGGATGAGGCGCGAGGGACTCGCGCATATAAGGGACCTTGTCTTCAACAGTTTCACCAAGATGTCGGAAAGCAGGGAATCGCCAGGCAAGTTCACGGGAGTGCCGACAGGTTTCAAACAGCTTGACAAGCTCACAAACGGATTGCAACCTTCCAACCTGATCGTCATCGGCGGAAGGACCTCCATGGGAAAAACAAGTTTCGCCCTTAACATTGCGCACCATGCGGCGGTGAACGAGAATAGAGGTGTTCTAATCTTCAGCCTCGAGATGAGCAAAATGGAAGTGGCCGACAGGCTAATCGTAAGCCATGCCCGCGTGGACAGCTCCAAGTACAGAAGGGGCGACCTAGACGACTACGAGTTCAGCAGAGTGGTTGAGGCCGCTGGGAAACTCAGCGAAGCGCCAATCTATATAGATGACACGGGTGACCTGACTTTGCTCGAGATGAGGACCATCGCCAGGCAGCTTAGGTCCAAGAAGCAGATAGACCTTGTGATTGTTGATTACATCCAACTCATGTACGCTGGTAGAGCTGATGGGCGCAGGTACGAGTCGAGGGCGCAGGAGGTTTCAAAGATTGCTCGGGACCTGAAGGTAATGGCGATGGACCTTGAGGTCCCGGTAATTGCTGTCTCGCAGTTGAGGAGGGTCCCCTCAAATATCGCGAGGAAAGAGCCGAGCCTCGAGGACCTGAAGGAATCCGGAGGCATCGAACAGAACGCTGACGTGGTTATACTGCTGTACCGCCCGGAGGTTGATGACAAGCACAACAAAGAACTCTGGGGCATAGCTGAGGTTAACGTTGCGAAGCATAGAAATGGAGAGACAGGAAAATTCAAACTTTCCTGGATTGGACAGTATGCTACGTTCGAACATATGCCGACAGAGGAAGGAATCTACATCTAAAATATCTAAGACCTCCGGCGCTGGGGCGTTTTGATAATGCTTAATGAGGAATGAATTAAATTTGTGTGATGTCGTGAAAAAATCCGTCAGCCCTTCCCCGGCAAAAACTTTCATCGGGATTGACGTCGGATCGGTCTCAACAAATCTTGTCGCTCTCAATGACAGTAAGGAAATCCTTGCCGCTGTCTATCTGAGGACTGGTGGAAATCCCATCAAAGCTGTGCAGAAAGGCATCGCGCTTCTCCGCGAAAGGATCTGTGGAGAAGTCGATGTGCGCGGAGTGGGCGCCACGGGGAGCGCGCGTTACCTCACGGCAGTGGTTGCGGGCGCGGACCTGATTAAAAATGAAATCACTTCCCATGCTGTCGCGGCAGCGCACGTTGTTCCGGAAGTGAGGACTGTCATTGAGATAGGCGGGCAGGATTCGAAACTTATTTTGCTCAATGACGGCATGGTCACTGATTTCGCCATGAACACGGTTTGCGCAGCGGGCACGGGTTCTTTCCTGGACCATCAGTCCGCGAGGCTATCCATTCCTGTCGAGGAGTTTGGCGGCCTTGCGCTCAGAGCGAAAAACGGTGTACAGATTGCCGGAAGATGCTCAGTGTTTGCCGAATCGGACATGATTCACAAGCAGCAGATGGGTTACCCTGTTGAGGAAATAGTCCTGGGGCTGTGCCGCGCCCTTGTGCGCAATTACCTCAACAACCTTGCGAAAGGAAGGAAGCTTTTACCACCCGTCGTTTTTCAGGGTGGGGTTGCGGCAAACGCCGGGATGAAACGCGCTTTCGAGGAAGCTTTAGGTTTTGAGATAACCGTACCCGAGCATCATGATGTCATGGGAGCGATCGGTGTCGCGCTGCTGACAATGGAGCAGATGAACTCCAATTCTAAAAGCAAGTTCAGAGGTTTTTCGCTGAGCGAATTCGATTATTCCACTTCGTCTTTTTTCTGCTCCGGATGCTCTAATAACTGTGAGGTGGTGAGGATAAAGGTGGGGAAGAAGACCCTCGCCTGCTGGGGAGGGAGATGTGGTAAATGGGAGCTGGATTTCGAATTCGATAGTTCAAGGATCCCGCGGGGATGATTTTAAGATTTCTTCCTATCTAATTCCACATTTGGTCCGGTGGGTTTTGATATTCATTTCGGATGTGCGCCCTTGCGAATGAAGTAAGTTTTTAGCTGAAATTCGGTGATGAGAAATATGAAGGTATCCGTGAAGCGCGGTAAGAACCCCTCAAAGGCACGGGAGTTCCTGATTTTTTATTCCGTACTGTTTTCTTTCTTGGCGATTTTAGCCCTTCCCCTTTTTGCGGGATGCAGGGCGCCCGTCAAGACAAATCCTGCAGAGATACTGAAACAAGCTTATTCTGCTCAAAAGCGGTTAAAAAGCGTGAAGGTTCACCTGAGGGTCGAGGTAAAATTGTTCGATTCCCCGAATGGAAAAGAGCTAATGTCAAGGTCGGTTACCGGCAGGGGTGAATACGAAAGCCCGGACAGGTCAAGGATGGTGACGAAATCCGGCCCTAACCTGACTGAGGTTATAACCATTGGGGATAAATCTTACGTTAGGACTGCAAAGGAAGGCTGGATTGAGAAAAGAGCCACTGGCTCAGAGAGCGTCGCGGCAACCGTGAGGAGCATATCGAGCCTTCTAAGATTGACAAAGGCGTTAAATCTTAAAGGGGCGACGAAAAAGGACTATCACATTTCTTTCAGGGTTGACTTGAGCAAGGTCAAATCGGGGTTTTCTTCGGGTGATGAAAAAACAGGGCTGCCCAGGGGCGCGACCGCTGATATTGAGGTCTGGGTGGACAAAAATAGTTTTCTTGTAAATAAATTAAGAATCAAACAAGATGGTCAAGCGTCTGACTTATCGAAAAGATTCATGAAAACGGTTATCACTTTCGAGTTCTTCGATTTCGATGAACCTGTTTCCATAGAGGCGCCGTTCTGAATTTTTCCTACCGGTGAAACTCCGGTGACACTGCGGGCGCCACCGAAAGGAGTTTGGCGTTAGAAGCCTATTTTTCTTGCGATGCGAAGCGGGACGGGTCGGTGGAGGATAACCGCGTCAAACTCGCATATTTCATGACAGCAATAGCACCTGATGCACTTTCCGCTCTTAATCTTCGCGGCTTCCTCATCCATGGTGATGGCGCCCCTCGGGCATATTTCCACGCATTTTCCGCATCGGGTGCAAACCTCCGGCGCGATCTTCGGTTTGGAAGTGAGAAGGCGGCTGAATCTGTTCATCAAGGATTGCGGCACAGCGGCGCTTTTTTCTTTCCCGGGCGGAAGCCTGAAATCCTTTACAGCGAGGTTACTTACGCTCTCGCCTAAAATCGAGATGTCTTCCAATCTTCTGGAGAACAGACCCCTTTCCACCGCGAAATGAAGTGCCCTGTTTGCCCGGTAGTCTTTTCCGATCAGATTCATCAGAAGAAAATCGACCGCGAACGGGTCTTCTCCGGCGAGGATAAATTTCGTCATGATTTTGTCTCCGCGCCTCGGACCATCCCCGTGCATAGATTCCACCGCATCAACAATGTGAAACCTCGCCCTGGCCGCAAGACAGATGTCCACGAGCAGGTCCGCGAACTCGTCTGCGTGATTGAACCTCGAGTGATAAGCGAACTTTGTCATTCCGGGCACAACTCCGAAAAGGTTCTTTATTGCCGCTGTTATTCCCACGAGTTCGTGTGTCTTGAACTTTGGAAGGGATATGAGGACATCAGATTGTGCCATGGGTCCTGAAATCGTGACGCTTTTTACTTTGCGCCCTTCTTTAACAGTCACGTCAACCGTCGATGTATCATAATTAAGAGCTGCGCCGGTCTCCGCGGCTACATCCTCCAGGCCGTTTCTTGCATAGACGCGCTTGAGAAAAACGGAACTATTCCCTCCGCCCGGGCAATCACCTATGAGAACCTTTCTTGTCACCCTCATCACTTGCCTTATGACAGCTCTGACAACTTCGGGATGGGTGACTACGCAATTCTCGGGCGCCGAAGGTAGCAGCGCGTTCGTTTTTATGAAAACCGAACTCGAAGGTTCTATTATCCGCTCAGGTCCCCCAAGTAGATCAAACGCTTTTTCGACTGCCTCCTCGACTTTCGTCCTTTCATAACTTTCGCATGACACGAGGGACACTTCGTTTTTCCCCATACCCCTCTCCTTTTCCCGATCAACCAATGTTTCGCATGTCGGTTGTCCTCTTATCAACCAGTTCGAACTGCGATAGCTCACGCGTCGATGATACTATTTCTTTTCTGTTTTATGTTTAATTTGGGCTCGAAAAACCGTTTGTGATTTAGGGTAATAGAGCGGACGTTATCTGTTCAATAGGCGAATCGGGTTCCGGTTAATTAAAAGTTGTTTTGATGAATAAGTGTGTTTATTGCAGGTTGTTGTCTATACTATGGGATGGGCGAGTGCCTGAAAGCTATGAATGTGGAAGGATGTCGAAGATGAACAAGCGTGAAGATTTCCTCACCAGCGAGATATCTATTCGTTCCGATGGGTATCTTTTAAAAGGCGAGTACAGTAAGCCTCGCGACTCAAAGACTCTTCTTGTTCTTATACACGGAATCCCAATGTCAAGACCGGATCCAAACGATAAGGGCTACCCGGAGCTGTGCGCGCGATTGAACCAACGTGGCATCGCGACCGTTTTCTGCAACCTTCGCGGCACTGGGGACTCTGAAGGCAATTTCTCCATGGCTGGGTGGCACAGTGATGTGATCAATGTGATGGATTATGTCTTGAAAGGGATCGGAAAGGAATGCGACTCGCTGTTCGTGGTGGGTTTCTCGGCTGGAGCGTCCATCGCGTTGAAGTATGTTTCTGAACACGGCGGCGTAAGCGGAGTCATCGCCTTTGCTTCGCCGGCGAGATTCACTGAGATTTTCGGTCGCGGTGAAATCTTTGCTTTTATTGAACTTGCCAGGGAAATAGGGATAATTAAAGACCTCGAATTCCCTCCTGATCCCATGCGGTTTTTCGACGAGCTGGAAGAATTCAGCGCCGAGGATTTTATTTCCGATATTAGTCCGGTGCCAATTTTGATTGTCCACGGGGATGATGATGAACTCATACCCGTTGAACACGCAAGACGTCTTTTCGAGCGGGCAAGAGAGCCCAAGTACCTTAAGATTATCGAACGTGGAACTCATCACTTGAGAAGAGACCCGAGATCGATTGATATCATCGCCGACTGGATCCGTGATTTCATAAGTTGACGCACCGTTTCACCAGCTTAGAATGTCCTCGTAGATATCCTGCCCTCTGGGATCCGTGATTTCATAAGTTGACTCATCTTTTCACAGTTATTTCTTTCCTTTATCTCGCGTTACAAAGGCGCGCTAAAAGCTTGATCAAGCAAGAATCCGAAACGACCACATGAATTTGCTTGACTTGCTTACCCTTTCCTCTTATAATTTTGCTTGCATTGCTGTCATAGTTTCTCCATCGTTTGACAGACTTGTGATTACACCCGATGTACGTGTTTTCAGCTTCAAAGACCAAAGATAAAAGAGCAATTCTTGCGGCGCTTGCCTTAATTGTCTTCTTAGGGTCATTTATCCTCTTTTCAGAAAGAGTAACCGCAAAACCGCGCCCAGGTTTTATTCCCCCGGTTGATGGAGAAGTAATCGTCGGTTTCCGCGCGCCTACTGGACATTACGGGGAAGGGGGACATCAAGGGGTCGATATAGCTGCCCGTCCTGGCACCCCTGTCTGTGCTTGCGCAGATGGTGTTGTTGTGTGGGTCGGGCAGGTCCCGAGAGGAAAATTCGTTTCAGTCGCACATCCCGGCGGAATAAAGACGGTTTATCTTGGATTAGAAAATATAAGAGTAAGGCGTAAAGACCTTATAAGGAAGGGGCAAGTAATAGGGAGCCTTTCAGGTCTCCTCGATGACTCTTCAGACCAACCACATCTTCATTTCGGGACCTACTTGAACGGAATACCGCTGGACCCGGAGGTAATTCTTGATTCTAAGGAATTTGAATCGTTTGTGAGACTCTGTCCGAACCGGTCAGACAATGAAATCGGTGGCATTGGTGCTCGAAATGAATACTTGTATCAAGGAAAGACGCGTAAGTTTAGATACCCGAATAACAAAAAGGAGCCTGAGGGTTCAAATTCGCGGCGCAAGATAGGAAATGTCATCACCAAAACTGCCGGTTTTATCGTCAAAAAAGCTAAAGGAGCGGTTTGGGGAATCTTGCGTTACGTTTGTTCCTCATGGTCTAAAACTGTCCTTCCATTTCTGAAAAGCGCATGGAGACTAATTTGTAAAGCGGCCCGTTTTGCCTGGTCAAACAAGTGGGTCAAAGCCCTTACCGCGGGAATTTTGGCTGCGGTCGTTGTCGTTTTAGGGGTTGCTCTTTCGGTTGTGACTTTTGGCGTCGCGATTGCAGCAGGGATAACCGCCGCTGTTGCGGGGGTTGTGGCGAGTCTCGGAGGGGCTGTTTTCTTCGCCTTTTGCCAAAAGGGAGGGTTCAATTTTTCCCGATGCTTCTGGTTTTGCTTATCCGCTGGCTGCGTCGCTTCGTGTTTCTTTGGCAGCCTCGCCTCCCTTGGCGGCGCGTTTTCTACCGGCATTGTTCGCCTTGGTGCTTTTGGAATTATCAAGTCGAGCTTCTTCAGTGGGAGTTTTTCTGTGATTTTTGACGTAAGCTGGCAGTACCTCACAACAGGACATATAACGCTTCGCGCAATTTTAATAGCTTTTTCAAGTGGGGCGATAACAGGCTTTCTCGGAAAGACGCTTCTTCATGGCATAAGGTCCACTGACAGACTACTGAGATTCGCCGATTGCGCCGCACACTCTATTGGATTCTGGGAAAGAATTAAGTCCGTCGCGGTCGCGGGAATCGGCTATGTGAAAAATCTCACATCAGCCGGTGGTCAAATCATAATATCAAGGGGCGCAAAGATAGGGTATATGTTTTTCTCGGGTTCTTTAAGCGCCGGTCTCCACATATCAATCTGCGCGATAACCCGCACGCCTGTAAGGGTTTCGAATCTTCTTGCGGCGTTTTGCACCGGTTTGACCATCGGCGTGATCTCCCTTTCTTTTGGGGGTCAAGGCATAGGCGGTTTGCTTGACAGAGTGAAGTTGTTTGGAAATGTGTCCGGGAGGTGGTTAAAGCGGCTGGTCGCTAAGGTAAGCATGAAAATGCTCGGAAAGGGCGTGGGTTCAGGTTACAGGTATGTTTTTAAGAATGTTTTTGGAAACAAGACGATTTTTGGAAGCATTGAACAGGAAGCGGAACATTGAACCTCATTTGGTTTTTCGAAGAGAGTGGAGGTTGAAAATGAAAGGCACCTACCCGAAAAGCGCACCAGGTGAGAGGAAGAATCCCAGAAGGGAGCTTAAGGAAACCCTTATCCTAATGCTTCTCGGCGGTTCTGGTCTCTTTTTCTATATAAAGGGATTGAGCCTTTTTAAGGCTTTCGGCGCCAACAGAACAGTGGGGATCATTTTTTTTGTTATTGGTTGTGTTTTAATCATTGCTTTGAGTCTATGCCATTTTTTCTTCGATTATGCCCCGAAGATGGGCTACCGTAAGGGAATTGTGGCATATATCGGCTTTATAGCACTCTCGGCAGGTTCCAGTTTCTTAATTCTCAGGATAATCTCCAACTGATTCTTTTGATTGCTCCTTGTTTCTTGGATAACTTGAACCGAAACCAAATCTAATTGCTTCCGTCGGGCATGCCCTTTTGCACTCGAGGCAGCGTATGCATTCCGTTGAGTTTGGGTCTTGCGTTATATCTATCTCCACCGGACATACCGAAACACACTTTCCACAGCCTGTGCACGTTTCATTTAAGACATCCAATCTGTAAAGACTTATCCGGTTAAACAGTCCGTATAGGGCTCCGAGAGGGCAAAGAGTCCTGCAGAATGGCCGGCTCGTGAAAACCATCCAGGCCAGGATTGCGGCAAGTATCGATATCTTAAACCAGAAGAACGCGCCAAGCGGCGGCAATCCTGACGCTGGCTTCAAGATCAAAAGCGGAATTGCCCCTTCAAGACTACCAGCGGGGCAGAGTCGCGAAAACCAATGCACCCCGGTTAGTAGAGGAAGGAAAAAGACCAAGACAAGAAGAGTCACATATCTAAGGGGTTTCATTTTCTCCGGAATTCTGATTTTCCGTCCCGGTATTTTATAAAGAAGGTCCTGGAGGAAACCAAAAGGACAGATCCAGCCGCAAGTGAGTCTTCCGCTGATCATGCCAGTGAGCAGGAGAATCCCACCCGCGTAAAAAAGAGAGGGAAGCGCTTTTTCCAGCAGTTCGCGCCCGCGATGGAAAAGCCCGAAAGAGTGCTGCAAGGAACCGATCGGGCAGGAAAA
Organism: uncultured Actinomycetes bacterium; assembly: GCA_937127245.1. GTDB lineage: Bacteria > Actinomycetota > Geothermincolia > Fen-727 > JACVIW01 > Geohydrothermomicrobium. Next base: position 171,141 of record CAKZLU010000032.1, read on the forward strand.
GAGCGCAAACGGGCATGCGTAGCAGTTCAGGGCTGGAACGCAAAAGCCTTTTGCTTTTCCCTGATAAATCTTTCTTGTTGTTATGTAAGGAAACCATGGGTTTGCGACTATGACTCCCGCGATTTGAAAAACGCGGCGATATCCAGTCCTTAAAAGATTCCGATGCAATCCAGACATAACGTCCTTCCGTTTGTAAGGATTGAGCTAAATCCCCCGAGAAGTGCGGCAATAGCGAGAACAGTAAGGATGAAGAGCAGGGAAACGAGTATTATCCATTCCCTCCACCGCATGGTTCGGTTCGGTTTGATTCCAAGCATTTTGAACTTTCCTCCCGTATTTGAATAAAAACTATACTGAAAGAATTTACGGGTTTTGCTCGGTGTTGTCTTGACTCTCTTGCGGAGAGTATTCCGGGCTCGGATTTGACGGTTCCGCGGAAGAGCTGCCTTCTTTTTCCCGTGACAGTGCGGGAAGATATCCTGATATTGCGCTCTCAAGCATTTCCTCGTGCGCGGCCCCGAGAAAAGTGTGCTTTATCTTTCCTTCGGCGTCGAGAACAACGAAGGTGGGGTTCATTGTCACGTAATATTTCTTGAGTTCGTCTTTATTGGCAGGGTCGTCCATATCAACATCGCGGAAGATCACTTTTCCACGGTATTTTTTCTTCAGCTTCGAGATGATTGGCTTCATTTTTTCCGCAGACTCCTGCCCTTTCCCTTTCCCGGTAAAGCTAATAAGGGTTGGCTTTCCGGGTTTTTTCGCGCATCCTGAAATTGCCATGCCGAAAGAGGCGGCGCATACAAGAAGAAAAATCAGTATGATTTTTGACATTCTTCGTTCACACCTTTTCATTGTTCCCCTCCAAGAAATCCTATCAGGATAACGTTTTTAGGATAAGGCAGTCGCATCTAAATATAGCAGAAAATTCAATAGATTCTCTTCTGTGACCTTTTGCGCGTGAAAACTGTATGTTGTTTTTGAACTCGGAACAAGTTTGTTTGCAACGCTTAAGTATTAACTTTCCGTCCGGGTTAAAAGAAAACGAAATCCCTCAGATTTCCTCAAACCGTTGCGTGAGCGGCCCAAGGCGAAGAAACTCGTCTGGGTTAACAGAAAACAAAATACCTCGGATTTCCTTATGTGCATCAAGGAAGGTAGTGTCAATGGTCGAGCGAGCTCACCGCGAAAAGGGGAGGAAAGCGTACGATTCAGGGTATATGCAAAATAAGCTCATATCGTGTGGAAAATCTCCGTTCGGCAACGCAGGCAGAATTCCAGGATTCGAGTTATACAAATAAGGAGGGGGAAATTCAGAAATGCCCACGTTCTTGGCTCGTGAATCTTACTTTGAATTCAGATTCTTTGGAAGTAGGAGGTCATCTTTGCTTCGGGATCGGGACGCGTTTGGATTTTTCAGCTAATACTTGCAGTAACATCCGTTTGAAAGACACACCGTGCAAACTTCCGAGCGCTATTATTTTTGCTCTTGCTCGGTATTGCAGAGCAATTTCACCGTTGATATTATTCGTTCACTGTTGATTATGTGCTGCGGCAGGAAAGATCGGAGGTAGATATGAAAGGTTATGTTGGAACAATTCTCGATATCAACCTTTCGACCGGTCAGATTGAAAAAATTCCGATAAGTCAAGAGGTTTGCAGGGAGTATTTAGGTGGTACAGGAATGGGCGCGAAGATCTTTCTTGACCGCTTTTCGGGTGATATTGACCCGCTTGCTCCGGAAAACCTGCTTATAATTCTTACTGGTCCACTTACCGGCACAAGAGTTCCAGGCGGCAATAGATTCGGGGTTTGCGCAAGGTCCCCGCTAACTGGACACTGGGGGGAGGCTTCCACGGGCGGATACTTTGGTCCTGAACTTAAGTCAGCCGGTTATGACGGGATTATATTCACGGGCGCCTCTGAGAAACCCGTTTATCTATGGATAAATGGGGATAAGGTCGAGATTCGCGATGCGTCTGATTTGTGGGGTAAAGACACCTACGAAACCATCGATATTCTCTGGGAAAGGTCCAGAGAAGAAACAGGCAAGAAATCACGGGTGATCGCGATTGGTCCCTCCGGGGAAATTGGAGTGAAAATGGCTTCGATCGTGCATGATAAAGGACACATAGCGGGAAGGACTGGAATGGGAGCCGTGATGGGCTCGAAAAATCTAAAAGCAGTTTCCGTTGTTGGGGCAGGGAATAAGGTGGAAGTCGCTGACCCGGATCACCTGAAAGAGTGGCGTGACAAGGTCATGGAGATATATTCCGACTCTATCGTTGTCGAGTCGCTCCGTGCTTTTGGAACGAACGCGAATCTCGAGGTGGGGTCAATGCTTGGTGATGTCCCCATCAAGAACTGGCAGATTGGTGAATGGGATGAGGGGATCTCGGCCCTGAACGGACCCACCTATTCAGACACCATACTTGTGAAGGCGCACGCTTGCTGGGGTTGCCCAGTTGGGTGCAAGAGGATAGTTAAAGTTGACGATGAGCCCTATGTAGTGGCCGAGGGTCCTGGTCCTGAATATGAGACGGTGTGCATGCTCGGCGTGAATCTTCTAAATGACAACTTGAACAGTGTGGCTAAAGCGAATGAGCTCTGCAATCGCTATGGCATTGACACTATCAGCGTGGGTCAAACCATCGCCGTTGTCATCGAGTGCCAGGAGAAAGGAATTCTTTCTGTCGAGGAATGCGACGGGGTGGCTGTCAGTTGGGGCGATTCAGCGAGCATACTCAGACTTGTTGAGATGACCGCCTTGAAGAAGGGCTTTGGCGCCCGCATGGCTGAGGGAAGCAAAGCGCTCGCTCTTTCAATCGGTGGAGACGCCATGGATGCAGCCGTCCAGGTTCGCGGGCTTGAACTTCCCGCCCATGACCCGCGGGGATTTCATGGATTTGCTCTTGCTTACGCTACGTCCGTCAGGGGCGCTTGCCACTGCGCAAGCACCAATCTTTATCTGGAGCAGGGAAGCAATGTGCCTCTTTTGAAGTTAAACCTTGGAGGACCTTACGATGAGCAGTCGAGCGTTGGAAAAGCATATTTAACAGCGAGAGCGCAGGAACTTGCTCAGATTTTCAATTCTTGTGTGGTCTGTCTTTTTACCGCCATAAGTTGGGACGAGGATATGATAGTCGAGGCGGTCAACTCGGTGACGGGTTTCGATTATGACCTTGATACATTGATGGCGGTTGGCGAGAGGATATGGTTTATAAAGAGGGGTCTTCAGATTCTTTTTGGTTCTGACGGGAGGGAGGATGTTATCCACCCGAGGCTTTTGAGACCTGTTGAGGAAGGACCGCACGCCGGTTCCGTTCCGGATTTTGATTTGATGAAAAGGGAATATTACGAGTATAGGGGACTCGATTCCGAGGGAAAGCCATCCAGGGAGAAGCTTGAATCCCTTAATCTCGGTCGTCTGGCTGACATGCTGAACTTATGACGGTTTTGTTTTTACGGCTGGCGATGCCATGTTTTCCAAGAGTGAATCCATGAAGGTCATAGTGGTGGGTGGTGGGCTCGGCGGGTTATCCGCAGCGTACCGACTCTCCGCTTTTGGGGAACAGGTTACGGTCTTTGAAAAGGCTCAAAGACTCGGAGGGAGATGCGCGACCTCAAATATCGGGGGATTTCTTTTTGACGAAGGCGCTCAGTTCTTCCGAGATTCTTACGATTCCACCTTGAAGACCGCGATCTCCTTAGGTCTTGGTCCGGAGCTAAGAATTCCCAAAGAGCCCGTGGGGTTATATTCTCGCGGGCGACTGCACGTTTTCCAACCGAGAGACCTTGCATGTCTCGGAGCTTTTCCCCTCTTCAACGCGCGACCTTCTGAGTTCGGCGGAATGTTGTCTCTGGCCCTGAGGCTTGCCAGAGATTACAGGAAGTACGATGTCCGTTTTCCCGGTCGCTGGACCTGGTCTTCAGACGAGAACGCCTTCGGATATTTGAAACGGAAAATCGGAATTGAACTGGCAGGTGATTTTGCCGAACCTATCGTTCGATTCGCTCTGGGTTCGGATTTAAGCGAGGTATCTGTACCGGCTTTTTACGTTGCCCTTCGGATGCTCTTCCTTGATCGACCTGGCTATTTCGCCGGCGGGATGGGTCAGCTGGCCGAGGCTTATGGGGGGAAGATTGAATGTGTGCGAGGGGTTTCAGTCGAAAGGGTAGTTGTCGAAAAAAATAAAGTCTCAGGTTTGATCGTTAAAGAGGAAGATGATGGGAAAGAGAAAGTCCTGAAAGCCAGAAGGGTCATATGCGCCGTCCCTGCCTGCGAGATTTCGAGAATCGCTCCTGATATTCAAGGAAAATTGCGGCTAATCTTAGAGGAATGCAAATATTCACCGCATATGGTTGTCTGCCTCGGGTTTGAAAATAAGCTGCCTGCGCTACCTAAGATAATCCTGAATTCGAGTGGTCAAAGACCTGGTTTTGAATTTTGCCGCGTCTCTCTCAGAAATAAGGTGGATTGCGCTCAAGTGGGGCAGAAAGAGGCAACGGCGGTCTATGTGGGTCAGAACGCACGGGCTTTATTAGGGGAAAAGAAGGAGAATATCGTGCGCAAAACGGTCTCTTTGCTTGAGGAGATATATCAGGCCGAAATAGAGGTTATTCATTCGAAGGTACACAAACACAATTTCGGAAGACCTATTGTATTTCCCGGACATTCGAGGAAAATAGCGGAGTTGTGGTCAGGCCGGACAGGAATAGAAGGGTTGGGCTTCGCGGGGGACTGGTCATATGCACCCACCGTTGAAGGAGCGGTCGCAAGCGGTTTTTTGGCCGCGGATGCCTTACTTGGCACCGGCAAGCCGCGCTGGGCACTGTAATTTTCTGTGCCTTAAATAATTTGCCGAAAGAGCCTGTGTTTACTTTGATTGGATAGGTTTCTTCATACGTGACATATTTGAGGTTAGTGTCCTTTATAAAAGGGAGGTGCTAAATTTATCTCATCAGCAGGGCAGGGATTCGTTTAGGTTCCGTGCTTTAGGGGGGATTTGAAGTGGAGACAAAAGAATTCGAGGAAAAGAAAAAGAGGAGGATTTTCAGATGGCTTTTTTTAATCGCCTGCGGTGCTGGAGCCGCATACGCGTTTTCCAAGCGCGGCAAGCGCGTACCCTGTATACCCGCGGGAGGTCCTGAAGAAAGGCTTATCGTAAGGGACTCTGAAAGACTCAGCGGGCTCGGGGAAATAATGAAAGCTCTCCTCTCTCAACTACTGCAGGACCCAGCGAAATTGGATATTCTCAACACTTTAAATCTCATCGTTTCAATAGAGCCGAAGGAAGCCCCGGAGACGGCTGTAACGATGACTTTTTCGGATGGTTACGCGGTAATTGAGCCGGGTGTTGTGGGGCAACCAGATGTTCATATTATTTGTGAGCTGGAAGTTCTAATGAAGATGTCTCAGATGGGCTCCGGCCTTGAGGCTCTCAAGTTCTTGCAGACGCCCGAAGGTAAGGAGCTCATAAGTAAAATACGGTCAGGTGACCTTAAGATAAAAGGACTGGCTTCTCATCCGGTTGGTATGATGAAATTCAGCCGGCTCCTTTCCGTTCCCAAGATGGCATAAGAGGACACCGTTCAGATAGTGTTACGCGTTAACCTACACCGTGGTTTCTCTAATGCTTTTTTAGCTATTTCCGCAAAGAGAGGACATGCCTTCCCTCGAATGCCGTATTTTTGTTTCAGAGACGAGCGGTTAGGAAAACAGTTGAATCGTTATCTTTCTGTGTATCCCTCTACAAATTTTTTGTTTTAGAAACGAGCGGTTATCAAAACAGATTGACGCAATCGGTCTTGAATTATGGTCCTTTCATGAAATAATACAAATTGAAAAACGATGACATGGTAATGAGCGAGATTCGCGCAAGCGCCCTTGCTCATTGCTGGATAAAGGTTTTCTCATAAGCGGAGGATAAATGAGAAGGGAAATTTATTCCAATAACTGGGATAGTATGTCTTTTGAGGAGCAAAGAGAGTACAGAAACCAGAAGCTCTCCCACTTCATAAGGACCCAGCTTTATCCTTACAGCCCTTTTTACCGGAGGGTTTTTGATGAAAATGGCATAAAGCCCGAGCAAATCCGAAGAGTTGAGGATTTGAGAAGAATTCCCTTCACGTATAAAGCGGATATAGCACCGACCCCCGAAAATCCTATGAGGTATAAGGATTTCGTCTTGCAGCCTGATGAGGAGTCCATGTCAAAGTATTTGCCTAAAGCCGAGTACAGAAAGATGAGACTTGAACGTTTCCTCAAAGGCGAAAAGACCTTTAGGAAAGCTCTTCACAGGAATTTCGCTCCGGTTCACATGCAGTTCACGACAGGTACAACTGGACTGCCAACCCCCATTATATATGCAGCAGACGACGTTGAGCGTATGATTGAGGCCGGAAGAAGGATTATCCAGCTTGTCGGCTACGGTGACATTGATCGCCGCGTCGGCTCCCTTGTCGTAAACGTGATGCCATTCGCCCCGCATCTCGGATTTTGGATGGTTTCATATATGCTCGAACGTGCGGGTATTCTCTCGTTCAACACCGGTGGCGGAAGAATCCTCGGGACGGAGCGCATCATAGCCGCAATCGAGATGCTCAGGGCAACTGGTATTGTCGGAATGCCCGGATATGTTTATCACCTCCTCAGAACGGCAACCGAGGAGGAAAGGGATTTCAGCTCAGTCAGGCTGGTGCTTGTAGCGGGTGAGCGCATTCCTTACGGAATGAAGGAAAAGATTAGACAATTCCTTGAGACGATGGGAGCCAAAGACGTTTCCGTGCTCGGTGCACTCGGGTTCACAGAGGCAAGAAAGGCATACTCCGAGTGTTCTCCGGAAGGCAATACAGGATATCACATATTTCCCGATATGGACTATTTCGAGATCGTTGACCCGCAAACCGAGGAGCCTGTTGGGGAGGGTGAAGACGGGGAACTCGTTTACACTTGCCTGGAGGGTCAGGGCACATGCGTGCTCAGATTCAGGACAGGTGATTTTGTTCGAGGCGGCATTGTTTACGAGCCATGTCCATCGTGCGGGAGAAAAGTGCCCAGATTGGGAAGTGACATAATGAGGTCAGGCAGGGAGAAAGGTTTTTCCCTTTCCAAAGTTAAAGGCACCCTGGTGGATCTGGGCTCTTTCGGTTCCGTTTTGAACTCAAACCCGCGGGTGGTTGAGTGGCAGGTGGAAATCAGAAAAGCGCATGACGATCCTTTTGATGTGGACGTGGTGGATGTTTTCGTTTCACCCGCGGAGGGAACAAACCTTGATGATTTGAGGGAAGAAATAGAGGACCAGATATTGAAAGCCACCGATATTAAGCCAAATACCATACATTTCCTGCCACTGAAAGCAATCGAGGAGAGGCTGGGCTCTCAAGGGGGCATGGGGGGAATAAAAGAACTACGCGTGGTGGACAAAAGACCTATGGGCTGACCACCAAGTTTCCTATCCTAAACCCGACTGCTAAATATAAACTCGCAATAAGATTTTTTCACCATTTTTCATTTTTCTACGCCCTGGCAGTACCCTGGATGGTGCGCCATAAGATTTTTTGACATGAGGCGAATCCGAACTGATTGTTCGCCCGATATCTTGTACCCAGGGCCGTGCGCAATAAGATTGTTTGACATCCCCGCAAAATCGAAACAAAAACACCACCTGGCAATAACCTGGGTAGTGCGGAATAAGATTTTTTATCTTATTTCTTTTTCCCGATATTCCAAGGTTAATATCCGTCGTATAATTGGATATGAAAATGTTCAAGAATCTAACTTTAGTACAACTGCGTGGCATCCGATTTAAGTATCGGAGGGAAGAACTTGGCAGAAGCAACGAAAAGGGCGAAATCGCTTACCCACGTACTAATCGAAGACGGTCTTGTAACCCAGGAGCAGCTTCTCGAGGCGCTCGAGGTTAAGAAAAAGACCGGGAAGTCTCTTGCGCGCACGCTCATCGAACTGGGATTTGTTGATGAGTCTAAGCTAACGGAGGTTATCGCGCAGCATCTCGGGCTCGAGTTTGTGGACCTCGCGAATTACCGGGTGGACGTGACTGCTGTCGCACTTTTAGATGAGAAAGTGGCAAGCAGGCACCTGGCTCTGCCTATTGGCTTTGACAGAGATACCCTTATTGTCGCAATGGCCGATCCAACGAACATATTCGCCCTCGATGATGTGAAAATGTACACAGCCCACCAGATAAGACCCGTCGTCGCCACAAAGCAGGATTTAGAAGATGCCATACGCACATATTATCGCGACCTGAACGAAGTTGATACCGAGCTTGACGAAATAGACTCTGGCGAAATGGATGACAGGGAGCTTGCGGCGGCCATCGGTGTGGCTTTCGAGGATGCCCCGATGGTGAGGTTTATCAATTACGTGATTAACGAGGCGGTGAGCAAGGGCGCAAGCGATATCCATTTCGATGCCCAGGAAAAGGATATAGTTGTCCGTTATCGCATAGATGGCGTTCTTCACGATGTAAAGAGCTTGCCGATAAGGGCTTTGTCGTCTTTGGCTTCACGCGTGAAGATAATGTCGGATTTGAACATTGCTGAGAGGAGGGTTCCTCAGGACGGACATTATGAGAAGAAGGTTGGAGGCAAGGCGATTGATTTTAGGGTAGCGATACTTCCAACCGTTTTCGGGGAGAAGATAGTACTTCGAATTCTTGACAAATCAAGCATACTTTTGAAGTTGAATGACCTTGGTTTTACAGGAGAGACTCTCGAAAAATACGAGGAAGCCTTCAGGAGACCGAGCGGCGCTATCCTCGTTACCGGTCCGACTGGTAGCGGAAAATCGACAACGCTTTATGCCACATTGAATGTTCTAAATGACGAGACGAAAAATATAACCACAGTTGAAGACCCGGTTGAATACAGACTTCCTGGAATAAACCAGATTCAGGTGAATCCTAAAGCCGGATTAATGTTTTCCAACGCCTTGCGGTCAATTTTAAGAACTTCACCCGACATAATAATGGTTGGAGAGATCCGCGACCTTGAAACCGCGCGAATAGCAATAGAGTCGGCGCTGACAGGGCATCTTGTTTTCAGCACCCTGCACACAAACGACGCTCCCGGGGCGATATCCAGATTGACCGAAATGGGAATCGAGCCGTTCCTTACCGCTTCTGGAATTGTCTGCGTCCTCGCACAAAGGCTTGCCAGAAGGCTTTGCTCATGCAAGGTTCCCTATGAGCCGAGCGCTGAGTTGCTCGAAAGACTCGAATTCCTCTTCAAGGAGGGCGAGAGGGTTGTCCTTTACAGGCCTAATCCGGAGGGATGTTCAAGGTGTGCCGGCACCGGGTATAAAGGAAGGATCGCCCTGGTTGAATTGATGAGGATGAGCCCGGAGATCGAGCAGCTCACTATTGAGGAAGCGCCGACCGCTGAAATAAAGAGGGTTGCGATCGAGCAGGGGATGAAAACAATGCGTCAGGACGGGTGGCTCAAAGTAAGGGAGGGTATAACCTCAATAGAGGAAGTCCTGCGCGTGGTAGTCTAAGTTGTATTTCATTAGTGTTCTTGCTTCCTTTTGAGTTTGCCTCATTTTTCGTTTCAGTTATTTATAAAAATCCTTCTGCAAGCGGAAAGTCTTCTTCCTGTCAAAGATGAAATGCGCACCACATCGCCTCGGTGAGGAGCGTGAACGAAGCACCCGGCGCCTATGTATATTCCAACGTGAGCGTTTCCCCTGAAAAAGACAAGGTCCCCCGGCGCGAGCTGGGAAGGCATGATTGCTATGCCGCATTTTGCTTGAGCATAGCTGACTCTCGGTAGCCTAACGCCCAAAGCTCTATATACATAGTAAACAAGCCCGCTGCAGTCAAAGCTAAAGGGTCCCTCTGAGCCCCATACATAGGGTTTGCCGATTTGATGGAGAGCGAGCAGGGCCGCGCTTGTTCCAGAGTGGAAGTTCCCTTTTGAAATTTCACAAAAAGACGGGATTTTCTGAAATGAGAGTCCGGCGCGGTAAAATACGTCCAAAAGATAGCCGCCCGCGATGAGAGCCTCATAGTCAATTTCCGCTGAGGAAGTTACAACCACAGCGTTTCCCGTGGCGATCCTGCTCGCCACCATCAGTTTCGGTGAGATAACTACCGTTACAGTCGCTTTGTCCAAACTCTCTGATATTCGGACATTTTTTACTTCACACCGATTCATTTTGGCTACTTTCCTTGCCACAGCTTCCGGGTCTTTCCCTGTGGAAGAAAGAGGAAACGCTTCGCTCACCGCCGCGAGCACTGCCGCGTCAGCCCCGTCTTCAGCTTTAAGTCGCGCGTCAAAAAACGCGGCAATATCAGACGCGAGAATGAAAAGCGAAAACAGCGCAAACAAGAAGAACACGAAAAATATCGTCACATTTCCATGCTCTTTGTGCGCGAATGCGCGAAAATGAGATTCTTTGCTTACTGGTAGGTGATATGAAATTACGCTGTATTCATTTTTCTCGACCAACTCGCATACACATACCTTCAGTCACTACTGAAATTATTTGTCCAGAAACGTCTTTTTCGTGATGATCAGTTCGCGCCGCTAAGGGTCTCTCTCGAGAATCATTGTCGTTGTTCTTGAAAACGCCAAACGGGGGAGAATTCTCGAGAGAAAAGGGAGCGGGGAAGGCATTTTATAAGATACGGTTACTGATATTGGCTTTCCTTTGCTGCGACCTTCCGGAAAAGACACGACTACTCTCTTATCACCTCCATGAAGATTTTTGAGGGAAGACAATGCGGCACGGTTCGCGTTCACTTCGCTATTAGATCTTGCGCCTTCCCTTGCCCCCTCCCTGCTAGCGGTGGAAATTGTCAGATAGCAGTTGAAAGCGAGCGCAATGTAAACAAGGGCAACAATCAAAATGAGCATAAGGGGTACCAATATCGCAAACTCAACCGTGGCTTGAGCCTTTTTTTGATTCGGTTGAAAAAAGAAATGACAGGGAAGCGCCATGACCGACCGCTCCGTTAATTAATTTAAGTGCTTTGCAAATTGGAAGAATGTTACGGCGAACGCCCCGAAGGAGAGCGGGATTGAATAGTGCATGCGCTCGGGATTCGAGTAACGACTACCGATAGCATTCTTTCCCCTTTTTGATGAGTTCGGGTGCAGATGCGACAATTTTTCATATCCTTGAGGCATTTTAAAGACTCCGGCTCGAGCAAGGACAATCCGACAGCGGATCTTCTCCAGAGACCTTTCGCTTAAAAATATGAGGATTGCTCCTATTGCTCCACCGATTGCCGCGCCAACGAAGAAAGAGGGCAAAAGAAGCTTCCATCCCAAGATCGATCCTATGCAACCGAGGAGTTTGACATCACCTCCACCCACCATACGCGCGCTAAAAGGAATTATCAAAAGCAAGATACCGAGGACTAAGCCGATGGAGTTTTCTACCAATTTGCTTATGCCACCCGTCGCCACGCTTGCGGAAATTCCCAGGGCGACTCCGACCGCGCAAAGAGTGTTTGAAATCTTACCTCCTTTGATGTCTTCTCTGATTGCCTCAAGACAGATTATGACAAGCAGCAACAGGGGGATTAGAGTTTTGATGGTTTCCATCAGAAACTTCCGGTGAGTTTTTCAAAAACTTTGGTGAAGAACTTCTTTATTGCTCCTCCTCCCGCAGCCCATGCGATAAGGGCGCCAGCGATAGCGGCTGCTCCCAGAATGACGAGAGCGTATTCGGCCGTTGTTTGAGCTTCCTCTTCGTGGATAAGTCTTTTCAGAAGATTCATGGGTCCTCCTTCGTTAGATACCGGACAACATGAGGGGTAAAGCAATACAGGCAAATATTAGCATAAGCAATACAAGCAAGTCAATAAATTTGATGAGTGGAAATTTATTTTCTTAAATGGGATAAAGGTGGGGAAACCCAGAGAATACAGGGTCGGTCGTCAAATCTTTTTGTTTTACTCCCGAAGACGCGGATTTTCTAAATCAGCGGGAAGGAGCCTCCCATCAATCAGGAGAACAATTCCACCGTTACTTTCCTTAAGGATAAGCTTTCCCTGTTCGTCCACGCCTTCCAAGATGCCGTGGACCTCACTCTCTGGTCTTGCCAACGGCGGATATCTTACAGGTGATTTAACCCTCACTTTTTCGCCCAAAAAGGCAAGGTGTCTTCTGTAGCATAGGAGTAGCTGTTCGTCTGTCATTTCCTTCATTGACTCAAATGAGTTCAAAACCGCCTCAATGATTTCCGATTTTTCACAGCTGCGCCCTTCCTCAATAGCGATTGCGGTTGGAGGAAGACCAGGTGTTTTTGGAAGCTCTCCGTCTGTATAATCCATGTTTATACCTATGCCCACAATTAGAAATACGCCCCTGTTTCTTGCGACCTTTTCGATGAGTATTCCGCCCACTTTCTTTCGTCCGTAAACAAGGTCGTTTGTCCATTTAATCTTTGGACCCTTCGCTCCGAGGTTTTTCAAAGCCATGACGCATCCTACAGGGACGCATAGAGAGGGGTTAATAGGAAAAAAATCATCTTTCAGGACAACAGATAACAGAAGGCTCTTTCCCGCAGCATCATACCAAGCGTTGTCTCTTCTGCCTCGACCCCGGGTTTGGTGTTCGGTGGAAACTACGAGGAATTCGGTTTCTCCGGAATCGATAAGCCTTTTCGCTTCCTCGTTCGTGGAATCGAGCAACTGATAATGTCTAAAACGCCATTTGATCTCGGACAAAACGCCCTCCCGGTTCATCACTAATTTTAATTATTTAAACTTAGGCTGCTCTCGGTAAAGGTCAAAGAACCGGAGCCAGGTATATTTTTGATCGGCGGATTTGATACGGCAAATTCTATTGACTGATAGTCCCTGTTGCTGTAAAAAAAGCAAAAACAACAAACGGAGGTAATAACTTGTTGGAATTCACACATAAAGGTAATATAGCGATTGAAAGGGTAAGAATTGCGCTCGCTGTCGCGCTTTTCTCCCTTCTGACAGCGGCGGGAGCATTCGCGAGGCTTCCCCTCACTCCTGTTCCCGTGACCATGCAGGTGATGTTTGTATTGCTTTCCGGGCTTGTCCTCGGTCCGGTTTACGGCCCGTTAAGCCAGATAGCGTATATCTCGGGGGGCATTGCCGGAGCGCCATTCTTTGCCGCTTTCCCGCACTCCGGACCCGCTGTTTTATTGGGTCCCACAGGAGGGTATATATTGGGATTTGTTTTTGCTTCATGGATCACCGGATACTTATCTTGGAAGGAAACTACAAGGCTTTCGAAGTTCACGGTGATTGCGGCCGTTTTTGCCGGAATCGCCGCAATCTACTGCTTAGGGGCTGCCTGGCTTGCCCAGTGGCTTAGGTTGAATAACGCAAGCCCCTGGAGGGCGTTTGAGCTTGGCGTCAGACCGTTTCTGGCCGTTGACGCGTTGAAAGGACTCTTAGCCGTCGCGTTCGCCAAGTTTCTCACGTTTCGTGTTTCTCGGTAGAGGCTTATATCTTGCTGCTTGGAGGGAATTTTGAGCGCAAAGAAACGCCGGGTAATGGTAACAGACACGACCCTCAGGGACGCCCATCAGTCTCTGTGGGCGACAAGAATGCGATTGACCGACATTCTGCCAATAGCTGAGCGAATCGATGACATCGGATACCACTCTGTGGAAGTCTGGGGCGGTGCGACTTTTGATGTCTGCATGCGCTTCTTAAACGAAGATCCCTGGGACAGGCTCTATCGGATCAGGGAAAAGTTCAAAAGAACAAAGCTTCAAATGCTTCTCAGGGGTCAAAACCTTGTCGGATATCGAAATTACGCCGACGACCTCGTCGAGGAGTTCATCAAGAGAGCAGTTGCTGGCGGAATCGACATAATCCGTATATTTGACGCTCTAAATGACGTGAGGAACCTTGAAAAGTCAATTGAGGTGACAAAGAGGGAGGGTGCTCACGCGCAGGGCACTATATGCTATACCATCAGTCCCGTTCATGATATGGACCACTTCGTTAGTGTGGCCAAGCAGCTTGTTGAACTCGGGTCAGACTCCATCGCGATCAAGGACATGTCCGGGATACTTGCTCCCTTTATTGCCTACGACCTAGTCAAAAGACTTAAGGAAGAGGTTGATGTGCCCATTCAGCTTCACTGCCACGCCTCAACAGGGATGGCGTCGAACTCCTACGTCAAGGCTATTGAAGCGGGCGCGGATATCATAGACTGCGCCGCTGCCCCTCTTTCGCTTTACACAAGTCAGCCTGCGGTTGAGACGATGGTTGCTTCATTGCGCGGAACTCCTTACGAACTCGACTTGGACTTTGATGCCATAAGGGATGTTTCCGAGTATTTCGAGGTTGTATCAAAGAAGCGCAGGCTCATGGGGCAGGAGCAACCGCTTATTGACGTGACGGTAATTTCCCACCAGATTCCTGGTGGCATGGCAACGAACCTCATAGCGCAGCTCGAGCAGCAGAATGCGCTCGATAAAATGGAAGAAGTGCTCGAAGAGGTGCCGAAGGTGAGAACGGACCTCGGTTACCCACCTCTGGTAACTCCCACAAGTCAAATAGTGGGCACACAGGCGGTATTCAACGTTTTGCTTGGTGAGAGGTACAGGATTGTACCGCGGGAAATTGAGAATTATGTCAAAGGATATTACGGGCGGCCTCCAGGACTAATTTCCGAGGAATTAAAGCGGAGGGTATTGAAGGGCGAGGAACCAATCACTTGCAGACCGGCTGACCTTTTGGAGTCGGAACTGCCGAAAGCAAAGAAGGAACTGGATCCGGAGCTCGTTCAAAGAGAAGAGGATTACGTAAGCTACGCGATCTTCCCGGACCTTGCGCTGAAATTTTTTCACTGGAGACGTAATCCCGTTTTCGACGAGGAAGAGGCGCCCGGGAAACTGATGGAAAAAAGAGAGGCGAAGTATGCTCAGGAGACTTCGATTGAAGAACTTGTTGAGCGGCTCACAGAGCGTATCACCGAAGGCATCGCAAGCGTTATACAGCAGCTGAACGTGACCGTCTCATTCGGGGGCTCCGCGCAATCATCGTCGGTGCACCAAGCTCAGGTACCGGTGGAACGCAAAAGTGAGGAGCCTGAGCCTGGATTATTGGCTGTTAGAGCGCCGATGGTGGGGACCTTCTATATCACGTCCTCTCCCGGTTCCCCGCCTTTCGTTGAGGAAGGTTCCGTTGTGGAGGAGGGGCAGCCGCTCTGCATAATAGAAGTGATGAAGCTCTTCAATGAAATTCCCTCTCCAACAAAAGGAATAGTGAGGAAGATTCATGTTGAGCACGGCCAGGGAGTTGAATACGATCAACTCCTGATGGAACTCGAACCCCTGGGGGAATAAGCATTGTTTAGGAAAGTGCTTATAGCCAACAGGGGTGAGATCGCCATAAGGGTTCTGCGCGCTTGCAAACTCCTCGGGCTCGAGACCGTCGGGGTTTATTCAAAGGCGGATTCAGACAGCCTGCATCTAAAGTTCGCAGACGAGACTATCTGCATAGGTCCCTCTGCGAGCCGTGAATCCTACCTCAACATAGAGAATATAATCGGTGCCACCGAGATTACGGGTGCTCAGGCCATTCACCCAGGGTACGGTTTCCTTGCGGAAAATGAAGATTTCGCCAAAGCTTGCGCAGACAACGATATCATCTTAATCGGTCCCTCGCCGGAGGCTATTGCCCTGACGGGAAACAAGGCGGAAGCAAAAGAGGCAATGGCTAATGCTGGGGTTCCCGTAATACCTGGTTTTTCTTCCGTTGACATTGATGAATCCACCGCCTTAAGGGAAGCGGAAAAGATAGGGTTTCCGGTGTTGCTTAAAGCTTCTCTGGGTGGCGGCGGCAAGGGTATGAGAGTGGTTAACAACAAGCAGGAGCTGGTTGCCGCGCTGCCCATTGTCAAGGCAGAAGCTAAAGCGGCGTTCGGCTCCGATGAAATATACATTGAGAAATTCATAGGGCGCGCAAGACACATCGAGATTCAGTTGCTGGGCGATAAGCACGGCAATATGCTGCATCTTTTTGAGAGAGACTGCTCAATTCAGCGGAGGAATCAGAAGCTCGTAGAGGAAGTGCCTTCTCCGATGGTAACGCCTGAGTTGAGGAAAAGCATGGGCGAAGCGGCGGTGAAGGGCGCCCTCTCCATTGGATATACGGGCGCGGGGACTATGGAATTTCTCGTGGATTCGAAAGGAAATTTCTACTTTATGGAGTTCAATGCCCGCATTCAGGTTGAACACCCGATAACTGAAATGGTAACTGGGGTGGACATAGTTTCCCAGCAAATAAAAATCGCCATGGGGGAGAAGCTACCTTTCAAGCAGGAAGACATTACTTTGCGGGGGCACTCCATCGAGTGCAGGATAAATGCCGAAGACCATACCAAAGAGTTCCTCCCTTCCCCGGGACTTATTGAAAAGTGGAATCCTCCTTCCGGTCCCCATGTAAGAGTCGATTCCCACTGTTATGCGGGTTACAGGATAACGCCCGCTTATGACTCGCTTCTTGCAAAACTCATCGTGCACGGTGATTCAAGGGAAGAGGCAATTAGACTTATGCGGCAGGCGCTTGATGAGTTTGAAATAGAGGGAGTGGATAATCTCATCGAGTTTCATAAAAGCATCATGATGAGCCGCCACTTCATTGCGGGAGATTATGACACTCTCTCTGTGGAAGAGAATAGAATTTAGGCAATCCTTGATCCTTGTTTTGTCTTGATTCCCGGCGTGAAAACGCTTTTTTCTTTTTTGTGGTTAATTCGATATAACCTACGGGTAATAGATTTCAGAGCACCCATTAGGAATGAGCTTGCCCGGGGGAATCTCAAAAGCCTTTGTCAAGCACCAACAGCACAGTTGGACCAACGGTCAATATCACCGAGGCTGGCAATATCAAGAAAACGAGGGGAGCGAGCATTTTTAACGGCGCCTTTGCGACTCTTGATTTGAGCTGATCTCTGGTTACGGCTCTTATCTGTTGGGATATTACCCCGAGCGCGTAAGATAACGGATATCCGCGCTCCTCCGAATCGGCAATGAAGCGGAGAAGAAAAGAGAGCTCAGGGATTTTGTATCTCTTTTCGATTCTCTCAAATGCGGTGCTCCTCGCGACACCCATTTGTATTTCAGCGACTGCTCGCATAAGAACCGATTTCAGTGGTTCAGGGGAGAGCTCGGCCGCTGACCTGAAGGCCTGGTCGATGTTATGCCCGCCCAGGATGAAAGAATGAAGAAGGTCGCTTGTGTGAGGAAGAGCTGTAAGCATTTGCTCGTTGAGTCGTTCGCTTTTTCTTTTTAAGTTGATTATGGGAATTATGCCTCCGAGAAACGATGCCCCTGAGGATAAGAATATTCCCGCTGGGGTTACCTTTAAAATAAGCAATACCGCCAAGCCGGATATCAGGGCGCATATAAAAATTGTTCCGCACAACTTGTTTTCGTCAATCTCGAGCTCGGGAAGCTTATCTTTTATTAAGGCTATTATCTTTTTTTGTTTTCCTAAAATTATCTTTCCAATTCTTGAGGAGAGCTCGGAGGAATATTTCCCAATTTGCGACAGAACCCGCGATTTTGGGCTACTTACCGGGTCCTTATGAGAGGACATTTTCTTAAGGCGAAGTAGCGCTTTCTTTCTGCGGGGAAAGAAAGATAAAAAAAGCACGATCAAACCCGTGGTCAGCATCAAGTATATCCTTAGCAAGTTAACATCACCTTTTTCACATCCTTATGTGAAGAATTTTTCGTATCCACAAAAATCCGGCGGTATCGAGAGCGGTCGCAGCGGTGAGCATCAGCAGCCCTGCCGGCGTTGCGAAAATGACATGCGCGGTATTTTTTGTAAGGGCAATGGAAAGAGCAAGGAACATGAAAGGGAGGAGAGCGACGATTAATCCTGAAAGCCTTCCCTGAAGGGTGGCGGTCTCCAGCTCCCTTCTCAAACTTGACCTTTCGCGCACGGCTTCCCCGATAGCGCTCATCACATTTGACAACTCCGAGCCGGTATTAAGTGAAACAAGACATGTCCGCGCGATCAATTCGAGGTCCCGCGAGCCTATTTTAAGCGCGTAAGCCAGAAAAGCTTCTTCGGGGGATTTGCCCGAGGAGAGCATGTTTGTAAGCAAACGAAATGAACTGGGGCAGAGATTTTCAAGGTCGCAAAAACACATCCTGATTGCGTCACTCAGGGTCACCCCGCATTTTAGATATATGGAGACCTCGGAGGCGACCCTTTCGGCATGTCTTAATCTTACGGCTTGTTCTCTTTCCCCGAGATGCTTTATCAGCGCGAAGGGTGTTAAAGTGGCAGCTAATGTTGAGAGAGGTATCACCGCTGGCTCAGAGGTTATAAAAGCAGAAGCGGGAGGTAGGAGCAGTAAAGAGGCGATCACGATGGTTCTGAAACTGCTCCAGCTGATGTTTTTTATGTTTTGCTCAAAATACATTTTCAGCCTTTGTCCATACAAGGAACTGTCGAATCTTAGAGACATGAACGTTTGAAATGCTTTTAGAAAAGACAATTTTTTCGCGCGCGGTTCTGCCGTGTGATCATCTATAGAATTAATCAACTTGAAAATTTCCATCTTCTTCTTTGTTTTAAGACTTGAGTCTGGAAGAATTGCCTTCAGTATCAAATAGGTGGCAAGCAGGAATATCGTGGAAGCCGCTAAGAGCTTCATCATCCTTCCTCACCCCTCATTTTATCTGACCCATCGAAATTCTCGTTAATCTGAATCTGAGGGTTCGCCCGTGTGCAGATTTGCTCCACGCGTATTCTGCCGTCTCCCTCGAGCGAAACCCCGCAAATTTCTTTAAGGATTCGCTTTCCTCCCGCCTCTCTTTCCATGTGAATTATTAAGTCGATGGCCGAGCCTATCTGCCGCCTTACCGCCTCTAAGTTCAGGTCTAAATCTGACATCATTACCATGATCTCGAGTCTATGAATCAAATCCGCCGGCGAGTTCGCGTGCGCGGTTGAGATTGAGCCCGGGTGTCCGGTGTTCATCGCTTGAAGCATATCGAGCGCCTCAGCGCCTCGAACTTCTCCAACGATTATTCTGTCAGGTCGCATTCTGAGCGCATTTCTCACAAGGTCTCTGACCGTGACAGCTCCGCGACCTTCGATGTTCGGCGGACGGCTCTCGAGTGATATGACGTGGTCGTGGGGTATTTGCAGTTCGGCGGTGTCCTCGATTGTGATGATTCTCTCTTCCGGTGGAATGTATGCGCATAAAGCGTTTAGCATCGTTGTCTTGCCGCTTGACGCGCCGCCTGAAATCAGAATGTTTGCGCGTTTTGTTACGGATTCTTTAAGAAAATCGCATATTTCCTGGTTCATTGTTCCGCAGGCGACGAGGTCTTTAGCGTCGTAGCGCTTTCCCCTGAATCTTCTTATGGTTACGGTGGGTCCGTTAAGGCATAAAGGAGGTATAACGGCGTTCAGTCTTGACCCGTCCGGCAGTCGAGCGTCAACCATGGGGCTGGTTTCGTCGAGACGCAGGTTCAACGGCGCTATAATTCTCCTTACAAACTGAACGACTTTCTCTGGCGATTCAAAGGAAATCCCCGTCCTCTTGATGATTCCGTCTTGCTCAATGAATACGTTAGCCGGACCGTTGATCATTATTTCGGTTATTTCAGGGGATTTCATGTTTTCTTCGAGGGGTCCAAAACCGAATATCTCATCGTGGATGTTTTTCGCAAGAGCCGAGATGAATTTTTTTGGCTTTATTTGCCCTTCTGAAAGGAGTAAGTCAAGGATTCTATCTTCGATCTCTTTCAAATCGAAGCCGCTGAATCCCGAGCAATTAGGGTCCTCGAGCAATCTGGATATGATTCTTTCTTTAAGTTTGCCGTTTAAGAGTTTTTCGATTTCTGCTTCCCTTTGAATCTTCGATTTCATCTCAGTGAGAATGTGCCAAGCAATACAAGCATTATATGGCAAGCAATACAAGCAGTCAACTGGCCATAAAGAATGGTTAGAAAATATTTAAGTACTGGGCGGATTGAGAAGTCATTATCGGGAGCGATTAACCCCCGGATTGCCAGTCTTGTGCTTGCCTGATTCTGTTCGCTTTCCTTTTCCTGTGACATACCTTAACCGTTTTACGGCGTTGTAGGCACAAGCTGGGGACAAGGGCAGTCGATGCTTTAGAGGGCGCTCTGAGAACATTGAAGTATTTTTACAAGGGTTGTCCAGGTCGGAGAATTACAACGTGACGCTTAGCGGGCGCTTAGAAAAAATTGGAATATTTTTCCCAAGGCGCCGCGTATTTCCCTGCTTATTTTTCCCGTGTCGTTGATCAGATATTCGCCAGTGTTTGCAGCGAGCCTGAAATGGAAAGTCTTTTCTGAGATAACTCCTATCGGACTCAAGCCGATGTAGCGCTCTATTTCGCTTGTGGTAATTGAGTCTCTTTTCCTGAGAGAGCGGTTGATCAAAATCAGTGTGTTTCTCATACCTTTTGCGCTTTGCGCTTCGAGGAATTGTCTCGCGCGCAAAATTGATGAGACCTCAGGTGTTGTTATCAAAATCGTGCAACCTGACAGATTCGCAAGACTTGACGGGAAATCATCCGCAGTGGGTGGTAAGTCAACGACCGTATAATCAAAAGCCTTTATGGCGGATTCAAAAACTCTGGCGGCTTTGTGCTGGCTCAGCCTACTTATGGGAACCTGCCCGTCGTGAAGACCGAATACCATGATGCCCTCACTGTTAATCGCGGCGGTCTTGTAGAAAATTCGCGGGTCGAGCTCATCCTCCAAATCGGCAAGGTCGGCAAGGTTGAAAATCATTTTCGCAGGCTCGATATTGAGCCTGACCGGTAAGTCTCCGCAGATATAGTCAAGGTCGATAGCGGCGGTCTTATAACCGAGGGATACGGCGAGGGCACAAAACTCCACCGCAAGCGTTGTCGTTCCAACTCCTCCTTTCGTTCCTTTAAAAGCAACGATTTTACCGAGCTTTTCTTCTTTGAAATAAGCGTGATTTTTTGTTTGGTTCAAAAGCATGAAATTCTCCGGCGCTAACGGAAACTCATGGTAAGACTTCCACATGATCGCTTGATCTGAAATCGAGCGACGTTAAATGCAACCGGCAATGCCAAAATTTTTTGTCTTTGATATTTTAGTATCTTCTAATGGATATTACAAATGTCTATAAGAGGACTTAATAATTGTAAGGGAAAATTTCGCGGTCATAATTATCTGTTTGGAGGATGAACCTTTAGCTATAGCTTAAGACAGCTTTTGTTTTGGTATCTCTTGAAATCCACATGCGTTTTATTAATTTGAAGATGGCAATTAAGGTAATTGGGCTTGCGAGAAGGAAGGAGGTTGTCAATTCACGTATAATTAGTCGAAGACTGCGCTGTAAAAGCCCATTGCCTTATAAAGTGTGTAATCGAAAGTAGTCTGCATTGAGACTGTCCTTAATCTGATGAGCATATTGTGTACTCAAGTGAGCTGTCTTTTTTCCGGCTTCTTGAGAGAAGTGCTGGATAGGAGGTTGGCAATGACCGGTTTCTGCCCGCGGCGGCGTGCCTGTTTTTTCATTTCAGTTAGCTTTATTCTTTTCGCTGCGCTTTTCTTCGGAGCTATCCGCCTGGCTTTTGCTGATTACACTTGGGTTGATGTGGGTGGTCCGGGGGACGGCGACGCGAGAGCTTTGCTCTACGATTCAACGCGGGCTAAGTTATACAGAGGAACATCCAATCGGGGCGTGTGGAGACTCGATGGAACTGTCTGGACCTACACGGGCGGCCCCCCAGATAAGACAGTTCTTTCACTTGCCATGAATGCGAGCAGTAACGTTATCTTCGCCGGTACCGAGGGAGGCGGGGTATGGCGTTGTCAGAATCCGAATACCGCTCCTTCTTGGACATGCATTGATGAAGGAGATTTCACCGGATTCACCGTTTATTCACTCTATTTTGACGGTGCGCGCCTTTATGCTGGTACTTCAGGTTCAGGTGTATGGCGGTGCGATAACCCGGAGGGTCTGACCCCGGTTTGGGTGTACACGGGAGGTCCCTCATACACTGAGGGCGATCCTCCCTCTGAGGTAAGGTTAACCGTCAACAGTCTTGTCTCCGATGGGACGAGGCTTTTCGCCGGGACCCGTTCAAAAGGTGTCTGGCGCTGCGCAAATCCCTCCGGGAGCTCACCCGCCTGGGCGAGCATCGGGGGTTCGATAGCAAGTCATACTGTTAACGCGCTTACGCACGATGGGCTGAGGCTTTTTGCCGGATTGGACGGGAAGGGGGTCTGGAGATGCTCCGACCCGAATTCGGCGTCTCCCTCGTGGGCGGATATATGGAGCAGCAGCCAGACGGTGCTTTCGTTGCTTGTTCAAGGGGGAAGGTTATATGCTGGACTATCAGCCTCGGGCGTTTCAAGGACTGATAACCCTTCTGCAACGGGTCCAGGCTGGAATAAAGTCGCGCACGGCATCGATAACTACACCGTTTATTCCCTTGAGGCAGGAGCGGGTTCAACGATATACGCCGGCACTTCCTGTTACGGTGTTTGGTCCTGCTCCGACCCGACGTCTTCGCCTTCATGGATATCCACGGGGGGAGGCCTGTCCACCTACACGATTACCGCGATGATAAGGGATTCATCGAGGAACATCCTTTACGCTGCGACAAGCAGTCGTGGCGTGTGGCGCTGCGAAACACCCAGCACCAACAACCCCAAATGGACTTTTCTTGGCGGCACTATCGGAGCATACGAGGTTCTTTCACTCGCTTTTGATTCCTCGAGAAACATACTTTATGCGGGAACGAGAGCCAACGGAGTTTGGCGTTGCACGAATCCCAATACATCGCCCTCTTGGACAAACATGAGCGGCACGCATCTCAGGTCATACGGGATTGGGGCGCTCCAGTATGATAGTTCAAACTGGCGGAACAGGCTATACGCGGGCACGCTTGGGCGCGGGGTCTGGCAGTGCGATAACCCCGATACCTCCAGCGACTGGGGGGAGCTCGCGGGGATAATCAACGACCCCGTCAAAGGATATGCTATCAACGCGCTTGCTTATGACGGCACGCGCTATCTCTACGCTGCAACCAATGCTGACGGTATTTGGCGCTGGGACACGTGGGCATGGTTCTTGCCCTATTGGTCGAGAGTCGGGGAGTTCCCATTCAGACAGTTCTACTCGCTCTACTACGACACCGCAAACAACAGGCTTTATGCCGGTGCATATGAGATAGTGAGAAATGATAACCCCTCATCATCCGGCACGTGGACCACTATCTGGGGTCTCGAGGAAGGGCTCGCGGTACAGTCGATCACGGCGAACGCCGCCGGGACTACCCTGTATGTCGGGTTCGGGACGAGGGGTGCCTGGCGTTGCGCCAACCCTGGCAGTGTGTCACCCCTTTGGAGCCCGATACTTGATCAGCCGAGGACGGTCAACTCCGTTGTGTTTGACGGCACGAGGATATATGCGGGGGCGGCCGGGAGAGGAGTCTTGAGGTGCGATAATCCGAGCGCGATATTTCCTGATTGGAGCGCTACCGCTGGCGGGGTTGGTAATTTCACGGCGACAAGCCTCGCGCGCGATCCAGTGACCGGCACCCTATTTGCGGGAGCAGAAGGCTTCAAAGGAGTATATAAATGCACCTCGCCATCCTCGACGCCTTTGTGGGAGCAGATAGGGGAAGAGATAGCTGAAAGAACCGTACATTCTGTTCTTTATGACGGCGCTTATTTGTTTGCTGGAACTGCGGGCGACGGGGTATGGCGGTGCTCTAACCCGATAACAAGCCCTTCATGGTCCAAGATTTGTGTTGGTGTGGGCGGCGGTGGGACGCCTAATATCGGAGATGAGACCATACTTTCTCTTTCAAGTGACGGCTCCAATCTTTATGCTGGCCTTCTGGGGAAGGGTATTTGGCGTTGCTCAAATCCGGGGGGTTCTGCTTCTTTCAACTGGGTGGATGTAAGCGGCGCGCTTGCCTCTAACAGTATAAACGCTCTTCTATTTGATGGGTCCAATCTCTACGCGGCGGTGTCATCCAGGGGTGTATGGCGCTGCACAAATCCCGCGTCTGGTTCCCCCACCTGGACTAACATAAGCTCCGATAAGATGGCAGGCATTTCAGCCTTTAGCCTGGCTTTCGATTCTTCCCGGGGCATACTCTATGCGGGACTGCAGGGAGTGTGGCGCTGCACGGACCCGAGCGATCCGGATTCTTGGGCGAAGACAGGAGGGGATGTTGGTGATAAGATCGTCCGTTCTCTTGTCTATGATGGCGTGAACAACATACTTTTCGCGGGCACTTCGGGAAACGGAGTTTGGCGCGGCGTCAATCCTGACGCTGACACTGTCTGGCTTGACACGGGGGGTGAGGTCTCCGGCAAGGTC
Organism: uncultured Actinomycetes bacterium; assembly: GCA_937127245.1. GTDB lineage: Bacteria > Actinomycetota > Geothermincolia > Fen-727 > JACVIW01 > Geohydrothermomicrobium. The sequence continues at coordinate 195,473 of CAKZLU010000032.1, forward strand.
GCCCGCTCCCTGATTCTTGATGCAAGTTCCAACCTGCTTTACGCAAGCGTTCAGGGCGGAGGGGTGAGGCGTGCAAGCGCCACTAAAATCCCCACGATCATAAACTGCAGCCCCTCGAGCGGAAAGAGGGGGCAGACTCTTGACGTTTCGATAACCGGCATTGAAACATCTTTCCTGAATGGATTGAGCTCCGCGAGTTTCGGAGCGGGAATAAGCGTGTCACAAACCACTGTTACTTCTTCAACGAGCGCCACCGCGCGCATTTCCATTTCTTCAGGTGCTCAAGCGGGCTCAAGACCGGTGAACGTCACAACAGGCGGTGAGGTACCCAGGGCGCTTGAAGGAGCATTCACGGTAATACGGCCAAGAATAGATCATATAACTCCAAAATCGGCAAGACAGGGCGAGACGTTCGATCTTGTGGTCTGGGGCGAGAACACAAACTTCATTGCCGGAAGAAGTAGGGTTGTCATAAGCGGAAGTGGCGTTAAAGTCAACTCCACCACTGTGGAGTCTGCATCCCGCGTAAGGGCGAACATAACCGTGTCACAAGTTGCGCCGACCGGGAAAAGGGACGTGAACGTGGTGACAGATGATGATGTTCCCGATCTGCTCGTTGGGGCTTTAAAAATAGACAAGGGAATACCACATATAGATTCCATTTCTCCATCCTCGGGATATCCAGAATCTCAAGTCTCTATACTCGGCAAGAATTTCGGCAGCACAAGAGGCACTTCTTCTGTTACTTTCAACGGAGTTAGGTCTTCTCAATACACTTATTGGAGCGCCAATCTCATTAAGTGCAAAGTTCCCAAGGGCGCAAAGAGCGGACCTGTACTGGTTAAAACGCCTGCCGGAACGAGTAACGGCGTGAATTTCACCGTAAAGACAAGACAGGAACCCGCCCCGGAGCCGGGAAGCATCCACTACCTCGCCGAGGGCTCGAGCGACTGGGGATTTGAAACCCTTATCTCAATGGCAAACCCGAACGAGGTTCC
>CAKZLU010000033.1 GCA_937127245.1 uncultured Actinomycetes bacterium
CGTGGCGGGATTCTTGGAATTTCTCGCGGGACAAGGAAAGAGCACATAGTTCGCGCCGCGGTTGAGGCAATCGGGTATCAAACGCGCGACGTGCTTGAAGCGATGAGGAAAGACTCGGGCATCGAGATAACCTCCTTAAGGGTTGACGGGGGAGCTTCGGTAATGGATGCGTTGCTTTCTTTTCAAGCCGACCTTATAGGGGTACCGGTTGACAGACCGCAGGTAACGGAGACTACCGCCCTTGGCGCTGCTTACCTTGCGGGTCTTGCTGTCGGGGTTTGGAAAGGAACAGAAGAGCTGGAGAGTATATGGAAGGTTGAGAAATCCTTTGCCCCAAGTGGGGATGGCGAGATGGCGGAGATTAAGTACCTTGGCTGGAAAAAAGCGGTGGAAAGAATCCTTTACGGCAGCTAAAAGACAAGGTTTTGAGTTTAATTATGCCAATGTGCGGCATCCCATCTGCCAGCTTTGTTTTGTACTTCTTTGCAAGTTTACGTTCGAAAATATATAAGAGAACCGACTTGCCTTGTTTTGTGCTCATTAAATGACTGACGCGTTCTTTTGATTTAATCCGCCTTGAGTTTTTGCCACGCCACGTTCGGTACCACTTATTATCGGTAGTCGCCAAATATCACACCTTCGTATGGTCAGGAGTAACTTATAAGTTTGATTTTCAATTCCTCGGATTCAGTATAGATTGTTCATTTCCGAAAAAGTTAATGGTGACATTGGAAAACGTAATTTAAACCGGCGGCGTTATCTGGATCGATTCCTTTTCGTATCGAGGAATGGGAGTTCAAGATGGCTAAATCATGTAAGCTCTACGATGTGATTGTTGCCGGAGCAGGCATTGCAGGCTCGCTTTTCAGCGCAAAACTGGCAGGTAGGGGATATAAAGTCTTAATGATAGACAAATCGAGCGGTCAGGAAGATATACAAAACCGCTTAGACCTTGTGGAATGTCAGCTTTTGGAAATTGCAGGCGTTGAATTGCCATCCGAGCTGGATGAAGTCCCCCCTTTGTCCAATGCTGAGCTGGGACCATCGAAATCAACGTATAAATTCGAGTTGAACGATTGCGCATACAGAATGATCGAGAGAAATCCCTTCCTGAGATATCTGCGGAAACTGGCCTCAGAAAACGGGGCTGAGCTTATCTACGGGTGTAAGGGGGTTAAACCGACTGTTGAAAGCGGTTTCGTTACCGGACTTGCTACGACAGAGGGAATTTTCAAATCGAGGATCACGGTTGACGCTACTGGAGCCGAGCGGGCGCTTTTGAAAACCATGCCGCTCGGGATGGGGTTACCCAGAAGAATTCCCTCAAGTGATTTTGTCACGCTTTATTCTCAGGCATGGCTTTCTCAATCCGAGGACCAAGATTATGGCAATTCGAGAGGAAAGGTCAGGTACTACCTTTACGGCGGGGGCAGTTTCTCAAGGTCAATAGTTGAGGAGAACGGAAAGAAGATATTTGAGGTGGAAATCGGTTTTCGCGGGCTTGAGTCTCACAAAAAACCGCCCGACATGATTCTGGACAAAACGGATTATCCGTCTCTTGAAATCGGGGGCACTTTGTTTAGAAGCACCGGGGTTGTTCCCACCAGAAGACCGTTGGACTCGATGGTCTGCAACGGCTTTATGGTGATGGGGGATTCAGCGTGCCAGGCGATGCCAGTTTTCAGCAGAGGTATTGGAGGGGCGCTCATCGGTGCTAATTGTGCTGCCGAAGCGGCCTCGTTTGCGCTTGAGGTTCAGGATGTAAGTATAGATGCTTTATGGTCATACAACTATCTCTTCATGAAGGAAATAGGGGCTCGGCTTGCGGCATTGGACACCCTAAAGGCATTCGTTGGAAATTTGTCAGATTCGCATCTTGAGAAGGCTTTCAAGAAGGGATTAATCGATAAGAGTTTTGCGAGCGCCATGCTTTCGGGGAATTTCGAGGCGAGGAGTTTCTTCAAGCTGGCGAACTGTATCATCAAGAATATCGCGGACGCCGCTTTTTCGCTGAAATTTGACGCGGCGATGAGAAGGGCTGAAGGAGTTTACAAGCACTACATCGATTATCCGAAAGAATATGATCCCCTCACTTTCAAAGAGTGGTCTCATACCGCTCAATATATTTTCAAAAGCCTTTGAGGTGAGGGCTTCTGAGCGCGAACTGGCTTCTTTCTGGTTTCACTGTCCAAAATTTAACCGCTCCCTCGATTTCATTAACTCTCAATGATTTATCTACCTATCTCTATCAATGATTAGTGTTTTTCCCGCGCTTATTTTTAGCAAATCTATTCTGAGCAAGACTTAGGGCACTTCACTTAAGGCGGATTCAGGGTTTTTCAACAGTTTCCTCAGAATTCAGCGGTTGCTGTTGATTTTTGTTTTGGAGTATATATAATACTGTTAGCACTCTTCCCCTGAGAGTGCTAATAAAAAATGTAAGGAGGGATGGAAATGGATCTTGAGCCGTTGGGAGACAGGGTTATAGTCGAGCCCGGAGAAAGCGAAGAGCGGACCGAGAGCGGGATCGTGATACCGGACACCGCCAAGGAAAAGCCCCAGGAAGGAAAGGTAGTGGCGGTTGGACCTGGTCGCTACGAGGAAGGCAAGCTCATTCCGCTCGATGTAAAGCCGGGTGACATTGTTATCTTTTCTAAGTACGGTGGAACGGAAGTCAAAGTAGGAGGAAAGGAATATCTCATATTGAGCGAGAGGGATATCCTCGCGAAGCGTAAACCATCTGGAAAATCAAAGAAATGATGAAAGGGGGGTAGGAAATGCCAAAGATTCTCGAATATAGCGAGGAAGCAAGACGTGCTCTTGAAGCTGGTGTTACCAAACTCGCTGACGCGGTCAGGGTAACTTTAGGACCGAAAGGGCGAAATGTGGTCCTCGAGAAGAAGTTCGGCTCACCTACCATTACTAATGACGGCGTGACTATTGCCCGAGAGATAGAGCTTGAGGACCCGTACGAGAACATGGGCGCACAGCTGGCCAAAGAGGTTGCAACCAAGACAAACGATGTCGCCGGTGACGGAACGACTACCGCGACTGTTTTGGCGCATGCAATGGTTAAAGAGGGTTTGAGGAATGTTGCTGCCGGTGCCAATCCAATGCTCATCAAGCGGGGGATTGACAAGGCTGTGGAACAGGTAGTCGAGGACATCCGTAAGCGCGCCAAAGAAATCGAGACCAAGGAAGAAATAGCGAGGGTTGCTGCGATATCCGCCGATGATGATGAGGTGGGCAAGATAATCGCGGACGCGATGGAGAAAGTTGGCAAGGACGGCGTGATTACGGTTGAAGAGTCCCAGACTTTCGGTATTGATTTCGAGGTTGTCGAAGGTCTTCAGTTCGACAAAGGATACATTTCTCCTTACATGATCACCGACACGGAGAGGATGGAAGCCATCCTTGACAATCCGTACATTCTCATGGCGAACCAGAAGATATCCGCCGTTGCTGATCTTCTTCCCGTGCTCGAGAAGGTGATGCAGGCTGGCAAGCCACTTCTGGTCATCGCCGAGGATGTGGAAGGCGAGGCACTGGCGACGTTGATTGTCAACAAGATAAGAGGGACATTCTCCTCTGTTGCCGTAAAGGCGCCAGGTTTTGGCGACAGGCGCAAGGCGATGCTTCAGGATATAGCGATAGTAACTGCTGGTCAGGTCATCTCAGAGGAGCTTGGCATCAAACTCGAGAACGTTACGCTCGATATGCTTGGTCAAGCCAGACAGGTAAAGGTATCAAAGGAAGACACAATCATAGTGGAGGGTAAGGGCGACCCCAAGGCGGTTGAAGGAAGGATAAACCAGATTCGCGCCGAGATTGAGAAGACCGATTCTGATTTCGACAGGGAGAAACTGCAGGAAAGGCTTGCCAAGCTCTCTGGTGGGGTGGCCGTGATCAAAGTTGGTGCGGCTACCGAAGTTGAGCTGAAAGAGAAGAAGCATCGCATTGAGGACGCGCTATCCGCCACCAAAGCGGCGATCGAGGAGGGAATAGTCGCTGGTGGTGGCGTGATCCTCATAAACAACATAGATGCCATAAAGACAAGAGGCATGTCGGATGACGAGAAGACTGGCGCGGAAATAGTCAAGAAAGCCTTGACTGAGCCCTTGAAGCAAATCGCTAACAACGCCGGACTTGAGGGTTCCGTGGTGGTTGAGAAGGTCAAGACCCTTAAGGGGGAAATGGGTCTCGATGCGCTCACTGGAGAGTATGTTGACATGCTTGAGGCTGGAATAATAGACCCCGCGAAGGTGACGCGTTCTGCGCTGCAGAATGCCGCAAGCATCGCCGGTCTGCTTCTAACCACGGAAGCTCTCGTGGCCGAAAAACCCGAAGAGGAGAAGGCTTCGATGCCGGGCGGCATGCCTCCGATGTAGTTTTATAAACCGCATGAAGGTCTGAAAAAGGGTGAAGCGCCCGCTCGTAAGTGCGGGCGCTTACCTTTTTCTGGTTCTTTAGTTATATGGTGACAGATATACTTGGGTTTCATCTGTCACACCTGAAAACGAGAAACTGGCATTTCGAGAGGTGAGTTCGAACAAGTCAGGTGAAATCATAGCTGGATTGTTTATCACAAACTTCCTCTATGATTAAATAGATAAAACGCGCGTTGCCGACTATTTAGAGGGGGTCAGATTGGAAGTTGAAATAGGTTTAGGCAAAAGCGGTAGAAGGGCGTACGGTCTTGACGACATTGCCATTGTACCCTCGAGGAGAACCCGGGATCCAGAAGATATAGATATATCTCTGCAGCTTGGACCATACAGATGGGAACTGCCTTTCCTGGCCTCCGCCATGGACGGAGTGGTTGACCCTGACATGGCCGTGGCGATAGGCAAACTTGGCGGGGTTGGAGTATTGAATCTTGAGGGACTTTATACGAGATATGAGGACCCTTATCCGTTACTCAAGGAAATTGCTTCCCTTCCCAAGGATGAGGCTACCCGGGGAATCCAGAGAATATACAAGGAGCCGGTAAAGCCTGAGCTAATTTACGAAAGGGTAAGAAAGATAAAAGAGTCGGGCGTCATTACAGCGGCATCGCTTACTCCACAACGGGTAGAACAGTATCACAGATACGCCATAGAGGCTGGTCTTGACATCTTGGTCATACAGGGAACAGTAGTAAGCGCTGAACACCTTAGCAAAAACAGGGTTCCTCTTGACCTTTACAAGTTTATCTCCGAACTGGATGTGCCGGTCATAGTTGGGGGTTGTGCTTCTTACCACACGGCGCTTCATCTGATGAGAACGGGCGCGATCGGTGTGTTGATAGGTGTTGGTCCGGGACACGCTTGCACAACCAGGGGTGTTTTAGGCATTGGGGTGCCGCAGGCTACCGCGCTGGCGGACGCCGCGGCGGCAAGGGCGAGAGTGCTGGAGGAATCCGGACGCTACGTCAATGTGATAGCGGACGGCGGCATAAGGACGGGCGGCGACATCGCCAAGTGCGTTGCTTGCGGTGCCGACGCGGTTATGATAGGCGCTCCAATCGCGAGGGCATACGAAGCTCCGGGGAAGGGGTACCACTGGGGCATGGCCACTTTCCATCACGAACTTCCCCGAGGCACCCGAGTTTACGTCGGACAGGTGGCAAGTCTCAAGGAAATACTGATCGGTCCCGCTTTTGAGAACGATGGAACTCTTAATCTATTCGGGGCTTTGAGAACTTCAATGGCAACTTGCGGGTATGCGACCATTAAGGAATTTCAGAGAGCGGAGGTAATGGTTGCGCCCGCCATACAGACTGAAGGAAAGTCCCTGCAGAAAATCCAGGACGTGGGCATGGGCAAGTAACTCGTTTCTCTGGAGAGGCTGGAAACCTCTCAATTGGTTTTGTCGGAAAGCAGTAAAAATATCTCTTTTCTTCCTGGTTTTCACCGTCCGAGTGTGCATAATGTCGTAACTTGAAATCTACAGAGCTTGGAGGAAAGATTTGAGCACAGCGCATGATTACAAGGTTCTCGTCATTGATTATGGCGCACAGTACGCGAGGCTAATCGCGCGGCGCGTGAGGGAATGCAAGGTTTACAGCGAGATCATCCCTCACGATACCTCGGTTGATGAAATAAGAAAAATGAAGCCTAACGGGATAATTTTAAGCGGTGGTCCCTCGAGTGTTTATGCCGCGGGCGCGCCTGGCGTGGACCCGGAGGTTTTCAGGCTCGGGATACCTGTGCTTGGCATCTGCTACGGAATGCAATTAATGGCGAAAATTCTTGGCGGAACGGTTGAGAGGACTGAGACGAGAGAGTACGGAAAAACTACGATGACCGTGGTCTCCGAGGGAGTTCTTTTTGACAATCTGCCGCTCGAGCAGGTTGTCTGGATGAGCCACAGCGATACGGTAACCAAGCCTCCTGTGGGGTTTAACGTTACCGCAAGAACTTCAAACTCCCCGGTGGCGGCGATGGAAGCCCCACAAATGGGTCTGTACGGGGTGCAGTTTCACCCCGAGGTCGTTCACACTCCCTACGGGACTGAAATCCTGAAACGTTTCTTGTTTGACGCTTGCGATTGTTTGCCCACCTGGACAATGAGTTCAATCATTGAGGATGCTGTAAGAGAAATACGCGAGAGAGTGGGCAGAGAAAGGATAATCTGCGGGCTTTCAGGTGGTGTGGACTCCTCCACGGCGGCGGTGCTTGTCCACAAAGCGGTGGGAGACCAGCTGACATGCGTTTTTGTTGATACCGGGTTGTTGAGACTTGGGGAAGCTGAGGAGGTCATCGAGACTTTCGGGAAACATTTCGAGATGAACCTCGTTCACGTCGATGCTTCCGAAAGATTCTTGAATCGCTTGAAAGGCGTAGTTGACCCAGAGGAAAAGAGAAAAATCATAGGAGAGGAATTTATAAGGGTCTTCGAGGAGATAGCAAAAGATTTGAAGGACGCGAAATTTCTCGTGCAGGGAACCCTATACCCCGACATAATCGAAAGCGGTACGAGAGACGCGGCGAAAATCAAGTCACATCACAACGTTGGCGGTCTTCCCGAAGACATGCGTTTTGAGCTTATAGAACCATTGAGGGAGCTGTTCAAGGATGAGGTTCGCGCGGTTGGCGAAGAGCTCGGTTTACCGGAGGAAATAGTCTGGCGACAACCGTTTCCGGGACCCGGTCTTGCGGTAAGAATCATAGGCGAGGTGACGGGGGAACGGCTGGAGATACTCAGGAAGGCGGACGCCATTGTCATTGAAGAGATAAAACGAGCCAATCTCTACAGACAACTATGGCAGTCTTTTGCGGTTCTGCCATGCATTAAGTCCGTCGGGGTGATGGGAGATGAGCGTACGTACGCTTATCCAATTGTCGTCAGGGCCGTGACCAGCGAGGACGCCATGACCGCGGATTGGGCAAGAATTCCGCACGAGGTTCTCGAAAGAATTTCAACAAGGATCATAAACGAAGTTGAGGGCGTGAATAGGGTAGCCTACGATATCTCGAGCAAACCCCCGAGCACAATTGAGTGGGAATAAATATGGCGAAGGTCCTCGGCGAAAACATCGAATCAGTTTTTCGTGACTGGCAATTGAACGAGAAGCAACGCGAAGCTGTCGAACACATGGGAAGTCCCCTTCTGATTCTCGCCGGGGCCGGAAGTGGCAAAACGAGGGTCCTCACCTACAGAATCGCAAACCTCATAAGATTTCATGGTGTTAAGCCCTCGGAGATACTTGCGATAACCTTCACTAACAAAGCCGCTCTTGAAATGAGGGAAAGGGTCATTTCCCTTGTCGGCATTGCTGCCAGGGACATGACGATATCCACTTTTCATTCCGCATGCTCGAGAATCTTGCGAAGTGAAATAGAGAGGCTTGGTTACTCATCTCGTTTTCTCATCTATGACGAAGCCGACTCCATTCGACTGATCACGTCTTGCCTTTCGGAACTCGGCTACGACAAGCGGCAGTTTCATCCCCGCGGATTGCGCTCTTATATAAGTTTTTTTAAAAACGAGATGATAGATCCCGATATCGCGTCCTTGAACGCGGCTAACCCGTTTGAGCAGGTCGCGGCTGAAACTTATTCCCTTTATCAGCAGAGGCTCAAAGAAAACGACGCGCTTGATTTTGACGACCTTCTGCTTCTCGTCATAAACCTGTTCGAAATTTACCCTGACGTTCTCAAGAAGTATCAGAGACGCTTCAAACACATACTTGTGGACGAGTACCAGGACACAAACATGCCGCAGTATTTGCTGGTCAAACTTCTTGCCCAGGGACACAGGAATCTCTGCGTGGTTGGTGATGACGACCAGGGCATATATTCATGGAGGGGCGCAGATATAAGAAATATACTGGAGTTCGAAAAGGATTATCCGGACGCACGGGTGATAAAACTTGAACAGAACTATCGTTCCACTTCGACAATACTCGAGGCGGCGGGCGCCGTGGTAAGATGCAACCGCTCCCGAAAGCCGAAAACACTCTGGACTGAGAATCCCCCCGGTGAAAAGGTTAAAGTCTGCGTTGTTCCAGATGAGCACACGGAAGCGTTCTTTATAGCGGAAAAAATCAAGAGGCTCGTTGGAGACTCAAATGCCCGATACAGCGATATTGCTGTCTTTTACAGAATTCACGCCCAGTCACGCGTCATCGAGGAGATAATGGTAATGGAGGGCATTCCCTATAAAATATTTGCGGGCATAAGGTTTTACGAGCGCGCGGAAATAAAGGACATAATTGCGTATTTGAAGGTCACTCACAATCCGAAAGATTCGCTCAGTCTGAAGAGAATTATTTATGTTCCCTCAAGAGGCATAGGTCGGAAAACCGTGTCAATCGTTGAGGAATACTCAAAGAGGACTGGTCTTTCTTTTTTTGATGCTTTAAAAGATGTTGATAACATTCCCGCGCTCGGTCAGGCGGCAAAGAATAGGATCAAGGATTTTGTCAAACTGATTGAACATTTTGTCGATTTCAGCAGGGAAAACGGCGTGGATGAGCTGATAGAAGAGATATGGGATAAGACCGGATACATGGCGGAACTTGAAGCGGAAAAGACGATCGAAGCTGAATCAAGAATTCTAAACCTTAAGGAACTTCTCAACGTGGTGGTGGATTTCAGGAATCAATATGGTGCCGCAACTCTTGAAGATTTCCTTGAGCGAGTGGCGCTTGTCAATGAAACTGATGATTATGACGAGAAGGGTGGATATGTTTCTCTCATGACACTGCATAACGCGAAAGGCCTGGAATTTCCCCATGTGTTCATTACTGGCATGGAAGAGGGGCTTTTCCCGCATTCTCGTTCGATGGAGGACTCAAGCGACATTGAGGAAGAGCGCAGGCTTTGCTATGTGGGAATGACAAGGGCCAAGAAAGGGCTTTATCTAATTCGTTCACTTACAAGAAGTTACAGGGGAGTTCCGTTTTCCTCGATGCCCTCGAGATTCCTGCTCGAGATTCCCGACAATTTTATTGAGGAGATCTCATGGTCTTCTGCGGAGGAGAAGGCTTTTCCCTTGCTTGATTTGCGCGAGGGCGATGTGGTGCTTCATGAAATGTGGGGGAAGGGAGTCGTGCTTGAGGTCAAGGGGGAGGGAGATGATGGAGAAGTGAGGGTGGATTTTGAGACTGTTGGCGTAAAGGAGTTGATGCTGAAGTATGCACCATTGAGAAAGTTAACTTAAATTTTGCCCCTCAAAATCAATTCAATTTCAAGAAATTCTAATTAGCTGCTCCCGCTTGCTTTTTCGATAAGTTCCTCTATCTGCGCCCGGTCAGGATGGTCTGGTTGAATCTCAAGCGCTTTCCTCAGGTATGGAACTGCTTCTTGTCTCTTATTCATGTCATAGAGCGTGGTTCCCAGATTCACAAGGGCGCTAACGTTTCTTGGGTCGATTTCGATTGCTTTCTTGAAAGATTGAACCTCTTTTTCCCTGTATTTGGGATTATTTGTTGTGCGGTATTTCATCCTGTAAGCCATTCCCAACAGGTTGTGAGCTTCAGCGCGCAGTGGATCCTTTTTTGCCGCTTTTGCGTAGAGGTCAATTGCGCGGTCATAATTTCCTTCTTTGAAGGAACTGCTTCCCATGCGGATGAGTTCGTCGGCGCTTTGCGTCTCACCGAACAAAAATATGAGACCGGGAATTAGCGTTGCCGTCATTGCAAGAACGATGGAGAACGCGATGAGCGCCCTTATCTGGAATTTCCTTTTCTGACTTGCTTTCATTTTATTCATATTGATACTCCAATCCATCCTTGGGATGAGAAGAATATTATCCAATCAGTTTGCGCCGGGCAAACTAACCGAGAGTAGGAATGCTGCAAGCGAGGCGGTTTCATTTCGTCGAATAACCATTTTAGCCTTTGATATGTTTACTATGTTAAAACTTTCAAACTTTACTCACTTTTATTTAAATAAAGGGAACCAAGTAAACGGTGAGCAAATGATTGCACTTCATCTGAATCTTAGATTCAAATCCGTCGAGTGGACGCCTCTTTTCCTATTTTCTGGTTGCGCAGCGCATTGATAGAATTGAGTGGAGGCAATTTTCGAGGACTCTCGGTTTCGGCACACCCTGTGCGAGGAATTCCGGCGAGATAACAAGGTATTTCTCAAATCGAATGGTTTTGGATTTCCAAGAAAGCGTGTGGAGGGTGAAAATGGAAAGATTTAACGTTCGAACAGGTTCACGCACGGATTTCGTTGATATCACCGGTGAGATTTCAAAAGTGGTTTCAAAGGCAGATACTCAAAAGGGGATTTGCCTCGTTTTTGTGCCCCATACCACTTGCGGAGTGACCATAAACGAAAATGCTGACCCGTCTGTCAGAGCTGATATCGCTGAAACGCTTGAAAAGCTTATCCCATGGAGCGGACCTTACAGGCATCTTGAAGGGAATGCCGCTGCGCATGTCAAAGCATCACTTGTCGGGAGTTCAATCGCCGTTCCCGTGGAAGACGGAAGGCTCTGTCTCGGTACGTGGCAGGGGATCTATCTATGTGAGTTTGACGGGCCTCGGACTAGAAATGTGTATGTCCAGCTATTGAGGAGTCTGTAGTAGTTATTCATATTTAATGAATATTGCCGGTCTTGCGTTCTCTCTATGAGGAAAAGATATCATTAGGAAAGCATAAGCGCGCTACTTTTGCTCCAGCCGGGTCAAAGATTTTGTTGAAGTCTTACTTAACCTGTGTTAGTTTTTATGACAATCAAATGCTCGTTGGATGAAAGCGGGATGGTTTATTCCATCCCTTTTTCTTGCAAACTGGGTGAAGAGATGAGGTTTATACGGAGGCTTAAATGGATTTCGGTTTAACGGAGGAACAAGAACTCTTCAGGAAAACGGTAAGGGATTTTGCCGAAGCCGAAATTGCGCCACGCGCTGCGGAACTCGACGAGAAGGGAGAATTTCCGTACGACATCGTGTCCAAAATGGCGGAGCTTGGACTTTTGGGATTGCCTATCCCTGAGGAGTACGGGGGATGTGGCGCAGACATGGTGACTTATTGCATAGGCATAGAGGAGATATCTCGCGTTTCCGCTTCACTCGGGATCACTATGGCAGCGCACACCTCTTTGGGTTGCATGCCCATATACCTCTTTGGTAATGAGGAGCAGAAGAGAAAATGGCTTGTTCCCCTCGCGAGGGGAGAGATGCTGGGCTCATTCGGTCTTACTGAACCCGAGGCTGGATCCGACGCGCGAGCCACGAAAACTACCGCTGTGCTTGACGGGGATGAATGGGTGATTAACGGGACAAAGGTTTTTATAACCAACTCTGGAACAAGAATTTCTGGCGTGGTTACGATAACCGCGGTTACCGGGGAGAATGAAAAGGGCAAGGAAATCAGCAATATAATAATTCCCCACGGCACGCCCGGTTTGGAGATTGCCCCGCCTTACAGAAAGATGGGCTGGCGGTATTCCGATACTCGAGAGCTCTCTTTTGTCGATTGCAGGGTGCCAAAGGAAAACCTTCTCGGTGAGAGAGGGGGCGGGTTGCGTGCTTTTTTGAGGGTGCTTGATTGCGGTAGAATTGGTGTCGCAGCGCTCTCTGTTGGTCTTGCCCAAGCCTGTCTTGAAGAGTCGGTAAAATATGCAAAGGAAAGAGTGCAATTTGGTGAGCCGATAGGCAAAAAACAGGGTGTCAGTTTCAAATGCGCGGACATGTACATGGAGGTTGAACTTGCGAGGCTTGCCACCTATAAAGCCGCTTGGGTTGCTGACCAGGGAAGGAGATACACTCGAGAGGCTTCTATAGCGAAGCTTTTCGCCAGCGAAACTGCTATGCGGGCGGCAAGCGCCGCTGTCCAGATACACGGCGGTTACGGTTATATTGAGGACTACCCCGTTTGCAGGTATTTCAGAGACGCAAAGATTCTCGAGATCGGGGAGGGCACCTCTGAGATTCAGCGTCTTGTCTTAACAAGGCATCTTGGTCTTTAGGGGAAGATTGGGCCTGATGAAAAATTCCAATGCTTTATACGTGACCGGGTTCTGACAACAATCTATGGGTGAAAATTACTGCGAGGTAAACGGAAAGGGAGGTTCTCTATGATGGGGGAGACAGTAATAGTTGGAATGGCAAGAACTGCGTTTGGAAGGCTTGGCGGTGCGATCGCCGAGTTGACTGCCATGGATCTCGGCACGGTGGTTATTCGCGAGGCCTTAAACCGCGCAGCGATTGAGCCGGAGCAAGTTGATTATGTGCTGATGGGTCAGGTTATCACCGGTGGGTGTGGGCAATTGCCTGCAAGACAGGCGGCTTTAAGGGCTGGTATTCCTCTTCATATTCCGTGCATAAACATAAATAAAGTTTGCATTTCGAGCATCAGCGCGCTGGTGATGGCTGACCAAATGATTCGTGCCGGTGACATAGAGATCGCGGTTACGGGTGGTATGGAGAGCATGAGCCAGGGTTACTACTATATCCCAAAGGCTCGTTTTGGTTACAGGATGGGGCATGGCAAGATTCTCGATGGAATGATTCACGACGGGCTGTGGTGCGCTATCAATGACTGGCATATGGGAGAGGGAACTGACAGGGTGGCAGAGGAGTTCGGAACAAAAAGAGAAGACCAGGACCTTTGGGCCTACCGAAGCCACATGCGAGCGGCAGCCGCGCAGGACTCGGGGAAACTGGCGGAAGAAATTATTCCGGTTGAGTTAAGGGGGAAGAAAGAAACAGTCATTTTCGATAAAGACGAGCATATAAGACGTGATACCTCCATCGAAGCGCTTGCAAAACTCAAACCGGCATTCAGGGAGAACGGAACCATTACGGCTGGTAACGCCTCGGGCATAAACGACGGTGCGGCCTGCATAGTTGTCACGTCAAGAAAGAAAGCGGAAGAACTCGGTCTGGAGCCTCTTGCCACCGTGATTTCTCACGGAATGGTCGCCGACAAGCCAGAATACCTCGCAACCGTTCCTGCGAACTCAATAAAAGCCGCTTTGAAGAAAATCGGTAAGAGCGTTTCGGATTTGGATCTTATTGAGATAAACGAAGCTTTCGCTGCGGTTTGCTGGCATTCATGCAAGATGCTTGATCTGAACCCAGAGACAGCTGAGAATGTGAACGTCAACGGGGGTGCGATAGCCCTGGGGCATCCAATAGGCGCGAGTGGTTCGCGCATCGTCATGGCTTTGGTTAACGAACTTAAAAGACGTGGCGGCGGACTTGGGGCTGCGGCTATATGTGGCGGCGGCGGACAGGGAGACGCTGTGATATTGGAAGTTGAGGGATAAAGGACCCGCGCTCTGAGTTGTTTTGTTTTTTCGGTTACGCCGGGTAGGCAGTTTAGGCTTTTTGAAGGCTTGCCGTAAGCGCCAGAGTTATTCGATGAAAAGAGCGTGAAAATGCAGCAATCTGTTCGTCAGGTGTTTGGATAATTTTGTTCCCAAATGCTTTCGATATGGGCGTTGTTTATGACTTATAATTTTTGGGTCGCATTTTTGCTTATGTGGAAGAAGCTTGAGCTTTTTGGGAATATTTAAAAGTAAATGAGTGGAAATCTATTTGACTCGGAGGTGGAATAATGCAGTTTGACCTCACTGAAGAACAAAAAATGTTCAGGGATTCAATCAGGGAACTTGTCAAGGAAAAGGTTGAGCCACGAGCTATGGAGATTGACGAAAAAGGGGAGTTCCCATGGGATATCGTTGAGATTTTCAGGGAAAACGATATTCTTGGTCTTCCTTTTAGTGAGGAGTACGGTGGACAGGGGGCTGATCTTCTGACCCTTTGCATAGCGATGGAGGAGATAGCCAAAGTCTGTGTAAATTCGTCGCTTATTTTGGGTTGCCAGGAACTCGGTTCAACGCCGATAAAGATAGCGGGCTCGGAAGAACAGAAGAAAAAGTATCTTCCTGACCTTGCGAGCGGCGCAAAGCTTGCAGCGTTCGGTTTGACTGAGCCCGAGGCGGGTAGCGATGCGGCGGCCATGAAGACAAGGGCCGATAAGAAGGGCGACCGCTATATTTTGAACGGAACCAAGTGCTTCATCACGAATGGCGGGGTAGCGGACACTTACTCAATATTCGCTATGACTGATCCCGATAAAGGGGTTCGCGGAATTTCAGCTTTCATCGTGGAAAAAGACTTTCCGGGATTCACTTTCGGAAAACACGAGAACAAGATGGGAATCAGAGGTTCTGTGACAAGGGAACTTATTTTCGAGGACTGTGAGGTTCCCGCCGAGAATCTCCTCGGAGAGGAGGGCAGGGGTTTTGCCGTAGCGATGATGACGCTTGACAGGACGCGTTCAACGATTGGCGCGCAGGGTGTCGGAGTGGCGGCCGGAGCGCTTGATTTCACGATCAACTACATGAAAGAGCGCGTTCAGTTCGGTCGCCCGATAGCGGCTCTTCAGGGTCTTCAGTTCATGGTTGCCGATATCGCGATGATGATAGAGGCTGCTCGTTCGCTCGTCTATCGAGCCGCCACCGCGGTTGAAAAGAAAGAACCGGGTTTTTCCGCGCTTTCCGCGATGGCGAAGTGTTTCGCCACAGACACCGCCATGAAGGTGACGACCGACTGTGTTCAGTTGATGGGTGGTTACGGATATATGAAGGATTACCCGGTGGAGCGAATGATGAGGGACGCGAAGATAACTCAGATATATGAGGGAACCAACCAGATTCAGAGGGTTGTTATCTCAAGACACCTATTCGGCAAGTAGAGCAATAGGCTCACCCGCTGTCATTGCAAACCGAGTTTTTTGCGCCAGTTTTTCAGACGTTCGGATATGACTTTCTCGTAACCCTGGTCTGTGGGTCTGTAATATCTTTTCCCCTCCAGTTCCGGGGGCATATGTTTTTGACTGACGAGGTGCTCGGGATAGTCGTGGGCATACTTGTAGCCTTTTCCGTATCCCAATTCCTTCATTAATCTTGTCGGCGCGTTTCTAATATGTAAGGGCACCGGAAGAGCCCCGTATTCTCTGACGTCACTTCTGACCTCTCCGTATGCTATGTATAGTGAATTGCTTTTCGGAGCGGTGGCGAGGTAGGTCACAGCCTGGGCAAGTGCAAGATCACACTCGGGCATTCCGACGAAGTGGCAGGCTTGCATGGCTGATACAGCAACGACGAGAGCTTGAGGGTCGGCATTCCCAACGTCTTCCGAAGCGAAACGGATAAGGCGCCTCGCGATGTAGAGAGGGTCTTCACCCGCTTCGAGCATTCTCCCGAGCCAGTATAGGCTGGCGTCCGGGTCGGAATCTCGAAGGCTCTTGTGCAGCGCGGAAATCAAATTGAAATGCTCTTCTCCGGCCTTATCGTACAGAAAAGTTTTTTCCTGCGCTGCTTTCTTAACTATTTCTGCGTCAATCCTGAGTTTCTTACCGCTTTCGGTCGCGAGGAAAGCCGCAAGTTCGAGCAGATTCAGGGCGATTCTCGCGTCACCGTCGGCGATCCCAACGATAATATCAATTGCTTCGTAATCCACTTCCAGGTTTAGTGAACCAAGTCCCCTCTGTTCATCCGAAAGCGCGCGTTCCAATATCCTTCGCAGGTGGTGCGGTTCGAGTCTTTTCAGGACATAAACGCGTACCCGCGAAAGCAGAGGGGAAATAACCTCAAATGAGGGGTTTTCCGTCGTCGCTCCAATCAGTATTATGGTGCCGTCTTCGACATGGGGAAGGAAAGCGTCCTGCTGGGCTTTGTTGAAGCGGTGGATTTCATCCACGAACAGTATTGTTCGTCTGTTGTAAAACTTTCTCGTGTCTTTTGCCGCCTGTATTATTTTCCTTAGTTCGGGGACGCCCGCTGTCACGGCGCTAAACTTGACAAAATCCGAACTTGTGGAGTTAGCGATTATCCGGGCAAGGGTGGTTTTACCCGAGCCCGGAGGTCCCCAGAATATCATTGAGGATATGTTATCTTCCTCGATTGCCTTCCTTAAAGGCTCGCCCGGGCCAACAATTTCCTCCTGGCCCTCGAACTCTTCAAGGGTGCGTGGCCTCATCCTATCCGCCAACGGGGTCCCCTGTTGTAATTCATCTGTCATGGAGTCAAAGAGGTCCATTTTTATACCCCAAATTGGGTAAGGACTGTCTCGACCGATTCCAGAGCGGAGCGCTCATCGGCGTAAATTTTCGAGGCGATTGGCGCCGCAAGCTCAATAGCCTTTTCAGGTTCGTTTGAGAACTCTTTGAATATCATGCACATTTTTGTCCATTCGTTGCCGATGGATATGAAATGGTTTCCTATATCCTCGAGCCGCTTTTCCGGCAGGACATTCGATGCTTCGCGGAGAAACCTCCCGTAGATTCTTCTGAAATTGCCTCCGTACCCGGTTCCCCCTTTCTCGGCAGTCACGTAAATGTTCTTGCATAAGAGAACCACTTTCTCTTTTTCAAACTCATCAAGCCAACAATTCATGTTTTCAGCCAGGAAGCGCACACCCTCAATTCCCCGGACCATGAGAGCACCATCGTGGCTGGTAATTGTTTTCTCCGCAGGTAGCCTCAGGTTATATTTCACCACCTTGACAAGGGCTTGGATAATTGCCTCTCTAAGAGGTTTCAGATTTTCAGGTACCCTGAATCGGTAATATGTATTATCCGCCGGCTGGGGAAGAAACCTGGCCGATCTTGCTTTTCGAAGGCTTTCGATGGAGCATTCCTGAATTTGGTCTCTATCATTATCAGCTACGTACGCTATTTCTTTTTCCTCGTCATATCCGACAATGACTATCCTATGGCCGCTGAAATGGACTTTGGCTCGAAGATAATCAAGATAGTAAACATCGGCGTGAACCATCACCGGTATTCCCGAGTCAATCATAGCCTTGACCTCGAGCCATCCGCGCTCTTCATCAATTCCCGATACAACTTCCATGTCGATTCCTAAGTGTTTCGTAAAATGTTCCTCGAGATTGTATATTCGCCCGCCCACATAAATAGGCGGGTTCATATCGGCATTCTTGTAATACACAAATCCGAGTCCAACTCCTATTCCGAAAACCATTTCCTCCGTGAGTTCATGCCCGTAAAAGCTAAGCATGTCCCGCAGAGCGGTGCTGCTGCAGTGACCCCCCGGCCTGTGCGGAAACTCAATTAATACGCGAGCCAATTAAAACCTCCTTCCCTTATCTATCCTTTGTATATATTTTATGGCAATAAAACGTTAAAAAGCTGAGACTCTACGTGTCTTGCCATAAGGAAAATTTTGTCCGCTATCTGATGTTGGATGGATTGCTCCAATCGGGTTCCCGTATTGGTGTGCGCTTCGAACGTTTTAAGGATAGGTCAGGATATCGGGTATAATTTGATTTCGTTGAGGAATCAAATAAGGCTCGGAAAATTCAAAACAAATCCACCTGTTATTTTCGAACCTTGTTGGAGGTTTTGATGGAGGACTCGAGTAAGAACAGTCTGTTGGGTCCGGACGATTGTTCATCGAAAAATGATACCTCCGAAAAGGGTTATAAGGTTGCCAAGAGGAATCAAGCTCAACCCCTTGATCGTGCGCAGACTGATTCAAGCGGGTTTGGTGAGTTCGAAACCAGCCACAACGCTGAGAGCGCGGGCGAGGGTGTTAGCGGCAAAGAAACTATAGACTATTCCGCTAAATTCACAGTTAGCTCCGAGCTCGCTGAGCCTCTGAAACTCTTTCAGGATGAAGAATATCCTCGTGTGATTATGGACGGCAGCAAGACAGCGAAGCACTACGCTGAACAGATGCGCTGGGGTGACGATTTCGTGGCCAGAATTGAGGCGGCAAGGGTTGACAGACACTCTGAAGATGTTGACATGGCTCGACTTGAATTGCTGCGGTCCGACGAAGATATCCGTCGGAAATTCACAATCGCGCTAATGATAGTTATGGCGGTGCTTCTTGCTGGAATTGCGGCTGGAGCCACGGCAGCCATTTTCCTTTGAGTCCAAGGGGAAGAATGGCAAATCCGCTCCAAGATACTTCGACTCCGATTCTCACTGTTGCAAGGTCGCTTTCACAAAATCGCTTCTGACGTATCCTTCGATTATTTTTCTTTGTCCCCCAGCGTGAACATATCCTTTTATTTTGTACCATGTTTTCCCGTCAGGGGATGTCGTCCTCTCGGTGATGGTTACCGTTTCTCCCTTTGCCAGCAGACCGAGAACAGTCGTTTGAGTTCCCAGAGCGGATCTAACTCGCACACCGCTTTCGGTTACGGTGGCACTTATACCCGTTTGAGCGTTTGCGGGATTTTGAGTCTGTGTTTGTTTTGTATTTTCCGCGTTCGCTTCAGGTGGCTCTGTCTTAATGACATCCTGGCTTTCGGTTCTTTCCGTGGGTTCTGTTGAGATTCCTCTGTTTTTTCCCATGAAGGCGTCGGTTATTCTCCAGCCAATGGCGAAGCCAAAGGCAAATAGTAGAAAAAGCACAATGGCGAGGGTGAAAGTCACCAGGGCTGAGGAAATTTTGCTTCTCGTTTTCCGCCTTTTCCGCGAAATACCATTGCCTCGCTTGGTGCTGGCGCTTAAGCTCTGGATGTTATATTTCCAGGCGATGATTGTTGCGCTTGAGTCTGAATTCCTCCGGCGGGCAATATTCTCAAGTGCTCGGCAGGCTCTTGCAACATTAATTGAAGAGAGGAACACTTCGGCAATTTCTTTTTCTTTTACAGAACGGCACATTCCATCAGAGCAGATGATCAATATGTCCCCGGGAGTGAGTGCGACCTCGTTGTATCCGGGAAAGATTTTTTCTTGCCCTAAAAGACTGTCCGTTGGCGCGGCCCTTGGTTCCCCATTTTTCTTTCCACCGTTGAGGGGAGAGGTAAGGTTTTCAAAAAGGGGAAGCGTCTCATCTTCTTCTTTTTGCGATCCGTATGATTTAGATGGTGTTAGATCGAAAAGTCTGTCATCATGAAGCAGGAAGATTCTGTTCTTTCCAATGTGACCAATGAAGGCTGAGCTTCTCGTGGTCAGCGCTAAAGTAAGAGACGCGGAGATAGCCCTTTGCGTGTTGCCTTGCTCTGTCTTTTCCCGCAATGTCGAATTGACCTCTTTGATCGCGGAAGAAATGAGGCTCGATATGTTTTCTCTTTTGAGGTCCTCGCTGGTGATCGCGACAGGCTGTAACTTTTCGTACAGATTTTCAAGGATCGACCTGCTTAAATCCTCATTCAAAACGGGTGTATCGTGAACGTCAGCGATCCCGAGGAATGAAGTGACCGGAACCGGTATTCTCCGTTCAAGGAAATTCGAAATGATGAAAGACTCTGCCTTCAGTCTATCAGGGTTAAAGTTGCCAGATCCGCATCTTATCGCGCTCAAGACGCTGTTCCCCTTATGATTAACGCTAATCGTTCATCCATAAATAATGAAGATAAGAAAATCTTCGGTTCTAATTTTAATATCCATTAAATGAATTTTTGGAGTGTCACTGATACTGTCGGTTGGATTATGGCCGTCAATTCTTCAAACAAAACTCTTTTTGCAAACCAGGCTCATTTCCCTGAAAGCGCAAATACTGTATCAAGTTCTACCGTGCC
The DNA here is from genome assembly GCA_937127245.1 of uncultured Actinomycetes bacterium. GTDB lineage: Bacteria > Actinomycetota > Geothermincolia > Fen-727 > JACVIW01 > Geohydrothermomicrobium. Next base: position 19,946 of record CAKZLU010000033.1, read on the forward strand.
ACTGATTTTAAGGTTGCCCTCGGATATTTGGATTGATGAAATGCGGTACGGCAGGTTTTTTCGTACGACATATATGGGCGCCTCCTCAAAGGCTCCCCTTATGGAAATGGTTAATTCTTTCCCGACTGTCACTGCGCCCACTTCGATATCCTCGGGTATAAAGAAAACGAATCTTCCCGACTGGGGCTCGAGTTTCCCGCTTGCGGTCACGTTAACCGAGCCAAAAGATGTTCTTATTCTTCCCACAAAAAAGCTCATATCGTCCTTGAGCTTTACCCTCCCCTCCACAAGCCTGTTGCTTTCAACGGTAAAGAAACGGTTTATTTCCTCCTCCGATAATATTGCTGTGAATCTTCCCTCTGGCCATTCGTTAGACTCGAGTGTGAGGGTGATGAATTTAAAACCTTCAAGCTTTGCGCCGTCGAGATGTATTTTGAGCTTGTCGTATTTCTGGAACGCGAGCTTAAGAGCCGGGAACGCTCTGATGGTAACCACGACGTTATCGATATCCGGGTACTTCGCGTCTATTTTTTCGCGGACATAGCGCACCGCGAACATGGGAATTATTATTTCGCTTACGCCCCAGAGGAGCACAAATACCAGAAAGGTAATGAGAAATATTTTGGTACCTTTTCTTCTCAAGTTTTTCCCTTTTTGAATTTTTCTCCCGCTGGGTCCTGAATTATTTTTTTGTTCTCGCCGCTTGCAAGTATAACAAGCGCGTCCACCGCCACAGGCTCGCCTTCTTGAGTGAGAATCAGAGGGTTAACGTCCACTTCTGATATGTAGTTCTGCTCAAGACCGAGCCTTCCGAGACCTACGAGCGCCCTTGCCAGCTTCTCTCTGTTGGCTGGAGCCATTCCCCTGATTGATTCAAGTATCTTTTTTGCCTTAATGTCTTCCATCATTTGATAGGCGTCATCCACGTTTATTGGAGCAACCCTGAAGGAAGTATCTCTGAGGATTTCAGTGAATATTCCTCCAAGTCCAAACATGACACACGGACCGAACTGAGGGTCCCTCACGAGGCCTATCGCAAGTTCCCTTGATCCCTTTACCATTTCTTGAACAAGGATCCCCTCGCTGTCCTCACCTTCAAGGTTTCTCGTAATTGTTTCAAAGGCTTCCCGAACCTCGTTATCGTTCTTAATGCCAACGGCGACAAGGTTCCGCTCAGTCTTATGGGTTATCTTCCACCCGCACGCTTTTAAGACAACGGGATAACCCAGTTCGGATGCCGCTTTCACCGCTTCTTCCGCGCTAGCGACAAGGAATTCTCTTGTTATCGGAACATCATATTTTTCAAGAAGAATTTTTGATTCATGTTCCGAAAGCGCATTCTGACCGTTACTCAAAGCTTTTTCAATAATTGGATCTGTTTTCATTTCACCCTTCCAATAATATATCCGTCCGGGTCAACTTCTTCTCTTAACACTCTAAGCTCTTCCTCGGTGGGTGGTGGAGTCGTCTTGAGGTCATTTGCGACGAGCAATTCAAACTCACAGTTTTCCTGAACCTGCTCGAGTTCGACCCCAGGATGTAGCGATTCCACCTTCATGCGGCATGTCTCTTCATCATAACCAAGAATACAAAGATTCGTAATTACCTTATAGGGTCCTGATCCCTCCGGAAGCCCCGCGCGCTCACGAGCACCCTTTCCAGTTAGATATCCCGGTGTCGTGACAAAGTCAAGTTTTTTGACGAAACGCCGCCTGTCCATGGGGGTTATCACAATGGTTTTCCAGCAGAGACTTCCAAGGTCATTTGCCCCACCGCTTCCCGGAAACCTGACTTTTGGATTTTGGTAAATGGCACCTATCATTGTCGAGTTGAGGTTACCGTACATGTCAATTTGGGCGCCGCCGAGGAAAGTGTAATCAACCATACCCCTTTGGCACGTTTCCATCACGTCGTTCATAGTGCTTGCCATAATGGCTCTGTAAGAAGTTCTCGAATCTCCCACAGATATTGGTAACCCGGGCATCAGAGGCGCCACCCCTCCCGCCTCAAAGATTGCTATGATATTTGGGGCATACAATCTTTGGGCGAGCAATGTGGACGCCATCGGAACGCCCGTCCCCACCTCAACAGTCGAGTTGTCCTCGAGGACTCTTGAGCCGACACAGATTAGAAGCTCTAAGGGATTGTAGTCGTTGTTGTTATTTGATTTGCTCATACCGCTTGTCTGCCATAAAAATGGCCTTCGCACCTCCTTAACGTTTTTTGATAATCAAGCCGATTGTTTCTTAACCTTGATTCGGGATTTCATTTGCTGCGCTCTTTTTTGGAAAATAAGATTTTCCAGGTTTCTTAATTCTGTCATCTTTCTCAATCCGCCGATTTTCTCGAGATATCCCTCGAAATTCTCCACATTATATATGTAGTCATCCAGAAACTTTTGTGTGCCTTCTTCTGTCTTGACGGTCTCCAAATACATTCTGAAGAAATCCTCATCAAACCAGTATTCTCCAGGCATGTTTCCCGGATGGCTACCGAAAGGTTCCTCGATAACCGCGTCAACACACCAGTAGGGAATAGTTGTCATTTGAGGATTCTTTCTAATCTCCTCGTTTGGGATAAGTTTTTCAGCGGATATAATGACTCTCTTTGAGGCTCTTGCCAGGTAAGGGTCAGAGATCAGTATCCCGTCTATTTGGCAGTTTCCGTAGATATCTGCTCTATGAACGTGAATTATGCCTACGTCGGGATAAAGAGCCGGAAGGGCGGCAAACTTCTTGCCCGTAAACGGACATCTAATCGTTTTGGCAGCCGAACGCTTAAAAGTGTCGGTGCCGAGCATGTTCCTTGACGGAACAAATGATAGCCCTGCGGCGCCAGCGTAGAAACGCCATGCGAGTGCGCTGTTTGACCAGTCTGTTTTCTTTATCTTGTTGCTTTCAAAAGCGCGTCTCGCGCTGGCTGAGAGACCTCTGATCTCATAACCGACGACATATGAGATGTCACAGCGGTTCAGACATCCTGCGGAAGCCAATATGTCGCTGTCGTATATGGAGGTATGACCTGCCATGCCGAGGTCCCGTTTTTTCTGTCTGATAATTTCATAAAGTACGGCGGTCGGGATTCTCACATGACCGAAACCGCCAACGGCGAGATAGTCACTGTCTCTGACGAGTTCGCGTACTGCGTCCTTTACGGTCGTGACCTTATTAACAAGACCCCTCTCTTTGGTTTTAAAAAACGCTCTTGCTTTGTCTGGATCTGGGTCGCAGAAAAGTTCCTCTAATCCCTCTTCAATGTCGATAAGCTCTTGGTCCAATCCTCAACACCTCGCTATAATCCGATTTACCTTATTTTCAGACAGACTTATGCCTGTTTGGGCACTCACGCTCGAAATAGATATCATAAACTACTGATTGAGTAAAGTTTTCCGAGATGCGCCAATGAACAGAAAAGAACGGAAAATATTCATTCCCGGGCTGTTTGGAAATCTAAATTTCTGACCCTATTGACTTGTCGCTTGCAAACATTTAACAGAAGAAAACCCCGCACGGGGCGGGGTTTTCAAACAGGTTTGCGTCAATGGTTATAGTTTCTTGAGATTTAGCATCTCCCGAGCCTCGTCAGGAGTGGCAACTTCTCTATCAGCAAGCTTGGCAATTTTGACCGCTTTCTTGACTTGTTCCCAGGAACCCTCGGCAAGCTTACCTTTGCTTACCCAGATATTGTCCTCAAGCCCAACCCGGATATGCCCACCTATAGGCGCCGCGTACATGGCTCCCATAAACTGGGCGGGACCAACTCCGCAGGTGCTCCAGGTGGCGTCTTCCGGTATTGTGTCAAGGAAAAGCGAGAAGTTTCTGGGCGAGAATGGCATTCCTCCGAGTACTCCCCATACGAACTGGAAATGCAGGGGTTCCTCGAAAATGCCCTGATGTCTCACGAACAGAACATTATAAAGTCCACCCATATCGTAAATCTCAAGTTCAGGTTTGGTGCCGCACTCCCTCATTGTTTTGGCATAGTTAACCAGCATATCGAAGGTGTTCTCAAATATTATTTCATACAAGACTTTGTGTTCTTTCCAGTCTCCCACAGCGAAGTTCATGCTGTTCGTGTTAAGAGATGCCATCTCGGGTTTGAATGCCTCCACCACAGATATTCTTTGCTCTTTCGTCGCTCCGATCCCGATCGCGGTACTGAGGTTGATTATAAGCGGCGTCTCGTTCCTTATTCCCTCAACTATCGCCCCTAATATATCCAGATCAGCTGTTGGTAGCCCAGTTTCGGGGTCTCTCGCGTGAATGTGGACGATCGAAGCACCTGCCTCATAGCATTTTACGGCTTCAGCCACGAACTCATCTCTCGTGTAGGGTACGTTTGGATTTTGGTGTTTCATTGTTGCCGCGCCTGCCAATGCTGCCGTGATAATTACTTTGTCGTGCTTTGCTGCCATTTAATACCACCTCCATCGAGAGCTTGCGGAAAGTAATTGTATTTATATCAAAAAATATGTATTGACGGAAGGTTATAAAAAAAATCGTTAGCAACTGAAAGCGGGTACTCACCCCGGTTTTCAATTCTTATGGAGGTCTTAACGACAAAAGAGAGCATCAAAAAGGATTCAGGCGTTTTCTTGATAAAGGATAAGTGGGGCAAAAATATTCCCGTATTGATTTTTTGGAAAGGCATTCTGACCCAGGTAAGGATTAGAATATATATACAGGCTTTTAAGACTTACTTTGGAGGACTCATGTTGACCAGTCTTTCCGAAAACGCGATCAAAGTTCTCGAAAGAAGATACTTAGCGAGGGACGAATCAGGAAAAATTATTGAGACCCCGGAGGAAATGTTCGAACGCGTAGCGCGTGCCATTGCGGAGGCTGACAGGCCGTATCGCGGAGATAGCGGTGTAAAACGTTCTTTCCAGACATTTCTTGAAATGATGGTCTCTTTAATTTTTCTTCCAAATTCTCCGACCCTTATGAACGCAGGAAGACCACTCGGGCAACTTGCCGCCTGTTTTGTTCTGCCTGTTGAAGACAGCATGGAGGGTATTTTTGAGGCCGTGAAGAACATGGCTTTGATACATAAATCGGGGGGAGGGACGGGTTTCAGTTTCTCGCGCCTGAGACCTCGAAATGATGTTGTTATGTCCACAAGAGGAATCGCGAGCGGACCTGTTTCTTTCATGTCGGTTTTTGATGCTGCAACTGAAACGGTTAAACAGGGAGGCACGAGGCGGGGCGCGAACATGGGCGTACTGAGAGTGGATCACCCGGATATCTTGGATTTCATCCACTCCAAGGAGGCATCGGATAGACTCAACAATTTCAACATTTCGGTCGCTCTCACCCGTGGTTTCATGGAAGCTTTAGAAGAGGGGCAGGAGTATGAGCTTATCAATCCGCGGTCGGGAGAAGTGACGGGAACCCTCCGCGCTTCGGATGTTCTCGAAGAGATCTCGGCAACTGCCTGGAAATCAGGTGAACCGGGCATGATTTTCCTTGATAGGATCAACGAGCACAATCCAACTCCCGCTCTCGGGGAAATCGAGAGCACAAATCCGTGCGGGGAACAGCCGCTTCTACCTTTCGAATCCTGCAATCTGGGAAGCGTTAACTTGTCTCTTATGGTGAAGAAGGAGGGCGATGACTTATCTATTGACTGGGAACGTCTCGGGCTGACCGCGAGGGAAGCTATTCGCTTCCTTGATAATGTTATCGAGGTCAGTAAATACCCCCTTCCCCAGATAGAGGAGAGGACCTTTTTGACCAGAAAAGTCGGACTTGGTGTCATGGGTTTTGCGGACCTTCTGATCAAACTGGGTGTTCCCTATGATTCTGAGGAAGCGGTGGCGATTGGGGAAAGATTAATGTCGTTTATATCAAATGTCTCAAAGGATGCCTCCATTGAACTGGCAAAAGAGAGAGGCGCTTTTCCCGCTTATGAATCAAGCGTATATCCAGGTAAGGGCATCCCCCCGTTGAGAAACGCCACCACCACAACGATAGCTCCTACCGGTTCGATAAGCATAATAGCGGGTTGTTCGAGCGGCATAGAACCCATTTTCGCCGTGGCATATGAGCGAAGGGTCTTGGACGGTGAAAGACTTCTGGAAATACATCCCGAATTTCTAAGAATAGCCCGCGGTAGGGGCTTTCACAGCGAGGAGCTCATGAGTTTGGTTGCCGAGAGAGGTTCGATAGGTGAGATTAAGACAGTTCCCCATGAGGTGAGGCGTTTATTTGTGAGTGCTCAGGAATGCGCCCCCGAGTGGCATTTGAAAATGCAGGCCGCTTTCCAAAAACATACCGATAACGCCGTAAGCAAGACCGTGAACTTGCCTGAGGATGCGAGCGTGGAGGATGTGAAAAACATATACCTTGAGGCATACAAGCTTGGTTGCAAGGGAGTAACGATTTACCGCTACGGTAGCAGGCCAGCACAAGTGCTCTACCGGGGCTACGGCGTGCCTTACAGAGGGATAAGACCCCGGGAGCGACAAAAAGTCACCTCCGGCAGAACGGAGAAGTTCAAGATAGGGTGCGGCAACCTTTATGTCACCGTAAACTCAGACGACCACGGCATATGCGAGGTATTTACCTCGCTCGGTCGCGCTGGTGGTTGTCCCTCTCAGTCGGAAGCCACAAGCAGGCTCATATCCCTTGGTTTGCGTTCCGGGATTGATATTTCCGAGATTATCGAGCAGCTTAGGGGAATCAGATGTCTTTCCTCGATAAAGAGCAAGCAGGCGGAGGTGCTTTCGTGTCCGGATGCGATAGCGAGAGCCATAAAACGGTATCTTGAAGAGAACGGAATCATGCTCCCTCCCCTTGAGGAAGATTTTTTTATGGTCAGGTGTCCTGAGTGTGGAATGAAAATGGAACTCGAGGGAGGATGCAGAGTCTGCCGCTCATGCGGGTTTTCCCGGTGTGGACCTGATTGATTTTCCCGGAAAATTCCACTGTGGAGTCATTTACTCTCCGAGACCCTTGCGATGAGCCCTATTGATTTTTTTCTCCACAGTTTCTATCTTATGTTTCTGATTGAGAATTGCCGTTTTCGGAAAGGGCAAGTTTGAAAGATATAAAAACTATTGAACCAGAGAAAGAATGTTCGGCTGCTCGGGGTGGCGATGCGGAAACCGAAGTGGAGTCAATTCCGGTTTACCGTCCGCCTTTGAAAAAAATCCGCCGTTTTTTCTATCGTAATTTAGGTCCGCCAAGGATGCCTCTGGCTTTTTCCCTCGGTTGCTTTCTTGTCGAGAGGTTTCCGCAAAGGATTCCGTTTACGAAATACGCATCCCAGGATCACTACACGTTCTATATTCCTCCCTTTGGGACGAAAGCGTATCGCAGAGTGATAAAAGGGGGCATTTTAAGGGACCTTGATCTCGGCGGTGGTCCATCGGCCGTCACACTTGCCATCACGGCAAGATGCCCTTGTTCCTGTTACCACTGTTCGGCAGACCGGCGTTCCCGTAAGAATGAAATGAGTACCGAGGCGGCAAAAGATGTTATTAGGCAGTGTGTTGAATTGATGACTGGAAGCATCGTGCTAACCGGCGGGGAACCAATGATTAGGGAAGACCACCTTGAGCTCATTTCATACATCAGGGACATGGAAGCCACACCGCAGATGTTCACAAGCGGGTATTTTCTCGAAAATTCCCGGGTTGAAATGCTCAAAGAGGCCGGGCTGGATGTGTTATTCGTTAGCCTCGATAGCCCGATTGCGGAGGAGCACGATTTAACAAGAGGTATAGAGGGTCTTTTCTCAAAAGCATGCCAGGGTCTTAAATACGCTGCTCAGATCGGAATCAGGACCGGCATAAGCACTTTCGCCACTCACGAGTCCGTTTCCAGAAAATATCCCGAGTTGTTCTTCAGGCTCGGAGAAGAGCTCGGTGTTTCTGAACTCACCATATTTGACGTAACCCCGACCGGAAAGCTGATTGACAAAGAGGAGATGTTGCTTACTTCTGAAGAGCATAGATATCTTTCAGACCTTCAAGAAGGTCAGTTCATCAGAAAAACGGGTCCAAAGATTGTCACCATGTCGTATGTTAATTACCCATCCATCATCGGTTGTTTCGGGGCGAAATATCAGATACATATAACACATGACGGTTACGTAACACCCTGCGATTTCACCCCTCTTCATTTCGGGAATGTGCTTGAAGAGCCGCTGAGCGTGATTTGGAACAGGATGAGAGCGCACCCAGAATATAGAAAAAAGACCGTTTCATGCAGGATGCAGGACCCAGAGTTCAGAAGGCGGTATATAAAGAAGATTCCACCCGACGCGCAGCTTCCTTACCCAATGGAAAGAATACCAATGGAATAGAAGGTCTACTTTTCATGACGCAGGCCTAACCGTCAACACATAAACAGGTTCGTTTTCTGACACTCGCCCTCGGTTTGTCCGCAAACCTCTTGCCATGTTTGCCTGAAATTCAAAGAAGTGAGACCGGATCGGCGTCAATTGAGATTTTGAATTGTGAAGGCAGCGAAAAACTTCGTGAATAGTCTCTGAATCTGGCCATAGAATTTCTGATAGATTGAGAAACCTTTTCTATTTCGGGGCATTTTATGAGGATATGCCACCTGTAATTCTTCTTTATTTTTGTCAGAGGTGCTGGAGCGGGACCCAGTATTGTCAAACCTCTTGATTTGAGGTCGGTCTGAAGGACCTTCTTTAGCCTTTCGGAGCATACTGCGGCAGTAGACATATCGGTTGAGCTCACGACAATGTTTATCAATTCCGAAAATGGTGGGTAAAGCGCCTCCCGCCTTTTCTTGATTTCAGACTCAAGAAAACTAACGCTCCCGTTGGCGACCGCTTTGATGACCGGATGCTCCGGGTTGAAAGTCTGGATTATCACTTGACCCGGTCTTAATCCTCTTCCCGCTCTTCCGCTGACCTGTGTGAGAAGCTGATATGTTCTCTCTGAAGCCCGGAAATCTGGAAGACTCAAAGCTGTATCGGCGTTGATGACCCCCACAAGGGTCACCGATGGAATGTCCAGACCCTTGGCTATCATTTGAGTTCCAATAAGAATTGGCGCTCTGCCTGATTTAAAAACTTCCAAAAGCCGCCAGTGCGCGTTCTTGCCTCTTGTGGTGTCAGTATCCATTCTAACGATTGATACATCTCCGAGATGCTTACGTATTTCTTCCTCCACTCGTTCGGTACCCGCTCCATACCCTTTTAGATTTTTTGCGGTCCCGCATGAGGGACATGTATCGTAAGAGGGGACTGTTCGTGAGCAATGGTGGCACATAAGGAGATTGCCTTTGAAGTGATAGCAAAGACTCACTTCGCAGTCTTCGCAGCTTGGAATATATCCGCAGGCCCTGCACTGGAGAAAGTTTGAAAAACCCCGCCTGTTGAGGAAAAGTATCGCCTGTTCTCCCGCGATCAGTGTTTTTGAAAGAGCGTCCAGCAACCGCGGCGAAATTATCGGTACCCCGCCTGCGCCGCCGACCTGTCGCATGTCAATCACTTCCACATCAGGAAAAGGTTTTCCGTCTATTCTTTCGGGTAGAGTGAGGTGCGTGAAGATTCCGGCGCGCGCTTTGTAGGATGATTCAAGTGATGGGGTAGCGCTGCCAAGTATAACCACGGCGTTGGAGAGAGCGGCGCGCTTGATGGCCACTTCTCGGGCGTGGTAGCGCGGCGATGAATCATTTTTGTAAGAGGGTTCATGCTCTTCGTCGATCACGAACAGGCCGATGTTCTCAAGAGGAGCGAAGACAGCTGAGCGGGCACCAATTACCACGCTTTTTTTTCCGTCTCGTATGGAACGCCACTCATCGAAGCGCTCACCGATTCTGAGCGCGCTGTGTAGCACCGCGATCTTGCCTGGGAATCTTGACTCAAACCGCTCAACGGTCTGAGGCGTAAGGGAAATTTCCGGGACGAGGACAATTGCGGTTCTGCCGTTGTTGAGCACTTTTTCTATGGACCTCAAATATACTTCGGTCTTTCCTGAGCCGGTCACCCCTTCCAGTAAAAATACACGGTGTTTTTGGGATTCTATTGCCTGGCAAATCCCTCGAAAGGCATGGGACTGGTGGAGGTTAAGTGCGGGCGTTGCCTGTTGTTTTATAAAAACGGGATAATGTGGTTTTCTCTTCACTTCCGCTTCTGAAAATGTTACGATTCCTCTTTTTTCCAAAGACTTAAGACTTGACGATGCGGAACTGGATCTGCCAGTTAAGAATTTTTTGGGAGCCTCACCCCCCGCTGCAATGAGTTTGCGGATTAGCTCCTCCTGTCTTTTACCCAGCCTAAGGTTGTTTATCTCCTCTTCCGGCACGGCGAGTTTGACATATGACTCAAAACATACGGATGCGCTCGGTTCTGAAAGAACGAATCTCCTCTTCACGATCCCGGAATTTTCGAGAGTGTTTATAAGGCGGGTCGCCCGTGGACCCATGTGCCTTTTCAGTGCTTTGCTCTCAATGACGCCGCCAGCACATGAGATCACGTCCACAACGCTTTTGAGTTCTGGTCTTAGCGTGTCAATGAGCATGTTTCCAAAAACTCCGGATTCAGATTCATCAGCGAGTTCAATTAACTCTTTTATTTTTCTAACCCTGCCAGGGGGAATTATGAGTCGCAGGGCGGAGGAGAACGTGCCAAAATACCTTTCGGAAATCCACTTGCACAGCTCCCTGGTTTTTTCTCCAAAAACAGGAGGTTCCTCTAAAACAGAGATAATGCTTTTGAGATGCTTTTCAACAGTCTTTTTGGGAAAATCTGTCACAAAACCGATAACCTCACGTCCATGAAAGGGGACCACAACAATTGTGCCTATCGTGATTTTTCCCTTCAGGTCGGAAGGAACTGAATAATAGAATGGTTTATTAGTTTCCAAGACCGGCAAATCTATTATCACTTCGGCTATGTCTTTTTGTTCAGCCGTGGTTCTCACCTCCAGCTTTTAAATTATATAGCCTGCCTGTGACTCAGTTTTTGATTTGTTGAAGTGTTTACCGGGTGTTTTTGGATTTCAATCGCTTCACTGCATTAGAAAATCTCAAGGTAGCCTATTATCCAGTCGTGAGTAGCGTTTTTACTTTCTTAAAAAATATTGACATACCGTTTTTGGGGAAAATAAAATATGGGTGACTGGTCACCCATATTTTAAGAGGAAGAAGTTTTGTTGCAGAGGACATCGCATGTATCAAAGCGATGGAAGAATGAAGTATCCAAATTCGAACAACATGAAGGGGAGATGATTGATTTGAGCACGCAACCTGGAAAAGTCACTTGGGAAAACCTCAGAGAGGAACTTCTCGACCTTCCAAAGGAGAAGCTCGTTGAGTTGATAGACATGTGGGTTAGAAACTATTGGACGAAACAAAATTACTGGATTGTTTTCACTGAAAGGGATTTTGGGTCTGAGACTGCCGCAAGACTTGATGGAGAAATATGGGAAAAAACCGGAAGGGCCCAAGCTTACAGATTAAAACGCATATTAAATTTGGGAGATGATGTCGAGAGCCTCGCAACCGTTCTGAAGTTCTGTGCTGCACAATGGGTGAATTCCGGGTTCGAGTGGGAATTTCTTGAAATAACTGATCGAAAACTCGTTTTTCGGGTCAACAAGTGCCCCATGGGCACATACAGAAAAGCCAACAATCTGCCTTTGTTTCCCTGTAAGATTGGTTCTCCCCCTTTATATGAAGCCATTGCTCATGCGGTGAACGAGAAATTCAAAGTAACCTGCCTTCACGCTCACCCGGACGAGCCAATCGAAAACGTGATGTGCGAGTGGGAGTTCGTTCTTGCTGATTGAGGTCAGTTTTAACAAGAGGAGGCGATAATGGAAAACAGCAGACCATTGGAAGGCGTAAAAATAGTTGATCTGACATGGGTTTACGCCGGTCCCTTTTCAACTCTCCTGTTAAGTGACCTGGGCGCAGAAATAGTTAAGCTTGAGGCGCCGCCTATTGGAGACTACACACGGATATTACCGCCCTTCAATAATGGGTGGAGCGGCTATTTCTATATGCTCAACCGTGGTAAAAAATCCATTACCCTTAACTTGAAAAATGAAGAGGGAAAGAAGGTATTCCTTGCTCTGTGCAAGCGTTTTGATGTTTTGACCGAGAATTTTGTCCCTGGCACTCTTGAAAAGCTTGGTCTCGCCTATGACACAATTCACGAAGCCAATCCGAGACTTGTGATCGCGTCGATAAGCGGTTTCGGAAGTTACGGACCGTATTCGCAACTACCTTGCGTTGACCCAGTGGCGCAAGCGATGGGTGGACTTATGAGTATGACAGGATATCCTAACATGCCTCCCGTGAAGACAGGTCCCGCAATCGCTGATGCTCTTGCTGCCTTGTTTCTTGCTGTAGGCATACTTTCGACTCTTCGAAGAAGGGACGCGACCGGGAAAGGCCAAAGGCTCGAGGTGTCAATGATGGACAGCGTCTTTTCGGTTCTTGAGGAAAGCGTGATTAGGGCAAGCATCACTGGGGACCCGCTGCCGGCGAGGGGAAATACAGACCCTCTCGGAGCGCCTTGGGATGCGTTTCCAACAAAGGACGGAAAATGGGTCATGGTCTGCAACCTTGGTACTGATAGGTTTGAAACACTTTACCGCCACATTGGTCGAGAAGATATCGTTGAAAAATATAAAGGCGATTCGGTTGAGGCCGCTGAGGCCAGGTCCCGGGACCTGGCATATATCAACGGTGCGTTTGCTGAGTGGACAAAAACTCAGACGGCTGAAGATCTTCTGGAGTTTCTCTATTCTCTCGGAATTCCTTGCGGTGAAGTTAAGGACGTAAAAGAACTGCTTGAGGATTCGCACCTTAGAGAAAGAAATATGGTGATTGACGTTGAGCATGAAAAACTTGGAAGTGTAAAAACTTTCAACACCCCAATAAAGTTTTTCACCGCACAGGCGGGAGTTGGAGGGGAAGAAGACCTCGTTGATGCTGAGCTCGGCGAACACACCGAAGAAGTTTTATCAAGCGAACTTGGTTTGTCCGTTGAGGAGATTTCAAATTTGCGCAAGTCGGGAGCAATTTGGGCGTAAATACGAGGAGGCTTGTCTAAGGGAGGGGGAATAGAGTATGGAGAGAGGAGAGGGTAGCGGAGAGCTTGTGAAAACGCTCTCAAGATGGGAACTCCTTGCGATTGGTTTAGGCGCTGTAATTGGATGGTCTTGGGTTATTTACGCGGGAATGTGGAGCTCAAAAGGAGGAACTCTCGGGGGTATTTTGGCGTTTGCGATTTGCGGCGTCCTTTGCAGCTTGATAGGGCTTGTTTACGCTGAGTTGACATCCGCTTTCCCGAGGGCGGGTGGCGATGTGGTATTTGCATTCGAGGGTATAGGCGAGAGAGCGGCGATTTTCGTCTCCTGGGCAATGGTTCTTTTGTGGGTTGGTCTGATTACGATTGAGACTCTTATGTTTCCGGTTATTCTTGAGGGATTAGGAATGAAAGTTCCTGAATTCGGTAAATTGTACAGTTTGGGTGGAACCTCTATTTATCTTAGTTATCTTCTAATTTCGCTAATCGGAAACGCTTTCTTCGCTTATATTAATTTCAGGGGCGTCAAGATCTCGAGCGTGTTCCAAATGATTGCTGTCGTGGTTCTCCTCTTGGCCGCTTTGTTCTTCGTTTTCAGCGGCGTTATAAAAGGTGAGCCGAGTAACGCCAAGCCGCTTTTCGGAAGCCTTGGTGGTATTTCGCTTGTTTTTCTAATGGTGCCCGGTTTTCTCTCAGGATTCAATGCAATACCTCAAGCTTCAGAGGAAGCTAAAGTGCCTAACAGGATACTTGGCGCTTCTGTCATCTACACTGTATGGGGCTCCGTTCTCTTCTACGTTGCGATAATTCTCGGACTTGGGTTCGCCGCTAATCTTTCTATGAGATCCGCAGAAGGGCTTGTGGTTGTTGATGCGGTCGGAAAACTGTTCAACGGTTCAGGGATTGCGAAATTCTTTGTGACGTTTGCTGCGCTGTTCGGAATGTTGACAACCTGGAACGCTGCCTACATGGCGGGAAGTAGGCTGATTTACGGTCTTTCGAGGGCGAAATTCATTCCGGAAAATCTTGCCGTGATTAATCCGAAATACAGGACGCCTTCAATAATTATCCTGATTCTATTTGCCTTCAGCACATTGTTCTGTTTGCTGGGGACAAGCAAATCAATATACGTGGGAATAGTGAACGTTTTCTCTTTGTTCCTCGTGGTGACCTGGTTTTTGGTTTCTATCGCGTTTTTGAGACTCCGTTACAAAAGACCCGAACTGGAAAGACCCTATAAGGTTTCCGCGGGAAAACTTATCGGATATATCGCGACAGTATTTTCTGCTCTCTACATCCTGGTTTACACACCCTTAAGTCCAGGAGGCTTAAGCGGCTATGAATGGCTTGCCGTGGGGGTAATAATTGCAGTCATGTTGACCCTTTATTTTGCCTGGAATACCAGGAAGGGATATTTGCCAACCGAAGAACGCAGAATTCTTTTAAGAGGCGATAATATTTAGTTTTAGAAACTATCGATTGTCTCCGGGGCAACCTTCTTTCTGGTTGCCCCTTATTTCTTCTCTAATCCGGTAAATATCATGTCTTGAATAGTTCCCGTAATGTTATCAAGACTCGCTTTGGATTTGAAAAGCGGCTCGTAGAAAGCAATCAGCAGTTCATTTAGACCCAAAAGCACGTAAGCAGCTGTCCTTGGATCTACTTCCCTGAATATTCCTTTTTTTATGCATTCTTTGACAAGGTCTTGTATAAGTTTGACATACTCTTCGAATACGGCAGCAGCGGTCTCTGAAAAACGCTTGTTGTCGGCGAAAAATGAGTTTATCCAAAGCTGGGCGAGTTCCTTTCGGCGTACGCTCACGATGATATCTACTTTAAGCATCTCTTTCAGGGCTTCATATGGATCTGGATTTGAATCAATGATTTCACGGGCTTTTTCCATCCAGAGCTTATTGCTTTGGTTAAGTGCCTCAACATATAAGTCTTCCTTACTTTTGAAGTACAGGTAGATGGTTCCTTTTCCAATCCCGCTGTTCTCGGCAATCTTGTTTATATTAGCCCCGGTGAATCCTTTAGCCACAAATTCTTTTATCGCTTCTTCGAGTATTTTCTTTCTTTTCGCTTCTCTTGCCGAATTGTGTCCAGAACTCATATCATTCCATCCCAGTTTCTTCTCGTTCCGAGCGGAATCCCGCAGGGCGCAAATGTTGACTGATCGGTCATTAAGGGTCACCTCATTTTACACGAAACCTATGGAAAGCGAAAATCTGGCGTTGCCTTACAAAACTCGACATCTCGACTCGGAGATTGTGAATTCGGCGCTTGTTCCTGCCGGCATTTTGATTAAGGCTTTTGCTTTTCCTGAAAATAGTCTTCACATTGTTTATAAGACAGCAATGATTAAGCATGGTGTGTACGGAAAACGGTAAAATGCTAATATATTTCGGAGAAATTGGGAGTTTTAGAGAGGTGGGGTGCAAATGAGACGGTTTAGAATTCCCATGGCAATTCTTTTAGGTTTCTTCACAGTCGCCTTATTGGTTGGCTGTGGTGGTGGAGGTAAGGGCGAGAGCGAGTACCAGACCCTTCTTAAGAGAGCGAAACGAATATTCAACGGCGCGGAGGTGAAATGGAAGGACCTCAAAGAACGAATAGCGAAGGTGGAAGATGGAAACACGAAGGCGGTAATGGCGGCGCTTTCGGGTAATCTCTCCGGTTTCGAGCCTGGCAAATCACCGGGGCTTGCTGATTCAGGAAGAGCTTTACTTCCGGATATCGATTCCTTGAAGCTGGAGTACCAAAAACTTATTGACCCTAAGATTGAGCAGTACAAGGGTATTGACAGTTATGTGCAATACGCTAAAGCCATGATCAAGGCTCTTGACATTCAGAAAGAGGCGACCAACAAGGGAATAACATTTCTGGGGAAGCTCGACCCATTGATCGCCGCGGGGAACGTTCAGGCGCTCAAATCCACGGTTGACCAGTCAATTCAGTCAGGTGAGGTTCCTGAGATACAAAGGCTACAGAAGGAAGCCAAAGACGCGTTCGAGAAAGCCGAGCAGATAAAGCTTGAGCAGTCTTTAGGTTCTTAAAACGTAAGAGAAATTTTCGAAGGATTCTTTTCGGGCGATGATAAGGCGGGGAGAAAAAAATGGTTCTCCCCGCTTTTAGCTAACGGGAATCTTCAAACACTTTTTGATTTTGATAGGAGATATTTTAGGGTATGCCATAACCCGCAAGCCATTACGAGTAATCATTGGGCTTTTCTGCAGGGAGGATATTCATGGAAGGCGAAAGCGATATCGGAGCAATCATAAGAGACTTGAAGAGCTACCCTGGTTACACACGGAAGCGGGTTATAGGACAGTGGGTGAACGGTCTTCTTCAAAAAGCATGTGAAATGCCTCTTGCGGATGTCATACCGATAGGGGACGACACCGGTGGTGTAAGATTTGGAGACGAGTACCTATTATGTTCAGCAGAAGCCATCTTTCCGCCGCTTTTCGATGACCCTTATTTCGCGGGTTTCTGTTCTGTTGTTGTGTGCGTGAATGATATCTACGCCATGGGCGGTCATCCGCTCGGCATCCTACTCGTTGTCTATGCGGGCGGTTTTGACGACAGGACAAGGGGGCTCTTTATCGATGGCTTTTCTTCAGGGCTCAGGCATTATTCCCTGCCACTTCTGGGTGGGCATACCAGCCCTGAGGGCGAAGAGCGTTTTGCCGCGGTTGCCATTGTTGGTCTCGGAAAGCACTTACTTAGAGGTGATGGTGCAAAGGCGGGAGACGAAATAATTGTCGCTGTTGACCTGGACGGGAGAAAACACCCCTCCTACTACGCTTGGGATACGGTCATGGGAGCTTCGCCTGATGAAACCCAAAGTAAACTCTCCGCGCTGAGCAAAGTGTCCAAGAACCATCTTTGCACTTCATGCAGGGACATATCCAATCCGGGCATTATAGGTACGCTGGCGATGCTGCTTGAAGCTTCCAGTTGCGGAGGAAGAGTCTGTCTTGAGAGGATACCTGTGCCACAGGGCGTGGAACTTAACTGGTGGTTGAAGGCTTATCCCTCTTACGGCTTTGTCCTCACTTGCCCTCCCGAAGAGGTAAACCGGGTATCAGGGATTTTTGATGACTCCAATATCGCGTGCGCGACGATAGGAGAGGTCATTAGAGAAAAGGTTTTTTACCTGAGCCTCTCTGGCGATGAGAAAGTGTTCGTTGATTACCGCAAAGAGAGCGTTACCGCGATCAGGCACTTCGGCGCTTAGCGAAAAAACTCACCAGCCCGGTTTGATATGTCCACGATTTGCGACTGCCCACAGAACAGTAATGATTGGCGTCATCACGGCTCCAAGGGTTACGCATCCAAGAGCTAATCTGAAAAGAAATACCCTCCGCAGTTCTGGCCAAGTAAGATTCCTTGTGGCTTTTTTACTTTTCACGAAGAATTTGCGAAGGGTTCTTTGCTCGAGCGTGGAAAGGGCGGGCGTGTCTTTTCTTTCCATTATTGTGGCTCTGTAGACGAGCGTGAAGACAAACACGGCAAGGAATACGTACAGAAGATTGAAAACGGGAATATCGAGGAAGTAGAAGTTCTTTGCGTTCCACACCCACCAGTGGTTTGTTATTCCGACCGGCTCGGCGAGGAGGTAGAAAATTAGCGCGATGCAGCCAGCTATCGATGATCGGACATATGGATTCTGCTTACCAGCGGTTGACTCAGCGATTATGTAAGAAGAAGCCACCGTTATTGTCCACAGAATAAGCGCGGCGAGAGGAACAACACCGAGCCATATAATGTAGCCACCGAGCGGATAATGTTTATAGTAATTGTTAATCGAATACCAGTAATAGTTCTTCAAACCGCAAATGACGAACGTTGTCTCCAGCGCCAGTCCGAAAAGGAAGGAGCCGTACGCGAACGCACGCGCTCGGCTTCTACCCAGAGTTCTGATCAACCCGTAGTAAAAAAAGGGAAAGAGAATAAGCATACTTGCGTCAAATACAATCGTGTTGGCTTTCAATGGCTTTTCCTCTCTCTGCGTATTCGGCCGATAGCAATGCCGCCTATGATGGCTATTGCGGCTGTGAGCAAAATAAGGTACAGTTGAAATCCTCTTTGGCTTATTGATCTGGCAAGATTTGAAAGGTTACCTATGCCTTTCGTCTGAAGTGGGAGAACCTTTTTCTTTTTCTTCTGTTTCTCAGTTTTCGTTTCTTCCGATGCTTTCCCTTCGGGTGCGGTTTGTGGCTTCTGCGGGGTTATTTTCACTTCTCCAGGTTGCTGGTATAAAGGAGCCATCGACGGGAATTTGATTTTCTGGTTAAGAGCAATTAAATTATTCTCCTCCGCACCCAAGGAAGTGGGAATTTCGGACGCTAAAACGGGAAAATCATTTGATTCATCCGAAAGCACGCTTGGAATTGCACTTTTTTTGCTCTGGCTCGGCTTCTCAAGTATATTCTTGGGATTTCTCGCAAGTTCGACAGATATAAAACCAAGCACAAGCAGCAAAAGAGCCACAAGAATTGAGATAATGAGAGCGATCGTCGCACCCCTTTTTACCATTTTCCTGTTCGGTTCCTCTTCTATCAGGTTTATGAATGATTTGTACTGCTCGAGTTCTATACGTTTATTGGCCATTGTTTCTAAGTCCCTTTCTCAAGTCTTAATCGAAGTATACCAATCTTCCTGCTATTTTGGGGCCTGTGAATTTCATATTATAACGGTGGTTAGCGCGAAGCGGTCAACCTGGCATGATTTTCTGACCGGTACGAAAAGCGAAACGGTTTGCGTAGATGCCGTAACCCTCGTTTCATCTGCCGACGGGGATTTAATATATAATTGCCCTGATTGAGTTAATAAATTTCGTCTTCTTGACGGGTGGAAGTCTTGGTTGGTTCGAAAAACAATATTAGGGTTTTGCTTGCCAAAGTGGGGCTTGACGGTCATGACAGGGGTGCCTTGATTGTTGGTCAAGCCTTAAGGGATGCCGGCATGGAGGTTATTTACACGGGACTTAAGCAGACCTGCGAGTCTGTGGTGGAGGCTGCAGTTGAGGAAGACGTGGATGTGCTCGGAATAAGCATTCTCTCTGGCGCTCATATGGCGCTGATTCCGATAATCACCCAAATGCTCAAAGACAGGGGCGCTGAGGATATCAAGGTTATTGCGGGAGGCATAATACCCAGAGATGACGCGCAGGAACTTGTCAGTAAACACGGTGTCAGGGCGGTATTCGGGCCCGGGACTGATACCAAAGAGATAGTGGAATTTATCGAAAAGATTGTAAAAGGTGAGAGAATTTGAGCGATCTTATTGATTCACTGTACAGAGGACTTCTTCAGGGGGACAGAAGATCAGCCGCTCGACTCATAACAATGATTGAGAATGGTGACCCGCTCTCAATTGGAGTCGTGAAGGAACTCCACAGGCACTCCGGAAAAGCGCAAATAGTTGGGCTTACCGGGCTTCCCGGTTCTGGTAAGAGCACCCTTGCCTGCGGGCTTGCCAAGAAATACAGGGAGTACGGCAAGACCGTTGGAATAATAGCCGTTGACCCCACAAGCCCTTTCACCGGTGGCGCGCTTCTCGGGGACAGAATAAGAATGCAGGAACTGGCCGGAGACCCAGGCGTGTTCATAAGGAGCATGGGCTCAAGAGGCGCTCTGGGCGGTCTTGCCACCGCTACCAATGACGTGATCAATATCCTGGATGCTTTTGGAATGGATGTTATCATCGTGGAGACTGTTGGTGCTGGGCAGGTTGAGGTTGAGATTGTGAAGTACGCCCATACCTGCGTGGTGGTCACAATGCCGGGCGGGGGGGACGAAATCCAGGCGATAAAAGCGGGAATACTTGAAATCGGTGATATATTTGTTGTCAACAAGGCGGACAAAGAAGGCTCTTCCCGTACGGTTGCCGACCTCGAGATGATGCTCGAGATGAAGCCCGGATTTGACGAAGCGCCATGGAAGCAACCTGTCATTCAGACGGTTGCTACGAACAGTCAAGGAATTGATGAGTTACACGAAGCGCTCGATAATCACTGGCGCTTTCTTAACGAAACGGGAAAACTTGAAGAAAAGACCTCCGAAAGAATGAAAGCTGAGTTAATAGAAGTGCTGAACTCAAAGGTTTCAATTGCCGCAAGCAAGGCGCTCTCTGAAGATCCAAAATGCAGGGAGGTCCTCACCAGACTCATAAAAAGAGAGATTGATCCTCACAGCGCTGCGGACCAGGTAGCCAAGTATCTAATAAAGGGTGCTTCGCAGTAAATCTCTTAAGGAAATATGCGGCATGAGTCTTACAAGCGGTACCTGGATAATACACGCGAAAAAAGCGTTAAGGGAGATCGTTGCTGACCCTTCAAGAATTAGTGACGATCCGGAGGTTCTCATTTCTTATCTCGAACCGGGAAACGAGTTTCCAAACCTTTTCGCTGTGGTCTTCCCAAGGTCTGTGGAGGAAGTGAAACTGATACTCTCCTGCGCAGGATCTTTCGGGTTTTCCATATGCACTCCTCTGCCGTGGGGACTTAACCCACCTCGACTGGGATGTGTTCTGGATTTCCGGTTCATGAACCGAATTTTGAGCATTGATGAAAGAAATCTTTTCATGGAAATAGAGCCAGGTGTAACTTGGGAGCAGGCGCTGGATGCTTTGAAGAATCTAAATATAAGAATAGCTTTGCCCGCCGCCGCAATGTCTCCATACGTTCTTGATTACGCGATGAACATGGGCGTTTATCTCTCAAGCGTAACGCACAAGACGCGCCAAATAGCCACGTTTCATGCTATCCTGGCGGATGGCAGGGATTACAGAAGCGGTTCTGATGCTCTTCCCACCTCAACAGCTCACTGGCGCGAGGACGGTGGCCCGAATATAAGTAAAGTATTCTTTGGTTCTTGGAACACGTTCGGGATAGTTGTGGGAGCTTTTCTATATCTTTATCCCCGTTTCGAGGCTCGAAAGGTTCTTCAGTTCGGGTTTAACACCATTGACGGGGCGCTAAAAGTGGCTGCTCGAATATCAAGAGGGGAGATTCCCTTAGAAATTGCCGTTCTTTCCCGATCAAGAGCGCTTATGAAAGCCGGGATTTCCGAAGAGGGAGAAAATCATTCTCCTCCCTGGGTCATGCTTCTTGGGCTTGAGGGAACTGAAATTCTCGTCAGCTATTATGAAAAGAGAACCCTTGAACTCATTGAGTCTCTCGGCATAAGCACGATGGACGTGCCGAAGCGTATTTCGGAAAAACTTGATTCCTCTCTGGTGATACCGTGGTATTCAGGAAGATTTTCCTTAGGGTTTTACACGAACTTGAGGTCGGCAAAGCGTTTCTATTATCTCGTAAGAGACAAGTTAAAAAGGACAGGGGAGCTTTCGCTTGCCGTCATACCGATATCAGGTGGTGCATCATGCTTTATGCACTTTGAGATAATTAACCCCGCCGAAGATTTTGAAAGGATAATAAAGCCTTTCTTGAGGCGACTTGCGGATGAAGGCGCTTTCTTCCCGGCTCCAACAGGACCTCTTGCTTCTCACATTCTCGGGAAGCAGCCTGAATACAAGAATCTGGTGAAAAGCATCAAGGAAGTCTTAGATCCGTTATCCATTCTGAATGCGGGTCAAATCCTGGAGGTATAAGGTGTCCGATATCACAAGGAACCCGTATAATCCCTTGCTTCAGGTCCAGAAGGATGCCTACCGGTGCGGCAAATGTATGCTGTGCAAATGGATAGACCATTCCATTATGAGGGATTCTAAGTTCGCTGAGATTTGCCCTTCCGGCTCTCGTTTCAAGTTCGAATCATATTACGCCTCCGGAAAGCAGGAAATCGCCAGAGGGCTGCTTGATGGGTCTTTAGATTATTCCGAACGCCTGCTTCACATACTCTACACATGCACCGAGTGTGGCGCATGTCAAGCAATATGCTCAAATATATGCGACAGGAACCCATTAAAGACTATTGTTGCCTTAAGAGAGAAGGCATTCAGGGATGGAGTCGCTCCCATTAAAGAGCATGAGCCGCTTTTCTCTTCTATGAGGAATTACGGCAATCCGTGGCAGCAGCCATCTTACAGGAAGAACAGGTGGGCAAAGGGGTTAAATTTACTTGATGCCACAAGGGAAAGGGTTGATTTCCTTTACTTCACTGGTTGCACAACGGCATATGACCCTGTATTAAAAGAGACGGCGAAGGCGACTGTTGAAATTCTCTCAGCCGCTAATTTAAAAGTGGGTATTTTGGGGGAGAATGAGCCATGTTGTGGAAGCACCATGTTAAGGGTTGGTGATTTCGAAAGCTTCAGCGCGCTTGCCCATGAGAACATCGGGATACTGAACAAGATTTCCACGGAGAAGATTGTTACTTCCTGCGCGGGCTGCAATTCCACCCTCAGAGAGGATTATCCGGAAATCGGAGATCTGAAGGCACGGGTTTTTCACTCGGTAGAGTTTATAGCTGACCTCTTGAGGGAAGAAAGGCTGGTTTTCGAACGCTCTCGGAAAGCGCGGAGAAAGAGGTTGGTTACCTACCACGATCCGTGTCATTTGGGCAGGTATTGCGGGATATTCGACGCGCCCAGGGAAATAATCAGAGCAATTCCTGGTCTTGAGCTTGTGGAGATGCCTCGGAACATGGAAAACTCATTTTGCTGCGGTGCTGGCGCGGGTGTCAGGATTGCTTTTCCTGATTATGCGTTATGGGTTGCCGAGCGGAGGGTAGAGGAGGCGTTGAGCACGGGAGCTGAGTTGCTCATAACGGCATGTCCTTTCTGCGAGCAAAATCTCTTACAGGCTGCTCAAGGAAAAATCCCTGTTGTTGACCTCATACTTCTTGTAAGGGATACCATGTCCCAGGCTTGAGGTTTTAAAGACCTGTAGCGGAGGCTTTTATGGCAAGGCGCGTTTTTGATACCTCGATAAAGCGGGTATATGAGGAAGTTGCCGAGGAGCTCAAAAAGATATGCGGAAAGGAATGGGTCTCGGGGGACGACGCCGTCCTGATAGCTTATTCGAGAGACCAGAGTCTTGAGATTGCAAAGTTCCCAAATCTCGTGGTGCTTCCTGAAACAACCGAGGAGGTTAGCGCAATTTGCAAGACCGCATATTCGTATTCTGTGCCCGTGACGCCCTGGTCAACCGGGGCGAATGTAGGGGGAGGTTGTATTCCACAGCGCGGAGGGATTATATGCGACTTAAGAAGAATGGACAAGATTGTCGATTTCGATGAAGAGAACATGTCCGTTACCATCCAGCCTGGCGTGACCTTCGGCAGGGTTTTCGTTGAGGCGGAAAAGAGGGGTTTAAGAAACATTTGCCCGAGCGCTCCCGCATCAGTCTCGATGCTGTCAAACTACCTGGACAAGGGAGTATTCCAGATATCTAACAGATATGGGGTTGGCACTGATTCGATACTTGGACTTGAAATCGTTCTCCCTGATGGCTCAATAGTGAGGACAGGCAGCCTTTTCGATGAGAAATACGGGAGTATATGCGCCGAAGGACCAGGTCCTGACATATCAGGAATATTTCAAGGCTCAATGGGCGCATTTGGTATCTGCACACAAATGGTAGCGAGGCTTTATCCCTTATATCCGTATGAGGACATGGTCGTTGTCAAGTTCGACGAGGATGACCTTGAAGGTGTTAAGGAATTCCTGAGAAGAATCGCACGTGAAAACTGCACCCTCGATACCCTTCTCTTTCAGGATGCTTATCTTGGAATGGGACTCGGGGCTAACCAGGATGCCGCAGAGATACTGAGTATTCAGGTTCCCAGGCAGAACGCGATTATTTTTTACGGAGGTCAGACCGAGGAGGAACTGAAAATAAGAAGAGACCAGATAGACAAGGTGATTAAGGAGACCGGAGCACAGCTCGCTCCGGAGGGGATGCTTGAATTAATGAAAGAACTCCTTCCCTGGCGGAGGGTCTTCAAGATAATTCAACTTACTCCGAGAGTGCAGAGAATGACCGGTTCTTTCGAGCTTTTCTGGTTCAATATATCTATGGATCAAGCGCCTGGAATTGCCCGCGCTTTTCAAAGACTTGTAAGAAAATATTTCGCGCCCGCCGATCCCGAGAAATCAGACCGTCCTTTTCCGCCCGAGGAAGTCACCTTTTACCTTCAGCCACTCGAATACGGAAGGACGGGTATGCTCGAAATGGACGCTTACCCCAATCAAGGTGAGCCTGAGGGGGTCAAGAAGGGGCTAGCGCTTGCCAGGGAAGCCATTGAAATGATATGCGCCGAAGGTGGTTTCTTCGACAGACCCTACGGTGGGGAGGGTTCGGGGTTTGGGTGGATACAGACACCACTTTTGGGCACGTATTACGAAGTGTTGAAAAGCCTCAAGAAGAAGATTGATCAAAAGAACATCATGAACCCTGGTCGGATGGGTATTCCATCGGAACCATTTGAGTAAACATCCGGTTTGTGAATTGACCAAAAGGAGGACTGATGGGGGAAGTCTGGAAAATAGAAAAGAGGGACAATGTGGCAATTCTCACGATCGATAAACCACCATTGAATCTTGTTGTTGTGGATGAAATTTATGAGTTGGGTGAGAAGATTAACGAATTAAGGATGGATGATAATGTCCGCTGCGTGGTTGTTACCGGAACGGGAAAGGCATTTATCGGCGGGGCAGACGTCAGCCAATTTCCAAAAATGGACCCGACAAGCGCAGCTTTTTCTTTGAAATCGGGTCACAGAGTGCTCAGGGAAATCGAGGAGATGGAGAAAGCAGTTATTGCGGCGGTTAACGGTTTTGCCCTCGGAGGCGGATGCGAGGTGGCCCTTGCCTGCGATATCAGGGTATGCTCGGAGAGCGCTAAATTCGGTCAGCTGGAGATAAATTACGGGATCATACCTGGATGGGGGGCGACTCAGAGGCTCGCGAGGATCGTTGGCTACGGGAGGGCCCGAGAACTGATTCTTACCGGCAGGATGATTGACGCACGCGAGGCATACCAAATAGGACTTGTGTCTCAAGTGATACCGGATGACAGGCTGCTTGATGAGGCGTTGAGCCTCGCAGGAATGCTGGCAGAGAAACCCCCCATAGCGGTCGCGCTTGCAAAGGAGATGCTAAACGCATCAACGGAGTGCTCTCTTCCGGTTGGAGGTGGCTATGAGGCTCTTTCATGCGCGATAACCATGGGCACGGAGGATTGTTCTGAAGGGGTTAGGGCCTTCATCGAGAAGAGAAAGCCGGATTTCAAAGGAAAGTAAACTGCGGGAAAGTTCTCATTGGGATTTCAACGGTTCAGACCGAGCAAATACTTTACTTTACTGATTCAGGGGTGCGAAAGAGATGACCAGGCATAACGATAACACGGAAAATTTGAGAGCCGAGAAGGAAAGATGGGAGAAAGAGACCCTGTCCCGATCGATCGAGGTCCTTCCTGAACGAAAGGAGAAATTCGAGACGGTTTCGGGAAGAGTTATAGAACGCCTGTACGGACCTTGGGATATCGAGGACCTCGATTACATGAAGGACCTGGGATTTCCCGGAGAATACCCTTTTACGAGGGGTATCCACCCATCGATGTATCGAGGGCGGCTTTGGACAATCCGACAGTTCATGGGTTTTGCAGACCCCGATGTATCAAACAGGAGGCTCAAATACCTGATCGAGAAAGGCGCGCCCGGACTTAATGTGGCTTTCGATTTGCCAACGATCCACGGTCTGAATTCCGATCACCCCCTCGCGAGGGGTGAGGTGGGCAGAGACGGTGTTCCTATCGATTCGCTTGAGGACATGGAAAGGCTTTTTTCGGGGATAACGCTCCAACAGGTAAGCACATCTCTTGTAATTGCCTATCCGCCTGTTCCCTCAATGTACTTTGCTCTGGCATATAAGCAGGGGGCTGATTTTCGTAAACTCAGGGGAACCTTCCAAAACGATAGCATCTGCCGTGATGTCGCGGCGAACGTCAGGGTACTTCCGCGTAGAGCGGAACTCAAACTTTGCGCAGATGTCGTTGAATATTGCACTCTCAATGTCCAGCTTTGGTATCCGATAAGCATCGTTGGCTATCAGATAAGGGAAAAAGGGTGCACCGCTGCTCAGGAAGTAGCCTTTACCTTAAGTGAGGGGATCGAGTTCGTCAACGCATTCCTTTCAAGAGGTCTTGATATTGACAGTTTCGGCCTGAGGCTCACCTTCATGTGGAATGCTCATAATGATTTCTTCGAGGAAATTGCCAAATATAGAGCGGCAAGAAGGATGTGGGCGCGCATTATGAAGGAGCGTTTCAAGGCGAAGGACCCGAGGTCGATGATGATGAGATTCCACACGCAGACAGCCGGATGCTCGCTGACCGCTCAGCAACCTCTCAACAATATAGTCAGGGTCACGATTCAGGCTCTTGCGGCGATACTGGGTGGTACCCAGAGCTTGCACACAGACTCCTATGATGAGGCGCTTGCGCTTCCGACGGAGGAATCCTTGAAAGTTGCGGTTAGGACGCAACAAATTATCGCTGAGGAAAGCGGGGTGGCAAACACTGTCGATCCCCTTGCGGGCTCCTATTTCGTGGAGAAGCTCACAAACGACATAGAAGAGGAAGCGTGGGAATACATAAAAAAGATCGACGGGGTCGGCGGCATGATCGAGGCTGTGGAAACGGGTTACGTTCAAAGGGAGGTTGCCAGGGCTGCGTGGAAGTATCAAAAGGCGGTGGAAGAAGGAATTCAGGTGATAGTGGGTGTAAACAAATACGCTGAAGAGAAAGAACCAGAGATAAACATACTGAAAATAGGAAATGAGATAGAAGAAGCTCAAAGGAGCAGGATAGCCTCACTTAAGAAGAAACGTGACAACGATAAATGCCGCCGTGCGCTTGATAAACTTCGCCAGTCGGCTTACAGGGACGAAAACCTTTTTGAACCAACAATGGAAGCGGTCATGGCTTATGCCACTTTAGAAGAGGTGTGGGACGTTTATCGCGAGCGATACGGTGTATTTAAAGAATCTGCGCAAATGGTCGAGTCCATTTAGGGGTGGGCTCGTTTCCGCTTTTTCTGTACATACCTTGGTCTTCGTAAAGGAAGAAAGCAACGGGCGCTCTTTATTAGAGCGCCCGCGCACTTGCCGTATTTTCAATCCACCATCCTGCTTATTTAGTGACCGTAAAACTCTTTCCTGCAGAGGTACCGCCAGATGTGGCTACTGTAACGTTCACTTTCCCCGATACACCTGATGGAACCTTCACCTTTATTTGGGTGTTAGACCAGGAAACATACGATGAGGCTTTTACGCTCCCGAATTTCACGTAAGACGAGCCGCGGCTTGAGCCGAAGGCGCTCCCGCTCAACGTGACGGTTGTATCCTTCTTGCCGGATGTCGGAGAGATGGATGATATGTTGGGTTTTACGCTGAAGGTTTTTGCGGCTGACGTACCGCCAGATGTGGTCACTGTAACGTTCACCTTCCCCGATACACCTGATGGAACCTTCACCTTTATTTGCGTGTTCGACCAGGAAACATACGATGAGGCTTTTACGCTCCCGAACTTCACGTAAGACGAGCCGCGGCTTGAGCCGAAGGCGCTCCCCCCTAAGGTTACGGTCGAACCCTGTGTTCCTGATGTGGGCGAGGTTGATGTTATATTAGGCTTCACGCTGAAACTTTTCGCGCCACATGTCCCCCCCGGCGTAGTGACTGTCACGTTCACCTTCCCTGATACACCTGATGGAACCCTCACCTTTATTTGGGGGTTCGACCAGGAAACATACGATGAGGCTTTTACGCTCCCGAACTTCACGTAAGACGAGCCCCGGCTTGAGCCGAAGGCGCCCCCGCTCAACGTGACGGTTGTATCTTTTATTCCTGATGTGGGCGAGATTGAAGACAGGATCGGGGTAGGAGCAGGCTCCTTGCGGTAGATCTGAAAATAGCCACCGGTGCCCCCTATGATATTTGTTGCGCTGGACGGGAACGCAACATAGTCATTGTTTCCCGTGATAGAAGCTTCGTACGCATGATCGTTTCCGACGACACCCGTAGCAGTGGTTGAACAGCATGAGATGTAACCTGTGGCGATATCTTTGTGATACACCTGCGTCTTGTTGGTTCCCGGATTGACGCCAAAGTTGGTAGAAAATGAGCCGAACGCCACACGGGTACCGTCAGAGGAGAGTGAAGCCCCGAAACTGCAACCTCTGCCCACAGTCCCCGCGGAGGACCTCGAGCAGCAGATCAGTTGACCCGTATTGTGGTTCTTACGGTAAACCTGCCTGAAACCGCCAGAATCCACCCCAAGGTTTGTTGCCCACGAGTGGAAAGCCACATATGAACCATCCGAAGATATTGAGGGTTCGAAGGATTGATAACTCCCAACCGTTCCAGTCTGTGTCGCGGATGAGCAAAGAATCTGGCCGGTTTCCATATCCTTTCTGTAAACCTGGCGCATGCCGCCGGGGTCTACCCCGAAGTTTGATGCCCAAGATTCAAACGCGACGTACCTCCCGTCAGAGGATATTGATGGACAGTTGCTGTCGTCATTTCCCGGATCGCCGAGTGAATCTATTGAGCAGCAGACAATGTCTCCTGTTGCAAGGTCCTTGCGGTAAATTTGAGACATTCCATGATTATCGATCCCGAAATTGCTTGCCCACGACTCGAATGCCACGTATCTTCCGTCAGACGAGATCGATGGCCCGCTGCTGTCATTGTTGCCGGGGACGCCTGCTGCCTCACTCGAGCAGCAGACGATGTCGCCCGTTACCAGGTCCTTGCGGTAAACTTGCATCGCATCGAAAGGATCGACCCCGAGGTTGTAGGCCCACGACGCAAACGCCACATACCTCCCGTCAGATGAAATCGCGGGTAAACCGCTCTCATCGTCTCCGACCTCCCCCCCGCTATTGGTCGAGCAGCAGAGGATTTCCCCTGTTGTGATGTCCTTTCTGTAAACTTGGGCACAGTAACCAGGGTCAACCCCGAGGTTGGTGGCGGCGGAACCGAAAGCGACGTACCTTCCATCTGAGGAAATACAAATCCCTCCACTGTGGTTATTTCCCGGTTGTCCGGAAGCATTCGATGACGCGCAAGTGATGTCCCCAGGTGCGGGATAGGCAGTTTGAAAACATAGAGTGGTGAGAAGCAAGAAAAGAAAGATAACCGCAAGACCGCACGCCCCTTTAAACATCTTTTTCATCTCAACCCCTTTCCTCGCCTTTTTGTTCAGCGGCCATGTAGAGGTTGGTTAGGGGCATTCTTTGCGTTTCGCGCCAAAGATTGTGCTCAAAATCAATCTCTTTACGCCGAATTATTGGCGATTTCCGATGTCCTTACATTTTATGTTTTCAGTATCGGCATTGTAAGCGGTAATCTTTAACAATTTAAATCCGCTTGCTCGAAAATCATAAGCTTTTTATTCAGGTGGATTCGCTCGCAGTAAAAGTAACGCTTGAAACCTGCAAATTTCACGAGGGTTTTCTGGATCAAAATTTCTCGGCGTGAGCTATCTCAATTCTGCATGTGAGGGCACTGGATCAATATTTTCATGGGCGCGTAAGTATTGGGGGTGCAAAGAGTCTGTGAATGTCAGATTGGGTTGGCTTTCTAACAGCTTATAACAGTAAGCATGTTGAAAAGAAAGGTGTTTCTGATATTTTGTTTGATATCATTACCATTACGCAAAGGCGGTATTTCAGGTTATTTGAGAAAGGGTTAATATGAGAGACCTTTCCGGGACGGTTGCTCTCGTTACCGGCGCGTCGCGCGGTATAGGGAGGGCGATCGCAATTGAACTTGCCTCGCAAGGCTCTAATGTGGCGATCAATTTTAAGAGTCGCCAGGACCTCGCGCTTGAGGCCCTATGGATGATTGAGGAAGCTGGCGGTCGGGCAAGCGTTTTCAGGGCTGACGTTAGCGATCCGGATGAGTGCTCCGGGCTCGTGGAGAGAGTCGTGGAGGAGTTCGGAACCATTGATATTCTTATAAATAACGCGGGAATATGGCGGGCAAGTTTAGTAGAAGATGTTGAGCCAAAGATTTTGGAGGACATACTTTCCACCAACCTGAAGTCTCAATTTTATCTTGCGGCCAGGGTTGTTCCTTTCATGAAGAGGTCGAAATGGGGCAGAATAGTAAACATATCCTCGGTAATAGGGGTTACGGGTTTCCCAGGGGATACTGTTTATGCGGCGAGCAAAGCGGCGGCATTTGGTTTTACCAAGGCGCTAGCCAAGGAACTTGTGAGATGGAACATTACCGTTAACGCCGTTGTGCCCGGATTCATAGAAACCGATATGTCCCATGAAGTCAACGAAGAGGTCAGAGAAAAAATCTTGAGAACAATACCGATTCGACGGTGGGGAAAACCGGAAGAAGTGGCTGACCTTGTGGTTTTTCTTGTCGAGAAGGGTTCTTACATAACGGGACAGTTATTTGTGGTTGACGGAGGATACACAATCTGACAATGATTCCCGTCATGAAAGTTTAACCGGGGGGAGAGATTGAGGGTTAAAGCAAGGGCGATTGTGTGCACGGGTTGCGGTCTTTGCGAAATAGCCTGTGGGTATCACAGGGATGAGGCTTTTTCTCTTCTTTCATCGAGCGTGATGATTTATAGGGCGGAGGAAAAGAAGAACTATTTTGCCGTTATCGTCAAGACCGATGAAGACCTCTTTGTTGGCAGACCTGAGGGCGAGCAGGTCATGAAGCTCGGGGAACTACAGAAAGCAGGTGGAGGCGCTTCCGCGAAACCCATTCTGATCAGGGAATCCTGCGATATGTGCGAGGGAAGAGAGGAAGGTCCCCTTTGCGTTAAAGCGTGTCCCCGCAACGTCCTTTTTGTGGAGTGAGGGTTACACCATGGATTATATGTACTCAGGCGATCTGGCGATAATTGACCTTGAGTCGGGCGAGGTGGATTTCCGCGAGTTCACCGAGCTTGACGATTACGGTCCTGGTTTTTCTTCTTGCCTTGCGGTATTCAAAGAATATGAAGAATCTGACCCAGTCGTAATCGGTTCGGGTCTTTTCACCGGGACGACGGTACCGGCAAGCTGCCTTGGATTTGTACTTGCCAAAGATTCTGATTCCGACAGGGTATTCACCGTTCCGTTAAATCTTTACGCTGGCGTTGAGGTCAAGTTTTCAGGCTTTTCCGCTGTGGCAATTATCGGTAATGCTTCCTCACCGGTTTATGTATGGCTCCATGACGGTGTGGCGGACGTGTTAGACGCCTCAAATTTTGCCTCTTCCGACACATGGAATACGACGGATTTGATCCGGTCGGAAATGGGCGACAGACTGGTGCAAGTGATATCCTGCGGGCCTTTTGACAATAGTCACCAATTCCCGAAATCCGCAAGTATTAACTACTGGGGAAGCTTGGATCCGGGGCATGTAGCCGCCTCATTTTTCAGGAAGAATCTGAAGGCGGTGGCGATCAGGGGGCTCGGGATGATAGACGCCGCAGACCCCGATGCCTTTTTCTCAAGTTCGCTTGAATTTCTTAAAAGATGCAAGCCCGAAAATGGCTTTGCGCTCTGGAATGAGCAAGCTGCAAAGATAGATGAGTGGGTCATGCCGCTTGTGCACAGATATCGTTCCTGCTACGGATGCCCGATGGCTTGTTTTCCCTTTCTGAAATACAGAGAGCAACCATCGGTTTTATCCTCAGAGGGGGTGGAGGAGCCGGGCATTCTCCTTACGGCTTACCATGCTCTCAAACTGTTGAAGGAAAAGGGATTCAATCCCAAGGAGGCTATGGGCGTTCTGGAGGCGTGCTTGAAGATGGGGCTTGAGGCTATTGCCCTCTCAAGCGTAATCGAGCCCGATGCCATAAAGGCATCTGAAAACATAGTCGAAACCGTGAAAACAATCCAGAAAGAAAATAGAATTGCGATTGCGCCATCCGCAATGTTTGCTAACTGGTATTCAGGTGAGGAAAACAGCGCATTTTGGGAAACGCTGAATAGAGCCGCCTACACCCTTGGCATTTGCCCCATATTTCTCATCAAATCCGGAATAGACATAAGCGAGTTTTACCGATTAAGCGGTCTGGCATGCCAGACTGATTTTGACCAAGAAAGCGTCGATGCCTCGATCAATCGGCTTATTTAATAGCGGGATTTATCCTTATGAGCTCTCGTTTTGAAAGGGCCGCAAGATACCCTCTGTTTACCTTATATAGAGAGCTCTTTGCGCGCGCTTTAAAGGATGGAAACCTGCTGGCGCCAGGGATTGCGGTTTACACAGGGAGCGGGGCGTCCCACTCGTGGATATGGTTTGCTGACCTTTTTGAAAGGCTCTGTCTTTACGATATCTCTTTCTTATCCGAGACTGATATTTTTTCCGGTGCTCTTAACGGTAAGGACGCTTTCTTCATAGGAGGTGGCGACACGCTCGAAATGGCTTGCGCCCTAGGGGGAAAGGGCGCAAGACTTATCTCAAATTTCGTGGCAAATGGAGGTTTCTATTACGGTTCGTGTGCGGGCGCTTATCTTGTGCTGTCAGGCGTTGACGATGGTCCTTTCAAACCTTTCAATCTGTTTCCAGGGAATATGCTTAATGTGATGAAAAACCCACCACCGCCTCGTTGTCTTCAGCATAAGTACACCGCGCCGTATGGAGACAGATATGTGTTTCATCCCGTTTACGGGGAGGTTGTGATAAAAAAGCGCGAAGCCGGAAAGGTTCCGCTGATTTTCCAAATTTCAAACGGAATAGAGGCACCTCTTTTCGGCGGACCGGTGATTGATTCCTACGTTGAAGACCATGTTATCGCGTTATATGGGATTAAGAGAACGAGGGCAGCATTCCTGTGGGAATTTCAGGAGGCGGCGAGGTTTCTCGAGGGAAAACCAGCCGTGTGCGCGGCGCCTTGCGGAAGCGGTTTGGTTTTTGTCAGCGGTCCACATCTTGAACATCCGCTTTATCCCGCCGCTTCCTGCGTCATCGCGGAGGCGCTTTTCGCGCACCTAAATGTTTATAGAAGCGGCTGTTTTTTGGATGACGTTCAGTTTCCAGAAATTGAATTTTTCAGCGGGTGGAAATACAGTGAAAGCGTGTTCGAGGTAGCGAAAAACCTACACCCCTGGGCACAACAGCCTTCCACCTCGAGTCGTGAAAATAACCTCAAGAACGTGATTTATTCTCTAAAAAGAGTTTTGAGTAACGCAAGGATTGTGGCCTACGGTCTTGAGAAAATGCCAGTTGCATGGAAAATCGGGCTTAAGGTTTGGGAGCCTGAGAAAATCAGGATGCTCTTAGAGACCGCATGGGTAAGAGTTTCATCAATGAGCCGCCGTTTGATTTGGGATTCTTACACCGAGCGTCTCGAGAATATCACAGAGATGTACTCGAGAATCACTTCCGAATTGAAAAATTTGCTTTTTCTCATAGAAAAGGGCGCAGATTCAGACCTTGAGGTCCGAGCACTTATTGGTGAGCTGAAGAAAGTTACCGTGGCTTTTCTTTCGCTATACTTCGAGGTACTGAAAAACTCGTTCCAATGTGGACTGCCGCTCAACGGATAATTTAAGGTGCTGACCTTTTTCTATTGATGGGGCTGGAGCGCATTATTATCAGCAACTGGGATTGAAGGGGGATATGGTTTGAGAGTCGGTGTGTATATCTGTCACTGCGGAATGAATATTCAAGGGGTTTTGGATTGCGAATTTCTCCGGGAGCGCTCCTCGAAACTTGAAAGCGTCTGCATAGCGTGTGAAATTCCATACCTTTGTTCGGAGGAAGGACAAAAGACCATCGAGCGAGATATTAAGAATGAAAGGCTTGAGCGCGTTGTTGTCGCTGCATGCTCACCACGCTTACATGAACCCACGTTCAGGGAGGCGCTTAAGCGAGCCGGGTTAAACCCGAACTTCCTGGAAATTGCCAACATCAGGGAGCAGTGCTCCTGGGTGCATGAAGGGGGACCAGCGGCGCAAGAGAAGGCGCTTTCGCTTATAAGGGCGGCTGTCTCAAGCTCGATTTACAAAGAAGAAATTACACCGGTGGTTTTTCCGGTGACGCAATCTGCTCTTGTGATAGGCGGTGGCGTCGCGGGGATGAATTGTGCGATCGCAATCGCGAACGCAGGCTACGAAGTCTTTCTGATTGAACGTTCCTCCACATTAGGCGGGCATATGGTTCAACTTGACAGGACGTTTCCCACTATGGATTGTGCCGCGTGTATAGTCACTCCTCTGATGAGCGATGTATTCAATCATCCAAGGATTCATGTATTCACCTTGAGCGAGATTGACTCACTTGAGGGATTCAAAGGCAATTTTAGAGCTCGAATCAGGCGCAAGCCGAGGTACGTGAGAATTGAGAGATGCGACGGCTGTTTGAAGTGCGCGGAAGCCTGTGTTCTTAAAGACAAGATACCGGATTCATTCAATCTGGGATTGAACAGAAGATCGGCTGTTTACATACCCTTTGCCCAGGCGCAGCCCGCTGCGGCTGTTGTTGATCCTCAAAATTGTCTGATTCTTGCCAAAGGCAAGTGTTCTTCGCCTTGTTTGGAAGCATGTGACCGTCGCGCGATAGATTTTGACATGACCGAGGAGGTCATCGATATAGAAATAGGAGCGGTGATTGTCTCCACTGGCTTTACGATTTTCGACGCAAGTGAGATACCCCGCTACGGGTTTGGGAGGTATCCGGAGGTAGTCAACGCTTTGCAGTTCGAAAGAATGCTTTCAGCCTCCGGTCCGACAGACGGTCGCGTTCTTCTGCCGGATGGGAAAGAGCCTCGGTCGATAGCTTTCATACACTGCGTTGGGTCAAGAGACGAAAGAACCCATGAGTACTGCTCGAGGGCATGCTGCATGTTCTTGATGAAACAAGCAGTAAGTGCTCGACAACTTTTGGACGCAATGGTCTATGAGTTTTACCTAGACATAAACGCTTTCGGCAAAGGACATCAAAATCTATACAAGCGGGCAAGACAGGAAGGTGTCCTTTTCGTAAGGGGGAGGGTAGCTGAAGTTGTCAAATTGAGGGGTGAACTGAAAGTAATAGCGGAGGACACATTGATTGACAAAGTAATTGAGGTGCCGGTTGACATGGTTGTGCTCGGAACGGGGCTACGCCCGCCTGAGGATACTGGCAAACTTGCAAAAACACTTAGGATTCACACAGATCCTGATGGTTTCTTCCAGGAAATGCACCCAAAGATGCATCCTTTGGAGACGAATGTTGAGGGCATAATGCTCGCGGGTTGCTGTCAGGCCCCTAAGGACATAACCGACACGGTGGCTCAAGCGCAAGCGGCGTCCGGTAAGGCGCTTGAAATCCTGAGTTCGGATTTCATGACTGCTGATGGGCCTGTGTGCCGCACCGATGAATCTTTATGCGTGGGCTGCGGGA
Organism: uncultured Actinomycetes bacterium; assembly: GCA_937127245.1. Taxonomy (GTDB): domain Bacteria; phylum Actinomycetota; class Geothermincolia; order Fen-727; family JACVIW01; genus Geohydrothermomicrobium. Next base: position 55,274 of record CAKZLU010000033.1, read on the forward strand.
TGTGTGTTTTGGTTTGCCCGTTCGAAGCGGTTGAGTTTGGTGATAACAAAAAGGCAATCATTAAAGAAGCTGTCTGTCGCGGGTGCGGCATATGTGTTGCTGCCTGTTTTTCGGGCGCGATTAACATACCTGAATCGAATGATGAGCAGATACTGGAAAAAATCAAAGCTCTTTGCGCTTTCAGGGAGATTTCGGAGGCAAAAAAGATTTAAGTAGTTCATATCGCATGAATCAAACACGCGAATCTTCTGGAATTGATAAGGATGTGTCAGTGAGGAATCCAAAGCGTGAAGCTTCAACCTGCATAAGAGAAAGGCGGCGGGCCATTTCTTTCGCATGGGCGGTCTTCGTTGCGCTGATGACGCTTCTGTGTGGAACTTTCCTGCCGTCATCCTGCGGGAAAAAAGAAGAGAGGAGTCCGGGGGTAAATTTCGGTTATTTGCAGGGGGATATCTATGGCCTGCCGTTTGTAATTGCCAGGGACAAAGGCTTTTTGTCAGATGAGGGGCTGGAGTCAACCCGAGATGTCACATTCGATTCCGAGGCTGAGGAAATGGGAGCTTTCTCTGCAGGGGAAATTCACATTGGATATGCAAGTATAGATACAGTGATCACGTTCTTTTCGAGGAAAATGGCCGATGTAAGGATAGCCGCTCAAGTAAACAGCGGCGGAATGGCTCTTGCTGTGCGCAAGGAGCTGGGGGTTCGCAGTATATCCGGGCTCATCGGTCGTAAGGTCGCAGTCCCGAGTCTTTCCAGCCTCGAGTGTTTCTTTTTGCGGGAGATATGCAGGAAAAAGAGGATCGGAATCGATGAATTAAGGATAGTGGTAATGAGACCTGATGATATGATTGAAGCGATTTCCTCTTTAAGAATCGATGCGTTCGTTGCGTCCGAACCACTACCGTCTATTGCCCTAAGGCAAGAAAAGGCATCTATTCTTTGTTACTCGAAAAACATCCTTAAAGGTTTTCCTCACCATGTAATCGTGGTTGACTCAACTTTTTACGATAATAATGCGGACCTTGTGAAAAGATTCATAAAAGCTTTTGCCTCCTCAATGAGATACATTAAGGAAAATCCGTACGAGGTTCTTGATATTGCAAGGATTCAAACGGGTTGTGACGAGAAAACCCTATCGCTTGCGTTTAAAAGCATCGTTTTTTCTTGGGAATTACGTTCGGACGGTCTTGAAGAGTACGTGGATTTCCTCACCCAGACCGGGGTAGTTTCTGAAAAGGAGGCTGGATCTCTGCTGCCAAGACTGATAAGCGAAAGGTTTTCACCTTAATGCAAGTGGATCGCAAAATTGCAAGATGGTATTCGTTTGTTGAAAGATTTACGTGGCTTTGTTCCCGCAAACCGTTACATTTATGTGGTTTTTTGGTTTCTTTCTTGGGATCGGGAATGAATGTTTTATCCTGAGATGTTAACCGTCAGGAAAGAGCCGGTCGTTATGGACAGATCCGACTCAGGAAAGTGGGGTCTAAGCGATATTTGGGTTTGGTGAGCAATTGGAAGAAAGAAAAAATCAGCAAACGATTAAGTCCCGTAACGAATGCTTCAAACCGGATGTTTCCAAAAGGCAACACTTGATCTCTGAAACCGCCGAAGACGCCCTTTCTTGTCTCCAGTGCGGAGCGTGCTCGGCTTCATGTCCGGTCTGGAGGTTTTCGAGCCTTTCCCCGAGGCAAATAATGAGATTCATCTCGCTGGGGAATGAGGATGAAATCATGCGGCAGGAAGCCCTCTATTACTGCTCCGCCTGTTATTCGTGCGCGATGAGGTGTCCCGCTGGAATCAAGGTGACAAACGTCATACGTGATCTGAGAAACGTAATGGTTGATAGACAAATAGGTCCCTTGCCTCCTCACTTAGAGCTTGTAGGCAGTGTAAGAAACTATGATAACCCGTGGCAGAAGCCCAGAGCGCAAAGAGACAGATGGGTAAAAAAGGCTCGTGTCAGAATGAAGGTTGTGCCGGGGGAAGAGGCGGAATTCCTTTATTACCCTGGATGTACCGCGGCCTACATCCCGGCTATCCAGAACGTGGCGGTGTCAGCCGCCAAGCTGCTTGACGCTTTGGGAGTAGATTTCGGTATCCTGGGCAAAGATGAGATATGCTGTGGAAGCACATCAATGAGAGTGGGAATGAGGGATTTCTTTATCCGTCAGGCTGAGAGAAATATCGAGAGATTGAACGCTTCTAAAGCGCGGGTAATGGTAACAGCATGTGCTGGTTGTTACGGAATCATGAAGCTTGAGTATCCCAAATTTGGGGAACTGAATATGGAAGTGTTACATATCGTAGAGTTTCTTTCTCGCCTTTTGATGGAACGACGCGACCGGCTTCATCCTTTGGATTTGGCGGTTACATATCACGATCCGTGTCATCTCGCAAGACACGCGGGGGTCACCAAAGAGCCGCGAGAGGTCCTTTCGCTTATACCTGGTTTAAGGTTTATTGAGATGCCGAGATCCGGGGTCGATGGGCGCTGTTGTGGAGGTGGAGGGGGTTTGAGGACGGGGTACCCCCACATAGCGCATATGATTGCGTCTGAGAGGATAGAGGAGGCCGTTGAGGCAGGCGCGGAAGCCGTTATCACTTGCTGTCCGTTCTGCGAACTGAACCTCGGAGAAGCGAGTGCCGCAAGTTACGGCATAGAGGTTTTCGACATCGTGGAAATTCTTTGGCGTTCGGTCGGGGGTGATCTTTCATCGGTTTGATTTGCCCTGCAAATATTTAGAAACTCCAGTATAGCAGCCCCCCGCTTTCTCGGAGCAGTTAAGACCTCGAGTTTCTCTGCTAAATCCTCAAAAACCCCGTAAGACAGACCCCGTTCAACCATTGAAATTCATTGCTTCTGTTCGATTCTTTTCTATGTGAGGTTTCACCTTTATCTGTTATACTTTGCGCGGTTACAAGGAAAAGATACCCGATAAGGGTAGAGATCATGTCAAAAGATGTTTAATTGACGGAAAGGCGAGTTCACATAAAGGGGAGGAGATGCGTGAACTTTTTTATCCAGAGAGTGTAGCCGTCGTAGGCGCTTCTTCTGGCGAGAAGAACATGGGGAAGAATATAGTGGAGAATTTGCTCAACTGGGGATATAAGGGAAAGATTTTTCCGGTGAACCCTCGAGGGGAAGATGTTTTTGGCTTAAGAGGGTATAGAAGCATTCCGGAAATCGGAGAAAGGGTGGACCTCGCTGTCGCTTTTGTTCCCGCAAAAGCGGTGCCAGCGATAATGGATAGTTGCGCGGAGTGCGGAATCAAATGGATGGCGATTCCCTCCGGCGGTTTCTCGGAGTACGGACCTCAAGGAGAGGAACTCACTCGCGTTATCAAAGAAAAGGCAGAAAAATACAGTATTCGCTTTGTGGGTCCGAACGGCCTTACGATAATCAACACGGAAAACGGTCTGTGCCTGCCGTTTTTAACGCTTAAGAAACGCGAATACGGTCCAATCTCAATAATTTCTCAAAGTGGTGGCGTGGGATTAAGTCTCATAATGTTCCTCGACAATAGCTGCGTGGGCTTCAGCAAGTTCATTTCGGTTGGGAACAAGGTCAACATGGATGAGCTCGATTTCCTCGAGTATCTGGCAGAGGATGAAAGCACCAAGGTCATCTGCATGTTCCTCGAGAGTGTCGTAAAGGGAAGGAGATTTTTAGAAGTCGCCTCAAGAGTGGATAAGCCCATAATTGTTTACAAGGCAAACGTTACCGAATTTGGCGCCAGGACCGCGGCAAGCCACACCGCCGCTCTTGCCAATAACGATGAGGTTTTAAACGGCGTTTTCAGGCAGGCAGGTATCATCAGGGTTGACACCATTAAGCGGCTCATTGAGACAGCAAGAGGCTTTGCCCTTCCGCCGATAAGAGGGAACAGGGTTGCGGTCATATCCCAGGCAGGAGGATATACGGTTTTGCTTGCCGATGAGGTGTATAAAAAGGGCTTTGCGCTCCCGGGCTTTTCATCCTCGACAATAGAGGGTTTAAAGGCATATGTGAGATCAGATGTCATAAGGCTATCCAATCCGCTGGACCTCGGCGATATACACTCTGCGGACGCCATTGTCTATGCCATGGATAGAGCGCTCGGGGAAGAGCAAATAGACGGGGCGGTGGTGGTGCTTCTGAGGAGAGCGGACGCGAAATACACGGGCGCCTACTCGGCGCTTTCGCGCGAGATATACTCAGACATAGGCAGGATTATGGAAAAACATAACAAGCCGATCGCCCTATGTTTGCTTACTCAGGCTGATTATTTGAAAAACGTTCAGCGCAGGATGTCATATCCTATATTCGAGACCCCTGAGGATGCCGTCACCGTTTTGGCTGCCCTGAGGGATTTCTATTCGCAGTCTAGGATTAACAGCAAATCATAGAACAACAGCCGGAATTTGATATCGTTTGAAATCTGGAACTCCACCTAAGAGACAAATTTCTGGCAATGTTTATCGAGCAGCTCATTCAAAGAACATCAGAATCGATAAGGATTGGTATTGGTAGCCCCGTTCCGGACGAAAAAGAGGATGAAATTTTAAAATCCCTTTCCTTTTGCGAGGTCAGAATCTTTCGCGATTGCGAGACTATTTTCTGCGCGCTTTTGGAAGGGTCGATTCACGGTGCGGTAAGAGGCTCGCTTTCAGCCTCACCTTTCCTTGAAGCCTTCAGGATAGCAACTGGACACCGCCCCAGAAGGCTCGCTCTACTTTCCACCGCTGAGGGCAAACCATTTGTTTTCGGGCCGGTTGGCATAGACGAAGGTGGCACTATTCTTGAAATGGAAAAAATGGTGAGTTACGCGAAGATATTCTCCTCCATTCTCGGGTGGGAGGCCAAAATTGCCGTGCTCTCCGGTGGAAGAGAGGAGGACATCTCAAGAAGTAAAAAGGTTGCCAAGAGCATAAGAAGGGGAGATGAAGTATCGAGGAGAACGGGCGCCAGGCATTACCATATCCTCATTGAAGATGCCTTGCGCTGGGCAAACTGCGTCATTGCCCCGGATGGAATATCCGGGAACTTGATATACAGAACCCTCGTGCATCTCGGGGGCGGGGCTTCTTTCGGGGCTTTGTATTTTCCGATGAAGCTTGCGCTCGCAGACACTTCAAGGGCGGGTCCGAAAGAGGAATACGTTGGAGCCGTGGCCCTGACAAATATAGCCGCACAGATCGTTGCGGGAAGAGATTGCGGTTGTTAAAGACCTTCTGGGCCTGTTCAAATTATTGTTGTAAACCGTGATCGGCAAATCTTATCTATCTTCAAGCGCTCAGGGAAGAATGAACACTGGAGTGCCCACCGTGACCGCATTGAACAGTTGCATAGCGGCCCACTCGGACATTCTTATGCACCCATGAGAAACAGAGTATCCGAGCGAGGCCACATCTGGGGTTGAGTGTATTCCCACCCCGTTTCCAATTTCCATCCAATACGGCCCCAAGGGATTTCCTGGACCAGGCGGGATGGGTTTTAAGCCTTTGGCCCAGTCAGACTTAGGTGGATACCACGTAGGGTTTTTCTTCTTCTTTATGATGGAGAACTTACCCGTTGGCGTTGGGTATTGAGGGCTTCCCACCGCGACCTTAAACTCATAAATCAACTCTTCCTTGTCGTAGAGGTAAAGTTTGTGCTCGCTTAATTTAACCACGACAATTTTGCCGATTTCGTCCTCAGTTATTTCCGGCGTGACGCTCGAAGCCCTGATTTCCACAATTCTTTCTTTTGTTGCCAGTACTTTCTTAACATCAATTAACGTACGTTCCTCATCAACCACAAGGCCATAGCGTGAGGGTCTTATTATCGGACGTCCTTTGGACATATCAATGCTCGCGCTTACAACCTGGCGATTTAAGCTAACCGCGATTTCATGAATTTTTTCGGAAAGCTTGTCCTCATCGTAAACAAGTGAAACGGGTATATATTTCCTGATTTGTTTCCGTGATAAACTTCTTAACATTCTTTCAAGAATATTTAGCTTCCGTCCTGCCCAGTACGCTTCCTCGACCATCTTCTTTTCATCGATTGATAGTCTTATTTCCTTTGGTGTGATTTCCGTTCTTTTTGAATCGAGCAACAGGATGAGAGGCTTTTTCAGCGGGTTGGAAATTTTCTCTCTGATTATTTTTTGAGCCTTTTCCTTGGTCAATCCGCCCACATCTATGCCGGCAATTTTCACGCCCTTTGATATTTTTCCTGCGTTTGCAATGTCCTCGATGAGTAGACCGGCAAAAATCATGGAAAAAATCAAAGCGAAGACCATGCCGCTTATTGCCATAATAGCTTTTCCGGGCTCCGGGTTTTTAATCCCCAAACGTCTCTTGGTTTTTAAACGGCCTCTATTTTGTTTGTCTTTCCCGAAATTTTCAGTGATGCTCAAGTCCTCTTGTTTGTACCTCCCAATGATTTATGCGGTCCGATGCCAGAAATGGATTATGCGGAAGAACTTGTCTCATTTCAAGTATAATCCTCAACGTTTGGACGGGAATTTTTAGAAAGCGCAAGTATCATGTAAATTTAGGCGATTCGCTTCTTTTGGTTTTATTCCGATATTTTTGATGAGCAGGGTTATCAGTCTGATTTTTTTCAAGATATTCAATTGGAGTTTACTCCATTTTCCTGGGGTTGCAAAAGGCAAGAATTGAACGTGTTTCTGGTATACTCTTATAGGCTTGAACGGGCATACAGCGTTTGTAAAGTGCCTGAGGACCCGGAGGATTTCCCCGGAAGGGGGATTTTAGTGGTTGGAATTCCTTGAGTTACTGACTGAACATACAAATGTATTTTCCGGTGCAAAGAGACGTGCGTGATGAACATGAAACACTCTTGTTGAGGTGAACACGATTGCGGTCTTGTAACGTTGATTCTTGCTTCTTACCCTTCGGCATATTGCCTGAAATAAATTAAAGATTGTAATCGTTTTCGGTTTGATTCCGATCAGGCCTTAACAGATTTCAAGGGTGATGACAATTGGAAAAAGGGTTAGTGCAGGTTTACACGGGAGACGGTAAGGGTAAGACCACCGCAGCGCTCGGACTGGCTCTTAGGGCGGCCGGAAGAGGTCTTAAAGTTTTCATGGTTCAGTTTCTAAAAGGGAGGTTTTACGGAGAGCTTGAGTCAGCCAAGAGACTCGCAGACAGGATAACAATTGTGCAATCCGGGCTGGATAGTTTTGTGAAGAAGGGGGAACCGACTGACGAGGACATAAGGCTTGCGCGCAGGGGGCTATCTTTGGCTGAAAAAGCGATAAGAAGCGGTGAATACGATATCGTGATTCTTGATGAGGTAAACGTGGCGATTGAACTCGGGGTCCTCTCGGTTGATGATGTGCTGCCTCTTGTGAAAGATAAACCCACCGGTATAGAGCTCGTTCTTACCGGCAGGTACGCTCCGAGTGAGTTTCTCGAAATAGCGGACCTCGTAACCGAGATGAAATGCGTGAAGCATTACTATGATTCCGGAGTAAAGATGAGGGAGGGAATCGAATACTGATTATGGAATCTGAATCTTACCAGAGGGAGAAGAAAAGGTGGTATGAAAAGACCTATTCGGCCTCCTCGGAAAGGGACGCTGATTTCGTAACCGTCTCAGGGGAACCTGTCGATCTCCTATACGGACCTTCCGACGTTGAAGACCTTGATTACATGAGGGATTTGGGATTCCCCGGTGAGTACCCGTTCACCAGGGGCATCAGAGGAAACATGTATCGCGGGCGTCTGTGGACCATGAGGCAATTTTCCGGTTTCGGAACCGCGGAGGAAACAAACAGGCGATACAAATTTTTACTTGAGAGCGGGCAGACAGGTCTCTCTGTTGCTTTCGATATGCCCACAATTATGGGCAGGGATTCTGATGACCCCTTAAGCGAGGGGGAGGTGGGGCGCTGCGGTGTAGCCATAGATACCGTAGTTGATATGCAGACTCTTTTTGATGGCATCCCCCTTGGCAGGGTCACAACTTCCATGACAACCAATGCTCCGGCAAGCGTTCTTCTCGCTTTCTATCTGGTGACAGGTGAAAGACAGGGCGCCAGTTTCAGTCAGATGGGCGGCACCATACAAAACGATATCTTAAAAGAGTACATCGCTCAGAAGTCATGGATTTTCCCGCCCCGTCCCTCGCTGAGAATAATAACGGACATAATGGAATTCTGTTCAAGGGAAGTTCCGCGGTGGAACACAATAAGTATCAGTGGATACCATATTCGTGAGGCGGGTTCGACTGCCGCGCAGGAGCTGGCTTTTACGATTGCGGATGGCATTACATACGTACAGGCTGGAATCGATGCTGGTCTCGACGTTGACGATTTTGCCCCGCGCCTTTCTTTCTTTTTTAACGCCCACATTGATTTTTTCGAGGAAATTGCCAAATACAGAGCGGCAAGGAGAATGTGGGCAAGAATAATGAAAGAGAGATTCGGCGCGAAGAAGAAAGAGTCGCTTCTAATGCGTTTTCACACTCAAACAGCCGGGTGTTCGCTTACTGCGCAGCAGCCAGAGAACAACATAATTCGCACAGCGTTCGAGGGACTTGCCGCCGTCTTGGGTGGAACGCAGTCGCTACATACCAATTCTATGGATGAAGTCCTGGCTCTCCCTACCGAGAAGGCGGTGGAGATAGCCTTGAGAACGCAGCAAATTCTTGCCTACGAAACAGGCGTCGCAAATACAATCGATCCGCTGGCCGGGTCATATTACGTTGAGCATCTCACGAACAAGCTTGAGAAGGAAGCGTGGGATTACATCGAGGAAATAGAGGAGCAGGGCGGGGTTTTGAAAGCGATAGAGAACGGTTATTTTCAAAGACAGATCGCGGATGCCGCTTACCGTTACCAGATGGAGATAGAGCGGGGCAGAAGGGTGCTGGTTGGCGTCAACCGGTTCAAGAGAGCGAACGAGAAAATAGAAATCGAAATATTAAAAATCGACCCTTCGGTTGAGAAAAAGCAGATCGAGAAGCTGGCCAAAGTAAAAAGGGAGAGAAGCAACGCAGAAGTGGAGCGCGCACTTGAGGAATTAAAGCGAAGAGCTCAGGGTTCTGAGAATTTGATGCCCGCTATACTCGATTGCGCGCGGGCGCATGCCACGATCGGGGAGATCATAAACGAGTTGAAGTCCGTATTCGGCGAATACAGGGAACAGCCCATATTTTAAAAGTAAAAAGGAGCCAGATTGGTTGCTGAGAAATCAGAGAAGAGGGTTCTAATTGCAAAGCCTGGTTTGGACGGTCATGACCGCGGTGCAAAGATAGTGGCCAGAGCGTTACGCGACGGGGGAATGGAAGTCATATACCTCGGTTTGCATCAAACCCCGGAGCAGATCGTCAGGGCAGCCATAGATGAGGATGTCGACGTAATAGGGCTTTCAATTCTTTCGGGTGCCCATATGACGCTTTTTAAGAAAGTGTTGAGCTTGCTTGAGGAGGCGGGTGCCCGGGATATAAAGGTTATCGGGGGTGGAATAATACCTGACGAGGATGTACCTAAACTAATGGATATGGGAGTGATGAGGATATTCACCCCAGGAACCCCCATTTCCGAGATAATAGATTTTGTAAGAGACCTTTAAGCGATTCCTAATGCTCTAAATTACCTCAAGCCCCCGCTTCCTGAAATTTGCGCCTGAAGTGGTCGGTATCGGCTTTCGACTGAACATGAGTCTTTAAAAAAGATAACCGAGCCGGAAGGGTATGAGAAATAGATTTCCGCTGCTTTTCGATCAACCTACCGCCGGTTGCCAAATGTTTAGGTGGAATCGCCGCTCTCAAATTAGAGCTTGCCTGTCGTTTTTTATTGGTGGCGTGGCAGGTTGTGTAATTGTGTAATAGAATTGTCGAGGTTTGTTAGTGCAAGAACAGCAGGAAACGAATGCGCGGAGGGTTTGAGACCGTGAGAGGAAAAGGAGGTGTGAATCTTGGCTTATGACTTTGAGTTTCTTAAGGTTAGTATTTCAGACCAGGTTGCCACGGTGCTTCTCGACAGACCAAAAGTAAATGCGCTGAACAGCCAGGTCTTTTCGGAAATCGGAAGATGCGCGACTGAGCTTCAATACGATGATTCCGTGAGAGCTGTCGTTATCACCGGTGGCGAGAAGGTTTTCGCCGCAGGCGCAGATATAAAGGAAATGGCTGAGGCAACCCCGGTCATGGTGGCGAAAATAATAAGCGGCGCCCAGGAAGCGTTAACAAGGCTTGAAAACGTTCTTAAGCCTGTGATAGCGGCCATAAATGGTTACGCATTAGGTGGTGGGTGCGAATTGGCGCTAACCGCCGACTGGAGGTTTGCAGGCGAAACGGCTCAAATTGGGCTTCCTGAAATCCTTTTGGGAATTATACCCGGCGCTGGAGGTACTCAGCGCCTGCCCAGGCTGATTGGTCCGGCGAAAGCGAAGGAAATGATTTACTCTGGAAGGTTTTACGATGCGCAAACGTGCCTGAAGTACGGATTAGTTGATAAGGTTGTGGAAGGCGACCCTGCGAATGTGATTGCCGAAGCGCAGAAGGTGGCTAAGATTTATGCCTCGAAGTATCCGCCGTTCGCGCTCGCAATGGCCAAGCGCTCGATCAACAACGGTTTGAACTGTTCGCTCGTCGACGGATTGGCCTTGGAGGCGCAGTCCATAGCGCTTTGCTTTTCGACCGAGGACCAAAAAATAGGAATGAAAACTTTCCTCGAAGAGGGTCCAGGCAAAGCTAAATTCACGGGCAAATAATAGGGTTATGTTGTCTGTATTGACATGTTCGCATCGGAGGGTGGTTTGACTATACGAAAGATGAAAACCATTGTTTTCTGGTAATATGTTTTATTCGGAAGTAAAGTTTGTTTACCAAATCTAAGAGATTTGGTTGAAAGGAGGCAAAGTGGTTGTTGATTTTGAGTTGACTGACGAACAAAAAGCCGCAGTGGAAATGGCGCATGATTTCGCTTTGAACGAACTGCGTCCAATTGCGGGAGAGTGGGACAGGAAGGGCGAATTTCCCCAGGACTTGATTCTCCAGAAGGCGGTTGATGCCGGCTTCACCACCGCTGGTATCCCGGAAGAATATGGAGGTGGAGGGCTCGACCAGCTTACCAGCGCTATGGTCTTCGAGGAGCTCTTCTGGGGATGCGCGGGTCTTGCAACATCAATCGGCGCGAACAATCTCGCCACCGCCCCAATATTGATTGCGGGCACAGAAGATCAGAAAAAACGTTGGCTTGGTATGCTTTGCGACGGAAAGCCAAGGCTTGCTGGATTTTGTCTTACCGAGCCAGAGGCTGGTAGCGACGTCTCGAGTATCAAGACGACCGCGAAACGTGAAGGCGACCATTATGTGATAAACGGGCAGAAATGCTTTATCACCAATGGCGGAATATCAGACGTTTATACCGTTTTCGCCCAGACTGAGGAGGGTTTGACAGGTTTTATCGTTGGGGGAGACTACGAGGGCGTAAGCATGGGAAAGCACGAGGACAAAATGGGAATTCGTGCTTCCCACACAGCAGAAGTCTTCTTTGACAATGTGAAGGTTCCCGTTGAGGATCTTCTCGGTGAGCCGGGGCGCGCTTTTGTCATCGTCATGCAGACGCTCGACATGACCAGAGCGGGGGTTGCCGCCGCCGCCGTAGGCGTGGCAAGGGCGGCTTTCGAGGAAGCTCTCGCTTACGCAAAGCAAAGAGTTCAGTTTGGTCAGCCGATAATCGTCAACCAGGCGATATCGTTCATGCTTGCTGACATGCTCATGAAGATCGAAGCGGGACGCAGGTTGTACTATTATGCAGGATGGCTCGCGACCAAGATGGCGGCAGAAGGCAGGATGTCCCGGAGGCTTTCTGTGGCTTCTTCGATCGCAAAGGCTTTCTGCGGCGATATGGCTATGGAGGTTACCACCAATGCCGTGCAGATTCTCGGCGGTTATGGTTACATGAAGGACTACCCCGTTGAGAAGTACATGAGAGACGCAAAGATAATGCAGATCTACGAGGGCACGAACCAGATTCAGCGCTACGTTATCGCCGCCAACCTGATGGGCATTAAAGAGTTGAGGCAAGTCTAAGATTGTAATCGGGAAGCGCAAGGCGCCGGAATTTGTTCTTCAGATTCCGGCGCCTTTTCTCGAGTTGAGCGCGCTTAAATAAACAATTTGAGTCGGTCTGGCGGGCGTGGAGGAATTGTTGGACATTGATCTTCGTAAAGCGAACGAAATATTCCATGATTGCGAAAGTCGCATATATGATTCCAAATGGGGCATATTATACGACCTGGAAAATGCGGCAAGGGTAAGAAAAAAATTCGAGAAGCTGCTGGGCTATCCCTTCCCTCATGTCCATAAGCTTCTTGAAGTTGGATGCGGTACTGGCTATGTTGGGCTCAACTTATGTTTGAATGAGGGATTGATTGATGAATTTCACGCATGCGACATAAGTCAGGGAATGATCGATGCTTGTTTGAAAAACGCAGAAGAGCTCGGCATAAAGGTTTACGCTAAGCGCACCGAGCTTGAGAACCTCGACTACCAGGCTGGTGAATTTGATATGGTTGTTGGACATGCGATACTTCACCATATCCCTGACGTGAGAAAAGCATTGTCAGAGATTCACAGAGTCCTAAAACCTGGTGGAATTTGCATGCTCGCTGGTGAGCCCACGAGTACCGGCGACACTCTTGGTAAGGTCGCAAGACTGCTTACAGAAAAATTTGTCCGTTTTTATGTTTCAATGGGCGGGTATTTCGGTGGGATGCCAGCCAAGCTCAAATCATACGAGAATGAAGATGACAGTCAGAACGTCAAAGAACTTGAAAGCGTTGTCGATATACATACTTTCAGGCCCCGGGAGGTTTGCAGGATCGCCAAGGCGGTCGGGTTTAAAGTGGTCAGGTTCGAAGGGGAGGAGCTCATATCCAGTTTTGTGGGGTGGATAACAAGGACTGTTGAAAATCTGCTTGCGGAGGAAAACCTCACGTTCAGATGGCGCTACTGGTCTTACAACACTTATCTTAAGTTAAGCAGGCTTGACGAGAGGGTCTACTCTTATCTTCCATCGTCATGGTTCTACAATATGCTTCTTTATCTTGAGAAATAAGCTGTCCGAGCGGCGCATCACGCGTCGAACTTGAGGGATTTATGGTAAAGAAGTGTAAAGATATTTCAAAAGGTTAAGTGGTTTGCGCAAAAAGCGAGATGAAGATGGAAAGGCCCAAAGGATTCTTTCGGAGGAACATACGTTTCATCATAAAAAATAAGCTGTACAAGCCATTTTACTGGAAGCATCTTTACCGTTTCGTGAAATTCAAAATTCTTAGGCCAGGTATAAAGACCGAGGGCTTTGTATTCCTACCAAAAAAATACGACATTAGCAAAGGAAAAAACGCGGAGTTCAGGATAGGCGCTTGGGTCTGGATAGGGGAAGGTTGCGCTTTCAGGGCCCATGAGGGGACCTTGATAATAGGTAGGAAAGTTACTTTCGGAGGCAAGAACACCATCAATTGTTACGAGCGCGTTGAGGTGAGGGACGAGTGTCTTTTCGCCGATAACATCTACGTGGTCGATTTTGACCACTGGTACATAGACCCTTTCGTTCCCATCCGCTCCCAGGGGATCAGGAAAGAGCCTGTGATAATAGGACCTAACGTTTGGGTGGGAGAGAAGGCGGCGATTCTCAGGGGTGTGAAAGTGGGTGAGGGTGCTGTCGTGGGGGCAATGACGCTTGTTTTGAAGGATGTTCCTGATTACGCCGTGGTTGGCGGTGTCCCAGCGAGGATAATAAAATACAGACGTTCCCCGCTCGATGTTGCTTGGGACGAAGGACGTCTTTAGATGCAGGAACTCAGGCAAGACCCGGTCACCGGAAGATGGGTGGTCATTGCGCCGATAAGAGGCAAGCGCCCGAAGGAATATGAACAAACGCCAAAACCTCTTCCAAGTATTACCGCAGAAGAGTGCCCATTCTGTCCTGGAAATGAGCACTTGACCCCCCCTGAAGTTTACGCCGTTCGTGATGTGGACAGTGAGCCTGACAAGCCAGGGTGGCAGATCAGGGTTGTTCCGAATAAGTTTCCAGCTTTTTCGCAGAACCCTTCCCCGTTAAACGATTCTCACTCATTTATAAAAAGAGCCGCATTCGGTTACCATGAAGTCGTTATACACTCTCCCAGGCATGATGAAGAAATTTCCGCTATGCCGGTTGAACGTCTCGTCAAACTTATAGAGGTTTACAAGCTTCGCTGTGTTCAAATTGGCAGCGACCCGAATATCAAGTATGTACATATAATTGTGAATCACGGTGTGGAATCGGGAGCCTCACTCGAACACGCACATTCCCAGATTTTCGGATTGCCGCTCGTGCCAGAAGGCTTGCAAGATGAACTCGGCGGTTCCCTTTGGTTCAGCCAGAGCAAAGAAAGATGCGTTTTCTGCTGGATGCTTGAGGAGGAGATGAAAACAGGCCAAAGAGTGCTTTTTGAAAACACCCACTTTCTCGCTGTTGCCCCGTTTGCCTCAAGGTTCCCTTTTGAGATATGGTTGCTTCCAAAACGGCATTCCCCCTCGTTTGAGACAGTAAAACAGGGCGAGATCGGGGACCTTGCTCATACCATCTCGAAAGTCATATCAGCCTACAATTGCAAACTTGGAAATCCCTCCTACAATTTCTTCATACATACAGCGCCATGCGATGGTTCTGACTACCACTACTTCCACTGGCACGCCGAGGTATTTCCGAGAATTTCCTCCCTGGGCGCCTTTGAGTTAGGTACGCAGATAATGATAAACCCCACTGCTCCGGAGAGGGCGGTGGAGCTCTTAAGTTAAGCTGGCCTGATTTCAGGCGCACACTTTCAGGTTGTGCAAAGCGCCTTCGGGAGGCTTGATGAGAGATATCGAGTTTGCGTTTGAGCCTTAAAGTGAACGAGTTCTCAAGTGTGGAGGGATAAAAGATGCGCCCGATTCTTTTCCGCATAGGCTCATACCCCGTATATTCTTACGGCCTAATGATACTTACGGCATTCATTGTGGGCACAATGATCGCGAGAGTTTACCTATCCAAAAGGGGTGTAGAACCCTACAATGTTTACCTTATTGCGGCGGTTGTTGCAGTTTCGGGGTTAATCGGGTCGAGGGTTTTTTATGTCCTCGGACACTTCAGCGAGTTCGCGAGGAACTGGAAAGAGGTCTTCGATCTCGAGACAAAAGGTCTTGTTTTTTACGGCGGTTTGATATTTGCGGTTCCCTGCGGGTATCTAATGGTGAGGTTGCGAAGGCTTCCGGCCGGGTTGGTGGCAAATGCCGGAGGGCTTGCTTTTCTCCCTTCTATGGCGATCGCGAGGATCGGTTGTTTTCTTAACGGATGCTGCGGTGGAAAACCATCCTCTGTTATATGGGCAGTTAGATTTCCAGGGACTGACCAGGCGGTGCACCCAACACAAATATATGAACTCATTTTGGACATTTGCGCCTTCTTTGTTTTGTTAATGCTTGTAAGGAGGTTTTCTCAAGGGTGGGAAGTGCTTCTTTGCGCTATCAGTCTTTACGCCCTGGTAAGGTTTTTCGTTGAATTTTTCAGGCTTCATGAAAATCCCAATGCTCCGTTTTTCTTTCAGGGTTTGAGCGCCCTCTTATTTCTGGGATGCCCGCTAATTTTATATTTAAGAAGAAGATTCAAGCCCGAATAAGAAAATTGAGTATCTTTCGGTGAGCGTCAGTCCGGAAAATCTCGCGGCTTGAAGAATCACTGGTTTTACGAAAGGTTATTTAAACGGGCGCGAATCTTTGTCAGCTTATCGCCTCATCTGGAATAGGCGGGCAGAGCTTTAAAGTCCTTGGTTGGTATTCGTATTCCCTTATGGCTCTTCGATATACCTCGATCGTGCGTGTTGCTATTCTGTTCCAGTTGTATTTGTCACCAAGATACGCCATCGCGTCTCGACTGAGCCTTTTTGCAAGCTTTTCATCTGAAAGGATGCGCAGTATGGCGGCGGCAAGCGATTTCGGGTTTCCAGGTTCGAACATGAGTCCGGTCTCCTCGTGAACCACTATTTCGCTCAAGCCACCGGTGTCGGCAACTATGGTCGGCGTTCCCATCGCCATCGACTCCAGAACCACCATACCGAAAGGTTCATAGAGGCTCGGGACGACCGTGAGGTCAGCTATCTTGTAGAAGGCAAAAAGGTCGTCCGTATCCAGGTGACCGGTAAAAGTTACACTCTCTTCAAGACCGAGCTCTCGGACGAGTGAAATCAGCTGGTTCATGTGGGGTCCGCTTCCTCCGACAACGAACTTTACGTCCTCTATTTTTTCGAGGATCAACGGCATGGCTTCAATGACGGTCTGCACTCCCTTTTCATAAACAAGCCTTCCCACGAAAAACACAAGCTTGCTTCCGGGTGGCGCGTATTTCTTCCTGTATAGGTCTATGCTGATGTCTTTTTTGAAGCTTTCGGCATCTATTCCGTTGGGGATTATGTCCACTTTATCGCAAGGAAGTTCAAATATCTCCGTTATCTGATCGTGCATGTATTTGCTGCAGCAGATTGATCGCGAGGACTCGAACGTGAGCCACCACTCGATCTGATGAATGATCCTGTTCATGGGTCCCGGAAGATGCCCTTGGTGTCTGCCGTACTCTGTGGCGTGTATCGTTGCTACAACAGGAATCCGGTAAGCGTGCTTCAAACTCGCCGCAGCGTGCGCCACGAGCCAATCATGAGCGTGGATTACCGAGATATTCTTAATGTCATTGAGCAGACCGACTGCTCTTTCAAGCAGTGCCACGTTGAATTGCAAGACCCACGGAACCCAGTCTTCTTGAGGGATATCGGGCGGGTAGTTAACTACCCTGTATATGTGCACTCCTTTGGATTCTTCATACATCGGGGCGCCAGGGTGGTCTTTTGTGACAACGTGGACTTTAACGCCGAGCGAGGCAAGGGATGTCGAAAGATGATAGACATGTCTGCCGAGGCCGCCGATTATTCGCGGTGGGTACTCCCATGATAGCATTAGTACCCGCAAGTCAGGCCCCCTTTACTACGCGGACTTTCGCCGCTTAAGAGATCCAAGCCCGCCCACATAAATATCTTGTCGGTTTCCTCAATGTCCCCAAGCTTTTCGGCAGCATTATCCGCCAGTCCACCCTCGAGAGATTTGATTAACAGGTTAAATCTCTGAAGGTGGGAGCGAAATCTTTGTGTAGCATACTCCTTGGCTCTGTTTTTTGCAACCATGTAAGGCCAATCGCTTGATTCCAAGAGGAGCAACTCCCGCGCCGCTTGTTTAAGGAAACGAGATTCCACTCCCTCCTCCGAGCGCTTCTCAAAACGAAGAATTCCCTGGAGTCTTTTCCTCGCTGTGTTTATCTCATCCCACATCCATGAGGTTGATTCGTTTATCCATGTCGAGGAGTCTCTGTTTGTGCCCCAGGTGGTTTCAATGGGTTGGATAGCTTCGCTCGGTTGGTTAACCTCAAGATAGTGGTACGGCGTGGCGAACCGGATTTCTGGATATTTTTCGGCAAGTCTGAATAGCGAATGAATCCATAAAATTCCTTCACGCCATCCGTGCCCAAAAAGCTCGGTATCGTATGCGGCAAGCACCAAAGGTTCTTTTGACGGCACACCTCTATAATCGTCATTTACTACGGGCGGAAAATGATATTTTTCGACGGATTGCCGCCTTGGCGGTGAGTCGCTTTGATTTTGCCACCGCTCTTCTATAGAAGGGGTTTCTCGAATCCCGGAAATTCTTTGCATTTCAATGGTGAGCTGAGCAAGGAAATCAGATGCGTGAAAATCTATGTCCTTTAGTGCTATCTCCGGGTTATAGATATCCTTTTCTTCAATGGGGACTTGCTGACCGGTCACGCGCCAGTAGCGGAGTCCGGAAGAATGATAATACTTCGTAGAATCGAGATAATTATCAGATGACGGGTATCCCGATTTTTCATTCCAAACGAGCCTGTGGGCTAACTCATTTCGAGCGACCGCCGCTACCTTTGAATCACCAATTAGATAAGCGAAATGAGTGCTTTTGGGGCTTATTGACGTGGAGTCCAAAATAACGTATTCGATTCCTTCCGACTGAAGTATCTTTTCGATGCCCTTGCGGTAAGCACACTCAGGAAGCCAAAAGCCGTGGGGATGATGACCGAAGTGTTGTCTGTGCGCCTGAAGACCGGTCATTATCTGGGAATTTAAGGTTTCTGGATTATTGAAGCCCTGAAGGAAAGCGTGCGTTGCGCTCGAAGATAGAATTTCGATGACGTCCTTCTCCTCGAGCTCACGGTAAGCCCCTACGAGATCGCCGTCAATTGATTGGAACAGGCGTCTTTTCCAGTCGAAGTCATGGTAATAACGCTCGGCTATTTCTTTTCTCTTCTCATCGGCGAAGTATATGAAATCTTCCCGGTCAGAAAGCGAGCGCGCTTTCATTGTTTCAAGGTATTCCAAGAACCTCGTTTTCACATAAGTGTCGGCAAGCTGTTCGCATAAAACTGGCGTTAGCGTAAGAGAAAGGCAGTTAGTAACGCCCCGGTCGGACAAGCGTGAGAGAAAATCGTACAGCGGAAGGTAAGTGTCGGAAATGACCTGATAGAGCCAGTCCTCTCCTACGGGGAACACTCCGTTTTTCCTGACGTAAGGCATATGGGAATGTAGATGCAGGCATAAATATCCGGTCATTTTGAACTAAAATTTCTCTTGCCTTTGCAGACCGCTATGATATCGAGGCAGTCATCTATGTCCTCATCCGTTATTTTGAAATCCTTCGTCATGATGAGCGGGCAGAGTATTCTGTGCAGCCAGAGTCTCGGATTAAGCTTGCTCATCTCATATACCTTTATGAAATCTACCGCTCCTATTCTTTCATTCAAGCGCAGGATTCCCGCGTGTAAAACCCCTACCACACTTACATCCTCGAAGAAATCAGAAAGCAATTCTCGGAATTCTGAAGGGGTGTATTCTCTGAAGTGAAAAGGATTTATTGGTTTGAGGCTCCCGGGCGAAATGGTTTTCCTGTTCGGGGTCGAAAGTACAGCCTCTCCATCTTTTTTTAACACCCTTGCTATTTCTTTTAAGAAAGGAAGCTCCTCAGGTAGGTGCTCGATTACCTGCAGTGAGACTATGAGATCGGACGAGTCATCAGGAAATTTGAGTTCTTTCACATCCATGGTCTCGAAGGTAAGATTGGGGAAATTATATTTCTTCCTCGCGTGCTCGATTACCTCAGGGGCGATATCGATCCCGATCACTCTTTTAGCGGATTTTGACAGGAGATACGGTCCGTAGCCTTCTCCGCATCCTATATCAATTACGACTTTTCCGACTGCGCGCGATTGAGCAAATTCATAGGCAACAAGGTGTCTTTTAAACCAGTAGTTCTCTTTTGATATCCCAGGGAGTGTGCGCTCGCCGGTGAGTTTCAGGTTTCCTGCGCCGGACCTCACGTGTCAATCACGCTCACTTAAGGTAGGAAAGGACTTGGCGGGCCGCTTCAACGCCGGAAAAGAAAGCGACATCCCCGCCGCTTCCTGGAGCGCTGACAACATCCCCGGCGAAAAATAGATTCTCCACTTGGGGAGCTCTCACGCCCGGGCGGTGTTTGGCGCTTTGACCGACCCGTGGTTCAAACCCATCAACCATCTTCAGAGTGAGAATTCTTCGCCACTCCACTTTTTCCATTATCCCTGGGAACATTTGCTCTATTAAATCCAGGAATTTTTCCTCTTCTTTCTCCGCGTTCTCTTTATCGTCCAGGAGAGTAACTGGGAGCGGATAATAGAAAGTCGCAAGTTGCTTGCCTTCGGGAGCGACATCTGGGTCGATGTTGGATGTGAACTGACCCATGGTAAGCGGGTTAGGTGTAACAACGAGACCGTCGATATCTGAGACCTTATCCGACAGACACAGGTCAACAGATATACCCGCTGTGGGGACAATCGATGCGCACTTCTCAATAAAATCCTGAGGCAAACCTTTTTCAAGAAAATCGGGAATTCTCTGAAGGGGAACGGCGAAAACAACTGCTTCTGCTTTATGTTTCTCACCCTTAACAAGAACTGATTTTACCTTTCCGTTCTCTATCTCAATAGCTTTAACCCTGTGGCCGGTACGGATGTGCCCGTTTTTCTCTATTTTTGATGCCAGCGCTTCTATGATTTGCCTAGTTCCGCCTTTCGGGTAAGCAACGTTTTCTTTTGCCCGCATCGCGCGCTTCAAGAATTGTGCCATCTCACCAGCGCTTGTTTTGCTTATATCGGGCGCAACAAGGCATAGGCCGGCGAGAATCGAAAAGATTTCAGGGATAGCTTTCCTGTTTCTTCCGATGAGAATGCTTTCTAGACTGCGATCGGCAAGATTCTGGTGTTTACCTGCCACCAGTTTCACCATGTTCCCGATCAGAATCGCCTTGTCCGCGGCCGTAAGAATTTTCGTCTTGATGAAATCAACTGGGGCGGTCGGTAGCTTAACGAAAGAGCCCTCGTAATATAGAAGGGGTTCGCCCATCCTAACGAACTCGAGTTCATAATTGATTTCCTTTAAAGCGGACGCCGCCGCGCCCTCTCTACCGAACCGGTTTGCATGTATTCCATAATCAACGATGAAGCCGTCTTTGAAGTCGAAAGACGCCCTTCCACCCAAATGTCCGGTCGCTTCGAAAACCTCTACCTCAACCCCGTTGTGGGCGAGTATAGCCGCCGTGGTGAGACCGCCGTATCCCGCGCCTATAACGATCACTTGAGCACTCATCAGGACCTCCCCAGTAGCGATCGTAGGCTATATTATATCTGAAAAGTGGCGAATCATCGTTGTTGCAGGGCTCAAAAACGACGCCTGAACCCATTAAATTTTGGAGCTTGCCGGGATTTCAAGTTTTATAATCTATGTGCTGGTTTTTAGGTTTTAAAGTTAATCTCTTTTTTGAAAAATGCTATTGCGGGGGAAGAAAGCTTGACCGAATTTAGCGAAAATTTTGAGGACAGGCGGTGGTGGATGTGCCAAGAAGAAAGGAAACGCCCTCGGGAGAGGAGAAAAGCGCTCAATCATACAAGAAGCAAAGAATGATGGTTATTGTAAACCCTGTTTCTGGGCAGGGGGAGGCTTCGAGAAGATGGTTGGATATCGAGCGGACGCTAAAAGACCTGCGCCTCGATTTTGAATATTGTTTCACCGAGTATCCCAGACACGCTGTATCGCTTGCGAGAAAAGCAGCAGAAGAAGGTTACAAAACTGTTGTTGCCGTTGGCGGTGACGGCACGGTATATGAGATCGTCAACGGTCTGATGAGCTCTAATGCACTCGAGATGCCGGTTTTGGGCCTGATTCCATGTGGCAGGGGGACGGATTTCGCCAGTTCCGTTGGAATTCCCTCGGACTGGCAGGTTGCTGTTTCCCTCCTCGCTTCAGGCAGGAAGAGGAAGGTGGATGTGGTTTCGATAGAGTACATGGATGGCGATGGTTTGAAGGACGGGTATTTTGTGAACATTGCCGGGGTCGGCTTTGATTCCGAGATAGTCAAGAACGCCAACCTGATTAAGCCCGCGCTTTTCAGTTTGTTGGGGGGCAGGCTTTCCTATTTCGCCAGCTTCGTTCCAGCGCTCAGAAAACTTAAAGAAAAAGACATAGAAATGCATCTTGACGAAAAAGTCACAAGGGTTGTCGCCGTTTCGGTTTTCCTCGCTAACGGAAACTATTTCGGGGGCAAGATGCGGGTTGCGCCGAACGCGGAAGTTGACGATGGAATGATTGATGTAATTGTAACGGGAATAGGTGGGCAAAGCCCGGTCATTGATCTTCCGCCTGAGGAGCCCGTTCCCCGGAGGGGAAGGTTAGGAAAGATTTTTCATGGTTTGAGGACGATCTCAAGCATATCCCGGATGTACACTGGAATTCTTCCGGATGACGAATCGGTTTTCTCTTTCAAAGCAAAGAAAGTTCGATTGCTGTCGGACAACATCCTTCTTCTTCATGCTGACGGGGAGCTCATAGGCGAAGCACCAGTTGCTGCCGAAGTAATAGATAACGCGCTAACGGTAATAGCGTGAAAAATATCTTAGCCAGATGAACTGCCGCGCGAGGATAATCTTGTTGTCAAATACAACCGCCAGATTCACTCGAGAAGGGATTTGAACAAGCCAAGGATTTCCTCGTATTCAGCCTCCCTCGGGTTAGCGTATATTTGGGCGTCGCCCATTGCCTCATCAGCCATTTTCTCCGCAAGGGAAGGGTCAGCTCCAGCTTCTTTGAGGTTTTTGGGAAGACCGAAAGACCATATGAAATCCCTTATTCTTTCAAGAAAAGCGCGCGCGGCTTCGGCTTCGCTCATCTGGCTGGTTTCTATTCCGACTGCCGAGGCGAGTTCAGCGTAACGGTCCTGGCAATAATCAATGTTGTACTCCATGACTACGGGGAGGATTATTGCGTTTGCGACTCCGTGCGATACCGGGCTTAAGCCGCCGGCGGCGTGAGCCATTGCGTGACACGCTCCAATGGAAAGGGTCGTGCATATTGCGGAACCGGCGAGGTTTGCAGCGATCAACATCTCTCCCCTTGCTTCCAAATCCTCACCATTCTCAAACGCTATGGGCAGGTTCTCATATATCAGTTTTACGGTGTAAAAAGAGAGGGCGTCTGAGGGCAGGGCGTGCTCGAGGCTCGAGAATGACTCGATTGCATGGGTCAGGGCGTCAATCCCGGTCGCGGCCGTAAGAGATGGAGGCATGGATACCGTTAGAGATGGGTCGAGTATGGCGACATCAGGTATGAGATAGGGGCTGTTGAACGTTATTTTCTGGTTACCGGGAGAATGCTTGATCACCGCGCCGAGGGATGATTCAGCTCCCGTTCCTGCGGTAGTGGGTATGGCCACATGCTTTTTCAAGGGCTCCGGAATAAGATTCGTGCCCTGCCAGTCTGCGAGGAGGTCTCCTCCAACCCCGAGGAGAATGTTGGCGCCTTTTGCGGTGTCAATGACGCTTCCGCCACCCACGGAGATGAGAATATCCACACCCTTTTCTGCCCCAATCTTGGCTATTTCAATGCATACCTCAATTTCGGAATTAACCGGAACATCTGCGAAAACTTCAACAAGCTCCACGCTGCTTTTCTCCACGCTCTTTTTCACGTCTTCCGCAAGACCGGCTTCCATGACCCCTTTGTCGGTGATTATCATCGCTTTGGTCCCGCCTATCTGCTCAGCTTCTTGCCCGATCTCGGCCGCCATATTCGCGCCGTAGATGGTTTTCTTCGGGGTGTAAAATTCGTAATACTCTTTCAGTGCCACTCCTATTTCCTCCCCTCAAATAAATGGTACTAAAGCCAGATCATCTCCCCCGCAGGGTCAAGATTAATTCCCGCGACCCTTATTAAGACTATTGTTAGAAAGCTCTTTTAAGTATTTCCATTATCTCGTCAAGGTCTGGTTCCTTAGGATTGTTCGACATGCAGCCATCCGCCATCGCGTCCCTGGCGGTCCCTTCGAGCGCTTCCGCCTTTACTCCCTGTTCGCTTAAGGTCGCAGAAACTTTCAGGTCCGATATTAAATGTCTTATATGATCTAACGCTTTCTCTCCTGCGGCAACATCGTCATATTTCCGAGTGTCGGTACCAAAATCTTCAGCGATTCCTCTGGAGGCTCCCGCGACTTTCTCGGGGCAATTTTCGATGTTGAATTCCACGCATAGCGGAAGGAGAATAGCATTTGCTATTCCGTGGGGGACTTTGAACCTGCCGCCCAGAGCATTAGCTATTCCATGTATCATCCCCCCGCACACATTAGCGAATACAATTCCGCCGATGTTGGCTGCGATAATCATATAACCTCGCGCGACGAGGTTATCGGGTTCTTCGAAAGCGACAGGCAGATACTGGGATATAAGCCGTATTCCTTGGTGAGCAAGGCTGTCACATAAGGGTTGCCGGCTTTCGGAATGCAGCGCTTCTATGCAGTGAGAAAGCGCGCCAATGCCTGTGGAGGCAGTGAGATGAGCCGGAAGGGTTGTTGTCATAATGGGGTCGAGTAGCGCGACAGAGGGCACGAGTTCAGGGCTTTTGTACGTCAGTTTCAGTTTCTGTTCCTCGTCGAGAATGGATGCGGAAAATGTTGATTCAGAGCCTGTTCCCGCGGTTGTTGGAATTGAGATGTGGAGGGGGAGGGGTGCGCTCGGCATGTAAATTGCACTTTGGTGGTCTAAGATGTGTCCTCCCTCGACCATGAGGATGGCTACCGCCTTTGCGGTGTCAATTGTTGATCCGCCTCCAACGGAGATTATGCAGTCGGCTTTGTTTTCCAGGGCGAACTCATAGCATTTTTGGACGATTTTTATCTCCGAGTGGGGCTGTACCTCGTCAAAGATTCCCGCGATTTCGCACTTCCCGCTCTCCATGCCCTTTTTGACGAGATCGACCAGGCCGGCATCCTCAACCTGCTTATCCGTAACGATAAGCGCTCTCTTTCCTCCCTTTTTCTCAATCTCAAGTCCCACCGTTTCAACGCATTTTTCGCCGCAGATTATTTTTCCAGGGACTTGAAATTCGAACCATTCGGCGAATGACATCACTGCCTCTTTGCTGCCTGACCGCTTTATGCCCGATTTCTAAAGAGAAATATTATCTTACCAGGGTTGAGAAATGTAGGCACGGTTTTAATAAATCATTGGTTTAAATAAGGTTTGAATCCAGGAGTCTGGTTCTCGCCTTTCCGCTTGATCTGGCTCGGACATAGAACGAAATGTTCTTTCCTTGAAACGCGTAGTGTGAATGAAGCCCGTTTTCTTAACTTACTAAAAGCGGAGAATAATTTTTTAAGGTCAATACATACGGTCATGAGGGCTGTTAGCTTGACATGATATTTGAAAAGCTCTCGCCGAAGATGTTTCCTGTTATGACTCCGCCACCGATTAGTTCATCGTCTCGATAGAAAACCGCGGATTGTCCGGGGGAGGCGAGGGACCCCGTTTGAACGTAAGTGATTTTTCCGCTGGTTTTCCCGTAGATACTCACGGATGCGGGCTGAGGGTTGCCTCGGTAACGCGTAACCACCAAGCAATCGAACTCTTTCTTTTCACGTCCGCTGATTATGTTGACATCACGAACGTAAAAACCGGATACCGAATATTCTCCGTTCTTTCCCACAACTATCCCGTTTTCCTCGGGGATAATCTTAATGACGTAGAAGGGTCCTGTTTTTTCGAGCCCGATCCCCCTTCTTTGACCCACTGTGTAAAGCGGTATGCCGGCATGTTTTCCCAGTTTCCTTCCGCGAATGTCAAGAATAGGGCCATGCCTGAACGCATCGGGCACTCTTTTTTTCAATATTTCCACATGGGAGCGACCTTCGATGAAACAAATATCCTGGCTTTCCGGGTGGATGAGTTCAGTTAATCCCGCGCTTTCCACGATCTTGTTGACCTCTTTTTTGGTTAGAAATCCCAAAGGAAAAATCAAGCGGCTTAATATTTCCTGGTTGAGTGTCCAGAGGACATAGCTCTGGTCCTTTTCCTTATCAACTCCCTTAAGTATTTTGTGAGGGACACCTTCGGTTTTTCTCGCGTAATGGCCGGTGGCATAAAATTCGCATCCGTTTTTCAGCGCCTCTTCAAATAGCAATCCGAACTTCATTGTTCGGTTGCATACGATGCAGGGGTTGGGGGTAAGCCCCTGAGCGTAATCATTGATGAAAGGAGCAATTACCTTCTCTTTAAACTCGTAAGAAACATCAACCACCAAATGTTTGATCCCTATCACTTCTGCGATTTTTCTTGAAGAGGAGAGGATAGGGGGTTCCTTTCGCCCACCAAGATTCCCGAGTGTCGGCACTCTCATCGTTAGGCCCAAAACCTCATAACCCTCCTCCTTTAAGAGCAGAGCGGCGGCTGTGCTATCCACTCCTCCACTAATGGCAAGCCCAACCTTCTTCTTTTTTCCCAATTTTTTTCTCGCCATGTTTACCGAAGCGTCCGTGAAAGAATTCGAAAAATTCCTGTACCATTATTTTGTCATTCTAATACTTTACGCTTGTTTGAAGCTCTGGTCTTCATAACGAGGGAGCGCCTGCCCCAAATTTTTTGTTTATGATTTATGATTGCCTTAAGGGGGGCAATTTTTGCAAGGAAGTGCAATAATTCTATTTGTGTTGCTTGAACGTGTGGGAGGGGTGAATATTTGGCGAAAACAATAGAGGAGATTAACGAGCGAATAAAGAAAGGGGAAGCCGTGGTGCTCACCGCTGATGAGATGACTCGTTTTGTCAGGGAAGAGGGCGCCGCTCAGGCTTCAAAAAAGGTGGATGTGGTCACCACCGGTACTTTCGGTCCGATGTGTTCTTCCGGGGCTTTTATAAACCTTGGACACAGCGACCCACCCATGAAGATGCATAGAGTTTGGTTGAATGATGTTCCCGTCTGCGCCGATCTTGCCGCCGTTGACATATACATCGGAGCAACTGCCTTATCCGATACTGAGGGGATGAACTATGGTGGCGGTCATCTAATAGAGGACCTCTTAAAGGGAAAGTGGCTGCGGTTGAAGGCAAGCGCCATACCGACGGACTGTTATCCGCGCCGGGAGATACAGACATATATAAATCTTGAGAGCGTGAATGAGGCCTTTCTCTTCAACCCGAGAAACGCTTACCAGAACTACGTGTGCGCCACAAACGGTTCAGACAGGACCCTCTACACCTACATGGGGGTCTTAATACCTGGATATGGAAACGTTACATATTCGAGCGCCGGGGCTTTAAGCCCGCTTTTAAACGACCCTTATTACAGGACCATAGGCGTGGGAACGAGGGTATTTCTTGGGGGAGCGCCGGGTTACGTCGCCTGGCACGGGACTCAACACAGACCCTCGGTCGAGCGCACACCCCGGGGCGTACCGGTGGGTCCTGGGGGAACCCTTTCGCTTATCGCTGATATGAAGAAAATGAGCCATGAATTCATAAGGGCAGCGAGATTTCACCGATATGGCGTAAGTCTATACGTTGGTATTGGCGTTCCCATCCCTATACTCGATGAGGAGATGGCGTCTTTTACTGGCGTTGGCGATGATGAGATTTACACCTACATCTATGATTACAGTGAGCCAACAAGATCAAGAAAACCTCTTAAAAAGGTTAGCTACGCTGAGCTCCATAGCGGAAACGTGGAGATTATGGGCAAGAAAGCGATAACCGCCCCCATATCCAGTATCAGAATGGCAAAGAGAATTGCGCAGGTCTTAAGAGACTGGATAAAAAGCGGGGAATTTCTCCTTACGGAGCCTGTCCAGAAGCTTCCCACTGAGGGGACGCTCAATACGCTGGAAATCAGAGACCGGGGGGAGGGTTAAATGGCTAAAAGGAGGTTGGTGCTGACGTTTCCACCTGAAGTGGTGGAAAGACCCGTGGTTGCGACCCTGGTTAAAGAGTTCGATGTTCTAACGAACATACTTCGCGCTCAGGTTCAGGAGGGTGAGGTTGGTAGAATGCTCGTGGAACTGGAGGCTGAGCCCTCGGCTATCAGGGCCGCGATGAGATATCTCGAGGAACTTGGCGTGATTGTAGAGGATGCGATAAAAGACATCGATATGAACGATGAACTTTGTATTGATTGCGGAGCGTGTACAGCCGTGTGCCTGCCGAGAGCTCTTAAGATAGAGCCGCCGGAGTGGAAAATCGAACTGGACAAGGAGAGGTGCATTCTTTGCGGTTTTTGCGTTGACGCCTGCCCCTTGAAAATAATATCGGTGCGCTTTTAAGAAGGCCACTTTGGTTTTACGGTTTTACTTTTAAACTTTTACAATTCAGACGAACACAATAAGCTCGATTAGAGGAATTGCCTTGATCGAGGACAGAATCTTTTTCCCCTCGCAGCGGAATAGCGCGGATTTCGAACTTGAAGGGATAATATCCAAGCCTGATGGTTTTCCCCTTTCGGGCGCTGTTTTATGCCACCCACATCCAATGGGTGGAGGTAACATGAATGTTCCCCTTCTCTTTTCTCTAGCCCGCCTGCTTGTTTCCAACCGCGTGACTGTGCTTAGGTTTAACTTCGGGGGTGTTGGTAACAGCGGCGGGTATTTCACTGACGGTAAAGAGGAGGTATTTGACGTAAAAGCCGCCGCGGGGTATCTTGGGTCCAGCATTGGAATTCCTCCGGAGAGGATGGCAATCGCTGGTTGGTCATTCGGATCGCTCATGGCGTTGCGCGCGGTTTCGGAGGGACTCAAAGCCGCTCTGATTGTCGCGATATCGCCGCCGGTCGCGGTTATCGACTGGATGGATTTTTCAAAGGATTTATCCCGGACCCCTGGGTTACGCTATTATCTCGCTGGTGATCGGGATGACCTTTGCCCGTCGCAACTCCTGATCAAATTTGCTGAAAACATATCCGACCGAGAGAGGGAGCGCATCTACCTGATACCCGGAGCCGACCATTTCCTTTTCGGCCAGGATGAGGAAGTCTCCAAATTGGTCGTAGATATATTTAGAACCTGCGGTCTTCTCGACCAATAACAGAGGCGTTATTGACTCGTGCCATTGCCGCGCTACTTGCTCTCAAATTGAATGTGTGGTCTATCCGCACACTTTATTTTCTTGAAGGGGACAAGTGTATCGCTTTTCCATGGGCGGCCTCCGCGGCTTCCATTATCGCCTCGGGTAGAGAAGGATGAGCGTGTATGGTGGAGCCGATTTCCTCAGCGGTAGCCCCCAGTTTCATAGCCACGGCGACTTCGTGTATCAGATCGGACGCATGCGGACCCATTATTTGAGCGCCGAGAATTTTGTCGGATGCGGGATCTATCACCAGCTGTACAAAACCCCGGTCTTCGCCCATGGCCAGCGCTTTGCCGAGTCCTCCGAATGAAAATCTGCTGACCTTTATTTCCTTGCCCTGTTCTGCCGCTTTATCAGTGTTGAGCCCCACGCTCGCTATTTCGGGAGTTGTGAATATGCACGCGGGCACAACGCTGTAGTCGATTTTCGCGTTTCCACCGGTTGCGTTTTCGGCTGCGACGAGTCCCTCAAAGGTAGCGGTATGAGCTAACAGAATTCCCCCTATCACGTCACCGATCGCGTATATCCCTGGTCTGGTGGTCTCCATCCGCTCATTCACCACAATGCAACCGCGCTGATCGATTTCCACACCTGCTTCTTCAAGCCCGAGCCCTTGGGAGTTCATCTTCCTGCCAATGGAGATGAGGACCTTTTCGGCCTCAACCGTTTCGCCGGTGGAAAGTTCAACGCTGATTCTGTCTTCTTTATACTCGAGCACTTTATTCACCGTAGTTTTCGTCTTTATTTCTATTCCGCTCTTTTTGAATATGCTTCTCATCTGTTTTGATATTCTGCTGTCTTCGGTCGGCAGCATTCTGTCCATCAGTTCAATCATGACTATCTGCGTTCCGAGTGTGGAGAAGATGCAAGCAAATTCGCTGCCGATGACACCGCTTCCAACGATAATCAAACTCTCCGGGACCTTATCAAGCGCAAGCGCGTCCGTGGAGGTCATCACGGAAGGCTCAGTGAAGTCAAAAACTGGAATCTCCGCCGGTTCCGACCCGGTGGCGATGATGATCTTACCGGCATCGAGGGTGATTTTACCTTCTTCGCTTTCAACCGTGACTTTTCCCTCTGGGGTTATGGACCCTTTTCCTTTGATGAGCTCTATACTATTTGCTTTTAGAAGGGAGAGGATGCCTGATGCCAAGGTATTGATAACGTTCTCTTTGCGTTCCATTATTGCTTTCCAGTCAGGTTCGATACTTCCAATTCGTACCCCGAATTTCTCAGCTTCTTTCGCGTGCGCAACAAGTTCGGTTGAGGCAAGAAGTGTTTTTGTGGGAATGCAGCCCCAATTCAGGCAAGTGCCGCCAACGTTTTGTTTTTCGACGATGGCAACTTTTGCTCCCTTTTGGGAGGCTCTTATCGCGGCAGGATATCCGCCCGGTCCCGCGCCGATTACCACCACGTCGTATCTCTCTTTATCAGTCATTTTGCCTCCTTGGTCACTATCTTTCTTCTATCTTTTGGCGTCATTATCTTGGTACGGCGCGATAATTCTCCAACAAAGAACGCTTTTGAGTCAAACTCATGTTTAAAGACGGGCATTCAGCGGGGGAGAATCGAAAATTTCGCTGCAGATTCAAACGACATTAAATTTGGTGGACCGGGTCTGAAAAGACCAAGATAACCGCGTCGAAAAATAACTGACGGAAACATTCGAGTTCAATCGCGCTTTGGAGTAGATGATTAATCTGCGGTTAAAGACCTGGTAATCGTTAGTCTTTTTGAAAAAGAAAAGGGAATTTTCATGAGGACATTTGTGTCGTTTTTAAAGAATCCTTTCTTCAGATGAGCCTAAGCGTCTTTTCATGTACGGTTGTTTTACAAGATACGCTATTTCCGAAAATATGTGCACAGCGGTAGACGGTGGCTCTGTTTGATAAGGGAGGTGTTTCTTTCGGGTGTTCTTTTCAGGTTCAGCGGTGTAAAACATGGAATACATGTGGTTCATACTTGTCAGTTTACCGAGGTTTTAATATAATCACGAAGGTGCCTCCAAAAGGAGGCTACATTTGTGTTAGTCAGAGAAGTCACCAGCGTTTTCCTTGGTGAAATCCTATGATGAAGGGGGTTGATGCTAAAGCGGTAGATTTGTGTCTAAAAAAACTGTGAGAAAGGCGTTTGTTCGATCAAGGGATCATCAAGTATTTGAAAGAACGGCAGTCTTATTTGTAAGTGTTTGATAGAGGAGGGAAAATGGCACACGTTCCAAGCGACTTGGAAATCGCTCAAGCAACAAAAATGGAGCCCATTGTGGAGATAGCGAAGAAAATCGGGCTGGAGGAAGACGATCTTGAGTTGTACGGTAAGTACAAGGCTAAGGTCAATCTAGACGTTATCGAGAGGTTTAAGGACCGGCCAAACGCGAAATACATAGACGTTACCGCTATAACACCAACCCCTCTTGGAGAGGGGAAGACAGTAACTACGATAGGCCTGACTGAGGCGCTCAACAAAATTGGTAAGAAAGCGATAGTTTGCATCAGGGAACCGAGCATGGGTCCGGTGTTCGGGATCAAGGGCGGCGCGGCCGGCGGTGGATACAGCCAGGTTGTCCCCATGGAAGACTTGAACCTTCATTTTACCGGCGATATTCATGCGGTTGGTGCGGCTAACAATCTTCTTGCCGCTTACATTGACACAAGCATTCTCCTCGGCAACCGTCTCAACATCGATCCGCTCACGGTCTCATGGAGAAGAGTTGTAGATATTAGCGATCGCGCTCTCAGAGAGATTGTCATCGGACTTGGGGGAAAGCAGAATGGCTATCCGAGGCAGACCGGTTTCGATATCACCGTGGCGTCTGAGGTCATGGCTATACTCGCTCTTGCCGAGAGCCTTCAGGACCTTAAAGCGAGACTGAAGAGAATACTTGTGGCCTACACGTACGACGGGAAGCCGGTTTACGCTGAGGACCTAAAATGCGCGGGCGCCATGGCGGTTCTCCTGAAAGATGCGCTTAAACCGAACCTCATTCAGACACTTGAGCACAACCCGTGCTTTATGCACGCCGGACCTTTCGCCAACATTGCGCAGGGCAACAACTCGGTCATAGCTGACATTATTGCCTCTAAGCTTGCGGATTACGTGGTAACGGAGAGCGGTTTCGGTGCTGACTGCGGCGCGGAGAAGATGATGCATATTAAGGTCCGCGCGATGGAGAAATACGGCATCAGACCTGACTGCGTCGTCATAACCTGCACGATACGAGCCCTTAAGATGCACGGCGGCGCATTCCCTGCAATCCCGGGAAAGCCGATTCCGGAGGAAGTGCAAGCAGCAGAGAACTATGAAGCTCTTGAGAAGGGTTGCTCGAACCTTATAAAACATATCAAGAACATGAAGCTTTTCGGTCTTCCTGTGGTCGTAACGATCAATCGCCGAACAAGCGATAGGGATAAAGAAATCGAGATGGTCCACGGCATAGCGCTTGAAGCAGGAGCCGATTTCTGCGAGCCCATAGAGGTTTGGGCAAAGGGAGGAGAAGGCGGAATAGCTGCTGCCGAGGCTGTTGTCAAGGCTTGCGAACTTCCGAACAACTTCCACTACCTCTATGATCTCAATGACACCATAAAGAAGAAGATAGAGATTGTCGCCACTCAGATTTACGGAGCGGACGGCGTAGATTACAGTCCCGCCGCGGAGGAGGCGATAAAGAAGTTCACGGAGGCAGGGTACGATAAACTGCCGCTATGCATGGCGAAGACGCACCTGTCACTTTCTCATGATCCAAACCTTAAAGGAGCGCCGACCGGCTGGCGCCTGCCAATAAGGGACATCAGGCCATCTGTTGGAGCGGGATTCCTCTATCCTCTGTGCGGGGACATGAGGACCATGCCAGGACTTCCGAGCGAGCCCGCGGGCAACAAGGTCGATCTTACGGACGACGGTAGGGTTGTTGGTTTGTTCTAATGAATGTAAGTGAACCGGCGACCGGTTATAAGCCGGTCGCCGGTTAAAAAGGATACAAGAAGATGGATCGAGAAAAAGTTAGGGTTTGTTTCTATCCGGAGAACAGATGCATAGAAGTGGATAAAGGCGAAAATCTGCTCCGGGCGGCAATGAAAGCAGATGTTCACATAAACGCTTCCTGCGGGGGTGAGGGTTACTGCGGCAAGTGCAGGGTTATCATCGAGAAGGGTGAGGTAAAGCAGAGGCTCCAGGTAAAACTCTCTCAGGAAGAAATAAAGCAGGGATACACGCTTGCTTGCTGCTCGACTGTTGAGTCAGATGTTGATGTTAGAATCCCCATAGAAAGCCAGATCGGAGACAAAGGGGTCCTGTTACGAAGACCCCCGATTCCTCTCAAAGGTTACACGCTTTCGGCTAAGGATTGGGCCGAGCGGCTGCCACAGTGGGAACTTAATCCCCCAACCGCCAAGTTCCACCTGATCCTCGATAAGCCTTCTTTGGAGGATAACATCAGTGACGCGGAAAGAATTAAGCGGGGGCTCGCAAAACTCGCCGACCTTAAAGACGTCGTTATTGATTATCCGATGCTTTCAGCGTTGCCGAGCATGGTAAGGGCGGCGAGTTTTGATGTCACGGTGACGGTCCTTGATCGCGGAATGGAGCAGAGGGCGGTAAGGCTTGAGAAGGGAGACACTACCCCGAGGCAGGCCGCCATCGCTATCGACCTTGGAACCACAACTGTTTCGGCCCAACTTATAGACCTTCAAACCGGCAGGGTTATTGCCGAAGCTTCCGATTACAACGGTCAGATTTCGTACGGCGAGGATGTAATAACGAGGATTATCTATTCCACCCGTTCGACCGGGCTTGCCAAGCTTCAGTCCGCGGCGGTCAACACCATATGGAACCTGATTCAGCAGATGGTAGAGAAGACCGGTATAGAGTTTTGCAGCATAACGCATTTGTGCATATCGGGAAACACGACGATGATTCATCTTTTGCTCGGTCTCGATCCGCGCTACATAAGGGTTGACCCATACATTCCAGCTGCCACTCATTTTCCTTGGATAAAGGCGAGCAATATTGGGATAAGAATAGCAAGCGGCGTATATTTAAGGTGTACCCCGTGCGTGGCTTCCTATGTTGGTGGGGATATTGTAGCCGGAGTGCTTGCCTCAGGAATGTTCAACTCCGAGAAACTCACCCTCTATATAGATATTGGCACCAACGGTGAGATGGTTTTGGGGAACAAGGAATGGATGCTCTCATGTTCATGCTCGGCCGGACCGGCTTTTGAAGGTGCGGGGGTCAAGCACGGCATGCGTGCCACGCGTGGCGCTATCGAACAGGTGAGGATAAACGAAGTCACGAAGGAGCCCATGATCATAACGATCGGCAACAGGCGTCCTATTGGGATATGCGGTTCCGGGTTGATTGATCTTTTGGCCGAACTTTTCCTGACAGGTGTGATAGATGAGAGGGGAAAGATTGACGTTGACCTCGATACCCCGCGCACCAGGGTTGGGGAAAGCGGCAGCGAGTATGTTCTTGTCTGGGCCGATGAAAGCGGCACGAATCGAGACATAGTAATTACCGAAGCGGATATAGACAATTTGATGAGGGCGAAAGCCGCCGTTTACGCGGGAATTCAAATACTACTTCAGGAAGTGGGCATGAAAATCGAGGATGTCGAGGAGATACTCATTGCGGGCGCTTTCGGGAGATATCTCGAAATAGATAAGGCGATTATCATAGGGCTTCTTCCCGATGTGGACACTGAAAAGATAAAGTTTGTAGGTAACGGTTCACTTCTGGGAAGTTACCTGATGGCGCTTTCCAAGAATCTTATAAAAGAAGCTGACAGAATCGCCAACATGATGACCTATCTTGAGTTATCGGTCAATCCTCGTTTCATGGAGCAGTATGTTTCCGCTCTCTTTCTCCCGCACACCCACAAGGAGATGTTTCCCACAGTTCTCCAAAGGCTTGAGGAGGCAAGGGCGGCTGCGGGACTCGGTCCGCTCGAGAGAGGAAGTGAACTCTCTTGAGCACCACTATCGGGGTATCGGGTAAAGGCGGGGTTGGTAAAACCACTTTTGCTGCGTTAACCGTAATGCACCTTGTTGAAAACGGGCTTAAACCGGTGCTCGCCGTTGACGCGGACCCCAACAGCAACCTGCACATCATGCTGGGGGTGGACCTTCCGTTCACCATCGGTGCGGTAAGGGAAGAGATGTCTGAGAAAATTCAAAGAGGCGAGCTTCCTGCGGGCATATCCAAGCAGGATATGCTCGAGATGCAGATAGAGCAGGCGCTCGTGGAGACGCCCGATTTTGACCTGATAAGCATGGGTCGTCCCGAGGGTCCTGGATGTTACTGCGCGATAAACAACATGCTAAGGCTGTTCTTGGACAGGTTGACCGATAGATATAGCTTTGTCGTGATCGACAATGAAGCCGGTATGGAACATTTAAGCAGAAGGACTACCAGAAGCGTGGATTTCATGTACGTGATAAGCGACCCCTCTTCAAGAGGGCTACAAACCGCAATGAGAATAAGAGATCTCGCTATGGAGATGAAAATTGGCGTGAGCAGATTTTACCTGGTGGTTTCCAGAGTACGCGAGCCTTTAGGTCTTGAACTCGAGAAGGTGATCGAAGAGTCAAGGATGGATTTTGCGGGGATTGTTCCTGATGACCCGTTGATCGCGGATCTTGATGCTTCCGGTGTTTCCCTTAAAGGGCTGGATAAGGAATCGGCGGCTCTAGCCGCTGTTGGCGAGATACTTGACGGGACTGTTTTGTTTGCACGACAGCGGGAGTGATTAAGAATGTATATTGAAGGAAGAATGCTTGATTTCCTGGACAAACTTGCATCAAGCTCTCCCGAACCAGGCGGAGGCGCGGTGAGCGCCTTGGTCGGCGCGCTGGGGGCTGCGCTTGTCAGTATGGTCGCAAATCTGACTTTGGGAAAAGAGAAATATGCTGACGTTCAGCACAGGATAGAGGAGGTTCTTGGGCAGAGCGAAGCTTTAAGGGCTCGATTGCAGAACCTGATTCAAAAAGACACCGAGGTTTACGCCGTGCTCGCAAAGGCGTTCAAGATGCCGAGGGAAACCGAGGAACAGAAACAAGAAAGGAAGCAAGCGGTCCAGTTAGCACTTAGGGAAGCAACAATGGTGCCCTTTGAGATTGCTCAGGCTTCTGTTGAGCTTGCGGAACTATCAGAGACCGCCGCTCTAATCGGGAACTTGAACGCCGTGAGCGACGCGGGAGTCGCGGCGATTCTTGCCGAGGCCGCGGGTCAGTGCGCGGCTTTGAACGTGAAAATAAACCTGGTAAGTATTGACGATAGTGCCTTCGTTGACGAGAAATGGAGCGCGATAAAAGATATACTAATGCATTTGGGTGAGCTCCGAGAGAAGGTTGTGAAAATAACGTACGAGAAACTCGGTTGAGGAGGTATGAAAATGGCACAAATTATTGATGGCAACGCTGTTGCCGAGGAAATCAAAAAGGAAATAATCGAGGAAACCGAGAAACTGAAGGCAAAAGGAATCACACCCGGTATTGCAACACTTCTTGTCGGTGATGATTTCGGCGCCAGAATGTATAGAGGGCAGGTGGAGAAGAACTGCCAGTCGGTCGGATTTAACTATTTCGATAAATCCCTTCCAGCTGATACCACCGAGGAGGAAGTGGTAAATATCGTCAAAGAGCTGAATGACGATCCCGCCGTGAGTGGAATTCTACCGCTCAGACCATTTCCTCCCCATGTTTCGGACTCAGCGGTGATAAACACGATAAGGGTTGATAAAGACATAGATTGCTTCCATCCGTTCAATATGGGAAGGCTTACTCTCGGTGAGCCGACCCTTGCGCCGTGCACCCCTTCGGCATGCATTGAGTTGCTCGAGCGCGTTGGAATTGATTTTGAGGGTGCGGAAATAGTTGTCGTCGGGCACAGCAATATCGTTGGCAAACCGGTAGCGCTTCTTGCCTTGAACAGAAACGCGACTATCACCGTTACGCATATTTTCACCTCTCAGGCGGGGAATCTCGCGAAACACACAACCGGAGCCGACATATTGATAGTGGCTGCGGGTAAGGCGGGACTCATAACCCCGGACCTCGTAAAGGAAGGCGCGGTTGTGATTGATGTAGGGATTAACAGGGTGAAGGTTCTCGATGAAGAGGGTAACCCGGTGCTTGATGAGAAGGGAAAACCTAAGACTAAGACTGTTGGAGACGTGGACTTCGAAAACGTGAAGGAAAAGGTAAAGGCGATAACGCCCGTTCCGGGTGGGGTGGGCGCCGTGACCAATATGATGCTTCTTAAAAACGCGTTGACCGCAGCTAAGATGCAGGCAGGAATTGAATGATTTGGTCAACTCGCTGAACTTGAGGGATGTCAATGAGCGCTTGAGTCAAAAAGAGTAGAAAGGAAGTGGAAGATATGGCTTTTGAATCGGTAAAGGAAACAACCGAGTCAAGAATAAGGGAAGTAGCCCTGGGGACAGGAGAGTTGAAGGTAGGCGGAGAGAATGTTCTTGCGTTTCATCTCTTCGAGGGCGAGATGCCCAATCGCCCTCTCATAGCCGTTGAGGTTTACGACTACTATCCCGAGGAATGGTCTGACGCGGTTAAGGAACCGCTTGCCGACGTGCTCTCTGATCCTGTTGCCTGGGCGAAAAAGGCTCAGGACGAGTGGGGAGCTGATTTGATCGCCTTAAGGCTTAAGAGCACTGATCCGAAGGGAATGGACAGATCGTTGGAAGAAGCAGTCGAGACCGTTAAAGCTGTCGTTGACGCTGTGAACATTCCGGTGATGATCTACGGGTCTGAGGATGTCGAAAAAGATGGCGAGGTTATGAAGGCGGTTGCAGCGGCATGCGAAGGCAAAAATGTGATTATCGGACCCGCGCTCGAGGATAATTACAAGACCATAGGCGCCGCGGCCATTGGATACAATCATACTGTTGCCGCAAAGACCCCGATTGACGTAAATCTTGCCAAACAGCTAAACATTCTGCTTTCGAACCTCGGCGTAGATACTGAAAAGATCCTGATTGACCCGACAACCGGTGCGCTCGGCTACGGTCTTGAATACACATACTCGGTCATGGAAAGGCTTAAGATAGCCGCACTGAGGCAAGATGACTCGATGACCCAGATGCCCCTTATTGCCGATGTCGGTACCGAAGTATGGAAAGCAAAAGAGGCGAAGACTCCGGCAAGTGAGGAACCATTGTGGGGAGACGAGAAGAAGAGAGGCGTGATCTGGGAGATAGTGACAGCCACGGCGCTGCTCATGGCTGGAGCTGACATTGTAATAATGAGGCACCCGGATGCCATAAAGGCAGTAAGGAAAGTTATTGACAATATGTTGTCATAGCCCCGGCTAGTTTCCGGGGAAGATAGGCTCAAGAAGGGCAAGGAGTTGATGAAGTGTGGTTGATTTCAGCGAAAAGACTGCGTGCGAAGCAAGCATAGAGATGCTCAAAAAAGCATCTGAAGAAAGCTACGATACCGCTTTCAGCAGGGTTGACACCATGAAGGAATGCACCATTGGGGCAAGCGGCATATGCTGCAAGAACTGCTCTATGGGTCCGTGCAGGTTGACACCTCCAAAGAAGGAAGGCGAACCCGAAAAGAGAGGCATATGCGGTGTTACGCCGGAGGTGGTAGCCGCGAGAAACTTTTTGCGCATGGTGGCGGCCGGAACGGCGGCGCACTCCGACCACGGACGCGCTGTCGCCCATACACTTGTTCTTGCGGCAAAGGGTGAGGCTGAGGGCTACCAGATCAAGGACAGGATAAAACTGCTCGAGGTTGCAGCAGACTTGGGTGTTCGGGTTGATGACCGCAGCGATGAGGAGATAGCCCTTGAGGTAGGCGAAAAATGCCTCGCCATGTTCGGGCAGCAGGAGGGCGAGTTGGCTTTCGCTCAGAGAGCGCCCGAGCCGAGAAAGGAGATATGGAGAAAACTCGGTGTTTTTCCCAGGGGCATAGACCGCGAGGTAGTGGAGGCGATGCATCGATCCTCGATAGGTGTTGACCAGGAGATGGAAAACATCATACGTCAGGCTTCCCGCTGCGCGCTGGCTGATGGCTGGGGCGGTTCGATGATTGGAACGGAGCTTCAGGACATCCTTTTCGGGACGCCGACTCCCCTTAAGTCAAAAATAAATCTGGGTGTTCTTGAGGAGGATCAGGTCAACATCATAGTCCACGGACATGAGCCGATCCTTTCTGAGATGATACTGCTTGCCAGCCAGAGCGAGGACATGATTCAGAAAGCCAAAGAAAAGGGAGCGAAAGGCATAAATATCGCGGGTATATGCTGTACCGCAAACGAGATCCTTTCCAGGCACGGAATACCCATAGCCGGCAATGTTCTTCAGCAGGAACTCGCGATCATAACAGGTGCGGTTGATCTGATGGTCGTGGACGTTCAGTGCGTGTATCAGGCAATCGGAGAACTTTCTCAATGCTTCCATACGAAGATTGTCACTACAAGCCCGAAGGCTAAGATGCCTCTTGCTGAACATGTGGAGTTCCACGAAGAGCATGGACTTTCAATAGCCAAAAAGATTGTGGAGATGGCAATTGAAAACTACCCAAACAGAGGAAGGGTGGACATCCCCAAAAAGACGAGTGAGTTCATAGCAGGCTATGACCACGAATACATAAACTACATGCTCGGCGGCAGATTCAGGGCGTCGTACAGACCTCTGAATGACGGTGTTATTGATGGAAGGATAAGGGGTGTTGTTGGTGTTGTTGGCTGTTCCAACCCCCGCGTTCCTCACGAAGCCGTTCACGCTCGCGTGGTTCAGGAACTCGTGGCAAATGGATGCTTGGTTGTAATGACAGGGTGCGCAGCTCAGGCGGTTGCCAAGACCGGTCTCATGACGCCGGAGGCCGCTTACATAGAAGGCGTAATGCCCAAAGGTTTAAGGGAGATCTGTGAGGCTGTTGGAATACCGCCGGTACTGCACGCTGGGTCTTGCGTGGACAACAGCAGAATTCTGATCTCTTTGACCAACATGGTTAAGGAAGGCGGACTCGGTAATGACATCTCGGATCTTCCCGCTGCTGGGTGCGCGCCTGAGTGGATGAGCGAAAAAGCTGTCGCAATAGGTCACTATTTCGTGACTTCAGGAGCGTATACCGTTTTCGGCGCGAGGTGGCCTAC
The DNA here is from genome assembly GCA_937127245.1 of uncultured Actinomycetes bacterium. Taxonomy (GTDB): domain Bacteria; phylum Actinomycetota; class Geothermincolia; order Fen-727; family JACVIW01; genus Geohydrothermomicrobium. The sequence goes on from CAKZLU010000033.1 coordinate 94,899, forward strand.
ATACGGTAGCCAGACTCTCACCGATTATTTGTTCAAGGGATTGCTGGACCTCTACGGCAACACTTGGGACCATGAGCCTGACCCTGAAAAGATGGTTGGAAAATTGCTCAACAAGATTGACATGGCAAGGGAGGCTCTTGGAATTCACGCCAAACGCGAGCGAGTGCTTTACGACATGGCAATGAGGCGTGAGCTTGGAATTGAGTAGGAAAGAATTCGGCTTGAGGAAGTCGGAAAGACCAAGGAGGAGTTTGTATGTCGAAGATCATCGCAAGTGCTGCAATCAGGGGAGCGCACGCCATACATGAGAGAGTATCTGCTCGTCTTGAGCAGGCTTTGGAGAAGTATGGTCCAAACCAGGAGATCGGATTCCCGAATACCGCTTATTATCTTCCAATCATTTACGGGATAACCGGTGAAAAAGTGGAGAAGCTCGGCGATTGCCCGAAAATAATGAAAATTGCCGAAGATCTTCTGGCGCCTGTACCTTCGGATAGGCTGTGGACGCCTTACCTCGGGCCTGCTCTTGACGCGGGTATGGCGACTCTCTTCATGGAGGAGATAGAAGAGGCTATTAAGTATGTGGACGGACCCAATCCGGTTGATGGCATATGGCTCGGCGCCGCGGATGACGTAATCATGAGGGAGAGAGGAGTCGAGTTCGTTGACGGAACTGCTCCGGGATTCTGCGCTCTGCTTGGATCGGCGCCGGATCCTGAGACAGCTGAAAAAATCGTTAAAGAACTTCAGGAGAAGAATCTCTACATATGGACTTCTGCCCACCACAACGGAACAACGGTGGCCGAACAGCTCGACAGCCTCGGGGTTCAGTTGGGGTGGGAGACAAGAATAGTCCCGTACGGTAGAGAGGTTAGCTCTGTGGTCTATTCGCTCGGATTTGCCGCCCGCGCGGCAATGAGCTTCGGCGGAGCCAAACCTGGAGATTACCGCAAGGTTCTTCTCTACAACAAGAACAGGATTTTCGCGTTCGTCATAGCGCTCGGGGAAGTGACAGACGAATGGTATGCCAACGCCGCTGGAGCCATTAACTACGGTTTCCCGACGATCGCCGACACTCCGATACCGGAAATTCTCCCCACGGGTATATGTACATACGAGCACGTGGTTTCAAACATTCCGCACGATGAGATCGTTCAAAAAGCGATCGAAGTCAGAGGTCTCAAGATACAGATTACAAAGGTTCCCATTCCTGTGGCGTACGGTCCGGCGTTTGAGGGCGAGAGGATTCGCAAAGAAGATATGTATGTGCAGTTCGGAGGGAATATCACGCCCGTCTTTGAGTTTGTAGAGATGAAGGAAATGGACGAGGTCACGGATGGGAAGATCGAAGTGGTAGGTCCAGAAATCGACGATGTGGAACCCGGATCTGCGCTTCCGCTCGGAATCGTTGTACATGTGGCCGGTCGAAAGATGCAGGAGGATTTCGAGTCGATTCTCGAGCGTCAGTGTCACTATCTTATAAACGGCGCAGAGGGCGTGTGGCACATGGGTCAAAGGGATATCGTCTGGACAAGGATAAGCAAGAAGGCAAAGGAGAAAGGTTTCAAGATAAAGGACTACGGGACCATACTCCATGCCAAACTGAAGAGCGATTTCCCGTCCATCGTTGATAAAGTGCAGGTGACGATATACACGACTGAGAAAGACGTGCTTGAACTGCAGGAGATAGCCAGGGCTAAATACCATTACAGGGATGAGAGGACCGCGGGAATGACCGACGAGAGCGTTGATATTTTCTACTCCTGCACTCTCTGTCAGTCATTCGCACCTACCCACGTGTGTATAGTGACTCCGGAAAGGCTTGGTCTTTGCGGGGCTTACAACTGGCTTGACTGTAAAGCATCCTACGAAATTGACCCGACCGGTCCAAACCAGCCTGTTGAAAAGGGTGAATGCCTTGACATGGTCAAGGGGGAGTTTGTCAACGTAAGCGAGTACGTGAAAGCCAAATCCGGTGGGAAAGTTGAAAGGGTAAATCTATATACCATGATGGAAAACCCGATGACTTCATGCGGATGCTTCGAATGCATTATAGCGCTACTGCCTCTGTGCAACGGGATAATGATTGTGAACCGCGAGTTCGCTGGTATGACACCGTGCGGAATGACGTTCTCGACTCTTGCCGGGTCAGTAGGCGGCGGGAACGTCACACCTGGTTTCATGGGCATCGGAAAAGTTTACATAACCAGCAAGAAGTTCATCAGCGCCGACGGCGGATTCCACAGAATAGTATGGATGCCGAAGGAACTGAAGAAGACGTTGGCCGAGCAGCTCAAGAAAAGGGCTGAGGAACTGGGAACTCCGGATTTCATTGAAAAAATAGCGGATGAGGACGTTGGAGTGACCGAAGAAGAGATTCTTCCATGGCTTGAGGAAAAGGGACACCCGGCTCTCACCATGGAACCCATGATGTAGTGAATCGGAAATAGGAACCTGTTATATGTTGGCATGAGGAAAGGAGAAGGAAGATGGCACTGAGCGGTCTTGATATTTTCAAACTGCTCCCCAAGACCAACTGCGGAGAGTGCAACCTTCCCACCTGCCTTGCCTTCGCGATGAAACTTGCTGGCGGGCAGGCGAAACTTGAGGACTGTCCGTATGTGTCGGACGAGGCGAAAGCTGCCCTTGCGGATGCGGCCGCACCTCCCATCAGGGGAATTACGGTTGGCAAGGGGGACAAGCAGTTCAAAATTGGGGAAGAACTAGTTTTGTTCAGGCACGAGAAGAGGTTTATCAATCCTACCGCAATGGGAGTTCGCGTTTCTGACGCGATGACCGAAGACGAACTCAAAAGCGCGGTGGAGAAGGCGAAATCCGATTCCTGGGAGCGTGTGGGTCAGCGCCTTGAGGTGAAACTGCTCGCCGTCAAATGCGAGACAGGCGAGGCGGGCAAGTTCACAAGTTGTCTTGAGACGATCAAGGGAATGTGCGACCTTGCGATAATGCTCATGACCGATGATGCTGAGATCATGAAAGCTGCGGTCGATGTAGTGGGCGATTTGAATCCTCTTCTCTATTGCGCGACGGCGGAGAATCTCGATTCCATGGGAGCGCTTGCCAAAGAGAAAGGACTTCCCCTTGTTATCAGGGGAGAAGGGTTGTCAAGTCTCGCTGAAATTTCTGAGAAAGCGATGGCTATGGACCTGAAAGACCTTGTGCTCGATCCCGGCACGAGGAAACTCAAGGATACTTTCGAGGCTCTGACGGCGATCAGGCGCGCAGCGCTCATATCGAAATTCAAACCTTTCGGTTTCCCCACGATAGCTCTCCCGTGCGAAGAAACTGATGACCTTTTCTTTGAGGGGGCGAGCGCCGCGGTCTACATCGCCAAGTACGCAGATATAGTTGTACTCTCTAATCCGGAAGCGTGGATGCATTATCCGCTGCAGGTGGAGATACAAAACATTTACACGGACCCACAGAAGCCAATGGCTGTGGACAGCAAGTTCTACGAGATAGGCACACCTGGACCGGATTCACCGGTGCTCGTGACCACGAATTTCTCTCTGACGTACTTCATAGTCTCAGGAGAAATCGAGTCGAGCAAAGTTGATTCCTGGCTCGGGATAGTTGACTCAGAGGGTCAGTCCGTTTTGACGGCATGGGCTGCGGGCAAGTTTGTGCCTGAGACGATTGCGAAATTCATCAATACGAGCGGAATAGCGGAGAAGGTAAACCATCGGAAACTGATAATTCCCGGTTATGTTGCGCAAATATCAGGTGAGCTCGATGAAGAGCTTCCCGAATGGGAGATTCTTATTGGTCCGAGAGAAGCATCAGATATCCCTGTGTATCTGAGGAATTACGTTTCTGCTGGCTCATAAGAAAGGATCTGATAGGAGGGGCAGATGATAATAACTAAACAAAAAGCCTTCGAGGCTATACTGAAAGAGCTCGAGGGCATGGAGAAAATCTTCTTAGTGGGTTGCGGTGACTGCGCGACTCTCTGTGAAACCGGCGGAGAGGACCAGGTCAAGGAGATGGCGGAAAAGCTTTCCTCGGAAGGTAAGACAATAACCGGTTCGGTTCTTCTCGAGGTTGGTTGCCATGAACTCGATGCCAAAAAGGAGTTTAGGGCTCACAAAGATGAAATCGAGTCGGCCGACGCGCTTCTCGTGATGAGTTGCGGTGCGGGTTGTCAATCGGCGCGCGCCGCAGTGGAAAAGCCAGTTTTTCCATCAAACGACTCCCTATTCCTCGGTAATGTTCTGAGGTACGGACAGTTTGAGGAAAAGTGCCGCCTCTGCGGTGACTGCCTGCTCGATGTGACGGGCGCCATATGCCCGGTAGCAAGGTGCCATAAAGGGATTCTTAACGGTCCATGCGGTGGCACGAATGACGGAAAGTGCGAGGTGGATCCGGAGAAGGATTGCGCGTGGACGCTTATATACCAGCAGCTTGAGAAAGAGGGAAAGCTTGAGAAAATGAAAGCTTATCAGCCTCCAAAGAACTGGAATGCCGTCCTCAAGCCCGGACGCCATGTAATCGAGCGGAAGAAGGGCGGTGATGCGAGTGAGTAACATGGATAAGGTCTTCGAGGAACTCAAAGTCAGGCACGCAAAACCATCGATAAAAGAAATACTCGACTCAGGTAAATTTCTCGTAACGGGTGAGATAGGCCCTCCGAAAGGTCCGGATATCACAGAGATGATCGAACACATCGATCTTCTCAAGGACAAAGTCCACGCGATGAATGTCACGGACAACCAGAGCTCAGTGATGCGCTACCCTTCTCTTGCAACTGCGCTTATTATCAAAGAAAGAGGAGGGGAGCCAAATCTGCAGGTCACCTGCAGGGACAGGAATAGACTTGCGATCGAAGCGGATTTGCTTTTCGCATACACGAGGGGGATACGCTCGGTTCTCTGTCTCACCGGTGACTCGATTCCCGTCGGGGATCACAAGGACGCAAAGCCGGTATTTGATCTTGAGTCGATTCAGCTCCTTAACCTCATTCGTTCCCTCGAGGAGGGCAAGGACCTCGGAGGCAACGAGCTGAACGAGCCGGTCAATTTCTTCAAAGGCGCGATCGTGACTCCCGAGGCCAACCCTCTCGAGCCGCAGCTTTTAAAATTTGAGAAAAAAGTGGAAGCCGGTGCTGAGTGGTTCCAGACGCAGGCGATTTACGACATGGAGCATTTCGCCAAGTTCATGAAGATCGCAAGGCAGTATCCTGTTAAGATACAGGCAGGGCTCGTCCTGCTCGTATCGGCCGGGATGGCCAAATACATGAACAAGAACGTGCCAGGGGTGTTCGTCCCGGACAAACTCATCAATGAGCTGGCGGCGGCAGAGAAGGGAAAGGCTATAGATGTAGGCATCAAGATAATGGCGCGTCAGATCAAGCAGATCAGAGAGCAAGGTCTTGCAGACGGCGTCCACATAATGGCGATTGGCAAAGAGGACGTTGTGCCGCGTATCCTCGAGGAAGCCGAGATCGACATAAACGAGCTATAAGAGACCTACATTCAGGCTATAAAGACATGGAATTTAAGCCGCGGTTTCTCGCGACCGCAATAGGCAGCCTGCCACACCATGATGCGGAAGTGGCTTGCAATCTGATGATTGAATCCTTTCCGGATGCGCCTCCATGGCCGCAACTGCCTTCGCGGAGTTACCTTGAAAACATGTACGTTCAGTTCTGCGAGGGCATGCCGGGTGTGCGCATCGACGAAGAGGGCAGGAGAGTTTGGTTCGAGTCCGGTGGGGCTTTTGTTGATGAGCTCGAAAATTTCTATCTTTCGGTTGAAAGACGGAAAGCAGAAAGGTTCGCGATAAGCGAGCAGTTCGCCTCGGGACTTACGGCGTTTCTGAGCCCTTCATTTGAGGAGAAATTAAGGAATGTGCCTTATGTGAAAGGGCAGATTACCGGACCGATTTCGTTCGGGCTAACTGTCACGGATGAGGCAAAGCGCTCCGTTATTTACGACGGGACGTTCGAGGAAGTGGTGGTGAGAGCGCTTTCGCTCAAAGCTGCATGGCAGGTTCAAAAGCTTAGGAAAGCCGCGCCGAATGCGAAAGTGATAATTTTTTTCGATGAGCCGTATCTTGTTTCGGTAGGCTCTGCCTTAATAAGCCTGAGCAGGGAGCAGGTTATAAGCGATATCCGAGAATCGATGAGCGAATGCGGAGCGGATATTAAGGGAATTCACTGCTGCGGGAACACCGACTGGTCTATCGTCTTTGAGATAGAGCCTGACATAGTCAATTTCGACGCTTGGGATTACCTTGAGGGGTTCTTGGCGTACCACACGCATATATCCTCGCATATTGAACGGGGAGGGGCGATAGCCTGGGGTGTGGTACCAAATGATGAGCGTGTTTTCGATGTCGATGTGGACCAACTCGTTGATGTTATTGAGAGTTCGTTTGAAGCTCTCGAGAAGAGAGGCGTGGATCGGACGCTTATAGCCGTTCATTCGATGGTTACCCCATCGTGCGGTCTCGGCTCGGCTTCTGTTGAGGTCGCGGAGCGGACCATGGATTTGACCGCGCGTACGGCGCTCGCATTGAAAGAGAGGTATTTCCCGGATGGTGGCGAGTAAAGCGGGCATCACCGACAGTAAGCCGAGCTGGTTGAGGAGAAAAATTGCGGGCGGCAGCAATTTCGGGCGTGTTGCATCCGTTCTGACAGCTGAAGCTTTGAACACCGTTTGCGTGAGCGCAAGATGCCCGAATCGTGGAGAGTGCTTTTCGGCAGGTACCGCCACGTTCATGATCATGGGGAATATATGCACCAGGAATTGCGCTTTCTGCGCTGTTGATTCGGGCATACCTCTGCCTTTGAGGGAAGATGAACCTGAGGCCGTTGCGAGAGCCTCCATGCATCTTAATCTCGAGCACGTCGTGGTCACGTCCGTTACGAGGGACGACTTGCCCGATGGCGGGTCTGAGCACTTCGTAAAGACCATCCGGAGCATAAGGACACAGCTCAAAGACGTAACCGTTGAGGTTCTCACGCCGGATTTCAATGGAGACCTTAAGGCGGTTCAAAAAGTTTTGGAAGGTCGTCCAGATGTTTTCAACCACAATATCGAGACCGTGGAACGGCTTTATCCGGACATTAGACCGAAAGCTTCATACCGCAGGTCCCTGGATATTCTCCGCATCGCATCTGAGCGTGGTTTGTTCACCAAAAGCGGCTTAATGGTTGGCTTGGGTGAAACCGAGGAGGAAATAACACAAACCCTGTTGGACCTGAGAGAATCAGGATGTCAGGCCCTTACCGTCGGTCAATATTTGCAACCGAAAAGGGATTGCGTGCCGGTCAAAATGTTTTATAGCCTTAAGGAGTTTGAGGATATAGAGCGGATGGGTTATAAGATGGGATTTGCTTGCGTATTCTCCGGACCTTTTGTGAGAAGTTCCTACAAGGCAGAGCAAGCTTTCAAAGGAAGTAAGACTATAGGAAAGCAAGAAAACGATATAAAGGAAGAAGAGGAAAACGTAGGGTGACAAGGAGGTCGATATGTTTACGATTGCCGAGAAGGTTAATGTAATCACGACGAGCATCAAGGAAGCCATGAAGAATCGTGATAAGAAACCGATTCAGGCGATGGTCGAGAAGCAGCTCGAGGGTAATCCCGATGCGATTGACATAAATCTCGGCCCCGCCACCAAGAACGGTCCCGAACTGATGCAGTGGATGGTCCAGACAATTGAGGAGGTCACAGATCTCCCCCTTTCGCTTGACACAATGAACATGGACGCGATAGAGGCTGGTCTTCAGATAGCGAAAAACCCCACCATAATAAACTCGATTTCCTATGTTCCTGAAAGGATTAAGAGACTCGTTCCTCTCGCTCTGAAATACGGCGCAAAAGTGATTGGGTTGTGCACGAGCGAAGCAGGTGTACCCCGTGATGAAAACGAAAGGGTTGAAAACGGATACAACCTCATGATGGTATTCGCCGGAGATAGACCAGACCTCGTTGAGATGGAAAGACTCATACCGATGGAGGATTACTGGATAGACCCAATCGTGCTCCCGATAAATGTCGCGCAGGACCAGGTTCACGCTCTCGTAAAGGCCACAAAGATGTTCAGCGAGCTTCCGGAGAAACCGCAGCTGATTTGCGGACTTTCAAACGTAAGCAACAAATGCGCCCCGGAGGTTCAGAGCCTGCTGAACAGGATTTACCTTGCCGTTCTGATGGGTCATGGAATGGACGCCGCCATTGTTGATCCAAACGATGAGAAGCTTATGGCTGTTGCCCGGAAAGAAAGTCCCGAGTATGAATGGGCGCTTATAGCGGAGGGTCTAAAGGAGGGCGAGTTGGATCTTTCCGACCCCGATCAGCTTGCTGTCCATAAGACTGTCAAGTTGTTTCATGAGGAGACCCTTTACGCCGATTCATATTTGCAGCTTTAGGAAACGCGCTTCAGGTTCCATTGAAGAAACCGGGATTCCTGTTTCCCTGTTTTTGAAAAGGTGATGATGATGTCTGCTTATTCTCCTGGTGCTTGCGACAACGGTGAGCAGTCTCGCGTTCTTGAGAAAATATTGAAGAAATACAAAGGTAGCGAAGGGGCGCTGATACCCGTGCTTCAAGAAGCGCAGGAAGCCCTCGGTTACCTTTCGGAAGAAACTCTGAAAAAGATAGCGAAAGCAACGGGAAGAACGCTTGCCCAGGTTTACGGTGTTGCCACATTCTACGCGCAGTTTCGTCTGGAGCCCATAGGGAAGCATCTTGTGAGGATATGCCATGGAACCGCCTGTCATGTGGCAGGGGCGGATGACATTGACGCGGCTGTGTGTGGTCACCTCGGCTTGCCCGAGGAAGGCGGCACCACGGGCGATATGGAGTTCACGGTTGAAAAGGTTGTCTGCGTAGGCGCCTGCAGTCTGGCTCCGATAATGATTGTTGATGGTGTGGCTCATGGCAGACTGAATCCGGACAAGGCAAGAAGTGTGATAAAAAGCTACCAGAAATCAGAGAATGAGCGCTCCGGTGGTGGGGCTCGATCCGGAAAAAGGGCGCAAAAGAAGAAATGAGCCGATCCGGGCAGATTGGATAGATCCTATTGTGGGGGCGAGATGCGTTGAGTGGAAAAGATAGAGTTGTTGTCGGTCTTGCGACCTGCGGGATAGCAGCCGGCGGCGTTTCCGTTATGGAAGAGATCAGAAGAGAAATAAAAAAGCGCAATCTTGGTGTGGAAGTTGCCGAGACAGGCTGTATCGGCTACTGCTTTGCGGAGGTTCTTGTGGAAATCCAAAAAGCGGGAATGCCGAAAGTCATTTACGGCGAGGTTAAACCCAACGATGTGCCTCTCATTGTGGAGGGCCATCTTATCGAAGGGAAAATCTTAAGGGATAAAGCGCTTCTCATCGAGGGCAGGAAAACCCCCGAAGCGGATTTTCTCAAGAAGCAGAAGAGGATAGTTCTTGCCAATTGCGGGCTTATTGACCCGGAAAATATTGATGACTATATAGCAACCGGCGGTTACGAGGCATTGAAGAAGGTATTGAGCGGCATGACCCCTGAGCAGGTGCGGGAAGAAATACTCGCATCCGGTTTGAGAGGCAGAGGTGGTGCTGGCTTTCCCACAGGCCAGAAGTGGAACTTATGCGCCATGGCTCAAGGGAAGGATAAGTACATCGTTTGCAACGCCGACGAAGGTGACCCTGGTGCCTTCATGGACAGGAGCGTGCTTGAGGGTGACCCGCACGCCGTTATCGAAGGCATGATCATCGGGGGCTACGCTATCGGCGCCACCCATGGCTATATATACTGCCGCGCCGAATACCCCCTTGCTGTAAGAAGGCTTAAAAAAGCAATTGCTGACGCGACGTCGAGGGGTTTTTTGGGAAAAAACATTCTTTCCAGCGGGTATTCTCTTGACATCGTTGTCAAAGAAGGTGCTGGCGCGTTCGTTTGCGGAGAGGAAACGGCGCTGATAGCGAGCATCGAGGGGAAGAGAGGAATGCCCCGTCCTCGCCCACCGTTTCCCGCCAACAAAGGTATCTGGGGTATGCCGACAAACATAAATAACGTTGAGACATTCGCCAATGTCCCCTGGATTATTCGCAACAGGGCAAAGAAATTCGCCAAGATGGGAACTGTCGGAAGCAAAGGCACAAAGGTCTTCTGTCTCACCGGTAAAGTAAGGAGAGGGGGGCTTGCCGAGGTTGAGATGGGCACTACTCTCCGCGAAGTCATATTTGGCGTTGGCGGGGGTATAAAAGAGGGGCGAAAGTTCAAGGCGGTTCAGATAGGTGGACCTTCGGGCGGTTGCCTTCCCGAGTCCCTTCTTGACACGCCGGTTGACTACGACTCACTTCCGGCTGCCGGTGCGATTATGGGCTCCGGTGGTATGGTGGTGGTAGATGATACGACATGCATGGTTGACTTAGCCAAGTACTTTTTAACTTTTACCCAGATGGAGTCTTGCGGCAAATGCGTTCCGTGCAGGCTCGGCACTAAGAGAATGCTCGAAATACTCACAAGGATTTGCAAGGGAGAAGGTAAGCCTGAGGATATTGATCTTCTCGAGAAACTCGCGATTGACATTAAAGAGGGCTCGCTTTGCCAACTCGGAGGAACCGCACCTAATCCTGTCCTTACCACACTGAGGTACTTCAGAGATGAATATGTTGCGCATATCAGGGATAAAAGGTGTCCGGCGGGACTTTGCGTTGATCTTGTCACTTTCCATATTGATCCTGAGAAATGTACCGGTTGCGGTGTATGTTTAAAAAACTGTCCGAGCGGCGCGATATCCGGGGAGAGAAAGAAGCCCCACGTAATCGACGAAGATAAATGCATAAAGTGCAGGGAATGCATCAGGCGTTGTCGCTTTGATGCGGTTTACACCGTTTGATTCTGATATGGAGGGGATATGTCCGGCGAGATCAGATTAAAGATAGACGGCAAGGCGTGCAGCGGTCTTAAAGGCGAGACCATATTGGAAGTCGCACGGAGGAATGAAATATGGATTCCCACTCTTTGCTACGACGAACGGCTCGAACCTTACGGCGCCTGCCGGCTGTGCCTCGTGGAAGTCAAGGGAGCAAGAGGTCTCCTGCCAGCCTGCACAACTGAGATAACCGAGGGCATGGAAGTAAGAACCTCAACGAAAAGGATAGAATCGATTAGAAGGACTGTAATAGAACTGCTTCTTTCAGACCATCCCGATGACTGCATGACCTGCGAATCTGCCGGTTCTTGCGTGCTTCAAGACCTTGCCTATCGTTACGGTGTTAAGAGAAGCCCTTATGCTGGGGAGACCCATAAGTACGGAATATTGAACGGCAACCCGCTGATAGAGAGAGATCCTAACAAGTGTGTCCTGTGCGGAAGGTGCGTGAGAATATGTGAGGAAGTTGTTGGCGCGGGTGTCTATGGGTTTGTTAATCGTGGGTTTGACGCGATAGTGAGCACGCCTTACGACCACTCTCTGTTGGATACGCCCTGTCTTTTCTGTGGACAATGCATTTCTGCGTGTCCCGTGGGGGCATTAACCTCAAAGATATCGAAAGGGAAAGGTAGATATTGGGACGTTAAAAAGACAGACACCATATGCCCGTACTGCGGAGTTGGCTGCACCATCACCCTCTGGACCAAAGAAAACCGCATCGTGAACGTCACGGCGCCGATCGATAAGGGTGTCAACAAAGGAGATCTCTGTGTCAAAGGGAGGTTCGGATATCAATTTGTGAACTCTCCGGACAGGCTCAAAAGCCCTCTTGTCAGACAGAGGGATGGCAGTCTCAAGCGCGTCAGCTGGAAAAAAGCGGTGTCCTATATCGCTGAAAATTTTGCTCGGATCAGGGAACAGTACGGTCCCGATTCGATAGCGGGTCTTGCGAGCGCAAGGTGCACTAACGAAGAAAACTACGTTTTCCAGAAGTTCATTCGCGCGGCGATCGGCACGAACAACGTCGATCACTGCGCTCGATTGTGACACAGCCCGACCGTCGCCGGTCTGGCGACAACGTTTGGTTCTGGTGCTATGACGAACTCCATTGAGGATATCGGACTTGCCGATGTCACTTTCATCATAGGTTCGAACACTACCGAGGCTCACCCGGTAATAAGCATGGAGTTAATCAAAGCCGTGAAGGCTGGCAGAAAAAAACTCATAGTCGCCGACCCGAGGAACATAATGATCTCAAGCTTCGCTGAGATCGTGCTGAACCAGAAACCAGGGACGGACGTGGCGCTTCTTAATGGAATGATGCACTGGATTTTGAAGAAGAAGCTGCATAATGAGGATTTTATTGCCGAGAGAACCGAAGGTTTTGACGAATTTAAGAAAAGCCTTGCGGCATACTCACCCGAAAAAGTCGAGAAAATCACCGGGGTTCCGAAAGAGGATATAAAGAGAGCCGCGGAAATGTTCGCTTCAGCGCCCAGGGCGAACATAATTTATGCCATGGGAATCACACAGCATACAACCGGTACAGATAACGTTATGGCGGTCGCGAACCTCGCAATGCTCACGGGTAATATTGGCAGACCAGGCACTGGGGTGAATCCGCTTAGAGGTCAGAACAACGTTCAGGGAGCTTGCGACATGGGGGCGCTTCCAGACGTTTATTCTGGATATCAGAAGGTTACCGATGACGCAGCGCGCAGGATGATGGAAGAGGCATGGGGGGTCCCCCTTCCAGCAAAACCTGGCCTAAAAGTCACTGAGATGGTTGACGCCGCGCTGCGTGGTGATATCAAGGCAATTTACGTCATGGGGGAAAACCCTGTCATAACCGATTCTGACCTCAACCATTCGATAAAAGCTTTCCAAAGCCTTGAGTTTCTGGTTGTCCAGGATATCTTCATGACCGAGACTGCAGAGTTTGCGGACGTAGTACTTCCGAGCGCGAGTTTTGCCGAGAAAGAGGGCACGTTCACGAACACCGAAAGGCGCGTGCAGCGAATTCACAAGGCTATAGAACCCCCCGGCGAGGCAAGACCAGACTGGGAGATAATCTCGGAGGTCTCAAGCGCTCTCGGATATAAGATGTCGTATTCAACTGTCTATGATATCAGCCGGGAGATCTCAAAAGTGACCCCGAGTTACCGAGGTATCACACCCAATGCAATTGCCGGTGCCGCGTGCGGGATCCAGTGGCCTTGTCCCGAGGAGGACCATCCCGGCACGCCTATTCTTCACGTAGGTAAGTTCACGAGGGGTAAGGGTAAGTTTATGCCTGTCCACTATAAACCACCGCATGAGTCGCCCACGAAGGATTATCCTCTCGTATTGACAACAGGCAGAATACTCACGCATTATCATGCCGGATCGATGACGAGAAGGTGCCCGCCTCTGGAAGAGATTGCGCCTGAGGCTCTTGCCGAGTTCCATGAATCGGATGCTGCCGCATACGGGATTGGTGAAGGGGACATTGTAGAGATCGCGACACGAAGGGGTAAGATCGAGGTAAGGGCTACCATAAGCGAAAGAGCAAATCCGGGGGTTGTTTTTGTGCCGTTCCATTATGCGGAGACCCCGGTCAATGTACTCACCCCCTCGGCTCTAGACCCTGTGTGCAAGATTCCCGAGTTCAAGGTAAGCGCGATCAAAGTAAAAGCGAAAAAGAGGCAAGGTCAAACCAGAAAGAACCTCTGATCGATGCTTTTTGATTGTAAGCTTCATATCGCGAAAGCATCCGAGTGGGTAAAGGCGGTCGGAAGAGCGTTTGGAGAGCACTTACATCTCAAGAGAGTATAGGAAAATCATATCTCCCAAAGGGCTCATATGTTACAGAGTTTCCATAAGGGAAAGCGACCTTTACGTATGCACGAAATCTGATTTGAGGGACCTCGCCTTCCATTCGCTTGAAAGATACAGAACTGACCTGGAAATTTACATCGAAACTCATCCAAATTTCGCATTGAGCTTTAAGCCGCTTCCGGCTACCGCTTCGGCTCCATCAATTGTGCTCGAGATGACTCGTGCCGCTGAGCGTTTTGATGTTGGTCCCATGGCATGTGTTGCCGGAGCGATAGCTGATTTCGTGGGAAGAGACCTACTTGATGAATCCGATGAGGTCATAGTTGAAAACGGTGGAGACATATTCTCCGCGGGAGAGAAGGAGAGAACTGTTCGCGTATTTGCCGGGCGGGCAAATCCCCTCTTTCATCTCAATATTGCCGATACCAAGAGCGGAGTGGGTATCTGCACGTCAAGCGCGAGCGTAGGACCTTCTGTTTCTCTGGGAATTGCTGATGCTGTGACGGTGGTCGCCGACACTGGTGCCCTTGCTGACGCTGCCGCGACTTTTCTCGGTAACATGATACATTCTGCGGAGGACATCCAGAAAGCGCTTGAGAAATCTTCTGAATATCCCGAGATCAGAGCTGTTGTAATCGTTGCCGGTGAAAAGATAGGTATCAGAGGCGAGGTGCAGTTGCAGCCCTGAGACCAGATAAATATACGGGTCACTTCCAGATATTGATTCACGTCATGGATTCTGGATTGGGTAATAAACTAGCGTAAAAATGGCGTAAACACATGCGTCCGTGTCGGGAACTGATTGTATAATCAAAACGTATACTCGGATAAAGCAATAATGATCTAAAGCGTTCGAGCTCGCTATTGAGGAATGTGAAGAAGTGAACCGTCAAAAAAATAAGCGACCTGTTTATCCTTATTATCGCATCCCTAACTATCCCGGACATTCCCCTTTTTATAACTATGAAATGCCCCAACCCCGCAGGGAACTTCTCAGGGATAAGATAGGTCTTCCAGGATGGGGTTTCCTGCTATTTATTCCGCTCGTGGTACTTTTGTCGCTCTATGTTCTTCTTGTGGTCGTTGGGAGACCACATGTCGTCAAAGGCAATTCCATGTTTCCTACCCTGAAGGACGGTAACAGGATTCTCGTGGTCAAATACCGCTTCGGTAACACTCCGAACAGGGGCGACATAGTGACTTTCAGGGATGTCAAAGGGGATCCTGAGTTTCTCGTAAAGAGGGTCATTGCTATCGGTGGTGACAAGCTGACTTTTACCGACCGAAGGATTATCGTAAATGATAAGTACACTTATTTCAGCTCGAGCACCCGGGTGAAATCAAATTTCACCACACTTCTTCCGGACAACGCCGTCTTTGTTCTTGGCGACAACGAAAGCCAGTCGTACGACAGCAGGTTTTTCGGTCCCGTGCCACTTGAAAATATTACAGGACACGCTGTTTTCGTATTTTGGCCTCCGGGGGACATCTCGACTCTGTAGAAGATATGGCATACTTTTAATCACTGCGAATCAAGGAAACCTTAGCCGGGCTTATGCCAGGCAGGTAGTTTTGTTCCGTTGGATTTCCGCAAAACGCGTCTTCTTCCATCGCTATTGCTAAAATTATAAATGCGTCAGAAACGGGCATGTGAATCCCCAAATCTTGACATGATTGGGTTCTCCCATCATGGCAAGGCATATGATGGGACGAGTCTGGTCTTCTCTTAAGCGTGAAAAGAGAGGATGAAAAATGACTGGCGGTGCTCTGAACAAAGATGAAATCAGGAAAAGGATTGAGCAACTTGTAAGAGAGCTAAATTACCACATATATAGGTATTACACGCTTGACGACCCAGTCATTAGCGATGCCGAATACGATGAGCTCTACAGGGAATTGTTGCGTCTTGAAGAGGAACATCCAGACCTCATCCAGCCCGATTCGCCGACCACGAGGGTCGGTCCGCCTCCCGCTGTTGGTTTTGCGCCCGTGCGCCACAGGGGAAGGATGCTGAGTCTCGACAACGCGTTTGATGCGGATGAGCTCCTTGCTTTCGGGGAGAGGGTGAGAAAAGCTCTGGGCATCCCCCTCGAGGAAATAGAGTTTGTTTGCGAACTGAAAATGGATGGCACCGCGGTGGCGTTGACCTACGAGAACGGCTTGTTCACGAAAAGCGCAACGAGGGGTGACGGTGAGGTGGGTGAAGACATAACCCCTAACTTGAAGACAATCCGAACGGTCCCAATGCGTATCTTAGCTGACAATCCTCCAGAGCTCATAGAAGTGGTTGGCGAGGTTTATATGCCAAAAGAGTCATTCGAGCGATTAAATAAGGAACGTCTTGAGAGGGGAGAGCCTCCGTTTGCGAACCCGAGGAACGCCGCAGCCGGGTCTCTCAGACAGCTCGATCCAAAAATAACTGCTGAAAGAAATCTTTCAATGGTGACTTTTTCTATCGGGTATACAACCGGGGAGTATCCAAGAACACAGTGGGAAATGCTTTTACTTCTAGGCGATATGGGTTTCAGACTCGGGGAACATAGCGAAATGGTTCGGGGTCTGAAAGACGCGATAGCGTATTGCGACAATTGGAAGGACAGGAGGGAAGAACTTGACTATGAGATTGACGGTGTTGTGATAAAGGTCAATTCCCTTGAATATCAGAGAGCTTTGGGTGCCACATCCAAAAGCCCCCGTTGGGCAGTAGCATACAAATTCCCTCCCGAAGAAAAAACCACGAGGGTGATAGACATAAAGATTGGAGTGGGAAGAACTGGTGCACTCACTCCGGTTGCGGTTCTGGAACCCCTTTCAATCGCCGGTTCTACCGTTTCGCATGCCACTTTGCATAACGAGGATGAAGTAAGGCGAAAAGATGTGAGAATAGGCGATAGAGTGCTTGTTCACAAAGCGGGGGATGTCATACCGGAGATCGTTAAAGTCATTACCGATGCAAGGACAGGGGATGAAAAGCCCTTTGTTATGCCCTCAAGGTGTCCGGTGTGCGGCGCTGAGGTGGTCAGGGAAGAAGGGGAAGCCGTGGCAAGATGCACGAACATCGCTTGCCCGGCGCAGAATTTCGAGAGAATACTGCATTTTGCTTCCAGGGGAGCGATGGATATCGAGGGAATGGGAGACGTCACCGTAAATGAGTTGCTCTCAAGGGGATTCGTGAAAGACGTCGCAGATATCTTCTATCTGACGCGTGAGCAGATCTATCAACTACCCGGTTTCAAGGACAAGTCAGTTTCTAACCTGCTTAACGCGATAGAAGCGGCGAAGGACAGACCTTTATGGCGCCTTGTTTTTGGGCTGGGCATAAGGCATGTGGGAAGCCATATGGCGAAAGTTCTGACCTCGCATTTCCTTTCCATCGATGAGCTCGCCAGCGCGAGCGTGGAAGGGTTGCTCAGTGTTGAGGGAGTTGGAGAGCGAATTGCCGAAAGCGTGCACAATTTCTTCAAGCAGGAAGAAAATCTCAAGGTTATTGATAAACTTAAGCGGGCGGGTGTGAGGATGTCCGATGAGGTTGCAGAGGAGGAAAGGGAACTTCCGCTTTCCGGCAAAAGCTTTGTGCTTACTGGAGCTTTAAGCAGATACACGAGAGATGAGGTTACTGCTCTTATCGAGAGGCTTGGAGGAAGAGTGACGGGGTCAGTGAGCAAGAAAACTGATTATGTGATTGTGGGCTCGGAGCCTGGCTCAAAGTACGAGAAAGCACTGAGCCTCGGTATACCGACACTTTCAGAGGAGGAGTTTGAGGAGATGATCAAAGGAGCGTCCTGAGATTGCTTCTCTGAAAGGTTGATGGGATATTCTGGCTTATGTTGAAAACAGTCACCAATAAAGGTTTGTCTCAATCAAGCAATGCATAGCACAAGGGGGTAATCGATTTGGCTATCTCGATTGAAGACGTGGAGCACGTGGCAAAACTTGCTCGAATTTACTTGACTGAGGAAGAAAAGGAAATGTTTAGAAAGCAGTTATCGGACGTGTTGGAACACGCCCGCGTAATATCTGAGGTTGACACGAGCACCGTCGAACCCACAAGCCATGCGATTCCACTATCCAACGTTACTAGGGAGGACGAGGTTCGTGAATCTCTTACCGTTGAGGAGGCGACGAAGAACGCCCCATGGTCAGATGGCGGTGCTTTCACGGTTCCAAAAATTATATAAGGGGATGTGAACTTAATGGAACTGACCGAGAAGGATGCTCTTACCCTTAGTAAATTGATATCAAAAAGGGAAGTCTCATCAAAAGAGGTCGTTGACGCATACCTTAACAGAATCGAAAAAGTCGAGCCGGTAATTCATGCTTTCATAAACTTGTCAGCAGAACTGGCGCGCAAGCAGGCATTAGAAATAGATGAAAAATTATCCAGGGGCGAGGAAGCTGGCAGGTACGCTGGCGTTCCGATTGCGATAAAGGACGTACTTTCCACGAAAAGTTTCCACACAACCTGTGCCTCAAGGATGCTTGAAAATTTCATACCTATCTATGACGCCACCGCGGTAAGAAAAGTTTTCAACGCCGGGTGCGTGATGATAGGCAAGGCGAACATGGATGAGTTTGCCATGGGCTCATCGACGGAAAACTCCTACTTCGGAGTAACGAGAAATCCCTGGGATACAAACCGGGTTCCCGGAGGCTCAAGCGGAGGCTCCGCGGCTGCCGTGGCTGCCCGTGAGGCACCTTGGGCGCTCGGTTCTGATACGGGAGGCAGCATAAGGCAACCGGCGGCGCTCTGCGGAATTGTCGGACTGAAGCCGACTTACGGTCTTGTTTCCAGGTACGGGCTTGTCGCTTTCGCCTCGAGTTTGGATCAGGTAGGTCCTATGACCTTAAACGTGAAAGACTGCGCCGCGCTCCTGGGTTTGATCGCGGGTCACGATCCGCTTGATTCAACTTCCATTCCCCGCACTCCCGACGAGTATCTTTCCGGACTGACCGGTGATGTCCGTGGATTAAAAGCCGGGGTGGTTAAGGAGATTTCAGGCGAGGGAATAGACCCGGATGTCTTGTCGTGTTTCTACAAGGGAATCGGTGCCCTCGAGGAATGTGGTGTCCATGTAGAGGAGGTAACGCTGCCAAGTTTCGAATACGCGCTGTCTGCCTATTACATAATCGCTCCCGCGGAGGCATCGAGCAATCTCGCCAGGTTCGATGGCATCAGGTACGGGTTCAGAACGGAATGCGATTGCGCAGACATATGGGAAATGTATGACCGGACGCGCTCTGAAGGGTTTGGGGGAGAGGTAAAGAGGAGAATTATGCTCGGAACTTACGCGCTTTCGGCCGGTTATTATGAGGCTTATTACGCTCAGGCGCAGAAGATCAGGACCTTGATCATAAGAGACTATAACAGAGCCTGGGATAAATTCGACGTTCTTCTCTCCCCGACTTCACCGACGACCGCTTTTAAGATTGGGGAGAAAATAGATGACCCTCTGACCATGTACCTTTCCGATATCTGCACGATACCGGTAAATCTGGCTGGGATACCGGCGATTTCTGTTCCGTGCGGTTTTTCGAAGGGATTGCCGGTGGGTTTTCAGATAATGGGTCCGCCGCTCGAAGAGGCAAGAATACTGAATGTGGCCTACGCGCTGGAGCAATCGCTGAACCTGGATATGCGCCCTCCGGTATGATTGGACCTTTTGCATGAGCAAGGAATTTTACGCGACGGTTTTCTGTTAGGCTGACACAGGAGATGAATGAAATGGATTTCGAGACAATCATAGGTCTTGAGATACACGCCGAGCTTTCGACAAAATCAAAAATGTTCTGCGGATGCTCAACTGTGTTTGGCGGGGAGCCCAACACTAAGACATGCCCCGTTTGCCTTGGGCACCCAGGCACTCTTCCTGTCGCGAACCGTAAGGCGATTGAGTATGCTATTCTTCTCGGGCTTGCGCTCAACTGCGAGATAGCCGAGCGTTCGATATTCCATAGAAAGAACTACTTTTACCCTGACATGCCCAAGAATTATCAAATCTCGCAGTACGACATACCGCTTTCGAGGAACGGATTTCTCGAGATCGACATGGGTGAGTACAAAAGACGAGTCGGAATAATAAGAGTTCACCTCGAAGAGGACACGGGGAAAAGCATCCACGTTGGCGAAAGCGGGCGCATTCACGGAGCTGAACGGTCTTTAGAGGATTTCAACAGAGCTGGCATTCCTCTCGTGGAGATCGTCACCGAGCCGGATTTGAGGAGTCCTGAGGAGGCTCGTAATTTCATGATGGAGCTCCGCGCCGTGCTTGAATATCTCGGCATAAGCGATTGCAAGATGGAAGAAGGCTCATTGAGATGCGACGCCAACATATCCGTCGGTGTTGGTGGAAGCAGGGGGACAAAGGTTGAGATAAAGAACATGAACTCATTCAGAGCGCTGCAAAGGGCTCTTTCATTTGAGGAGAAAAGGCAGAGAGATGTTCTCTTAAAGGGCGGAATCGTAACGCAGGAGACAAGGCATTGGGACGAAGCAGCTGGAATCACTCACGCTTTAAGGACAAAGGAGGAAGCTTTCGACTACCGGTACTTTCCCGAACCCGATCTGGTCCCGATTGAACCCGATCCCCCTTGGGTGGAAGAACTGCGCAGGAGTCTGCCCGAGATGCCCGCAGAAAGGCTGAGAAGGTTCATAAGCGAGTACGGTTTGCCGAAGGATATCGCGAAGGTTCTCGTTTACGACAAAAAACTTGGCAATTTCTATGAAGAGACTGTTCGGAAAGGCGAAAATCCTATCGAGATAGCGAAGTGGGTTGCCGGAGATCTTGCGGGTTTGTTGAACGAAGCTTCAATTGATGCAGATCTATCACCCGTTAGACCTGGTGGCGTATCAGAGCTTGTCCATCTTGTTGAAAGCGGTGTGATTTCAGGGAGAATGGCCAAAGATGTCTTGAAAGAAGCTTTCGAAAGCGGCGAAAGTCCCCGTCAAATTGTATCCAGAAAGGGTCTCAGCCAGATAGCCGATTCAAATGAGATACTCGCCATTGTCAAGCAGGTTATCAAGGAGAATCCCCAAGCTGTCAGCGACTATCTTGACGGGAAAGAGCAGGCGCTAAAGTACCTGATGGGTCAGGTGATGAAACTCACTCGCGGTAAAGCGAACCCTAAGATGGCTTCCGAGATGTTGGTAGAAGCGCTAAAGATGCGGGAATGATTGGATTGGGCGAGAAGGTGGATTTCTACCCGAGAAACTTCCTTACGTTTGCAGCCTCAATGATACGCTCGCCGAGGTTTTCGGTGTCCGAATCTCTTACCTTTTTTATTATGAAATCCGTCAGTTCGAGATGAACACCGCATGTCTGGAAACCTGTGGGGAACTCGTATTTCTCGTAGATCGAAGAGATTTCCTCGGGAAGTATCTTTAAGGATGAGGGGTTGTAAAAAGCAAGCGCGTCTTTCAGGTCCTCAGAGAAATTGATGTAAGTCTCGGTAATGAATGATAAATCTTCTTCCCTTAAAGCGTTGATGGCTATTATTTCCGGCGGGAACCCTATTGAGTAAAGCGCTGCGGTGTAGGTTATCGCTCTGGGCAATACTACACCCCCCATACTTCTCGAATAACCGAAAAGCCCTATGTGAAGTTTGCGCTTCCTTCTGCTGGGTATATATTTTGTGAGCCTGTTAACCACCGGCGCGAGCGCTCTCACCTGATTTCTGTATTCGTTAGAGTAACGCTTTACTATTTCTAGGCACTTTTCCTCATCAACCTGGCGGGCTTTCACGGGACTTCTCGACATCAGTTTATTGACAGCCTCTCTCACTTTCTCATGTGGGTGATCGTACTTAAACGCCGATTGAATGGTGAAAGTCTGTGCGTTCGGGTAGTCCAGAATCACTCTTTCAATCGTGTCTGGCTTGAGATTTCCCCTGAATGGCGCGGATCCGACACCTATAATGGGGTATATTCTCACGCCTATTTCTTCTTCCAGCTGCGCAAGTTTAAAGAGCGCGATTTTGTTCAAAAGTACCGCGCTAAGCATTCCGTAGTTTAGGGCCGGGTCGGACCTAGCGAGAAAGACGCGCTGGTACGGGACGTCCTTGTCTTTCAAGTACTCTTTAACCATGTCTGGTGCGTGAAGCATATGTTCTATATCTTCGAAAAGCGGAATGACGTTAATCGTGTCAGGCTTAAACTCCCCGATCCATTCTTTGATGCTGATATCACCCTCGCGAAAAGGCATCTCCTGTTTCCTTACCACAAAATCGCTGTAGTATCTGTAAACTCTGTCTATGCACAGGGAGGAAGCGGTCATGGGGAGAATCACTTCAAAAACAGGTGCAATATCCTCGCCATAGAAAATCTTCGCAGCGTCAAATGAACGCGGTATGCTTTCGAGCGTCTCGAGCAGTATCTTGGCTTCGGCTTTTTCCACGGTTGGATTCGGCACTCTCAGGGTGAGGAACACATCTTTGCCCAAAACTTTTTCTTTGAAAAAGGACTCGTATTTCGTGAGGAGTTTTTTCACAACAAAGTTGTCAACTTCCTTGCCCTCACAATCCCACATCTGCTCATCGCAGCCGAGGTGGGAAAATACGTAATAGGCTTCCTGGATCTCGTCTTCACCGCCCAGCACATTATCGGCGGCAAAAAACGGCGTGTGCACGTTGTCGGGATGTTGAGTGCTCATGCATTTTGGAATTTTTTCCGGAACAAAATCGTTTTCAGCCATATGACCCCCGTGGCAAAAGATTCTATTGCTAAAGCGCCTTTAGTCTTCCGCACTAATGCCTGTATTTGAGGATAGCACATAACCCGTTAAAGTTTGTCTTTCTTTTGAGATTTAAAAAAGCAAGAAAAGCAAATCGGCAGTTGAGTTTTATTACCTCATGCCGCCTTGATACGTAAAATGTTTAATCAAGTTTCGCCATAACTCAGACAAAAATGATGAAATGTTTTTTAGGAAGAGTATTTCCAGCCCCAGCACCCGCGCTAATTTCTGAAAATGCCCTCACGGGTTTTTGTTTCCGGGCTTATTTGTTTTCTTCTCCAGCCACGAGTTCCTTGTATTCAGCTGCCGTAAGCAGGTTGTCGAGTTCCGACGGATCGCTAATTTCGACCACAGCGATCCATCCCTTGCCGTACGGGTCTTCATTGATTATTTCGGGAGCATCAACGACCTCGGAATTGACTTCTTTTATCGTCCCGGAAACAGGTGCGTACAGATCGGCAACAGATTTACGTGACTCTATTTCGCCGAAAGGCTCTCCGGCTTCGATTGCGGTACCCCCATCGGGCACCTCTATGAAAACGATTTCTCCAAGCTGTTCTTGGGCGTAATCAGTTATCCCGATTGTACCGTCCTCTCTTACCCACATGTGTTCCTTGTGATACTTCAGGTCCTCAGGGAAATTCTCCATCTCCATACCTCCTTTATGAAATCTTTTGGAATATATCAAATGCTTACGCACTTTTCAATTAAAAACCGCACAGACACGGCAACAATAGCAATTTTCAACCATTGCTTCCGCCAACAGAAAAACAAAAGCCCAAATTCCGGCTCCGCGGGTAAAGCGTTTGAGCACTTCAGTTAAACTAACTTCGCATTGATTGTAATATCATATCTCAAACGCGGTAATTTACGGGACGAATCTGAGAGGGTCAGTTCCTCTGGTTATCGGTTGGTTGTTGGACTGGAAAATACCTTAGGTTATAAGGTCTCCCCAAAAAGGTCTTAACAGGCGGATTTATGTTCAAACTGAGCGGGAATATGACTGAGGAATCTTTGAAATTTCGCCGCTTTGCATATCGCTTTTACTTAAACGTTTGAACATATCATTCAAACTTTGCTAAAAACGGGTAAAATTATTCATCAAAGCTGCGGCTATTGTGTGTGATGTTTTTTACTGAAAGAGGAGGCACCCGGGCGTGGGCAAAACCATATCCGAAAAGATATTTTCAGCTCACGCCGGCCGCGACGTATCGGCCGGCGAAATTGTAATTATCCAGCCCGACTCGATGATGGCTCAAGACGGGACCGCTCCACTTGCCATAAGGTCCTTTCAACAGATGGGTGGCGCAAGTCCGAAGTATCCCCGGAGAATCTCTCTCGTGATCGACCACAACGCGCCAAGCCCATCGAGAGCTGTCTCAAATCTTCACGGGATAATGAGGGATTTTGCCAGAGAGCACAACATCAAATTGTTCGAAATTGGAGAAGGGGTATGCCATCAGCTGATGGTTGAAAGCGGTCAGGCGTTTCCAGGCGGCCTCGTGATAGGTGCCGATTCTCACACCTGCACGTATGGGGCGCTCAACTGCTTTTCAACAGGGGTAGGGTCCACGGATCTCGCTGCAGCCATGCTTACAGGTGAACTGTGGTTTATGTGCCCCGAGACGCTCAAGGTATGTTTTAAGGGTAAGCCCAAAGAGGGCGTGTTCGCCAAGGACCTTGCGCTTGCGATGGTGGCTCGAATCGGTGCGGACGGCGCAAGCTACCTCGCGCTGGAGATAACCGGAGAAGCTATCGAGGAAATGGATATTGACGGACGCCTTACGATAAGCAATATGGCTGTTGAGGTTGGGGCAAAAACCGGTCTCATGCTTGCTGATGAAAGAACGCTCGATTTCTTGAAAGGGCGGACCGATGAACGCTTCGAGCCTGTTTTCCCGGACGATGATGCCGCGTACAGAGATGAGGTCATAATTGATTGCTCAGAAGTCCCTCCGATGGTCGCCTACCCCCATCAGGTGGATAACGTTTCGCCCGTTGAGGGTGTCGAGGGTATCAAGATCAGCCAGGGTCTTATCGGGACATGCACCAATGGAAGGCTTTCGGACATAAGGGTCGCCGCAAGGATTTTGAAAGGTAGGAAGGTCGCTCGAGGGGTCAGGCTTATCGTGGCGCCGGCTTCCAGAGAGGTCTTTGGCGGTTCTTTGAAAGAGGGACTAATTGATATTCTCGTTGAGGCGGGTGCTTGCATAGTGCCGCCTGGATGCGCATCCTGCGTGGGAACTCATCAGGGTGTGCCCGGTGACGGAGAGAATGTGATTTCAACCGCAAACCGCAATTTCAAGGGAAGGATGGGCAACCCGGAGGCCTTCATATATCTTGCCTCACCCGCGACGGTAGCGGCCAGCTCAGTTACAGGAAAAATAACGGACCCGAGGGTCATGCTGTGATTTAGTTAAATGATGAGCTTTAGTAAGCGAGGGGAAAATGATTTTGAGGGGAAAGGCTCATAAGTTCGGTGATGATATAAACACTGATTACATAATATCCGGCAGGTATAAGTTCAAGACTCTGGATATGGATGAACTTGCCAGACACATAATGGAAGACCTTGACCCGGAGTTTTACTCGAAACTCGAACCCGGGGATTTCATCGTGGCTGGCAGAAACTTCGGGTGTGGCTCTTCAAGGGAACAGGCGCCGCTCGCGCTGAAGCACGCGGGGATAGCCGGTGTTATAGCCAAGTCATTCGCGAGGATTTATTTCCGAAACTCGATTAATAACGGACTTCTCGCTTTAATATGCGATACCAGTGAGATACGGGACGGGGATTTACTTGAGGTTGACCCAATGGCGGGTACAGTGAAGGACGTGACAAGGGGAATCGAACTTAAATCCAGGTCTATTCCCCCGATCATGATGGAAATCTTAAACGAAGGCGGTCTTGTTTCCTATATTAGAAAGAATAAGGGTTTTGATAGGAGTCGGGTTAGTTGATTCTTAGATAACTGACGGAGGTTAAATGGCAAAGAGAAAAGTGACCTTAATACCCGGGGATGGCGTGGGACCTTCCCTCGTTGAGGTAGCAGTTGCCGTGATTGAGGCGGCAGGCGCATCAATAGAATGGGACGTAATGCAAGCTGGTGAAGCGGTGATGGATAAGTACGGGACGCCGCTTCCTTCCGAGGTGCTCGAGAACATAAGGGAAAACAAAATAGCCTACAAGGGTCCCATCACAACCCCTGTGGGGAGCGGATTCCGCAGCGTCAACGTGGCTTTGAGGAAGGAGCTCGAACTTTACGCCTGCGTACGCCCCGCTTTTTACATTGAGGGAGTGAAAAGCCCTTACAAAGATATTGATCTTGTTGTTGTCAGGGAAAACATGGAAGACCTGTACGCGGGCATAGAGCACATGGTTGTTGATGGAGTCGCAGAATCCGTGAAAGTCATTACTCGAAAGGGTTCTGAGCGTATCATAAGATTTGCTTTTGAATATGTCCGAAAAAACGGTAGAAAGAAACTGACGGTGGTACACAAGGCTAATATCATGAAGCTTACTGACGGATTGTTCCTGAACACAGCCCGCGAGATTGCTCCGGAATATCCCGATGTGGAGTTTGAGGAGCGAATAGTTGACAATATGTGCATGCAGCTAGTGCAAAAACCTCAGCTCTACGACGTCATGGTAATGCCCAACCTTTACGGCGACCTGATCAGCGATCTTTGCGCGGGTTTAATAGGTGGTCTGGGAATCGCGCCGAGCTCAAACCTGGGAGATGGCGATTTGGCCGTTTTTGAGCCAGCACACGGAAGCGCTCCAAAATATACGGGTCTGGACAAAGTCAATCCCACCGCTCAGATACTTTCCGGGTATTTGATGCTCAAACATATAGGACAGAGTGACGTGGCCCAGAGAGTGCTCGATGGCGTCTGCCAGGTCATAAAAGAGGGCAAACACGTCACGTATGATCTCGGCGGGAGCGCGGGCACGAAGGAGATGGGAAAGGCAATCATTGAGAAAATCGAAAAATCATCTGCGCAAGCCGGCAGGTCATAGAATTCTTTGCAAGATGCCTGTTTTCGAGGCGTGCTTTCCGTTATTAATTTTATGCGGGCGAGCGCAATTTTGGAGGTGTGTTAACCTTGAGAAGCGATGTTATGAAATCCGGGAGACAAAGAGCGGGACACCGTTCACTTCTGAAAGCACTCGGTCTTGGTGATGAGGAGATATCCAAACCCATCGTGGGAATAGCCGGGTCGGCGAACTCCATAGTTCCCGGTCATATTCATCTTGAATCCATCAACCGCGCCGTCGCGGAGGGGTTGATAGCCGGCGGCTGCACACCTGTCATTTTCAACACGATCGGTGTTTGCGACGGTCTTACCATGGGACATGCAGGCATGAAGTATTCTCTTCCCTCCAGGGAGATAATAAGTTATACGGTCGAAATCATGGTTCAGGCGCACGCTCTTGACGGGGTTGTGCTCGTGCCCAACTGCGACAAAATCATTCCAGGGATGCTCATGGCTGCGGCAAGGCTGAAGGTACCTGCTGCTTTGGTCAGCGGAGGTCCAATGCTTGCCGGCATCTGCGGAGATGAAAAACTCGACCTTGTCAGGGTGATGGAATACGCCGCCAACGATTCGCTCAGTGATGAGGACTTAAAAGAGATCGAGGATCTTGCATGTCCGACCGCGGGTTGTTGCGCCGGTCTGTTTACCGCGAACAGCATGAATTGCCTGTCGGAGGCTTTGGGCATCGCCCTTCCGGGCAACGGTACGGTGCCGGCGGTTGAGTCCGGGAGAATCAGACTTGCGCGCGAAACGGGAAAGGCTGTTGCTCATATGGTCAAGGAGGGTAGAACCGTAGAGCCTATATTCAGCGAAAAAGCTTTCAGAAACGCTCTGGCGGTTGATATGGCAATAGGGGGCTCCACAAACTCGCTTCTTCACCTGCCGGCGATCGCCCGCGAGGCTGGAATCAAGCTTGACTTGGGTGAAATTGACCGCATCTGCTGGCAGACTCCCAACTTGTGCAGGATAGCGCCTTCCGGCGGAAGCAAGTTTCACATGGAGGATTTACACAGGGCGGGCGGAATTCCGGCGGTCTTGGGAGAGCTTGCCGAAATCGGAGCGGTTGATTTGGATGTTCCAACCGTGGCTGGCAAAACACTTTCGGAACTTGTTGGTAGTGCCCGCAGCCTCAACATTCAAGTCATCAGGACCGCAAACGAGCCGTTCTCACCGAAAGGGGGTCTCGCGGTTCTTAGGGGTTCTTTAGCTCCGGAGGGCGCAGTTGTTAAGGATGCTGCGATGGGAGAGAAGATGCGGTCACATCGCGGTCCGGCAAGAGTTTTCGATTCAGAGGAAGATGCTATTGCCGCCATAAGGGGAGGAAAAATAAACAAAGGCGACGTGATAATAATAAGATATGAAGGACCGAAGGGCGGACCTGGAATGAGGGAGATGCTTCTTCCGACAGCCACCATTGCCGGAATGGGTCTTGCAGATGAAGTTCTGCTCATAACGGATGGCAGGTTTTCGGGGGGCACCCGTGGAGGGGCTGTCGGTCATGTTTCCCCTGAAGCCGCCGCCGGTGGACCAATCGCCTTCGTGGAGGAGGGGGACCCGATTCAGATAGATGTTGACTCAAGAAGACTGGATATACTGGTGGACGAAAAAGAGATTGACGCAAGACGCAGCGCTTGGGCTGGTCCGCCCCGAAAAGAGTTGAAGGGCGTGCTCGCGGTTTACGAAAAGCTCGTTGAAAGCGCTTCAACTGGCGCTATTTTGAGGACGGATGACTGAGTTGCTGAGCAGGCGGATTTTTAAGATTTGGCGGTGTTACCGGTGATTGGAACGGAGGTACTTAATTGAAGATGACAGGTGCGCAGGCTCTCGTCAAGAGCCTCGAACTGGAGGGAGTGGAAGTTGTTTTTGGTTATCCCGGCGGTGTTATGTTGCCCATTTATGATGTCCTGATTGACTCGAAGATAAGGCATATTCTCACGAGGCACGAGCAGGGAGCGGCTCATGCGGCGGATGGATATGCAAGGGCGACTGGAAAAGTTGGCGTTTGCATGGCCACAAGCGGGCCGGGGGCGACGAATCTCGTTACCGGTATAGCCACCGCTCACATGGACTCGCAACCGATCATCGCGATCACCGGACAGGTCGCCACTCACATGATTGGCACTGACGCTTTTCAGGAAGCCGACACTACGGGCATCACACTTCCGATTGTCAAACACAACTATCTCCTCAAAGACCCGAGGGAGATACCCTATGTGATTCAGGAGGCTTTTCTTATTGCTTCGACGGGCAGGCGGGGGCCGGTTCTTATAGACGTGCCCGTGGACGTATCGAGGGGAACTCTTGATTTCAAGTATCCGGAGAAAAGAACATCCCTGCCTGGCTACAAGCCCACGACGAAGGGTCACTCCCGTCAGATAAAAGAAGCAGCAAAACTCATATTGAAAGCGACAAGACCCGTTATATACACCGGCGGCGGCGTGATCGCTTCCGGTGCCTCGGCTGAACTTGCCACTCTTGCCAAAATGCTCGATATACCGGTGACAACAACTCTCATGGGTAAGGGAGCGTTTCCGGAAACGCACCGACTGTCGCTTGGGATGCTTGGAATGCACGGCACTTCTTATGCTAACTACGTGATGATGAAAACCGACCTAATCATCGCCGTGGGCGCTCGTTTTGACGACAGGATAACGGGCAGACTTGACACTTTCGCCCCTCATGCGAGGGTAATCCATATCGATATCGATCCCGCTGAGATAGGCAAGAACGTAGCGGTAGACGTGCCGATTGTGGGTGATGCGAAGTTAATCCTGAAGGAACTAGTGGCGGCGCTCAAAGGGTCATCCTCTGTTGCGGAGCGCCCTGATATAAGACCGTGGCTGAAACAGATTGACGAGTGGAAGAAGGAATACCCTTTGGTTATCCCGTCAGACGGACTCAAACCCCAGTTCGTTATCGACACGATTTACAGGGTGACCAAAGGGAAAGCGCTTGTTGTTACTGATGTTGGTCAGCATCAGATGTGGACAGCGCAGTTTTATAAAATTTCCAAACCCAGGCAGTTCATATCATCAGGTGGTCTTGGCACCATGGGATTTGGTCTTCCCGCAGCAATCGGAGCCAAGATAGGGAGACCGAAAGATAGGGTCATTCACATAGCCGGGGACGGATCCTTTCAGATGACCGTTCAGGAACTCGCGACTGCCGTGCTGAACAATGTATCCATAACAATGGCTGTCATAAACAACGGGTATCTGGGAATGGTCAGACAGTGGCAGGAATTGTTCTATAACAAGAGGTACGCTCATACGTGCCTAAGAAGGGGCGAATCACCAGACTTCGTGAAACTCGCTGAGGCATACTGCGCCAAGGGCATCAGAGTAACCGAGCCGGATGAGGTCGAGCCCGCGCTCTTGAGAGCGATGAGGGAAGAAGGTCCTTTCCTGATCGATTTTGTAGTGGATTCCGAGGAGAATGTGTTTCCGATGGTGGCGCCGGGGGCCTCGCTCGATGACATGATTGGGGGTAAATGAGTTGAAGCACACCCTTTCGGTATTAGTTGAGAACAAGCCGGGAGTTCTTGCGAGAGTCGCGGGACTTTTTTCCAGGAGGGGTTTCAACATAGACAGCCTCGCGGTCGGGGTAACTGAACGCGACGACGTTTCAAGGATAACCGTTGTCGTTGATGTTGAGGAGCACTCGCTCGAGCAGGTTTACAAACAACTTAACAAGCTCATAAACGTGCTTAAGGTTATTGATTTGCCCCCTGATGGCAGCGTAATACGTGAACTTGTGCTCATAAAAGTCAAAGCGGACGCCAAATCCCGCGCGGAAATAATAGAGATTGTCGACATCTTTCGCGGGAAGATAGTCGATGTAGGGAAAGACACTCTCACAATTGAGGTAACGGGCACAGGTACCAAACTTAGGGCTTTCGAAGATCTCATGAAATCCTACGGAATCGTCGAACTTGTAAGAACGGGAATGGTGGCGCTTCCGCGCGGTTAGACGAATCCCTCATGAATTTTTCAAATGAAAGCGTTTTTGGTTTTGGGCGTGAGTTAGGATGGGAGGCAAAATGGCAAAGGTATATTACGAAAATGATGTCAATCCGGATGCTATAAGAGGCGAGAAAATAGCCGTAATCGGTTATGGGAATCAGGGGCATGCGCACGCGCAGAATCTAAAGGACAGCGGTCTTGATGTTATCGTGGGGCTAAGGCGCGATGATCCCGGAATCGAGACAGCGAAATCCGATGGCTTGAACGTTCTGCCGATCGAGGAGGCTTCCGAGCAAGCGGACATGATTATGATTCTGATTCCTGACGACCGGCAGCCCGGCGTCTATGATGAATTCATAAAGCCGGGTTTGAAGGAAGGCAACGCGCTGCTTTTCGCTCACGGTTTCAACATACACTACAACCAGATCGTTCCCCCTGACTACATTGACGTGATGATGATTGCTCCCAAGGGACCGGGTGTCATCGTGAGAGAATCTTACAAGGAAGGAAATGGAGTACCCGCTTTAGTTGCGGTTGAGCAGGATTCTACGGGAAGGGCTTTGGACAGGGCGCTCGCATACGCATGGGGAATAGGGGCTACCCGTGCGGGGGTCATCCAGACGACTTTCAAAGAGGAAACGGAAACTGACCTATTCGGCGAGCAGGTTGTCTTGTGCGGTGGCACAACCGAACTCATTAAGGCGGCTTTTGAAACTCTGGTTGAGGCTGGGTATCAGCCTGAGGTTGCCTATTTTGAGTGTCTCCATGAACTGAAACTGATAGTTGATCTGATACAGTCTGAGGGTATCAGCGGCATGAGGGCGAGAATAAGCGACACCGCTGAGTATGGAGATATGACAAGGGGCAAAAGAATAATAACTTCCGCCACGAGGCAGGAAATGAAAAGGATTCTTGACGAGATACAGACTGGTGCTTTTGCCACTGAGTGGATACTGGAGAATAAAGCCAATAGGGCATCTTTTGAGACAATGAGGAAAAAGGAGGCCGCTCACCCGATAGAGGAGGTTGGAAAGCGTCTCAGATCAATGATGAAATGGCTTTAAAATCTTTAGATTTTTTTTGCATGAGTATATAATTTTAAAAATCGTTCTCGTTGGATTTCCCTTTGTCCAGCTTTATCAATCAAGGAGGACCTAAATTGAAGAAAGACTATATCTTCACACCCGGACCAACGCCAGTGCCACACAGGGTCAGCATGGCGCAGTCAAAGATGATTCACCACCGCTCGGCGGATTTCGGTGAACTCTTCTCAAGGGTTCTCGAAGGGCTCAAGTACGCTTTCCAGACCAAAAACGATATTGTGGTGTTCGCCTCCAGCGGCACAGGCGGACTGGAAGCTGCGGTCGCAAACTGCTTTTCTCCTGGCGATAAAGTGGCCGTTTTCAGCGGCGGGAAATTTGGCGAGAGATTTGTAGAGATAAGCAAATTTTTTGGTCTTGACGTAATAGAAGTCGCATATGAATGGGGTGAGTGCGCTAACCCTTCTGACTGTGAGAGGGTTGTGGCTGAGAACCCTGACCTTAAAGGAGTAATGCTTACCCATAGCGAGACATCAACCGGCGTGGTTAACGACGTGGAGGCATTCGGGAAGATTGTTGGGGAAACTCAAGCGTTGTTTGTTGTCGATACGATCAGCGGTCTTTGCGCGGCGCCATTCAAGACCGATGAGTGGAGCGTGGACGTCGCCGTGGGAGGTTCGCAGAAAGGTTTGATGACGCCGCCAGGGCTTGCATTTGTGTCGGTGAGCGAGAAAGCGTGGCAGGTGGTCGAAAAAGCTAAACTCCCCAGATACTATTTCTGCTTCAAAGCAGCAAGAAAATCGTTTTCAAAGACTCCGCCCCAAACGCCATACACGCCGGCGATAACGCTTCTGCAGGCTCTTGATGAGGCCATTAAGATGATACAGGAAGAGGGGCTTGAGGAGGTCTGGGCAAGGCATGCTCTATTCGCAAGAGCGACGAGAGCGGGCGTGGAAGCTCTCGGTCTTGAGCTATTCGCAAAGGATGTCTCCAGAGCCTCGGTTGTCACTTCGGTGGTTTCACCCGGAGACATAAACAGCGGAGATCTCGTCCGGCTTCTTAGAAACAGATACGGGATTTTCATAGCTGGCGGTCAAAGCAAACTCAAAGGGAAAATATTCAGGCTGGGGCACGTCGGATATTTTGACAGGTACGACATCATAGTCCAGCTTGCGGCGGTTGAGTTTGGCTTGAAAGAACTCGGGTATCACATTGAGCTTGGCTCGGGCGTAACCGCGGCAATGAGAGTTCTGCACGAAGGCTAAAGAACCGCGACTCGCTGTATGTCTGATGTTGCTTCGTAACGCATGCGATTTTTGCCTTTTCGTTATTTTTTGTTAACGGGCCTTTATATGATATTTCCGGAAGGAAAGAGGTGCGGTCATGGAAAGAGGAGAAAAAATGAAAGTTCTCGTTGCGGAGAAACTTGCTCCCCAGGGGCTGGAAAAACTCAGGTCGCATTTCGAAGTTGACGCCTATGACCGAATTGACAGGACAGAGCTTCTTGAACGCATCGGGGAGTATGACGCCCTAATAGTGAGAAGCGGGACAAAAGTGAATGATGAGGTGATCAGCAGGGCGCGCAAGCTCAAAATGATAGGAAGGGCGGGAATTGGTGTTGACAACATAGATGTGGAGGCGGCGACCAAGAAGGGAATCCTTGTCGCCAACGCGCCCGAGAGCAATATTGTGTCGGCTGCTGAGCATACCATGGCGGTTATGCTCGCGCTTGCAAGAAATATTCCAGCCGCCAACGTTTCTCTTGCCAAAGGAGAGTGGGAGCGCTCGAAATATGAGGGGGTTGAGCTAAACGGCAAGACACTGGGTATTATCGGACTCGGGCGTATAGGCACACTCGTTGCAGAGCGCGCGCTGGTGTTTGGAATGAGGGTTATAGCTTACGATCCGTTCGTCGCTACGGCAAAAGCCAAGAGGCTCGGGGTGGAGTCGAAACCGACTCTCGACGAACTGCTCTCCGAGAGCGATTTTATTACGTTGCATGTTCCTAAATCCGAGGAAACTTACCACATGATAGGTAAAGAGCAATTTGAGAAGATGAAGAAGGGAGTGAGGATAATAAACGTGTCCCGCGGCGGCGTTATTGACGAGGAAGCTTTAGTCTGGGCTATCGAAAACGGAATCGTCGCCGGAGCCGGGTTGGATGTTTTCGAATGTGAACCGCCTGGGGGAAGCCCGCTTTGTCAGATGCCGCAGGTTGTTGCAACTCCGCATCTGGGGGCGAGCACGAAGGAAGCGCAGTATAAGGCCGGGATAGCAATCGCCGAGCAGGTCATTGCCGGTCTCAAGGGTGAGTTCGTCAGCGGCGCCGTAAACATCACCATGCCTCATCGCGAGGTGGTCGAGACGCTTCAGCCTTTCCTTCCGCTCGTGGAAAAACTTGGCAAACTCTTAAATCGCCTGGTTGAGGGAGCGGTTGATGAGATAGAACTGGAGTTCATGGGAGAAATCAGCAAAAGCGATACCTCTCTTCTGACCGTCGCCTTCGTGAAGGGTTTCCTGGAGGCAATTTCCACCGAACCTGTGACGTACGTGAACGCGAGGGTCATAGCCGATGAGCGCGGGATAAACATCAAGGAAAGCAAAAGCAAGCAGTCGAAAGACTTTTTGAATCTTATCAGGGCGACTGCCGCCGATGAGTCAAAGAAGGTGTCGGCGGCGGCGACCCTTCTTGGCAAGAACCAGGAGTTGTTCGTGGACGTGCTCGAGTATGAGATTGAGATTTCTCCTTCCAAATACATGTGTTTTGTGGTTTATGAGGACAGACCGGGAATGATAGGTAAGGTCGGAACATTGCTGGGTGAAAACGACATAAACATCGAAAGCCTTCAGGTTGGAAGGGCAAAGATAGAAGGTAACGCCGCAATGGGTCTCTCTCTTGACAAGCCCATTACAAGCGAGCTCGTAAGCACGCTCGTTGGCGAAGAAGGCATAAAGGATGTAAAAATGATAATACTTTGATATTCGTGATTACTCTGATATGTGCGGGGTGAGATTATTTGGGGAACAGAGTTTATATATTTGACACAACGCTTAGAGACGGGGAACAGTCCCCCGGGATAAGCCTCGGAGTCAGGGAAAAACTTGAGATTGCCGAACAGCTCGAGAGGTTAAAGGTCGATGTGATCGAGGCGGGCTTTCCTGCCACCAGTCAGGGGGATTTTGAAGCGGTACGGGAGATAGCAAGAAAAGTCCGGGAGCCCGTTATCTGCGCTCTGGCGAGGGCGCTTCCGGATGACATAGACAGAGCTTGGGAAGCGATAAAGGATGCCGAGAATCCCCGAATACACACGTTCATAAGCACATCCGATATACATCTTGAGCACCAACTGAAAAAATCCCGCGGAGAGGTTAAGGAACTTGCGGTAGCCGCGGTCAGAAGGGCGAAAGGATACACGAGTGACGTGGAGTTTTCCCCTATGGACGCGACAAGGAGCGATATTGATTATCTCTGCGAGGTGCTCGAGGCGGTAATAAAAGAGGGTGCGACCGTGGTCAACATACCGGACACCGTTGGATACGCGATTCCCGATGAGTTCGGTGAACTCATACACACGCTGATGGAGAGAGTGCCTGGCATTGAGGATGTTCTCGTCAGTGTGCACTGTCACAACGACCTGGGACTTGCGGTTGCCAATTCGATTGCCGCTCTAAAAGCTGGAGCCAGACAAGTTGAATGCGCCATAAACGGTCTGGGTGAGCGCGCGGGGAATGCCAGTTCAGAAGAGATAATCATGGCTCTTAAAGTGCGAAGGGACCTATTCGGTCTTGAAATTGGCGTTAAGACTGAAGAAATAAGCAGAGCGAGCAGGCTCGTAAGCCTCCTTACCGGTTATCCCGTCCAGCCGAACAAGGCTATTGTTGGGAAGAACGCTTTCGCGCATGAGTCGGGAATTCATCAGGATGGTGTTTTGAAAGCTCGAGCTACCTACGAAATAATGGACGCCTCAAGCGTTGGTCTTGTCGAAAGTGACATTGTCTTGGGCAAGCATTCTGGCAGGCACGCTTTGAAGGAACAGCTGGAAAGGCTTGGGTATTATCTAAAGGATGATGAGCTTGGTCAGGCCTTCAAGAGGTTCAAAGAACTTGCCGACAAGAAGGGTTCGCTGTCAGGTAAGGACATAGAGGCTATCGCGCTTGAATATATCCGCACTCAGGGTCAGGAGTGGAAACTTACCGGGTACGAGGTGCATT
This sequence comes from uncultured Actinomycetes bacterium, assembly GCA_937127245.1. Taxonomy (GTDB): domain Bacteria; phylum Actinomycetota; class Geothermincolia; order Fen-727; family JACVIW01; genus Geohydrothermomicrobium. Next base: position 130,569 of record CAKZLU010000033.1, read on the forward strand.
CTGGGGGTAAAGAAGCCCCCCCGAGTGCCACCATAACGCTTGAGAGAGAAGGAGAGAGGAGGACGGAAAGAGCCATAGGTGACGGTATGGTGGATGCCGCCTGCAAGGCAATACGCGCGGCCCTGGGTGTTAACGCGAAGCTCATCAGTTTCACTGTAGAGGCGATAACCGGCGGTTTGGATGCTCTCGGGGACGTGACTATCCAGCTGGATGTCGAAGGCAAACGTGTGGTGGGGAGAGGGGTCTCTACGGACATCGTGGAGGCAAGCGCCCGCGCGTATTTGAACGCAATAAATAAAGTTTTACGCTGAGCCTCAGGGTCTTTGCCAAATTATTTCCGTTTCCAAATTGATTTCTGTTCGCAATCTTTGCTTTTAACGGGGAGATGCCTTGAGTGAATCGAGAAAGATACTGAGCGAAATAACCGGAAGAGAAAAGCTTAAGCCTGGTGAGTTCATTGAAGCCGATGTCAGTTTGATTCTGGCTAATGATGTGACGGCTCCCCTCGCGATCAAGGAATTCGAAAAGCTTGGGGCGCGTGAGCTTTTCGATCCAGACAAGGTCGTTTTTGTTCTCGACCATTTCACCCCTAATAGGGATATTGCCTCTGCCGAACAGTGCGCAATCGTGCGTAAATTCGCAAGGGAGCGCGGCATGAAGCACTTCTACGAAGGCGGCCAGGCCGGGATCGAGCATGTCATTCTTCCCGAGCTCGGACTTGTTAAACCAAGAAGCCTGATAATTGGCGCCGACAGCCATACATGTACATACGGAGCGCTCGGTGCTTTCTCAACGGGCATGGGCTCCACCGATATAGCCGCGGCGATGGCTACGGGAAAGACATGGCTTAAGGTCCCTGACGCGATGAGAATTGAGCTCCGTGGTTCTTTCGGAGGGTGGGTTGGGGGCAAGGACCTGATTTTACATGTGATTTCAAGGATCGGGGTTGATGGTGCCTCATATCTTTCAATGGAGTTTACTGGGGACGGTCTTGAAAGCCTGAGTGTTGACGGGAGACTGACTGTCGCCAATATGGTGGTCGAGGCGGGAGCGAAAAACGGAATTTTTCCGGTCGATCGGATAACTCGCGAATACCTGAAGTCTGTGGGAGTAGAATCCTCAACGTTCACGATTGAACCGGACCCCTACGGTTATGTATCGGAACTCACTGTTGATTTAAGCATGCTCGAACCGCAGGTTGCGCTTCCCCCGCTTCCTTCGAATGCTGTTCCGGTTTCGAAGGCTCCAAAGGTCAAGCTCGACCAAGTCGTGATTGGCTCATGCACGAACGGAAGAATTGAAGATTTAAGGACTGCCGCGGAAATATTGAAAAACAAAAAAGTCGCTGCAAGTTTGCGGCTCATCATTATCCCTGGTTCGCCATCTGTGTATAAGGAGGCTTTACGCGAGGGCTTGATCGACATTTTTCTCGATGCCGGGTCTATCATCTCGCCGCCGACCTGCGGTCCGTGCCTCGGGGGGCACATGGGCGTGCTTGCCTCGGGGGAAAGGGCTCTGTCCACCACAAACAGGAATTTTGTTGGAAGGATGGGTCATGCCAGAAGCGAGGTTTATCTATGTAATCCCGCTGTTGCTGCCGCATCCGCACTGACGGGAACGATCACTGATCCTGGAGAGATAATATGAGCGTGGAGCGCATCGAAATAGTGGGTAGGGTACATAAACTCGGTGACCACGTAAACACCGACTTGATTATTCCCGCGACATATCTTGTTACCTCGGACCCGATTGAATTGGGTGAGCACCTGCTCGAGGGTTTGGACCCTGACTATCCAAAACGTATCCATGAAGGGGACATTCTTCTTGCGGGTGTGAACTTCGGTTCGGGATCAAGCAGGGAACATGCCGCTCTTGCCATAAAGGGAAAGGGGGTCTCCTGCGTTATCGCCTCATCATTTGCAAGGATTTTTTTCAGGAACGCAATAAACACCGGTTTGCCCATTATTGAATGTCCCGAGGCATACGAGGGGATATCTGACGGCGCGCTCATCAGCGTTGATCTTGAGAAAGGGATAATAAGAAACACCGAAACCGGGGAGACGTTTCGAGCGCAACCTTATCCCGATTTCATGCGGGAGATAGTCTCATCGGGAGGACTGGTAGAATTCGTCAGAAAAAGGATTGAGAAACAGATGGACTGACCCTGTTTAGTTTGTACGAAATTCACGGGGGGTTTTGAGTGTACAAAATAGCAGTTATTCCGGGTGATGGCACGGGACCCGAGGTGGTGGCTGAGGGCTTGAAGGTCCTCGAAGCTGCGGCTGAATACGCGAATTTCGAGTACGAGACCGTCACATACGATTTCGGAGGGGAAAGATATTTGGCTACAGGGGAGACGCTTCCCGATTCCGCACTGGAAGAGCTGCGGGATTTTGACGCCATCTATCTCGGCGCGATTGGGCATCCCGACGTCAGGCCTGGAATACTTGAGCACGGTATTCTTCTGAAAATCCGTTTTGGTCTTGACCAGTACATAAACCTGCGACCGGTAAAGCTTTATCCGGGGGTGGATTGCCCCCTCAAAGACAAGGGACCGCAAGACATAGACCTGGTTGTTGTGCGTGAGAATACCGAGGGGCTTTATGTCGGTTGCGGCGGGTTTGTCAGGAAGGGAACGCCGCACGAGATAGCTATTCAGGAGTCCATAAACACACGCATGGGAGTTGAGCGGTGTATAAGGTTCGCTTTTGAGTACTGCCGCCGCAGAAACGGGAAGAAGAAGGTCACCCTTTGCGGTAAGACAAATGTTTTGACGTACGCTCACGATCTCTGGGAGCGGGTTTTCAATGAGGTTGCCTCGGAATACCCTGACATAACAACCGATTATGCTCACGTTGACGCGATCTGTATGTGGTTTGTGAAAAACCCGGAGTGGTTCGATGTTGTGGTGACCGATAACATGTTCGGGGATATAATCACGGACCTGGGGGCGATCATACAGGGCGGCATGGGCATTGCCGCGGGAGCGAACATCAATCCTTCCGGGACATCCATGTTCGAGCCCATAGGGGGAAGCGCCCCCAAATACACAGGTAAGAATGTAATAAATCCCCTTGCCGCGATATGCGCGCTGCAGATGATGCTCGAGATTCTTGGGGAGGAAAAGGCTTCAAAGAAGGTTGAGGAAGCGGTGGTGCTTGCCCTTACCTCCGGCAAGATTAAGAGTCTTTCTGCCGGAAAGATGGGGCTGAGCACAAGCGAGGTCGGTGACCTTGTTGCGGGATTCGTCAAGAAATGCTGACGGCGCGATTTTCACGATCTGCGTCGGCGTTTTGTTTATCACGTGACGAATAGGAGGAAAAGATGGGTCTTCTCGTTTACATCGACGGCGAGTACGTTACCGAAGAAGATGCCAAAATCTCCGTCTTTGACCATGGACTTCTTTATGGTGATGGGGTATTTGAGGGCATTCGCATATACAACCGCAGGGCTTTCATGCTCGATGAGCACTTAAAGAGGTTGTATGATGGCGCCAAGGTAATCAGGCTGGAAATCCCGCTTGGGTTTGAGGAGATGAAAGAGCGGGTAAGGGAGACAGTAAGGAAAAATGACATCTCTGACGGATACGTGCGCCTCGTGGTGACCAGAGGAAAGGGAGACCTGGGCTTGAGCCCCTTTAAGTGCTCAAATCCGAGCGTGATTATAATAGCTTCCACGATAAAGATATATCCAGATGAGGTTTACGAAAAAGGGCTTAAAGTAGTTACGGTCTCCACCAGAAGAAACAATCCCGATTCCTTGAGCCCGCAAATAAAATCTCTTAACTACCTCAACCACATACTTGCTCATCTTGAGGTGATAAACGCCGGTGCGGACGAGGGCTTGATGTTAAACAATCAAGGATACGTTACCGAATGCGTCGTTGACAATTTCTTCGCGGTTAAAGGGGGCGTAATATATACGCCCCCCACTAACGCTGGTGCGTTGAATGGCATAACAAGGCAGGTTGTTTTCAAGTTATGCGGCGAACTCGGACTGGAAATTAGGGAGGAGAATCTGAGCATAGTTGAATGCTACACTGCGGATGAGTGTTTTCTTACCGGTACTGCGGCGGAAATCGCGCCCATAACTTACATAGACGAGCGCCCGATATCGGATGGCACCCCAGGTCCCGTCACAGTCAGGCTCATGAAGGCTTTTAAGGATTTCCGTGAAAATAACGGTGTACCCATAGATTGAAACGAATTCCAGAAATAGATTATTTATAATCGCCGATATCAGAAAAAAGTAAACCGAGAATAAAATTCTTGCTCGGATGAGTTTCTTGTCTGCTGCTTGTTCTGATCAAGGCATCCACAGTCTTTTTTAAACATTTCGCAACTCAACGCTTTCGAGTAATATTTTTACTAAACATATAAAGGAGGCGCTTAAGTTTTGCCCGAGGTTTTTGTTTACGACACAACGCTAAGAGATGGAGCTGCTCGGGAGGGAATATCTTTTTCGCTTGAGGACAAGATCAAGATTCTCAAGAGGTTGGATGAGTTCGGGATCCACTACGTTGAAGGCGGATATCCGGCTTCAAACCCGAAGGACAAGGAATTCTTCGAGCAAGCTTCGCGTTTGAGTTTGAGGAACTCCAAACTGGTCGCTTTTGGCTCCACAAGAAGAGCGCTCATGTCAACCTCGAAAGACAAGGATATTCGCGCTCTAACTTCGTCCGGAGCAAAGACGGTCTGCATTTTCGGGAAGGCATGGGATTTCCAGGTAACCGCCGCTCTGCGAATAGCGCTTGATGAGAACATCTACATGATCGAGGAGTCGGTGAGGTATCTGAAAAAGAAAGAGCTCGAGGTTATTTTCGACGCAGAGCACTTCTTTGATGGTTACAAGGACAATCCCACTTATGCTATGGAAGCAATCAAGGCTGCGGAGACAGGCGGTGCCGACTGGATAGTTCTTTGTGACACGAATGGCGGCACTCTCCCGCAAGAGATTGCGGCAGTAGTTCGCGACGTGCACTCGACCGTGAGGACGCCGCTTGGGATTCACGCCCATAACGACTGCGAATGCGCGGTTGCTAACAGCATTGCGGCGGTGCGAGAGGGCGCAAGGATGGTGCAGGGCACCATAAACGGATACGGTGAGCGCTGCGGAAACGCCAATCTTATTTCAATTATCCCGAACCTTGTCTTGAAGATGAACATAGATTGCATAAGCAGGGAAAAGCTGAGCTCTCTGACCGAGCTTTCACATTATGTCAGCGAGGTGGCCAATGTGGTCCCCGATTCTCATCAGCCTTACGTGGGCATAAGCGCTTTCGCTCATAAAGGCGGGGTGCATGCGAGCGCCGTAAAAAGAGAGTCGAGGACTTATGAGCACATCAGACCAGAACTTGTAGGAAACATCCAGCGGATTGTGGTCTCGGAGCTTTCCGGAAGGTCAACACTTATACTTAAGGCGAAGGAAATTGGAGTGGATCTGGGGAAACAACCGGATAAACTTGTAAACATCCTTAAGCGGATAAAGAAGCTCGAGCACGTAGGATATCAATTCGAAGCCGCAGACGGTTCATTCGAGATTCTCATCAGGAAGGAACTCGGCATGCACAAAGAGTTCTTCAGGCTTGAGTCCTTCAGGGTCATAATGGAAAAAAGGGAGGATGGGAAACTTGTCACCGAGGCGACTGTCAAGGTGCATGTCGGCGATAAGAGGATTATCGAGACCGCCGAGGGAAACGGACCGGTCAACGCGCTGGACAGGGCGATCAGACAGGCCATAGAAAAGATGTTCCCCGCGCTCAAGGAAATCGAACTCACAGACTACAAAGTGAGGGTGCTCGATGAGAAGAAAGGAACCGCTGCGGTAACGAGGGTCTTAATCGAGACGAGCGACGGAGAAAAGAGCTGGGGCACCATCGGCGTAAGCGAAAACATAATAGAGGCGAGCTGGCAGGCTCTTCTCGACAGCATTGAGTACGGGCTGATTCACAAAAGGCAGCATCCGCATACTCGTGAGGAGAAAGATGAGGATAATAAGATTTGATTATTCCGGAAGGAGCGGGTTTGGTTTCCTCACTGATGATGGGATAATGCCGGTCGCATGGGAACCCTTCTATGAGACTCCCATAGAAAGCTTTTTGATTCCTTTATCCGAGGTGAATATCCTCGCTCCCGTGGAACCGACGAAAATCGTTGCGGTTGGTCTTAACTACATGGACCATGCGGAGGAGCTCGGCATGCCTATACCTGAGGAGCCGGTGCTGTTTTTGAAAGCGCCGAACACTTTGATCGGGGATGGCGACATTGTTATATATCCGCAGCAATCTGAAAGGGTCGATTACGAGGCGGAGCTCGCTGTTGTGATTGGGAAGCATGCAAAATCCGTGCCTGAGAAAGATGCCACATCCTATGTGCTCGGTTATTCATGCGGGATGGACATTACCGCAAGGGACCTTCAGGCGGTTGACGGTCAATGGACACGTTCGAAGAACTTCGATACGTTCTGCCCACTCGGACCGTGGGTTGAGACCGAGGCAGATCCGAGCGACCTTTGGATAGAACTGAGACTCAACGGCGAGGTGCGGCAGTCCTCAAGAACCTCAAACATGATTTTTAACGTTCCCAAGTTGATCTCATTCATATCTTCGGTGATGACCCTTTATCCAGGCGACGTGATACTTACCGGTACTCCGTCTGGGGTTGGGCAGGTGCACAAAGGCGATGTAATCGAGATGACCATCGAGGATATCGGAACATTGAGGGTTTCAGTTGGGTAAAGGTTACGAGCATGGAGTCTGGCAGTGCGTGACCGAGATTATAAAGGGGATGCCGCAAGAAGGCCGCTGAATTCCGCGTTTTCGCATCTGTTAAAACCGCGCCCGACACTTAACGCCGCGTTCGTTGCCCTGTCACTTGCCATGATAGAACCCGCCCTCGGTAGATTGAAGAAGCTCGGGGATACACTCACCGCGAAACAGTACCTTTTCATCGCGCCGAGCGGGGAAGTTGCTTATTTCTTCCCCCACCTTAGAGAGATCCCCATCTCTCGTCTTGCCTTGGCTTCCTTTCTTGTTTTCTTCACGGGAGTTCTTCCCGGTTTGAGACGCCTGGCAAGGGAAAAACACGATGCGCTTTCGCGCAGCGGTGCTGTCGTGGTCGCTTTGGGCGCTGCGCTTCTGGTATCCGAATATGTCATGAAAAAGGAACTGGTGATACTCCGGCGCATAGGGTTAAGATATCTTGCGATGGCTACCATAGCCGTAGGTTCGTTTCTCATGACAAGGGACAGAAAGTATCTTTCGACTTTGGGTATTTGCGGTTTTACATGGGACATATCATCCGCCATATTTTGGTCTGCGCTCAACAAGAGCCTTCGGGCAAACGTTCCTGTAGGCTGGTACCATCACTTCGATGAGAAACAGGGAAGTGGGGTACCGTGCTGGCTAGTCATTATTGTTGACCTCGCAGGTCTCGCCGCGTTCATATCGCTTCGATTCTCCAAGAACAATCCGCTCGGGATATTCCTCGACGAGTAAAAGACCAATGCAAAAATGGTGCCTGGCACCGTTTTGGCAGGATACTCCTCGACGAGTAAAAGACCAAGAGTTCAGCCGGGAGAACGTAGCTTGGAAGCAAGACCTGGAGTCATGCGTAATTCATGCGCTTGCTGCTCTTTTGATTGCCCAGATTGTTATATCGAGCTTTCAGTTTATGATTTCTGTAACGTTTTTAAATCTTTCCCCACTGGCGTAGCCGTTGTTATTCTGAAACAAATCCCACAAGCGTTGCAGTCGCTTTAACCGCGATCGCCAACATTTTCCGAGATGGAAGGGTCAAAATGATATGCAAAGGATTGTATGACTGTGAGGAAAGAGCGGTGATGGAAACCGATTTGCGTGCAACCTGAAGTAACTCTTAGTATCCAAAGGCATGGAACTGATTAAAGGTAGTTTTCTGCAAGACCCAAACTTATAACCCGCGTCATTGCCCTGTCGCTCTTGTTCGGCTGGGGAGGAGGGCTGGTTTGTTGGCGCCTCAGAATACCGATGGTTGTTGGGTATATAATCGTGGGAATCATTCTCGGAAAATCCCTGCTCGCTTTATTTAGCGACAAGACATTGTCCGGACTTAATTTCGTAACTTACATCGGGTTGGCCTGCATCGGATTTGACATAGGCGGAGAACTCGCAGTGGACAAGGTAAAAAGACTCGGAAAATCAATTCTGAGCATCTCGCTTATGGAAACCTTAATGGCGACCGTTCTTATAGCCTTGGGGGTTTATCTCTACACGAAGAAGCTCTACATTGCGTTGGTGTACGGCGCCCTTGCAGCTGCGACCGCTCCCGCCGCCACCGTGGAAGTTCTCAGGGAGTACAAGGCTTCCGGTCCACTCACCACAACAACCTTCGCGGTCGTGGGAATAGACATGCTTACGCGGTGATAATATACGCGTTCGCAAGTCTAATAACGAAGGCTATCCTCTCCGGGCAGGGTGTCTCCTTTGCCGATGCGCTCCTGAAGCCCCTGGGTCAAGTGGCGGGTTCATTTGCTCTCGGTGGGGTATTCGGTCTTTTTTTCTTTTCCTCATAAAAAACTACACAATAAGACGCGGACCCCTCGTGCCCACGTGGGGAAGCATCATTCTCATTACAGCTGTTGCGAACCTCCTCAATTTCTCCTTGATACTTGCAAACATGTCCTTTGGCTTCACAGTTGTGAACTTTACACGGTGGAAAAGAGATGACCTTTTCCCTCTAATGAGAGATACGACGCCGCCCTTTTTTGTGCTTTTCTTTGTTCTGGTCGGGGCGCAAATGGACGTGGGCAAGCTCGCGAGCCTCGGCGTTCTGGGTTGCTTTATGTCGCGTTGAGATCGATCGGAAGAGTCTCCGGCGCATATATCGGGGGTCTTGCCTCGGATGCCTCGAAGCCAGTTAAAAAGTACCTCGGGCTTTGTCTCTTCTCCCAGGCGGGCGTCGCAATAGGCCTGGCGATTCAGAGGAAGATAACGTTGGATCGGGTGCACATGGACCGGCCGGTGTCGAGCTTGGTGTGATGGCTGTGAGTGTCATCGCCGCTACTTCTCTTCTGTTTTAGACCATTGGACCACCCTGTACCCGGACCGCGGTACTGAAAGCAGGCGAGGCAAATGTTTAGGGGGAAGCCATGGATGAGCGCATAATGCAGCCGTACCTTGCTGGAAAGGTAGAGGATGTAATGACACGAGACCCTGTGGTAATAAATCAGGAGGAGTCAATTTTTGATCTCGTTAAGCTATTCTTCGAGCACCAGTATCATGGCATGCCCGTAGTGGACAATGAGGGAAGAGTGTTTGTGGTGGTGAGAGACTCGGACATAATCGCTCTTTTCACGAAGCGCGAACCCGCGGCGCTTCTGGGCACCAGGGTCAAGGACATCATGCACGTGCCGCCCTTCACAATTGGACCCCAAGATTCGATTCAGCGGGCGACAACGAAGATGTTCGCGGATGGAGCCAGGTTTTTGGTGATAGTCGCGGAGGGTAGCAGGGTGCTGGGAGTCGTGACGAGGATTGATCTCATGAAGGGAATCGGATGGCGGGAAGCTGAATAAACTTGTCTTTGCGAAAGCCGAGTGATTGACCCACCGCGTGCGATTCCTTGACGCCGCAAGACTCTTCCCTGGATCGCTAATACCGGGCGTGCATGCTTAAATCCTGTAAACTAGAGGGAAAGGCACGCCGGAACGGAGCGAATGCAAAGGTTTCTGAAAACTTAACTGGTTTTTCTTAGGTAAAAGCGAATGAAAAAGGATATCCCTTCCTGGTCTGCGAAAACGGTTACCTTCTTCAGGGCGCTGGAAAGTTCTCGTCCTGAATATAAAAGAATCTGCTACGATCCGGTGGCTTTGTTGTTTCTCGACGAGACGAGAAAGAGAATCTCAATCAATCCGTTTTTAAGAGAGCTTACAAGATTGTTGATAAGTTTGAGCCCTCACGGACCTGCGTACAACACTGTGGTCGCCCGAACCGCTTACATAGATTCGTTGGTCAGCAAATACGTACAAGGCGGCATTCGCGAGCTTGTCATATTCGGAGCGGGCTTTGACTCAAGGGCTTATCGTTTGGTGCTACCGGAGGACGGAATTACTGTTTTCGAAATAGACCATCCAGCTACCCAGGAGTTCAAGATAATGGCGATTATAAATGCGTTCGGAGCAATACCGCCGCACGTGAGATTTGTCGGGATGGATTTCGAAAGAGATTCGCTCGAGCAGAAATTGAGGGAAAGCGGCTTTGACTGGGAGTGTGAGGGTCTCTTTATACTGGAAGGGGTCTTGCCTTACCTGAGTGATCTCGCGGTGGATTCGATCTTTGGCTGTATATCCAGAAATAACAAAAAACCTACCGGCGCCGTTTTCACCTACTCATGCAAGCCTTCGGGAAGCGGTAGCGATTTGAGGTCAACTCCAGTTGAGAGGTGGGTGCAGAGACGATTCGAGAGGAAAGGTGAAGCCCGCATCAACCATTTTGCCGAAAACGAAATAGAGTCATTTTGTGCGAAATGGGACCTTGTGCTTGTTGAAAATCAATTCAGTGACGAACTTGTCCGAAGATACTTTAAAGGTTTGGACCGCCCCAGAAGTTTTGACAAGAAGTGGGGAATAGCGCATGCGTCTTTGAATTTATCGGGAAAAGCGCCCGGTCACAATCTTAGCTTTCGAACAGTCGAGAAATAAACTCTTGCTTGCGTTCGAGAAAAACCTCCTTATTGGATAGTCTCCGTTGGAAAATCGCGGTTCATGTTCTTGTGGCAGGATTTGGTTCAGCATTTCTTGCTTTGGTTTTCCCGGAAAAACGAAGTACCGAAAAAACTTCTTTCTTGTATTCCGGACTATTATTTGACCGCACTCTTTTCGCGACAAGGGCGGCTTCTGATGGAAGGATTCTGATTGCGCGGATTGTGAGAAAAAGAAATTTTCTCTCGTTATGTTTCGTGAAGGTTTACATAAAAATACCGGTGGTTTCTTGTCTTTGAGGTTACTTTCCCGGGATCGCGGTCCTGAAAGACACGTAATCTACTGGTTCGCCGTCAAGTTCAAGCTGCCACCTATATCTTCTATCCGGCTCGAGAACTATGCCCATGAAGATAAACGAGATAACGAAATCGAGGTCCGAGCCTGCGGGAACGCCGGGGGGCCTGCCCACTTCGAATTCCCCGTCCTGCCTCACCTCGCTGGGGGGCTCACCCTGCGAGACAGTGTTTCCAAATTCATCTTGCAGGATGAGAGAAAGCCTATGCTTTATGTTTGTAAGCGTCCAGGGAACGATTATCTTAAGTGCGATCGCCATGTTTCTCGGACCCGGGGGGCATACGGTCCAGCCGCCCCCCATGATGTATAGCTTTCCATTGATGGTTTCTGCGTAGTCACAGAGCAACATAACCGTTTTCATCTGCTCTGACTCGATCATCCTTAACACCCCTTGCGCTTTTATGTTCACATAATACAACAAAATACCGCATGTTATGGTGTCGGTTAGGTGAAGACTTTTCTTATCATTTGTAATTCTAATTTCTATCTCGCCTGAAAAATGGACGGCGTGTTTTTCCTATTTTCGCCGATGACCTTGAGGATTTTGATTCTTAAGTATATAGTTTGATTCGTGTTTTTTCGCTGGGAATGTCACGTACTGCAATTTGCTTGTTTGAAGACATCGTACAAATATGGATTCTTCGCCTTTATCGTGGGGTAACCCTGGGTACAGACAAGGTATGACATTTTTGCAGAAAGGAGAGATATGTTTGACATCATAATCGAAGGGGCAAAGGTTATAGATGGAAGCGGAGGTAGTCCTTATTCGGCGGATATTGGAATCAAGGGTGACAGAATTGAGGCAATCGGGAACTTCTCAGAAAATGGCGCTAAAGACAGGATTCGTGCTCATGGAAAAACGGTTTGCCCCGGCTTTATAGATGTTCACTCGCACGCAGATCTCACATATTTCAGGCCTGACCACAGCACTTTGCTCGAACCGCTTGTCAGACAGGGCATTACAACTTTCGTGGGCGGAAACTGCGGAATGGCGCTTGCCCCGCTGACGAAAGAAAACTGGGAGGGGCAGAAGACTTATCTTGAGGTTTTTACTCAAATGGAGTTCGAAAAGGACGTCCGATGGAGCGACATGGCAAGTTTCCTCGACTATCTCGAGAAAGACGGTATAGTCATGAATACCGCCATGCTTGCGCCGCACGGCATGATACGTATCTCCGCACTGGATTTGTCTCGCGCCCTTGCCTCGCCAGAGCAGTTATCCGATATGCAGAATATACTGGCGGAATGCCTGGAAGGGGGCGCTATCGGTCTTTCGACCGGTCTGCAGTATTTCCCGGGGAGCTGCTCTGACACAAGGGAGCTTGTCGAACTCGGTAAAGTCCTTAAGAAATACGATGGAATTTTCGTAAGCCACATGAGGTCGTATACTAAGAGCACCCTTCCGAATGCAATTGAGGAAGTTGTGACTGTGGCAAGGGAAAACCAGATCAAGGCGCAAATATCACACATTTACACCGTTCCATGGTTCGGAAGGGCTCACGTTCAGGTCATGAATGCCCTGCGGTTCCTTGCCAACCATTCTGACGTGGCGGTGAAGGTTTTCCCCGAGTCACTTTTGTTAAGTGGCGCAAGCAACACCCTCAAAATAATAGACGAACACAGAAAATCCGGACTCGACATAGGTGCGGACCTTACGCCGGTGACTGGTGGATTCACCCATCTACTCGCGTTTTACCCGCCGTGGGCGCTCGAGGGCACGAGAGAGGACGTTATGGAAAGGCTTGCTGATTCAGCGCTCAGGGCGCAGATGAAAAAAGATATCGAGGAAGGGGAACCGCGCTGGGACCACCGGGGTAGGAATGACTGGTCGCTAAATATCATCAAACTACTCGGATGGAGTTCCGTTCAGATAATGGCAGTTCACTCAGAGAAAAACAGGAAATATGAGGGCAGGCGCTTTGTTGACATAGCGAGGGAAGAGGGAAGGGACCCGTTTGACGTCATGTGTGACCTGCTGTTGGAGGAGGAGGGAAGGGTGCTCGTGATCGCATCGCTCGGCAGACCTGATGATGAGCTTACCGAGAAAATGAAGATAATCCCTGCGCTTTTGGATTCTTCAATCTCAATAGTGACGGATGCCGTGCTCCTCGGTGTTGGAAAGCCATCTTTCCTTTTCTATGGGTGCTTTCCGAAGATCGTGGGCAGATACGTTTATGACATGAAGGTAATAAGTCTCGAGGAAGCAATCAAGAGATTTACCTCCCTTCCTGCCGCGCAGCTCAACATACGCGATCGAGGGCTGATCAAAGAGGGTTACTATGCTGATATGCTCATAATCGAGCCTGAATCGTTCAGAACGAAGGCGACCTTTGACGACCCCAAGCACTTTCCCCAAGGTCTCGAAATGGTGATGATAAACGGAAAGATTGTTTTGAAAGATGGGAAATATGACCCACAAATCAAACCCGGAAAGGTTTTAAGACGCCAGGGATAAGTATTGCGCATATCCCCCTGACAGCGTTATAAGACAGCCTTTTGCCGCTTTGGTGTCCGGCTTTTTGATTCAACGGCACACAAGCATATATCTAACAAGAAAAAATCCGCGGGCATGGTGAGGGCGTAGCTGTCAGTCTGGTTTTCCATCCATCAAGAAAAGATTTTGGCTCAAGGAATTTTCGAATACCTGGATTTTAAACTGACTTTCGCGCGTCCAAGGAAAAATATATCCGCCGCCTCGTGGACACGTATCAAACCCAGACTTTTGTGCGTCCAGGGAAGAATAAATCGCCCAAAATTGCTGTTCACATATGAAGATTCCGCGTCAAAAGGCAGTGAAATTCTCGGTTAAAAATGGTGGCGCATAGGGGATTTGAACCCCTGTTACCGCCTTGAGAGGGCGGCGTCCTGGACCTGACTAGACGAATGCGCCACGATTGAGAAATTATCTGGCTGGGGGAGAAGGATTCGAACCCTCGCTCCTGGATCCAGAGTCCAGTGTCCTACCGCTAGACGATCCCCCAGCGCCTATAAGATATTATCGAAAAATTGAGATTGCAACAAGACGGTTTTAGGTTCTTGTGCGTCCAGGCATGCCGTTCAATAATCAAGTAAAGAGAAGACCGCTGATATCAATATCATCAGGCCCTATAAGGATTTCGGTTTGACTATACCAGAGGGGCAAGTTGGTATCGTTGCGGCATGCCAGGATAACTCATGTCCCATAAGGATTTCGATTACACTTTCCGGACCGCCTTATTCTCTTTTTCCTAATCCCCGCGCGAAGCATAAAGGCACATTCGGGCGTAATCATAAAGCTTACTACAATTAATATACCCGTGATGTAGAGAGGAATAGATGCCACCAGGAGCGGTCGTGCTTTCAATTCGGCTGAAAGAAACAAAAACCCTTCCCTGCCAATAAGCCTTATCGCATACAAGGCGACTTTCCAGGACCTTTTCGGAGGGCACTCATAATGACCGCCTATATTGGTTACATGCCTGCTCTTTTCTATTTCCCAGGGATAGACACCCAACGGGAAAGAGGGTCCGTCAAGGTCTATCTTTCCCCTGCTTGCGTTGATGTAGGCGGCCCACACGAGCTCGCTGCAATAGTAGGAGTCCCCCTTTGATCTCTTGAAAAATATGTTCTTGTTGTAGGGTTTCTCAAACTGGCTGAGCGCGAAATCAATGGCTTTTCTTCTCGTCTCTGAGTCTGCCGAAATAACCCTCAAGTACGTTACCCATTTCATCTCGGGGGAAATCCACTCCAGAGTAGGACGGATCGAGACAGGCTCATCGGCTGAGAAAGCTTCGATTACTTCCCCGTTTCCGATGTATAAACCGACATGACTCCATCGTCCCGGCACGAGGCTTTCGTCGATAGACCCCAGGAGGATATCCCCGGGGATGAGCACAAGTTCAGGGTCTGAGCAAGGGTTTTTCTCGAAGCGCTTGTCAAAGATTTTATTGATTTCGATGATGTCCCCGCTTGAGTATGAGAAGACGCTCCATGTAGCCCATCCGTTGTTTTCAGGCGGGAAAAACGTCTTGAGGTAACGACCGTTTTCAAACACACTGAGTTCCGCATTCAAGCTCCTGTTGATTGCCGCTTCTTCGTCTCTGGTGGTGTTGGGCGCGGCAACGTGAAAGTGGCAGGTGCTCCCCGGGGGAGGGGTAGCTACCATTGATATTAAGTTCTTACTGTCGGCAATTATCTTACCAAGCCCTGATATAGAAGGGTTATTACTGTTAATGCTTGAGATTCTGTTAAATCCAAAGCAGAACGTCGCTTGCAGATCAAGATTCGCATCGTAATCCCAGCGGAGCGTGATTACGAGTCTCTTTACTCTCGAGGAAGTGGGTATAGCGAACGCTGGAAAACACGAGAGTAGGATGAACACAAGGAAAAACAAAGCAAAACATTTCAATACGGAAGAGCCTCTGAGAACTCGGAGAGGTCGGGTTTTTTTGAGCCCTGAGCCGAGCTGCCCTTCCTTTGGGTAATCAAAGTGATCAAGCTCTTTTTCGGAATAAAATTTCATCTCAAGCGTCGAATACAAATTCCTAAACCCAAACCCACATGATAATGATACCTGAAAGCGCTTAATTTTTTGCCGCTTTTTCTTGAGAGTAGCAAGAATTAAACTTGTGGTCTAAAGCTCACTTTTGATGGGCGCGCACCGCTTCAGAAATGGCGCTCCAGCCATTCTCTTATGATCTCTTCATTTCCCTGAAGACTCGCATGCCAGGCGCCGGGCGTGAAGCGAATCTCTTTCGGCTCGGATATTTTCTCGAAGAAGGATTCTATGTCGGCTCTGGGAAAGACCTCAATTTCACCGAATATGAAGAACTTAGGGATAGCTGGAAGGGTGGGAGCACATTCTTCCGGGGTGGGGCCGTCTTCCACTGCCTGGCCTACCCTGACGCCGATCTTACGCAGGAACGCTCTTGATATAACATGGCCAGTCCGCATGCCCGGTGGTTCTGGAAGACGGGGAGGACATCCTATGCAGACTAGAGCGTCGAGTTCTTCCCCGTCCGCCGCAGAAAGTACGGCTGCCGCGGCGCCGAGCGAAAACCCCACAACGGCGACCTTCTCAAATCCCCGAATTCGCAAGTCTTTGAGCACGGTCTTCATGTCTTGGCAAACGCCCGCAAATCCGGGGTTGTATACTCCCGTACTTCTGCCGTGACCCCTGAAGTCGAAATTCACCACGGAATATTTTTCAGAAAGCAGCTCAGAGAGTTCAACAATATCTTTGTACATTGAACCGACGCCAAACGAATGTGCGACAATCACGCATTGCTTAGAATTGCTGCCCATGAGGATGCAGTGAATCGTGATTCCGTCCGGCGTGCAAATCTGGTAAGGCGAGAACGCCACCCCCGGTTTTCTTCTGTTTCTGGTGATATATATGCCTGCTCTCATAAGAGCAAATATTCTGAACAAGTCTTCTCGGCTCATGATACCCCCGGATACTCGACCCCGTGTTATAATTGAATCAAAGTTTATCCCGTGTGGGAACGTTTTGCCGTGGCGGATTTGGATATGATTTGAGCGTAAGAGCGGCAGAGAATGCCTTCGAAAAATTCTTTCTTTTTAAACGAGTTATATTTAATCGGAGTGTCTCAGCAAATCGTTTGGAGTGAGCGTCGTGATTCTTCAGAAGTCCTGGGGTCTCATAAAAGAATATACCCTGAATCAGGTATGCACCGTGAAAATGATACTTGTCTTTCCGCAAGAATCGACAAGTTTTCACTATCACAATCTAAGAGATGATATGTGGATAATCTTAGATGATGGGCTCGAGTTAACGATTGGCGACGAGAAGCACTTCCCCAAAGCCGGGGATGAGTTTGTTATCCCGGCTGGAACACCGCATGCGATTGCCGCGAGGGACAAACCTGGAAGGGTCCTCGAAATTGATTTCGGTTTCACAGCCGCAGAGGACGTTCACCGCGTTTAGAAGTGATTTCGTTGCGGTAAAATCTACGCAATCCCGTGATTTTTACGGCAAAATACCCTTGTTTTTGGGCTTTCTTCCGATTTGACGGTGGCTTACCGGAAGTGAATGTTATTATAAAATATCCTGCTTAATAGAATAGAAAGAAAATTTTTAGGATAGATCAAGAACATGAGGATTTATCTGCGAGTTTGAGAGGGGGCTTCGGGAAAGCGACATGAGTAATGAGAGCATATTCAAAAAAACAGCAAGGAGAAGGGTGCCGGGTTTACCCGTTTACAGCCCCGGGCTTGATATTGATGACGTAAAGAGGAAGTATGGGCTTGGGCGCGTTATAAAACTTGCCTCAAACGAAAATCCCCTCGGACCTTCTCCCAAGGCGGTAAGCGCCATATTGCGCGAAGCGGAAAAAATCTCCCTTTATCCGGACGGAGCATGCACGACTCTTCGACTCGCGATAGCCGAGCGTCTCGGGGTCCAGGTCGAATCGCTCATATTTGGGAACGGCACGGATGAGATAATCGACCTTGTATGCTACGCCTTCTTTGACCCGGGCGACAAAGTGGTTATGGGCGATCCAACCTTTTCGTCGTACTTCTTGTCGGCTATGGCTATGGATGTTGATATCGCCATGGTTCCGCTTGTGGATTACAAGCATGATATCGTGGGGATGCTAAACGCTGTGGACGAGAAGACGAAGGCTGTATTCGTCGGCACGCCTCATAACCCAACGGGGACTATATGCACGCGTGAAGACCTCGAGAAGCTTCTTAACGGTTTGCCCGAGGGAGTCATACTCGTCTGGGACGAGGCGTACCGGGAGTACGTGGAGTCCCCCGAATATCCCGAAAGCATATCTTATCTTGGAAATTTCCCCAACATGTTGATCCTGAGGACATTTTCAAAGATATATGGTCTTGCCGGTTTGAGGGTTGGCTACGGGATAACATCGCCAGAACTTGTGGACGTTCTCGAGAGGGTAAGACCTCCCTTCAACGTAAACAGGCTTGCCCAGGCGGCGGCGCTTGCCGCTCTGGAAGATGAGGAACACTTAGAAAGGAGCAGAAGCGTAAACCGCAGGGGAAGAGAATTCTTGTCGGCTGAGCTTTCTAAACTCGGGATGGAAGTGGTTCCATCTGAGGCTAATTTCCTGCTCTTCCGTTTTGATGGCGTTGTGAAGGACTTAAGCAGGCTCTTGCTTGAGCGCGGAATAATCGTAAGAGATGGAGACTCGCTCGGATATCCAGGATATGCACGTCTGACAGTGGGAACCCTCGAGGAGAATGAGTTTGTCATAGAGATAATCAGAAATATTGTGAAAAGCGGGTGACTCGGTCATAAAACACCCACCTGTTTGGTACTTGAGTTCAATTTTCAGCAGAGCGATTGAGAAACGGAGGTTAGCGTGAAAGCAACGATAGTGATACCGACTTACTGGGGTAGAAGTTCAGATGAGCCGTTCAATCCGGCTGACGCTGTCTATGACCACCCCACGCCACTTGACCAAGAAGGGACGCTCGCAAGGGCTCTGGAAAGCATAAAGGTATTGAAAAATAAGAATTTTGAAGTTGTGGTCATAGCGGCGGCAACTAATCCCGAGATTGCCCGAGACGTCGAGAACAAAGTGAGGGGCATCATTTCCGATTTTAAAGGCATGTTTCCCATCACCTTTATTTCGCATAGTTTCGAGAAAAGAATGAAGGAAATAATAGCGGAGCGTAGGGGCGAAGATTCGCTCGAGAGCGAGAGCGAAATCATCTCCCTTACCGGCTATTCGAACATAAGAAATATGTGCCTGATCTCAGCTGAGCTGCTTTCCTGCGATGTCGCCGTACTTTTTGATGATGACGAGGTTTACGAAGATCCGCTTTATCTGGACAAGGTTTTTGAGAACATAGGTCAGGAGTATGTCGGACAGTTCATAGGAGCCATTGCGGGATATTACTTGCGACCCGAGGGCGGGTACATGATTCCCAGACCGGAAGAGTGGTGGATGAGCGAGTGGCCGATGGTTCCCGCAATGAACGAGGCTTTTAAGATAATTGACGAAGAACCCAGACTTAAGCCTACCCCTTTTGTGTTTGGAGGGAACATGGTTATTCACAGGGATGTTTACCGAAAGATTCCTTTTGACCCGAACGTAAGAAGGGGTGAGGACATAGACTATCTCACTAACTGCAAATTCTTTGGAATTGACTTTCTTCTGGATAACCAGTTATCCATAAGGCACCTCCCGCCAAAGAGCAACGTGCCCGCCTGGAGGCATTTCAGGGAGAACATCTATCGATTCATATACACTCGCGAAAAGATAAAAAAACAGGTTCCCCTCGAGGGGCTGCGCGTTGTGCGGATAGAAGAACTCGACCCATATCCCGGAAAATGCATGAGGGATGACTTAGAAGACCTGATATTCAAGACGAGTGTCCTGATGGGATTGCATTATTTAAGTCAGGGTGATGCGGTTGGATTCGAACAGAGCATGAGCAACATACATCTTGCTCGCTTTGATGCTCCTCCTGTTCACGACCCCTTCATATGGTTCATCGAGTTTCAGTCACGGTGGGAGATATTCATGGCTTATCTTTCAAGTGAGGATTCCTCCATATGGGAGCTGGAGAGAGCCTGAAACACCCTCAATAACGCTTTAGAATTGATAATTACTTGTCAGAGAGCGAAATGTTCGCATGATTTTGCCTTAATTCACCTTGATTTATCGATTTCAGATTTTTTGGAGGTGAGTGTACGATTCCATGACAGTTCTTGAAGAGTCCGTGCTTGAACAGATTGAAAAGATAAAGAGAGCAGACATTCTTGTTGGCATTCCCTCATTTAGAAACGCTGATACCATCGCTCACGTCGTGCGTCAGGCATCCATCGGGATGGTCAGGCATTTTCCCGGGATGAAGCCCGTTTTGGTAAACGCTGATGGAGGGTCAACGGACCGCACGAGAGAAGTCGTGCTCGAAACCGAGGTTCCGAAAGAGGTTAGCAAAATAGTTACGCCATACCGCGGAATAGCTGGAAAGGGAAGCGCTTTCAAGACCATATTCGAGATAGCATCCCGCCTCGGGGTTGAAGTCTGCATTGTCGTTGATTCAGATCTCCGCAGCATAACTCCCGATTGGATAAAACGCCTCGGTTGGCCGGTTTGGCAGCGTGAGTACGATTTTGTGGCTCCACACTACCATCGCTACAAGTACGACGGAACGATCACAAATTCGATCGCATATCCCCTCACGAGGGCTCTTTACGGAAAGAGAATAAGGCAGCCAATCGGTGGTGATTTCGGTATATCAGGGAAACTCGCCGAGAAATACGCTGGATGTGATGTGTGGGATACGGACATTGCCCGTTTCGGGATAGACATATGGATGACCACCCTCGCACTCAACGAAGGTTACAGGGTCTGCCAGGCTTGCATGGGCGTCAAGCTCCATAATGACAAAGACCCATCCAGCGACCTCGGTTCAATGTTTTGTCAGGTGTGCGGGACGGTTTTTGAAATGATGAGGACATATGAAGATAAATGGCTCAGCGTCAAAGGGTCTACTCCAGCGCCGGTGGTGGGAGATGAGATAAAGGAAGAGCCTGAGGGAAGGGATATCTCGCTTGAGAACCTGATCGACCATTTCGCCAAAGGTTATGAGGAGCTTTCCGGCTATTGGTCCGTCATTATGAGGGAAGAGAATTTCGCAAGAGTTACCGATATTTATGAATCACTTGATAGGGAAATGTTGCCTTTTTCGGCGGGATTGTGGGCGAGGGTGGTTTACGATTTCGCGGTTGCTTATAATTACAGTCACATAGACGGCCCGTTTGTTGTCAAGGCGCTGCTTCCTCTTTATTGCGCGAGGACCGCTGACTTTGTTATGAGGACAGCGGAGAAAAACTCCTTTGAGGCGGAACTTGATGTGGAGCAGGGCGCGGAGGTTTTTGAGGCTTTAAAGGGATATCTCATCCAGCGGTGGAACCAGGCTAAAAGCCAGAGCGTCTGATGAAGACATTTGCCCGAAGGCGTGCTCGGACCGATATCCCGATTCCCGGTTCATCTTAAAACCGAACGCTCCGATAAATATATGGAAAGGGTGTTACTGTTTGGTAGACAAAAACATCAAGCCAGGGGGAGATGAAATGGACATTGAGCCGGCTGCCTCCGAGGAGATAAAAAGGAGAATCGCTGAGATACGGAGCGCAGATATCATGGTTGCGATTCCCTCCTTTAACAACGAATCAACCATTTCCAGGGTGATGCAAGTTGTAGCCGACGGCCTTTCAAGCTTCTTCGGCGACAGGAAATGCGTTCTTTTCGTTTGCGAAGGGGGATCGCTTGACGAGACCAAAAACGTGGCACGCGCCACCGACATCGGACTGACGGTCGAAAAGATAGTTGGCACATACCGGGGCTCATCCGGAAAGGGAAATGCTTTGAGGGCGGTGTTTTACGCTGCGATTGAGCTCGGGGTTGAGGGATGCGCTCTGATTGACGCTGACACGAGAAGTATTACCCCGGACTGGGTTAACAATCTGCTCGATCCCGTTATCTACGAGGGTTACGATTTCGTGGCTCCTTTCTACAGGAGATACAAGTATGATGGAACGATCACAAATCTTCTCGTTTATCCTCTTGTTTCCTCGCTATACGGCAAAAAGTTGAGACAACCCATAGGCGGTGATTTTGCGCTCTCTCGAAAAATGCTCGAGATGTTCAGAAAGCAGAAGGTCTGGGACGGTTATGTCGAGCAGTTTGGAATAGACGTTTGGATGACTATCAGCGCTATCACTGAAGGCGCGAAGATATGCCAGGCAAACCTCGGGGCAAAAATTCATGACGCGAAGGACCCGGCTTTTTCCCTTGGTCCTATGTATATGCAGGTGCTTTCAACTCTTATGAGGTCCATGTCGAGGTTCGAGGATAAATGGAAATCCGTTGTGGCTGTTGAGGAGGTGAAGGTAAAAGGGACAGCCGTCCCCACAGACCCCGAGCCAATTCCTATAAGCGTCACGAGGCTAATCGAGGAATATGTTATGGGCATGAAGCATTTTTCCCCGCTCTACAGGGAAATCCTCAAAGAGGAGAATATTCGCAGTCTTGAGATGATTGCTGGGTCTCGAGTCTGCACTCCCGAGGGTTACTGCGATTTTCACATACCCTCAGATCTGTGGGCGCGAATCGTGTATGACATCTGCGTTATTTTTAACTGCTGGAAAGGAAATACTCACAAACTCATAGATCTATCATCCCCTTTGTATTTTGGAATGGTCGCTTCGATCGCCAATCTGACGCGGGATTTGAGCGATGAAGACGCGGAGGATGTTATTGAGGGGAATCTCAAGTCTTTCGTCAAGGAAAAGGATTATCTCATTAAGAGATGGGAAGAATTAAAAGCGGGTAAGGTCTGCGTAGATTGAGATTTTTTCCCAATCTTTCAAACGGACATCCTGAGACTTGCCCTCACGTTGAACGGGGGCACGTTATCTGGGTCAATGAGCGCGTCAACTACCACAGGTCCTTTTATTTTAAGAGAAGCGGAAATCACCCACTCTATTTCTGAGTCATTTTGTATTCTGTAGCCCGCCGCACCGAATGCTTTCGCGGTCTCGGCAAAATCCGGGTTTCCGTGCTCGGTACCGTAGATCCTTCCTGCGAACTGGAGCCTTTGACGGAAATTCAGGACTCTATACATCCCGTCGTTAAAAACAAAGACCTTTACGGGTATCTTCTCGCGCACGGCCGTCTCAAGATCCTGCATCGTCATCATGAAATCCCCGTCGCCGAGAACGGCAACTGATATCACATCCGGGTGCACGAGTTTTGCTGTCATTGAGGCGGGGAACCCGAAGCCCATTGATCCAAAGTTAACGGCTGAGAGATACGTTAGAGGCTTAAGGCATTTTATATATGCCATCGGGTAGAGCAGGTGCATTCCAGCCCCAACGCTTAATATCATGTCTGACGGATAAATGCTTGAGATGCTCTCCGCAAGTAAACCAGGCGAGACCCCTCTCGTGCCTGGCTTTCTGCCCAGTTCTAAAGCTGTCTTCCAATCATCTCTTGCTTGGCTTAAAACATCGTTCCATCTCGAGAGCGCTCCTTTAGCCGGACCTTCCGCCAGATCAAGGGCTGATTTCAAAAAATCACGGACGTCGCATTGGATGAAAACACAATCCGGGCAAAGCGGGGATATCGATTTTCTCGATATATTCACTATGGTGATTTTAGCGTTTCGGGGTATTAAGGTGAACTCATATGTTGTCATGTCGCTCAAGCCGGCACCCAGACAGAGGAGCGCGTCACAATTTTCCAGTGCACAGTCAGCGACGCTGTTTCCTCCCCCGAAGCCCACTCTTCCAAAGCAAAAGTCATCATCCTCGGGAATTGTTCCTCTTCCGTTGCCGGTGGTTATAACGGGAATCTCAAGTTTATGGGCTAACCTGATAAGCATCTTCTCGGATCTTGAATAGGCCACCCCTGCTCCAGAGAGTACCAGGGGGAGGTTCGCTTCTTTCAGGCTATCTAATGCGGATTTTACGCTGTCAGGGGCTGGTGCTGCTGATTTCTCCGGTTCAACCGGGGATTTGTCCATTTCCCACTCCGCTTCTTCTTGCCAGATATCTTCGGGTATTTCTATTACCACTGGACCCCTTGCACCGCTTATAGCGCGTTTCCAGGCCTCGCGCACTGTACTTGAGACCATCTCGGCGCTTTCGATTCTGTACGTTCCTTTGCACAGACCGGAGAATAAGCCGCAGTGGTCAAGTTCGAGCATTCCATCGCAGCCGGACAGTCTTCTTTTAACCGCGCCCGTCAAGAGAATCATCGGAGATGAGTCTTTGTAGGCGTTTGCGAGAGATATCATAGCGTTGCAAGCTCCCGGTCCTGAATGGACGAGCGCGACACCAGGCTTTCCGGTAAGCCTCCCTTCAGCGTCAGCCATACTCGCTGCGACTTGCTCGTGACGGCAGGAGATGTATCGGATGCTTCCTCTCATGTCGAATAAAGCATCAACGAAAGCGACGTTTGATGTTCCGATTATCCCGTAAACTCTTTTTGTACCCAGAGCGTACAGCGTCTCTGCGAGAATTTTTGCTCCCTTGGCTCTCATTTGACGCGTTCCTCCCTTTAAATTCCTATTCATTCTTCTCCCTTGAACAGAGGAAGAAAAACCGGAAAAGAAAAGCGAACTATCTGAAACGAATGGATACAGGTCTTTTTTCGCTAACGCGTAAGACCCGGTTTCTCGACACCGTTTACGATATTCAATACAGGGTTTCCTTCAAGTGCCGCTTTGATGTTTTGAAGAGAAGCCGTTATTATCCTGAGTCTCGCCTCGTTCGTGGCGCCAGCTATGTGAGGCGTGAGAATAACGTTTGGCGCACTGATTATCTGGCTTGAGATCGAAGGCGGCTCCTCTTTGAAAACATCGAGCGCAGCGGCTGCTATTTTTCCTTCTGATAGAGATTTTGCAAGCGCGTCCTCGTCGACTACCCCTCCTCTGGCGACATTAATCAGAATCGCGTTTTGCTTCATCATGGAGATTCTCCTTGCGTCTATCATTTTTCTCGTTTCATCCGTGAGGGGCACATGAAGGGAAATAATGTCTGCTGTTGACACAAGTTGGTCAAGGTTGCAGTAGGTGAGGTCAAGCTCCTTTTCCGTGTCGCCATCCAGCTTCACTTTGTCGTAATAGATCATTCTGACACCGAAGGGTTTGAGCCTTTTACTCACCTCTTTGCCTATTCTTCCCATCCCGACTATACCAACGGTCTTCCCGTTAAGTTCAAAGACACCGATTCTTGCCATCTCATCCTGAGCCCATATTCCGCTTTTTGTCTTTTCATGTGCGAGTAAAAGTTTTTTAAGGCAAGCAAGCACGACCATTACCGTGTGCTCAGCCACTGGAACGGAGTTCGTCCCCGCCACGTTTGCCACGGGAATACCCATACTTGCTGCTTCTTCTATGTCGATGTCCTGATAACCAACAGAGGGTTGTTGTATGAGAATACAGCGGTTAGCGTTTCTAATAACTTCCGCCGTCAGTTTGTTCTTGTTGGTGTAATCCGCCAGGATTACATCAGCTGAGGAAACAGCCTTTTTCAGCTCTTCGGTTGCTTCACCGCGAAATGTCTCATATTCGACGCTCTCGGCGGTATCGGCTCCCCCTATAATTGCCATGAGGCTTTTGACGACACTCTCTTCAAGAGGTGACAGGATTAAAATTTTACTGCTTCCCATTGAGCCTCCCGTTGTTTAGCGAGGAGAAATGTCCAGGAACTAGTTTACATAGAAAAAGCCCCTTTCGGGGCTTTTTCGGTTAGCAACTCTTCGAGCACTTACAAGTGCTTGATGCCTTCTTGGCAACTTTCGCGATGCGCATCGTGCTCTCCTCCTTTCGGATGGGCTTCGATATCTAAATTTTACAACCGTAGCCGTTCGGTGTGAAGAAAAAAACAACAATAAATTTAGTCGGTGCTTCAATTACATGCTATGCCGTTTGGAGGAGAATATCTGGAAAGAGCGCGGGCTCTTTTCAGAGGGTCAATGGTTTTCTAACGGGAACTGATGCTAACATTTTCATTGCAAAAGGATTTTTTGCGGTTTGAGAGTGTTCGTTGTCTCCAAGATGTTTAAGGAGGGAATCTTGTAATAAGTTGAGGGTTTGCCGGAGCGCTGAAATCCTTAATTGTTTTCCGACCGAATTACGGTGCTCGCACCTTCCTGCGGATAACTTTTCACTGGAGGTCCAACATGAAGGAATTTCCTGAATTTCAAAAGAGGGTACGGGCTTTCCTCGACGGAAGCCTCACTTTAGAAGACGAAGTGGAATTCAAAAGGCTCCTTTGCTCGGATTGCGATTTCTTCAAGCCAGGCGAAGATGAAAACCTTTGTTGCGGTTGTTTTCTCATTCTTAAAAGACTCATAACCCGTGGATACATAACACTGAAAGAGATCAGCGATGCCCTCAAATAGTGAGACCTATCTTGCTTTGAATAGTCGAGTCTGCCTAAAAAAGCTTGAGTTTCCCTCGGTGTACAAACCTGAGGCTGATGAGCTCTACGAGGTTGACGCTTTAGGGTTTGAGGAGTTATCGCGTTGCGACGGAACTTATGAAATGTCTTCGGTGCGTATGACAAGAGATTTCATGGAATTCTGCTTTACCGAGGGAATCCTTCGTAGGAACACCCTGCCTTCAAAGAAGCTAATACGCGTGGGGAGAAATGAAATTCCCTCCCTGAGGTACCTCATGGTTGAGGTGACGGATAGATGTAACCTTTCTTGCGCGCACTGTTATGTGGGCGAAGGAAAGGGAAAAGACATGGATGTTGGAATGCTGAGCGCTTTGGCGGAGGAATTCGAGAATATGGGGGGCTTGAGGTTTATTCTCACAGGTGGCGAGCCGCTTCTTCACCCGCGGTTTGGTGAAATAAACCAATTGTTGATGGGAAGGGATTTCAGGTCGATTCTTCTTACTAACGGTACTCTGGTTGACTGCGAGATTGCTTCAGAGATTCAATTTGATGAAGTTCAGGTTTCCATAGATGGTATGCGTCAGGGACACGAAATTATAAGGGGCAGGGGAACTTTCGACCAGGTCGTCAAGGGTTTGGAGCATCTCAGAGAAGCGGGGGTGCCCGTTTCAGTGGCTACGATGATTCATCGCAAGAATCTAACCGAACTAAAAGCTCTTGGGTCATTCATAAGAAGTTACGGGGTAATTGGCTGGGCGCTTGACGTTCCTTGTTCCGCCGGAAGGCTTGAAGGCAAGGAAGAATTCATAATACCCGAGGCGCGCGAGGCGATAAGATATTT
This sequence comes from uncultured Actinomycetes bacterium, assembly GCA_937127245.1. Taxonomy (GTDB): domain Bacteria; phylum Actinomycetota; class Geothermincolia; order Fen-727; family JACVIW01; genus Geohydrothermomicrobium. The sequence goes on from CAKZLU010000033.1 coordinate 157,331, forward strand.
GAATCTTTCTTTTGGCTCCGAACAGCACGAATCGACCGGGAACTATACTTGCGGTGCTCACCTCGCTTGCGTCAAGGTAAGCGGGGTGCTGACCAAGTGCGGCTTTTATGATGACTGGAACGGAGGGAATGTAAGCGAGGGCTTAAGAGAAGCCTGGCGACGCCTACCGAAGATTGTGATAGATGAGCTTGAATGTGATTGCGCCTTTCTCGATGAATGCAGGGGTGGATGCCGATATAGGGCGGAATTACATTCAAACAGTAAAGGGCCAGATCCTTTGGCTTGCGCGAAGTATCTTGGAAAGTTTGATTGAATGTAAGGGTCGATAAAGGCTCCCATGAGGCTTGATTGTTTGTTTGCGCGGTTTGCTGCATTTCTCTGGCATGGAAGTGTGTTTTCATCTGTCAAACGCTGACAAACCCGGGCACGTGGTTTGTCCCTTAAGGAGAGGTATTTCTCATAAAATAGCCAATCTTTAGCATTTTTGTGGGTCTTTGTGGAAAAAGAAAAAATCTTAAAAATCGTTTTCAATTAGGAAAAAGAAGGATTTAAAAATTAAGCAATTCCAGTCTGAATTCCTACATGTTGTGGTTATAATTCAATAATCCACAATATATTCCACATTTCCACATTTATGCATTTCCGGTGGATTCCTACCCTGAGGTGGTAATCTGTGGAATTTTAAGAATTATATTGACCATAAAAAGGTTGAAAGTGGTAAGAAATGGTATTAAAATATGAGATCATGTCGAGATTGAGGTTTGGCTTTTACGGTGAATTTGAGAGAAACGTTGACCACAAAGGAAGGATGATGCTTCCTCGTGAGTTTAAGTCTTATTTCTCCGAGGGGCTCATTATTACAAGGGGTCTTGATGACTGTCTTGAAATCTACACTCCGGAGGAATGGGAAAAGATTTTGGAGAAAGTCCACCAGCTACCCCAATCCAGCGAAGATTCCAGGACCTTCGTTCGTTTCTTTTTCACCAATGCATATTTTCTTGTTCCCGATGCTCAGGGACGAATCATGATACCCGCGAAACTCAGAAAGATCATCTCGCTTAAGAACCAGGTTATTGTGGCCGGTGTTGGTAACAGGATCGAATTGTGGAACCCCGAGGCATGGGGGAAGTTCCAAACCGAGAAGCTCAAAGACTATAAGAACTCAGCGATCCAGACGGGTATCTGACCACTTTCGCGTGCTTTGAGAAGCGCAGGTTTTCAATGGAAGAGATGCATCAGCCGGTGATGCTTGACGAGGTTTTGCTCTATCTAAAGCCCCAGAAGGGATGGGTGATTGTTGACGCAACCGTTGGTGGAGGTGGACATGCCGAAGCGATCGCGCAACGGATCGGACCGAGCGGGAGGATCATTGCTATTGACAGGGACCCGAAGGCTATCCAGGTCGCGAAGGAGAGGCTTTCTAAGGTTCCTGTCGAGATCAGCTTTCACAGGGAAAATTACAGAGGTTTATGCGCCGTGCTCGATATGGAAGGCGTGAAGCAGGTGAACGGTGTGCTTTTCGACCTCGGTGTCTCATCCTTACAACTTGAAGACGCTTCGAGGGGATTCAGCTTCAGGCATGATGGTCCGCTCGACATGAGGATGGACCCGAGCATCAAGATTACCGCGGCTGACATATTGAACAGCTACAGCGAGAATGAAATTGAGAGAATCATTCGGGTTTACGGCGAGGAAAGATGGTCAAGGCGGATCGCTCGGTTTGTGGTAAGCGCCCGCAGAAGAAAGCGGATTTACACAACCTCCGATCTCGTGAAGATCATTGAGGATGCCATTCCTGTGGGCGCAAGAAGGGGTCGAAAACATCCAGCGCGGAAGACTTTTCAGGCGCTTCGGATTGCTGTGAATAATGAGCTGGAGAGCTTAAGGACTGCGCTTCTTGAGGCAGCCAAATCATTGGATAGAGCCGGGCGGATTGTTGTGTTGAGCTATCAATCCCTTGAGGACAGGATAGTGAAACGCACTCTGCTTTCCCTGGCAAAAGGAATTCCAGCGCCGCCCGGCTCGACATCCCTGTCGCTGCCCCTTCTGAAAGTTCTCACCGAAAAGCCGGTGACGCCGAGCGAAGAAGAACGGGAGATTAACCCGAGGAGCAGAAGCGCCAAGCTGCGGGCGGCAGTTAGGCTGGAGGATCATTAATGATAAAGAGAACGAAAGGCAAGAAAAAGAGATCAAGACAGGTTCCAGCGCCGATAGTTCCAAGTTTCAGATTTATTGCGGTCGTGTTATTCGTCCTTTTCGCGGCGTGCGCTTTGTCTGTGCTTTATACCAATTTGAGCAACAGAAATGAAATCTCCGTGAGAAGAATTGAGGAAAGAATCAAAAGCGAGGTTCAAAAGCAGAAGGAGTTGAGAGTAAAGCTTGCGCGGGTTTGTTCGCCGGAAAGAATCGCGAGGATAGCGGTTGACGAACTCGGAATGCGCGAGCCGGAAAAGGTTATTTTCTTGAGATACGCGAAAAGACCTGACGGACAACTTATCTCTGAATCTAAGCTTGAAAAGATGTCATCTCAGGCGACGGTGACGGTGAGAACCCCCTATATTCAGTCATATGCCTATATGGAGACAGGGAATGGCGAAGACGAGGAATAAGAGAGCGGGAACTGCAACAAGCTCGGGCAGAGATTTCGGTAAGATGGAACTGAACATCCTTCTAATTCTTTTATGCGCTGGTCTTATGGCGGTTCTTTCCAAGACGTTCTATCTCCAGGTGATAAACTCATCCCATTTGAGAGATGTGGCAAGGAAGCAGCGCGAAGCCTCGGTTGACGTCGTGCCGAAAAGGGGCACGATCCTTGACCGCGATGGAGAAGTGCTCGCCATTAGCGAAGACGCAGTTACGGTCTATGCGACACCTTACCTTGTAGCGAATCCCAAGAAGGCTGCGGAATCGATTTCCCGCATTCTTGGCGCTGATACCGACGAGATAGAGGAAAAACTATCCGCTGATTCTGGTTTCGTTTACATCGCGAGGAAAATAGATAGAGTTACGGGAAAGAAGATCGAAAGGCTGAGAATATCCGGAATAGGAACAATAGAGGAGAGCAGGCGTTTTTATCCTATGGGTAAGGTTGGCTCACAACTCATCGGTCTAGTCGACATAGACAATAAGGGGCAGAGCGGCATTGAACTCTATTACCAGGATATCCTTGGAGGTCGTCCAGGAAAAATATTCTTCGAGAAAGATGCAGCGGGCTCACCGATTCCCGGCACCGAGAAAGAAAAGGTTTCGCCGGTAGATGGCTCCGATATTCAGTTGACAATCGACAGGGACATCCAGGCCAAGCTTGAGGAATCTATTGCGAAAGCGGTGGCGCGCTATAACGCAAAATCAGCTTCCTCCCTTGTCATGGACTGCACTAACGGCGAGATCATAGCCATGGGAAGTTTCCCGACATTCGATCCTAACAAAAGGGATAATCTGCGTCCTGAATGGACGCGAAATAGATGCGTGACCGACATTTTCGAGCCTGGTTCCGTACTCAAGATATTAACCGCTGCCGCAGCTCTCGAGGAAAAGATTGTCGAACCGCAAACACCGTTATTTGTTCCCAGTAAGCTCGCTGTAGCAGACAAATTTTTCACTGATGCGCAAGTCAAACCCTCGCGTCAGTTAAGTTTCGCCGATGTCATTGCCCAATCTTCGAACGTTGGAACCATAAGGGTTGCTCTCCAGCTTGGAAAAGATAAGCTTTTTGAATACATCAAGAAATTCGGTCTTGGGTGCCGCACGGGTATTGATTACCCCGGTGAAGTGGAGGGAATCGTTCTCGACAAGTACAAGTGGTCAGGAACAAGCGTGGCGACCATAAGCATAGGACAGGGCATTTCCATCACCGCGCTTCAACTTGCGTGTCTCGGAGGTGCTGTCGCCAACGGTGGAAGGAGTATCTACCCTCATTTGCTCAAAGCCAAAATTTCCGATAACAAGATGGTGGACGCGGGGTTAGGAGGACTGGGAGATCAGATAATATCGGAAGAGGCAAGCAGGAAACTAATAGACATTATGGTTGGCGTGACCTCCGCGAAGGGAACAGGGCAGAAAGCCGCCGTTAAGTATTATTCCACCGCCGGTAAGACTGGTACAGCAGCGAAGCCTCTTCCCGGCGGGAAGGGATACTCTGGATATGTGTCAACGTTTGTGGGGTTCGCTCCAGCCGAGAAGCCCAAGTTAGTATGTGCGGTTTTCCTCGACGAGCCTGTTCCTATCTGGGGTGGTGAGACAGCCGCGCCGGTATTCAGGGAAATCATGGAGTACAGCCTTCAGCATTTGCGGATTGCTCCCAGCTGGAATGCTGGCCGTTAGGATAGGACAATTTATGGCGTTGACCGCCGGGATGGGCATTTGCCTGTCAAGGAGATTGAAGCGCCAACCTTTCGCGTGAAAAACCTTAAGGATAACCGCCGAAGGATTCACTGGCGCTTCTTGTTCAAGCTCGTTGAAGGTATGATGAAGGTCACCTGAGGACTATGATTGAATTTCTATATAACGTATAACATGAGTAAAAAAGGATTATGAGCGATGCGCCTAAGTGAGATTCTCTCTGTGCTTGATGTCATAAGTGTCGAAAATTTCATCGACCACGAGATTACGGGGATTGCGTATGACAGCAGAACATTACTTCCCGGCAATGTGTTTTTTTGCATCAAAGGACTTGTAACTGACGGACATTACTATGCTTCAGAAGCGGTTGAAAAGGGAGCCGCGGCGATTTTCACGGAGAGGCTTTTAGACGATGAGTTAAAAGAGGATATTCCGGTCGTGAACGTTCCGGATACCAGGTACGCAATGGCTCTGTGTTCCGCACATTTCTACGGGTACCCTTCGAAGAAGCTTACGCTTATAGGGGTGACTGGCACAAACGGCAAAACCACAACAACCTATCTCGTCGAGAATTGCATGAGGTTTGGAGGCAGGAAGACAGGACTGATCGGGACCGTTGAATACAGAATAGGCGACCGCGTTGAGCCAGTTACCAGGACTACCCCGGAAAGCGTTGATCTTCAGAAAATGCTTAAAGATATGGTCGATGAAAAAGTTGAGTGCGTCGCCATGGAAGTCTCCTCACACGGTCTTGAGCTTCGGCGAGTTTTGGGATGTGAGTTCAACGGTGTTGTCTTTACAAATCTGACGACTGACCATCTCGATTTTCACCTCTCGATTGAGGATTACTTTGCCGCGAAGCGAAGACTCTTCGTTGAGGAGCATTACGGTACCGGAAGAATAGCATTCATAAACACGGATGACCCTTTCGGGAAGAGGATTTTCAAGGAAATAAAGCTCGAGAAACTCTCTTACGGTGTCGAGTCTCCAGCTGACTACAGGGCAAGCGGCGTTGAAATTGACTCATCCGGAAATCGTTTCTTTATTAAACACAAGGGCGAAAGGTACGAGGCAAGATCCCTTCTGAAAGGAGGATTCAACGTTTATAACTGCCTTGCGGCTTTCTGCGTGTGCCATCGTTTCGGTTTGGATGTAGACGTTATCCTAAGGGGAATAGAAACGTACCAGGGAGTTCCAGGAAGATTTGAAAACATCGAATGCGGGCAAGAATTTGCGGTAATCGTTGATTACGCTCACACTCCCGACGGTCTTAAGAACGTTCTCGAGGCAGCCAGGCAGGTCACTGAAAAGAGGGTGATTTGCGTTTTTGGGTGCGGTGGAGACAGGGATAAATCAAAGCGCCCGATTATGGGGGAAGTGTGCGCCCGGCTTTCGGACATATGCGTGATCACATCAGATAATCCGAGAAGCGAGGACCCGATGGATATCATTGAGATGATATTAGAGGGCATAAAGGGCAAGTGTCCGGAAGAGAACTACGTGGTGGAGCCTGACAGAAGAAAAGCTATTTTTTTGGCTGTGAAGAAGGCTGAGCCTGGCGACCTCGTTTTGATCGCGGGCAAAGGTCACGAGAGGGGGCAGATTTTCTCTGACAGGGTTGTACCGTTTGATGACCGTGAGGTGGCGCGGGAGGCAATAAGGGAGGTCTTGGGTGGTAAGAGTTAAGCTTTCGGACATCGCAAAAGCGGTAAGAGGGCAATTGAAGGGTCCCGCTGACCTTGAGATACGAGGAGTTTCCACCGATACGAGAAAGATCAAGACAAGAGAGCTCTTCATCGCGCTTGAAGGCGAGAATTTTGACGGACACTCCTTTATTGCGGATGCGGCCAACTCGGGTGCCGCAGCGGCTATTGTGGATTTTGCCAACCCTTGCGTAAACTCGTTTTGTGCGAGTTATCCGGGTTTCCCGCTGATTTTGGTAAATGACACGCTCGCTGCGCTCGGCGATATCGCTCGCTGGTACAGAGAACGCCTCGGGGTTATCGCTGTTGGGATTACAGGCAGCTCCGGGAAGACATGCACTAAGGATTATCTCTTCTCATGCGTCAAGCGCGAGAAACGGGTAACAAGCCCACCTGGAAGTTACAACAACGAGGTGGGGGTTCCTCTTACGGTATTGAACGCCAGCCCGGATGACGAGGTGATAATTCTTGAGCTCGGCGCAAGGCACAAGGGGGACATAAAATACCTCTCCGGTATCGCGAAGCCTCACGTGGGGATAATAACCAATATAGGAACCGCCCATATTGAGATATTCGGCAGCAGGAAGAACATAGCGAAAGCCAAGTCCGAACTTGCCGAGTCCCTTCCGCAGCAAGGAATATTGATTCTCAATTCCGACGACGATATGAGCGAATGGATATCGAAAAGGACTTCGGCAAAGGTTATGAGAGTGGGTTTCGAAAAGAATTCCGATTTCCTCATAACAGATATTTCATCCAGGGGTAAGAATGGAGCGGAGTTTACACTTAAAGGTCCGGATATATCCATGAACTTGCGGGTGCCCTTGCGGGTGAAGCACCTAATATTTAACGCAGCCATGGCCGCATCCTGCGCGCATATCCTCGGTATTTCGAGGGAATTTATTGAAAAGGGTATATCACAGGCAAGGATTTCCGAGTGGCGCTGTGAAATAAGAAAGGTTCCAGCTGGATATACCGTGATAAATGACGCTTATAACGCGAACCCCGCTTCGATGCGCGCTGCTTTTGAAACCATAAGGCTTTTGGGCGAAAAAAGAAGAACGATTGTGGTTCTGGGGGATATGGAGGAACTCGGTGAAATGAGCCCCTTGTTCCACAAGGAAGTGGGGGCTGACGCGGTTAATGCGGGTGCTGACATACTCGTTGCGGCTGGCAGATACGCAAAGTACTATGTTGCAGGGGCGCTCGAATCAGGCTTGCCAAGGGGCAGTGTCTATCCCACGAAAGACAAGAAACAAGCCTTGAGGATACTGGCTGACTTGATAGAGCCCAACGATGTGATATTAGTGAAGGCGTCCCGCGCCTCCGGGTTTGAGGAAATAGCCCTGGCCCTGATAAACGGCAGCTTCGAGATGAGCTCACGGGAGGTTCTCCCTAATGTATAACGTGATGGGTGCGGCGATGATCGCCGGATTTATCTGTATTGCCTTCACGCCTCTTCTCATCCGGATTCTGCGAAAAATGGGCGTTGGGCAAATAATCAGGGAGGACGGACCGGTTGCCCACTCGGTGAAGAAAGGCACTCCTACAATGGGGGGCATACTCATTGTTCTTGGCACGGCAGCTGGTTATTTCATCATGTCTCGAAGAACGCTGCATGGTATGCTTGTTGTGGCGACAATGATTGCCTGCGGAATCCTCGGTTTCATAGATGACTATATACAGATCCGGAAGAAACGTTCCCTGGGCTTGAAACCATCCTATAAGTTCCTTGGACAGATAATTATCGCGCTCGTTTTTGCTTATGTAGCGGTAGAACGCTGTAATGTTCCACCGAAGTTCAGTTTCATCGGTGAGTTCGGATTCTCGCTGGGGTGGTTTTTCTTCATCTGGGTATTCATTATGATAAGCAGTTCCTCAAATGCGGTGAATTTAACCGATGGTCTCGACGGTCTTGCGACCGGCTCCATGATACTTGTCATGGTTGCTTATCTGCTCATGTCGTTTACAATGTTTCGGCACCCCACCTCACTGCATCCGAAATTCTACGAATTCAGCGGAGGCGCCGCTCTTGATATGGCGATAATCTCGGGGGCTGTGCTCGGAGCATGCGTTGGTTTTCTATGGTGGAACGCCGCGCCGGCGAGGATATTCATGGGAGACACGGGGTCGCTTGCTCTGGGCGGGGTTATGGCAGGCATAGCGATAATGACGAGAACGCAGTTCCTTCTGGTTATACTCGGAGGACTTTTTGTTATAGAAGCTCTCTCTGTGATAATTCAGGTTGGTGTTTTCAAGTTGACAGGAGGAAAAAGAGTTTTCCGGATGGCCCCTATTCATCACCATTTTGAGCTCGGTGGCTGGTCGGAGTTTACGGTGATGGTGCGTCTTTGGATAATATGCGGTTTCTGCGTTCTGATCGGGTTTGTGCTTTTCTATGTTGATTTTGTCTCCAGAGTCCCAATTCCGGGTAAGTGATGTTTGAAGGTACTAATGTTTTAGTAATCGGGCTTGGATTAAGCGGGGTTGCCGCCTCAAGGGTCCTTTTGAAAAGAGGAGCTCGCGTCGTTGCCATAGATAGGAATGATACCGACATACTGCGAGCGAAAGCGGCTGAAATATCGGCCGAAGGAGTAACGGTTCTTCTTGGGGTTGAGACACCCGAATCAATGAAAGAGTTCGACCTTGTTGTGCCGAGCCCTGGCGTTCCGCCTTTCGCTCCCGCGCTCGTTTTAGCAAGGCGGCTGGGATTGAGGGTCATAAGCGAACTTGAACTGGGCTGGAAGATAATTTCAAATCCGGTGGTCGCGGTTACCGGGACAAACGGAAAGACAACAACCACAAAATTGATTTCTGAAATTCTTTCGAAAAAAGAGAGGCCGGCGGTCGCCTGCGGAAATATAGGGACACCGCTCTGTGACCTGAACGGGAAAATTTCCGACAGAGAGCTTCTCGTGGTGGAAGCCTCGAGTTTTCAGCTACAGAACATCGAGGATTTCAAGCCAGATGTGGCTGTGGTTTTGAACGTGGCATCTGACCACCTTGACTGGCATAAAGATTTCGCGGAATATTTCAACGCGAAAGCAAGGATCGTGGAAAACCAGGGTGTTGAAAACTATGTGATATACAACGCTTCGGACAAGCACTGCTCAGATTTAGCATCAAAAGCACGATCGAAAAAAGTGCCCTTCAGTCTGGACCCGATTGGAAATGATGGAATATGGTCAGAGCAAGGGTGGTTGTTCGCAGGATTGCCATTCTTCAGAAGAAAAAAAATCATGCCGCTCGAGGAAATCCCCCTTCCTGGCGTTCACGGGGTCATGAATACGATGGCGGCAGTTGGTGCTGCGCTTGCCATAGGCGAGAGCGTTCGTTCGATTAGAGATAAAGTCTCTTCATTCACGGGTCTTGAGCATAGAATGGAGTACGTAACCACGATCAGCGGAGTCGTTTTTTATAACGATTCTAAAGCCACCAATCCCCACGCCACGATCCATGCGGTACGATCATTTAAAACCCCCATGGTTGTGATCCTCGGCGGTAGGAACAAGGGTCTTGATTTCAGTGAACTCGTAGGCGAGCTTGTGCGTGTGAATGATGCGGGAATTCTTGCCGGAGTCGTGTTGATGGGAGAGTGCGCCGCCGAACTGGAGGAGTCCCTGCAGAAATCTTCCGCCGGAGGAAAACCCGTGTGGATCTCGCGCGCAAAGGACTTGGAAGAGGCTGTGTTGAAATCACTTAAAAAAGCCCTTGAAGTGCCGAAACCGGGTGTGGTTCTTTTCTCGCCTGCCGCTGCGTCCTTTGATATGTTCAAAGACTACAAGGACCGCGGGTTGAAATTCAAAGAAACTGTTTTTGCTTTGGGAAGGCGTTTTTCTAAGCAGTAAGTTTTGGGTATGGGAACACAACGAAGCGCCGCTGCTCGCGGTGATACTAAAAGAAAAACTCAGGAAAACTTCCTCCGGGCAGGGGTATCACCATCGCATACTCGGAAGAAAGCCTCTCCGCCGTCCTTTGCTGCATCAGGGAAAAATTCTCCAACCCGGGCCGTTCGCATAAGTAGTTCACCTTCGGCTAAGAGAAAAGTATCCGCTTCCTCCGCTAAATCCGTTGGAAGACCTTCATCAAGCGTTAAGATATCGGCTAAAGAGGCTGGGGGCCTGAAGAGAAAGCTAGGACCGGAAAGTAAACGCGACCTTAAGGTGGTCACCGGACTGAGTCCTGCGCATACGCTTGAGAATCGTGTTAATCCGGAAATAGTTCGGGAAGTTGCTATTTCGACTCACCTCATTATGATAGCGGTTGCGGTTCTCGTGATGTTCGGTCTTTTGACGGTGTTCTCCGCCGGCACATCAGTTGATGGGTACGCTGATACCGGTTACGGCGTGTTTCTTATGCAACTTCTATGGGTTGTGATCGGCTGCATTACAGCATTTGTGTTATCTAAACTCGACTACCGCATAGTCGCGAAATTGTCCCTCCTTTTTGTCATATGCTCAGTAACAGTGCTTGTTCTCGTTTTACCCTTCGGGGTTCAATCTTCTGGTTCGAGACGTTGCCTTCACATCTACGGGCCCATAAATTTTCAACCTTCTGAGTTTGCGAAGTTTTCCATGATTCTCTTTTCCGCTTATGTGCTGCACGCGAAAAGGGAAAGAATAAAGAAATTTTCAGAATTATTTTTTCCCCTGCTGGTTTTACTTGCGTTGACTTGCTTTTTGATTCTTTACCAGCCTGATCTCGGAAGCGCGGTAATTCTGTTTGTCTGTGTCCTGGTTGTCATGACTCTATCTGAGGCGCGGCTTTCGCATACCGCCATTATCGGTTTAAGCGGCACTTCTTTTGCCGTTATTGCGATGTGTATAGAGCCCTACAGGCTTGCAAGATTGATGGCGTTTTTGAACCCCTGGAAGGACGCCCTGGGTTACGGTTATCAGCTTATACAATCGTACGTGGCATTTGGAACGGGGGGCATTTTGGGACTCGGACCTGGTATGAGCAGGCAAAAATTTTTGTATCTTCCGAACGCGCATAACGATTTCGTGTTCTCAATTATTGGGGAAGAGTTTGGTTTGCTGGGAACCTTCGCAATTGTAGCGATGTTTGTTCTTATCGCCATAGCTGGCATGAAAATAGCTGAGCATGCACGGGATGAACTGGGCAGGATTCTTGCTGCGGGCATAACGAGTTTTTTTGTGATTCAAGCGCTCGTTAATATGGGTGGTGTGACAGGTATCATGCCGTTGACGGGGGTGACTCTTCCGTTTGTGAGCGCTGGCGGTTCAAGCATGATCGTATGCATGGCTTGCCTCGGTATTCTTTTCAATGTCGCTCGCCAGGTGGAGTTCACGGGAGGCAGGGTTTAAAGGTGCGTCTGATAATCACAGGTGGAGGCACCGGCGGTCACATTTATCCGGCGGTATCCATTCTCGAAGGTCTCAAGGATAAACATCCTACCTGTCAATTTCTTTTCATCGGATCAGTGGGGGGATTGGAAGAGGATGCGTGTTCTAAACTCGGCGTTCCTTTTGTGGGTTTTGAAGTTACAGGCATTGTTGGAAAGCGGATAAGACACCGTCTGGCAGGCGTAACGCGGTTCTTGGCCGCCTTACGTGGTTGCCTGAAGATTGTTAAAAATTACCGCCCCTGTTGTGTTGTTGGAACCGGTGGTTATGCGTCAGCTCCAGCATGCGCGGGAGCGCTTTTCATGGGGATTCCTCTTGTTTTATTAGAGGTCAATATCAGACCCGGCGCCGTCACGCGCATTTTGTCAAGATGGGCGAAAGTTACCGCTGTTGTTCACGGTGAAACTGAGAAGCACTTGCCCGCTAAAGCCAATTTGGTCCAAATCGGTTTTGTCGTCAGAAAAGAGATTCGCAAATTGAGGGAACCGGATTTTCTCAGCGCTGCCAGAACGGAAGCTTTAGAGGTTTTCCAGCTCGAGGAAAACCGTAAAACGCTTGCCGTTTTTGGTGGAAGCCAGGGAGCAGGAGCAATCAACAAAGCCCTATCAGAGGCTCTCGAAAGCCTGGCTGAAAGAGATGACCTTCAAATCATCCATATAACGGGCAGGGGGCAGTTTGAGTCAGTAAAAGAGACGGTCTCATCAAAGCTTCCAAACAACGGGTTCTCTCTAATATACCGGGTTTTTCCTTACATTGAGAGAATGGAACTCGTTTACGCGGTTTCTGACCTTGCGATGACGCGGGCGGGCGCTCTTACCGTTGCCGAGCTTTTTTCCGCCGCCGTTCCAGCCGTTTTGGTGCCTCTCCCGGGAGCGGCCGGGGGGCATCAGAGAATCAATGCTCTTAAGATGAAGAAAGCCGGGGTGGCATGTGTGGTTGAGCAGGAGGGGGATTCCGCCGCTCCGGCCATTTTCGAAGCGCTGAGATTGATTGAAAATGAGGATAAAATCTTCGAGATGAGGAATAAAGCGCTAGAAATTACTCCGGCTGATGGAGTAGAGAGTATAATCCCATTCATAGAGAAGTTTTGTGAATTATAGTCGTGATGTAACAAGGCTTTCGAACCAGTATGGAAGTAAGCGTTTTATCGATAGAGACACTCAATAGAAATAAACCGGTCCACCTCGTTGGGATAGGCGGCGCCGGCATGAGTGCGATTGCCAATGTCCTTTTGGATATGGGTATCGGGGTGACGGGATCCGATATAAAGGAATCAGCGAACGTTAGAAGGCTACGGGCACGCGGGGCCATTATAGGGATTGGGCATAGGCGGGAAAACATTACCTTACCCTCGGTTGTGGTAAAGTCCTCGGCGGTAGGAGACCACAACCCGGAGCTTGCTGAGGCAAAAAAGCGAAAAATTCCCGTTGTTAGCAGGGCTGAGATGCTTGCAGCGATAATGAGAACAAAGAAATCAATCGCGGTTGCGGGGACACACGGTAAAACCACCACAACTTCAATTGTGGCTAAAGTTTTGCTTGAATGCGGGGAGGACCCGGCTTACCTGATCGGGGGCGAACTCAACGAGACCGGAAGTAACGCCAGATTCGGGGCTGGAAGGTTTCTTGTCGCGGAAGCGGATGAAAGTGATGGTTCGCTTCTTTTTCTTGAGCCGGATTTCGCCATTCTGACTAACGTTGACACTGACCACCTTGATTATTTCAGGGATATCTCACACGTTGCGTCTGTTTTCGCGCAGTTCTTAAAGCGTCTTCCCGAAAATGGTTTCGCCGTAGTTTTTGGTGATGATTCCGTTACCAGGTCGGTGGGTGAGAACATTTCAAGAGAAGGGGTTGAGACGATTTTCTACGGGACTCAAGGCGACAATGTGTTTAGGTTCTCTAATTTCAGGTGTGAACTTGGTGGCTGCGAGTTCGATGTTTATGAAGAGGGTAAGTCCTTAGGTAAAGTGAGGCTCGGTGTTCCCGGATTTCATAACGCGTGCAACGCACTCGCAGCCTTTGCGGTATGCTTAAGGCTCGGACTACCTAAAGATGAGGTGATAAACGCTCTTGAGAGCTTTAGCGGAGTCAGAAGGAGATTTGAGCTTGTTGGTGAAATCAACGGTCTCAAAGTGCTGGATGATTACGCCCACCATCCCACAGAGGTTAGGGCGGTTCTATCAATGGCAAGGCAGATGTTTCCTAATCGGGTTGTTGTGGTTTTTCAACCACATAGGTACTCGAGGACCAATGCGCTCGTAGAAGATTTCGGGCGGTGTTTCGAGGATGCCGACCTGGTCATAGTGACTGATGTCTACGGCGCGGATGAAATTCCTGAGCCAGGTGTCACCGGCGAACTTATAGTGGAGAGCATAAAGAACGAAAACCCGAACAAACACGTAATTTATTATCCTGAAAGGGCCACCCTCGCGTCGAATGTTTGTTCTCATCTCGAAGAGGGAGACATCATTATCACCATGGGCGCAGGGGATATAACCCAGTGCTCAAGGGAGATCCTCGAAAATATTCAGAGTAAAAATTCCGGAGTTTGAACAAATTGCCAGATCTCGAAAAGCTCTTGAAAAAAATCGATTTCTTGAGTTACGAGAAAAGCGTTCCCCTTTCTAAATACACGACATGGAAAGTGGGCGGACCCGCCGAATTCTTCGCTATGGTAAGCTCGGAAAAGGCACTCCTCGAGTTGATAGAAATCACTGTGGAAAATTCAACACCTATCTTTGTAATCGGGAACGGATCAAACCTGCTTGTAAGTGATTCTGGTCTCAGGGGGGTTGTGATAAGGCTCAGCGGTGAGCTCGCCAGAGTGTTATGCGGGGAAGAGGAAGTCTTTGCGGGGGGAGGAGCTCTCCTGAGCCAAGTTATTGTCGAGGCGACTCGTTCGGGTCTTTCCGGGCTCGAGTTTGCTTTCGGGATTCCCGGTACCATAGGCGGGGGTGTAATGACAAACGCTGGAGCTTTCTCGGGTCGCGTGTCGGATGTTTTGGCAAACATTAGAGCGTTAGACATGAACGGCAGAACAAAAATGTATGAGAGTTTTACGGGGAGATACAGAGAACCTCTCATCCCTCCTGATGAGATCGTTATCGGTGCAAGTTTCAAAATGATAAAGGATTCGAAAGAAAAAGTGGAGAAGAGGCTTGATGAGGTGAGGGCAAAAAGAAAGAAGACTCAGCCTTGGGGAATGGCAACAGCTGGCTCAGTGTTCAAAAACCCCGAGTCAGCTTTCGCGGGGGAGCTCATTGAGAAATGCGGATTGAAGGGGAAGAGAGTCGGCGGCGCGAAGATATCTGAAACGCACGCGAATTTCATAATAAACACGGGTGACGCGAGCGCCTCCGACATATACGCTCTCATCGAACTTGCAAGGTCCGCGGTGGCGGAAAGGTTTGGCGTTGTCTTGGAATTGGAAGTTCAGCTTGTTGGATTTTCTTCGGAGGTGGTTGGTTGAGTGAGAGAGTGGCTGTGCTCATGGGCGGGATGAGCGCCGAGCGTGAAATCTCACTGGTCTCGGGTCGCGCCGTTTTAGAGGCATTGGAAGAGCTTGGTTACGATGCTTTCAGCATTGACGTGAAATCCGATCTGCCCCTTGTGCTGTCGGAAAGTAAACCTGATGTTGTGTTTATCGCTCTCCACGGTAGGGGCGGTGAAGACGGAACCGTTCAGGGGCTTTTGGAGATAATGAGAATTCCTTATACCGGAAGCGGGGTCTTCTCAAGCGCTGCCGCAATGGACAAAGTTGTTACGAAGACGATTCTCAAAGGGCATGGTATTCCGGTCATTGATGATGTTGTTGTCGAAAGGGAAATAGAGATATCCGAAGTTACAGGCAGAGTGAAGGAATTACTTCGCTACCCTGTTATGGTCAAACCCGCGCGCGAAGGGAGCAGCATTGGGGTTACGAGGGTAGATAATGAAAGTGGTTTGCTCAAGGCTCTTGATGAAGTTTTCGCTCGTGATGATAAAGCTTTGATAGAGAAGTATATAGATGGCAGACTTCTAACGGTTGGAATCATCGGTGATGAGCCGATAGTGCTTCCGGTGCTCGAGATAAAGGTGAAGGATGGATTCTACGACTTTCAGGCGAAATACGAACCCGGGCGCTCGGAATATGAAGTGCCGGCAAGAATAGGTGATGATGCCTCGGAGCACGCAAAGGAAATTGCCTTGAAATCTTTTCATGCTTTGCAGTGCGAGGGCGTGGCAAGGATTGACATGATGTACGAGACTGCCGCGCGAGAGATAGCCGTTTTGGAAATAAACACGGTTCCGGGAATGACCCAGACAAGTCTTCTTCCTAAAGCGGCGCGCGCAGTGGGGTTGGAGTTTACAGATGTTGTTGACTTAATTCTCAAGTCAGCGAGGTTGAAAGTTAGCTTCCAACATACAGTTTGAGTCCGCTGTTGGGTCTTGCATGCCGCAGTTTAATCTTGTGGCTGATACTGGCGGCGCGCGATTAAGCTCACTTGGGTTTAGGAGCGGAAAAGAAGGCATTTGCCGAGAAAAAGACACAAACTTTGCTCGAATGCTTCGTGGCGGTGCTATTTGAAAAGGCTCAAAAGACATCCTGATTCAAGAAGTGTCATCTGGAAGATCAGCGTGTTTCTCTTGGTGTTATCAGTTATTTTTGTTGCGCTGATTGTCTATCTTGTATTCTTTACTGATTTTTTCACGGTTAAGAAGATTCATGTGACTGGAGTTTCCCGCCTTGATAAAGACTATGTGAAAAAACTTACTGGTAGTGGTTTGAAACAAAGCATCTTTACCCTAAATGTTCACAGAATCGAGAGCAACCTCAAAACGAATCCCTGGATTGAGAAAGCGGATATTTCAAGAGCCCTTCCCGATACGCTAAGGGTGAGAGTCCATGAAAGAGTCGTGTGTGCGGTGATTGATATTGAAGGGGTTAGATTCGCAGTGGATAGCGGAGGATATGTGCTTGATAGAGAAAAGAACAAAGAATACGCAGGTTACCCCGCACTCAAGAATGCAGCAGTGAAAACCCCCACTGTTGGAACTTATATATCCGACAGTAAGGCAAGAAAATGCTTTCAAGTTATTGCAGGATTACCTGGCCCGATCAAAAAGGTGATAAAGGAAGCGTATTTTTCGACTATTAAGGGAACTTGCCTCAAGATCAATTTTGGTTGGGGCGCGTTCGAACTCATATACGGAACACCGGAGGAATCAAAGCTGAAAAATGAAATGTTACTTGCGGTGATTAGCGACATAGAAGCAAATTCGAGGAAAGTGAAATACGTTGATGTGAGGGTACCTGAAGCGCCGGTGATTAGAGAGTAATTTACTTGAAAAGATTCAATATAATGGTATACTAAAACGTTAAATGAAGTTACTATTTACCTTTATTCTAATTTTGTTCTATAATCTAAACGTATCATTAAGCATACATAATATCTAAGATGGTTATATCTTATAAAGAGCGGTCGGAGGGGTTGGACAAAAAGTGCTCGCCCAAACAAGTATTTAGAAGGAAAGGGGATAGCCATGCCTGAAGACCTCAAACAGTTCTTTGCGGTTATAAAGGTAGTTGGTGTCGGTGGTGGTGGTAATAACGCCATCAACCGTATGATAAGGGACGGGATGACAGGCGTTGATTTCATCGCCATAAACACAGACGCTCAGGACCTTCTGGCCTGTGATGCTGACGTGAAAATAAGCATAGGAGAAGAGCTGACGCATTTTCTGGGGACAGGCAACCAGCCTGAGATTGGCAGACAGGCGGCGGAGGAACACAGAGACGAGATCAAAGAAGCTCTTAAAGGAAGCGACATGGTCTTTATCACGGCGGGAGAGGGCGGAGGAACGGGGACGGGTGCGGCCCCGGTGGTAGCGGAGATAGCAAAGGAGCTCGGAGCGCTCACGATTGGTGTTGTAACTAAGCCTTTCGACTTTGAGGGAACATATAGAAGGCGTCAAGCCGAGGAAGGAATACTTGAACTTCAGGAGAAAGTGGATACGCTGATAATCATTCCTAACGACAAGCTTTTTGAGCTGACCGATTCAAAAATAAGCATCGAAGAAGCTTTCCGTAAAGCGGATGAAGTTTTGCGCTATGGCGTTCAGGGAATAACAGACCTTATAAACGTACCCGGTTTAATAAATCTCGACTTCGCGGACGTTCGTAAAATTTTATCCATACCGGGTTCTGCCCTTCTCGGAGTGGGAGAGGCAAGCGGGGAGGGCAGGGCGGAAAAAGCCGCCGAGAACGCGATATCCTCTCCGCTTCTCGAGTCTTCAATTGATGGGGCTAAGGGCGTGATAGTCAATATCACGGGCAGTGAGGATTTAACGCTTCAGGAGGCAAAGGAAGCGGCAGAAATCATAAAGAAGGCTTGCGATCCGGACGTTGAACTGATTTTTGGAATTATTACCGATCCATCGATGAAGGACAGGATCAAAGTAACCGTTATCGCATCTGGAATAGAACCTGGAAGATTGGGATTTGAAAAGCCTCGTGTCACAACACGTAGAACAGAGATCGAGGCAGAAGAGGAGACCAAAAAATTTCCGCAGAGGAGAGAACGCCCATCAAGAACAGTGGTCGAGGAAGAGGATATTACCATTCCGCCGTTTTTGAGGAACAGATGATGGTCTGGAAAATGGCAAAATTCCTTGATTCCAAATAAACCGGATAAACCGGAGCACCAGCTCCGGTTTTATATTTTAATGTGAATATGAACTTAATATTTAATCCTCAAATTTTTATATTGGTAATGTCATTTTTGAGTTATATATCACAATGGATCGCTTGAGTAAATCATTGAGTTAAGGAGGCGCCCATTTGAAGATGGATGAGGCTAAACCTATATTTAAGGTTAAGATTAAAGTTGTCGGAATAGGTGGCGGTGGGAATAACGCGCTCAACACGATGATCAGGGAAGGCATAAGAAACGTTGAGTTCATAGCCATAAATACGGATATTCAGGCACTGAAAGGTTGTCTTGCGGACAGGAAAGTGGCGATAGGGTCTTCGATAACCAAGGGATTAGGAGCCGGAAATGACCCTGAGATTGGAATGGCCGCGGCGCAAGAAAGCTCAAGCCAGATTGGAAGTGTGCTAGAAGGGGCTGACGTCGTCTTTGTTACAGCTGGCAAGGGAGGAGGAACGGGAACGGGGGCTGCGCCGGTCGTTGCGCGGATAGCGAAAGAACTCAGCGCTTTGACCATAGGTGTTGTGACCAAGCCTTTCTATTTTGAGGGCAAAAAAAAGATGGAGCAGGCGATATCCGGTATTGAGAATATGGCAAAGGTCACAGATACGCTCATCATAGTATCGAACGACAAACTCCTTGAGGTAAAGGAAAACGCGCCCGTTCTTGAAGCGTTGAGGCTTGCGGACAGAATATTGTGCCAGGCCGTTCAGGCAATTACGGAACTTGTTACCGAGCCAGGCCTCATCAATGTTGACTTCGCACATGTAAAGAACATTCTCTCAGGCTCGGGCAACGCTCTTATAGGTATCGGTTTAGGGTCGGGTGAAAACAGAGCGAAGAACGCCGCCGAGAACGCTATTACAAGCCCGCTTCTGGAATCCTCTATCGATGGGGCGCACAGGGTTATATTGAACGTATTTGGCGGAAGCGATCTAACTCTCTATGAGGTCAATGAGGTGGCCGAGACAGTCGCCGGGGCTGTTGACCCGGATGCGAATATGGTTTTCGGCGCCGTTGTAAACAAAAAAATGGAAGGAAAAATTAAGGTGATTGTTGTCGCGGCGGGATTCAAACACCCTGCCCTTGAGACATATCCCGACGAGGAAAAATCAAGGAATCCCTCGCGCCTCCGCGCCGTGGATGCCGTTGACCTACCCACTTTCTTGAGAAACCGTTAACCTGAAGTTTATCCTCCGTTTTAATGTTCATTTATAATCTGTTAATGGAAAATGCTTGATAAAAATTGATAAGCAGTGCGCCGGGAAGGTTCAGGTGGCGTGGATTTGCACTGAAAGGATTCCTGGCTTTATTAGGCATGTTTCGTGAGTGGAGGCTTTATAAGAGATTGGCAAGTAGCAGGAGTATGGCAGGAAGTTTGTGGGATCAGATTGAACCCCTTCTTCTGAGAGTTGAAAGACCCAGCAGGTATTTGGGTTGCGAGTGGAACGCGCCAAAGGTGAAGGAAGGCGATTTCCGGGTGGTGGTTGCTTATCCGGATATCTACGAGGTCGGCGTTAGTAACCTCGGGTTGGCGATAATCCAGGAGGTAGTAAACCTACTGGATGGCGTTTCATGCGAGCGGGTATTCTCTCCTTCGACTGACATGGAGGAGGAATTGAGGAAAGAGAAAATCCCGCTTTTCTCTCTTGAGTCCCACAGACCCGTCGGCAGTTGCGACATATTCGGCATTTCAATTCCCCATGAGCTTACATATACAAACATACTGAATCTAATTTATTTGGCTAATTTGCCCGTCAGAGCTTCCGAAAGGGAAGACGGTCCAATTATTGTGGGAGGCGGCTACGGTACTGTAAACCCGGAGCCGCTAGCGGATTTCTTTGATCTTTTTGTGCTCGGGGAAGCGGAGGAGAGTTTTGCTGAGCTTGTCGAGCTTGTAAAAGCGCTAAAGGGGAAGAAGGGCAGGCAAGAAATTATCGAGGAGGCTTCCAAAATTCCCGGCATATACCGTCCTATAGATTTTGAGTTTTCCTACCTTGAGGACGGGCGCATTGCGGCTGTCCGTTTTCGAGGAGGGGAAAACGCAAGCTTAAAGAAACGCCTTGTTGATCTGGATAAGCACCTTCGACCTTCCAGACCGATTGTCCCGTTTTGTGAGGCGGTTCACGACAGGTTGAACGTTGAGATATTCCGCGGGTGCACGAGAGGTTGCCGGTTCTGCCAGGCCGGAATGGTCTACAGACCGGTAAGAGAGCGCTCGGCTCATCTTGTGGAGCGGATGATCCAGGAGGCTCTTCAAATTACCGGGTATGATGAGGTTTCTCTGTGTTCCCTTTCATCGACGGACTACACCGAAATCAAGCGAGTCGTAAGTGATTTAAAGAACATCTGTAAGCGAATGCAGGTCAACATAACCCTACCGTCGCTTAGGATGGATGGTTTTTCAGTTGAGATTGCATCGGGTTTGAACGCCGCAGGCAGTATCACCTTCGCGCCGGAGGCTGCGACTGAGCGCTTAAGGAGGGTCTTAAATAAGCCAATCGGCGAAGCGGAAATGATCGAGGCGGTAGTCAAAGCTGTCCGTCACGGCAAAAGAAGGATTAAATTGTATTTCATGATAGGCTTGCCAACTGAAACCGACAAAGACGTTTCCGAAATACCCAAACTAATTTTCAGGCTCCGCGACGCCATTCGCGCCGAAGGTCTTGCGCCTCCCGCGTTCAACATAAGCGTGTCGAGTTTTGTGCCGAAGGCACACACACCTTTCCAGTGGTGCGCCCAGGAAACGCTTGCCTCGCTTGAAGGAAAGCAGAGGATGCTACGTTCAGCTCTCCAGGTCAGGGGCGTTAATCTCTCCTGGCACGACAGGTATATGAGCACCGTTGAGGGGCTTCTTTCCAGAGGGGATAGGCGATTGGGCAGAGTGATTGAGACAGCTTGGAGAAAGGGCGCAAAGTTCGACTCTTGGTCCGAGCACTTCAGGTTTTCAGTGTGGGAAGAGTCATGTTTGGAAAATGGTGTTGATATCGAATTTTATCTACACAGAGAGCGGGACCCGGATGAGATATTCCCTTGGGACCACCTCCATTTTGGTCCGTCCAAAGATTTCCTTTTCCGCGAATACCGCAGGGCGCTCTCTTCCGAGCTAACCGTCGATTGCAGGTTTGGGGATTGTTACGGGTGTGGCGCCTGCGAAAACAACAAGAAATCCCATTTGCTTAAGGGTGAACGGATTTGACTGCCGGCGAAGCTTTGAAGTTAAGAGTGCAGTTATCAAAAGAAGGCGTGCTGCGCTATCTTTCCCATACCGAGTATTGGAGAACAGTTATGATGGCTGCAAAAAGGAGCGGCCTGCCGCTTGTTTATACGGGTAAGTACAGGTCGCGGATGAAGATATCATACTCTCCACCCCTTCCGATCGGCTTCACGAGCGAGTGCGAACTAATAGATTTTTTCATATCACACTACATTTCGCCTGCCGAAGCCCAGCGAACGCTTCAGCTAAATCTTCCCGAGGGAATAACGGTCTTAAGATCAAAAGTGATTGGTTCGGGGAGCGCTCCGGTTGGGAGGCTTATCGATACTGCGCTATACATCGCCACGATGAAGTGCGGACATGCTTTGGCCAAAGATTTGGTTTCAGCTGTCAATGATTTTTTGAATTCTACCGAAGTTTATGTTAGGAGAGTCCAACCCAGGAGCGTTAGAGATATTAATATTAGAGGCGGTGTCCACCGGCTTGAGGTCGCAGAGGCGAAAAGTGTCAAAGAATGTCTGCTAACAATGGTCGTTGATGACGGCACCCGGGGAACCATAAAGCCGAGGGAGGTTGTTGACTATCTCCTTGGGGTTGTGAAAGCTGATCCGGATGTCATTGAGACGGTAAGGATTCATAGGAAAGCGCTTTTCCAGATGAGGGGTGGAAGGCTAATCTCCCCGATGGAAGTGAGAGCCAGGTCCCGCTGGGGCGGATGATTTTGGATTTGCAAGGCGTGAAATGAAGAAAATTAAAAAAGAAATGGCTATAAGCAAGAAAGGCGAGTCTCTGAGGCTCGCAATCTTGGAGAACGGAGGACTCGCCGAAATCTACATTGAAAAGAGCAGAAAGGGGTCAATTGTCGGGAACATGTACGTTGGCAGAATCACCACCGTGCTGCCGGGAATGAGCTCCGCGTTCGTGGACATAGGGACCGGCAGGAACGCTCTTTTATATCTTCAGGATGTGATTTCTCTTGACGACGGCACCCAGCTCAAGCGAACCAAAATAACCCAGGCATTAAAAGAAAATGACCCCATAGTAGTTCAGGTCGTAAAGGACCCAATGCAGGGAAAAGGAGCAAGGCTCACCACTTTTTTGAGCGTTCCCGGACGATTAATGGTCTATCTTCCGCGCGGGCGCAAGTTTGGGGTTAGCAGGAAACTGCCCGAAAAGGAAAGGGAGCGCCTAAAAAAGATAGCTTCGAAAATAAAGCCCAAGCACGGCAGCACAATAATAAGAACCGCCGCAAACAAGGCGAAAAGAAAAGAACTGGAAGCCGACCTTGAATATCTTGTCCGACAGTGGGAGCAAATAGAGAGAAAGATCAAGAACGCCAGGCCGCCCAAGCTGGTCTACGAGGAGCCCGATGTCGCAATACGCGTTATTAGGGACGCGCTCACGAGCGATTTCAAGAGCATAATTGTGGATTCGGTTGAGGAGTACCGACGAATCATAGACTATCTTTCCGTGGTCGCGCCCGACATGAAGGACAGGGTAAGGATTTACGAAGGAGATGGCGAGCTTTTCGAAAGGCTTAGGATAGATGAGGGGATAAGAGCGGCTCTCGAAAGAAAGGTCGCGCTCCCTTCCGGGGGTCATATAGTTATCGATGAAGCGGAGGCACTTACAGCGATAGATGTTAACACCGGTTCCTTCACTGGCAGGAAAAGCCTTGAGGATACTGTGCTGAGGACTAATCTCGAAGCCGCTGTTGAAATCGTCCGACAGTTGAGGCTCAGGGACATTGGGGGGATTATCGTGATCGACTTCATAGATATGCAAAATCCAATGAACAGGGAAAAGGTTTTGAATACTTTAGAAAAAGAACTTGCCCGCGATAGAACGAAAACGCAGATCGTTACGCTTTCCCCGCTTGGCCTGGTGGAAATGACAAGAAAAAACGTTACCGAGGGCTTGAGCGGAGTTCTCGGGAAAGTCTGTCAAAACTGTCAGGGCAAGGGTCTTCTCTTCAAGATCTGAAAAGCAACACCGCCCGCAGTAAGCTTTCAACCGGTTATCCTTTATTAAAGGTTAAATCTTCTCACCGCTTTCTCATTCGCAAGGCATACCCGGCTCGTTTCCTACGTTTCTGCCGGCGCTTTTTGCCTTTCCGGCGCTCGCCTCATTCGCTTTCGCGAAGTCAATTTGAACCGAATGTATTTGTTTGATATATAATATCCCCATTCAAAAAACGGGGGTTTGAACGATTATGTACGCAGTTATAAGAACAGGTTCAAAACAATACAGGGTTTCACCCGGTGACATAATAACCCTTGAGAAACTCCAACGGGAGGTTGGAGAAGAGCTCGAGTTTGATGACGTTGTGCTTTTTCACGACGGGAAGAAAATTATCACTGAATATCAAGATTTGGGAAGGGTAAAGGTAAAAGGCGAAGTTGTCGAACAGGGAAGGGGCGCAAAGATAATCGTTTTCAAATACCGTCCCAAGAAGGGGTACAGGAGAAAAAAGGGACACCGCCAGCAACTGACTAAGATAAGGATTAAGGATATAATATTTACAGATTGATTAAATGTCGGTGAGTGGAAAGGTAACGTCATCTTGATCTTTTCGTTTGGTTTTTAACAACCGGTCTTTTAAAAGGTTACAATAAGTTCAACAACGTAGCGGAGGTTGTAATGTCGAGCAAAAAAGGCGTAGGCAGTTCGAAAAACGGAAGGGACAGCCATTCGAAACGCCTTGGCGTTAAGGGGTTCAGCGGTCAGTATGTTACTGGAGGTAGCATTATCGTCCGCCAGCGCGGCACAAGAATAAAGCCGGGTGATAATGTGGGCGTAGGAAGCGACTACACGCTTTTCGCCAAGAGGGACGGGTTTGTTCAGTTCCGGAAGAGTGGCAGTGCATCTGTTGTAAGCGTTGTGCCGGAAGGTGATGCTATCGTCGGCAGCTCAAGCTGAATATTCTGACTTCCTTTACATATTCCGCGAAAACGTACTTGTTTACAGTTCCTGCTCAGTGCAGGTAGCAATGACAAATCCGGCGAATCAAATTACGACTGGTCTTTTGTGTGAACCAGAGCGGAGGGCTTGATTTGAACGGGAAGAAAATTCTTGTGGTAGATGATGACCCTACTATGGTGCGGCTCATAAACGTGAACTTGAAACTCAACGATTATGAGGTCCTTGAAGCCACTTCCGGTGAACGCGCGCTCGAAATAATAGCCCGAGAGCCTCTCGACCTTGTAGTCCTCGACATAATGATGCCTGGCGTTGATGGCTGGCAGGTGTTGAAGAATATAAGAAGCAGGGAGGAAACGAAGGAACTTCCGGTTATCCTTGTCACCGCAAAAACTCAGGACAGTGATGTCATACGCGGGTGGGAACTGGGCGCTGACGAATACATAATCAAGCCTTTTAACCCCCTACTTCTCGTCGAGGTCATAAAGATTGTGCTCGACAGGAGTTATGAGGAGAGACTTGAGAAGCGCAAGAAGCAGAAAGAGAAGCTCGAGGTCTTAAGAAATCTCTCAAAAGCGAGACGGAAAACCGCCGAATAATCCACTTCGGGTTTTGATTCGCATTTCATCCGGGTGAAATCCATGTTTATTGACGAGGCTCGTATTCACGTTAAAGCTGGAAAAGGGGGGGACGGCTGCGTTTCCTTCAGGAGAGAGAAATCCAGACCGAGGGGGGGTCCGGATGGGGGAGACGGAGGAAATGGAGGAAACGTCTATGTCAGAGCTTCGGCTGGCCGTTCCACTCTTCTTGAGTACCGCACCAAAAAATTTTTCAGGGCTTCTCCAGGAAAAAGGGGCTCTTCTCAAAACAAGACCGGAGCGGACGGGGAGGATTTGTTCATCGACGTACCTGTCGGGACGATTATCCGAAACCAGAAGGGAGACATAGTAGCCGACCTCCTCACTCCTGGGCAAAAAGTGCTCGTGGCCAGGGGCGGGCGCGGTGGAAGAGGCAATGCGTCCTTGGTGAAAGAGGCCGGTCCGCTCCCGAGATTCGCGGAAAAGGGCGAGCCGGGGGAGGAGTCAGACATCCATCTTGAGCTTAGGATAGTGGCCGACGTGGCTATTGTTGGGCTTCCAAACGCGGGGAAATCAACCCTTATCTCAAAGATATCTCGTGCCCGACCCAAGGTTGCCGACTATCCCTTCACCACTACTGAGCCGCACCCGGGTGTCGTGAACGGCGAGGAGATCGATTTTGTTGTAACGGATGTGCCAGGTTTGGTGAAGGGAGCTCACCGGGGAAAGGGAATGGGAACGGATTTCTTACGGCATATAACCAGGGCATGCGTAATTGTTTGCCTCGTTGACGTGTCCCTTCAATCTGGGAGGGACCCTGTCGAGGATTTCAGAACTGTCTTAGGGGAAATAGAAATTTTCGACAGCCGGATAGCCAAACGAGTCAAAGCGGTGGTTGCTAACAAGATTGACCTGCCCCTCAATCGGGATGGGTTTACCGCTCTGGCAAAGGAGTCCGAGAAGCTGGGAATACAGTTCCACGATATCAGCGCGATGCGCGGTGATGGCGTGGAAGATCTGAAGGGAGCCCTCGAGCAACTCGTTCTCAAAAACAGAAGGGAGGGGTTTTTCACACGCGAGGAGTTCGCCGTTTTTCGACCCAAGAATAAAGCGGGTGAGGTTGAGGTGTTCCGTGAAGGAGAGCGGTTCGTTGTCAGGAATGCGCACATCGAGAGAATGGTTTTAATGACTGATTGGAATTCGGACGACGCGCTCGATCACCTTGTAAGAAAGCTCAAGTCAACCGGTGTCGAGGATGCATTAGCTAAAGCTGGCGCCAAAGGCGGCGATGAGGTGGAGATAGCCGGAAGGATATTCGAGTTCATACCCGAGGGGAATGAATTGAGTTTTCAAAAGAGCAAAGGCGAAAAGCGCCGGGGTGGTAAACGATGAGCGGGGTTAAAAGAGCCGTTGTAAAAGTTGGCACGGCGGTCATTACGAAGAAGACTGGCAGAATTGACGGAGATCGACTCGAAGAACTCGTTAAGCAGATCGCTTACGTTAAAGAAAAAGGGGTAGAAATCGCCCTCGTTTCATCGGGCGCGATAGCGGCCGGGATGGAACGGTTGAAAATAAGAAATCGTCCACGAGAGGTCCAGGAACTCCAGGCGATTGCCTCCGTTGGTCAGGGCTTGCTGATAAGGATGTACACTGACCTTCTGTCATCGAGGGGTCTCGACACCGGTCAGATCCTGTTGACCCAGTCGGACATGAGTCACAGAAGACAGTATCTAAATGCCCGTGCCACCATAGAAAATCTTTTCAAATTGGGCGTGGTTCCCGTGATAAACGAGAATGATACCGTGGCTACGGAGGAGATAACATTTGGGGACAACGATATGCTGGCTGCACTTGTGGCCGTTCTTATAAGGGCGGATTTGCTTGTTTTGCTGACGGACATTGACGGACTCTACACTGCGGATCCCCGCCGGGTTCGGGAAGCGGTGCTGATCGCGAGGGTGGATGAAATAACTCCTGACATTGAAAGGGCTGCTGGAGAGATAGGCTCGGAATTTGCAACCGGTGGGATGTCATCTAAGATTCAAGCCGCAAGGATAGCTGTATCCGCCGGTGTGCCTGTCGTGATTGCGAACGGAAAGAAAAAAGGAACGCTAAAGAAAATAATAGATGGAAAGCGAACAGGCACTTATTTTCCCTCTTCAACGCGCATAAGGCTTAAGAAGCACTGGATAGGTTACGCGAAAGAGTCCAAAGGAAAACTTATTGTCGATGATGGAGCCGCGAGCGCGGTTGTCGAAAAAGGGAAGAGCCTTCTTCCGGCGGGGGTTGTTGATGTCCGAGGTGATTTCGCTGTCGGTGATTGCGTGGAGATAGTGCGGTCAGATGGACAGGTCATAGGCAAGGGACTCACGAACTATAACTCCGTTGAGGCAAATATGATCATAGGAATGAAAAGTCATCGTGTAAGAGAGCTCTTAGGGGAGAGAGGAGAGGCGATTGTACATAGAGACAGTCTTGTCGTTTTCAATTCAAAGGGCTCGCCTAAATCAAGCGAAAAGCGCTCTTCCCGTTAAGCAAGTTGATTCATGTTCGGCAACCGTTTTTAATTACTGACTGTCTGAGTTCGTTGTTTCGCTTTCGATGTTGTTTGTCGTCAAGGGGGTTTGAATGACGAGTGTTGAAGATATAGCGCGCAGGGCTCGTGATGCTAAAGAGGCTATTGCCCAGGCGAGCACCGAGCAGAAAAACAAAGCCCTCAGGGCTATGGCTCGGGCTTTGATGGATTCGGTGAACGTTATTCTTGAGGAAAACTCAAAAGACATTGAGGAGGGCAGGAAACAGGGCATCTCCACGGCGCTGCTTGACAGGTTAAATTTAAACCCATCACGGGTGGAGGAGATGGCGCGCGGTCTTTTGGACGTAGCTAATTTGAAGGACCCGGTAGGTGAAATAGTTGAAGGTTGGAGGTTGCCGAACGGACTTGTCATCGAAAAGGTCCGGGTCCCCATAGGCGTGATCGGCATAATCTACGAGGCCCGGCCAAATGTCACTGTTGACGCGGCTGGGCTGTGTATCAAAAGCGGAAACGCGGTAATTTTGAGGGGAAGCTCTAACGCCATAAATTCGAACTCTATCCTCGTGGAGATAATCTCTAAAGCGGCTGCTCAAACTGGTCTGCCAGAGGATTCGATTCAACTTGTTAGGCGAACGGATAGGGAATCCGCTCGCGAACTGATGCGTATGCACGGTCTGGTTGATTTGCTGATCCCGAGGGGAGGGGAGGGTCTGATCCGTACAGTTGTGGAAAACTCGACCGTGCCTGTCATAGAGACGGGGGTTGGGAACTGCCACGTTTATGTGGACTCGGATGCCAATATCCAGATGGCTTTGAGGATACTGATAAATGCGAAGACGCAAAGACCGGGCGTATGCAACGCTTGCGAAACTCTTCTCGTTCACGGGGAAATCGCCAGGGAATTCCTTCCGGTTGCCGCTTCGGAATTGCGGAAAAAGAACGTACGTTTACGGGGATGTCCCGTGACGAAAGAGATTCTGGGCGACTGCGAGGATGCGACAGAAGAGGACTGGTATAGTGAGTATCTTGATTTGATTCTGGCGGTTAAGGTCGTTGATGACTTGGACGAGGCGGTCAGGCACATAAACAAATACGGTTCAGGACATTCAGATGCGATCGTCACCAACAGCTATGAGAACAGCAGGATTTTCACTGAAAGAGTTGATTCCGCCGCCGTTTATGTGAACGCTTCAACCCGGTTCACCGATGGGGGGCAGTTTGGAATGGGGGCAGAGATAGGCATCAGCACCCAGAAGCTGCACGCCAGAGGTCCGATGAGTCTTCCCGAATTGACCACCACCAAGTTCATAATCAGGGGTTATGGGCAAATTAGGGAGTGACCCGTTTGTTTTTGCCGAAAATTGGTATTGCATAATTATTCATTAAGATGTAATATTATTCATCATTCAAGTTTACGAGGATTTGGAGATTAAATGATAAGAACTGGAATACTGGGAGCCTCAGGTTATACCGGCTCCGAACTTATTCGAATTATACTTGACCATCCGGAGTTTGAACTGACATATGTGTCAGCCAATAAGTACGTTGGGGAAAAAGTAAGCAATCTCTATCTTTCGTTTGCTGGCCTGGTCAATCTCGAATACGAAAAGCTTGACGCATCACGTATTGATTTACTTTGCGATATAGTGTTTGTCTGTCTTCCGCATGGCGAGAGCATGAAGCACATTCCCGACATTCTGGACATGGGGAAAAAAGTTGTGGACCTTTCGGCAGACTTCCGTCTTAAAGAGGCAGAAAGCTATCGAAAATGGTACGGAGTTGATCACGCCTGTCCCGCGTTTCTCGATGAGGCGGTCTACGGATTACCCGAGATCAACAGGGAGAAAATAACAAAGGCGCGGTTGGTGGCGAATCCAGGCTGTTATCCAACCGCTGCTATACTCGGGCTTATGCCGCTAGTCGTGAAGAATCTTGTTTCCGGAAGGATTGTCATTGACGCTAAAAGCGGAGTTTCTGGCGCTGGGCGTAAAACGACGCTGGCCACGCATTTTCCTCAAGCGGCTGAAAACATGAGCCCATATTCAGTTGGGAAGCACAGGCACACGCCGGAGATCGAAAATGTTCTAAGCGAGTTGTCGAACGGCAAAAGCGCCGATATAGTGTTTGTCCCGCATCTTACTCCGATGAACAGGGGCATCCTTTGCACAATGTACGTTCCGGTAGGTGACATGCGCACGAGCGGCGAGCTATTCGAGATATACCGGGACGCCTACGCGAACGAGCCTTTCGTGGAGATTCTTCCCGCTGGAGTATATCCAGAGACCAAAGCCGTTCAGGGAAGCAACATGTGTCACATCTCTGCTGAAATGATAGAGGGCGGTAAAATTGCCGTCATAATGAGCGCGATCGACAACCTGGTTAAAGGTGCCTCCGGGCAGGCAGTTCAAAACATGAATTTGATGTGCGGGATTCCCGAGAATGCGGGACTTGGACGTTCGGGTCTTTTCCCCTGAGACTTGGTGTTTTTCAAAGATGAACACTTTGTGGATTTATTTGTCACCAAGAGGGTAGGCGGTGATTCTCTATGCGGACTTTTGGTTTTGAGAGGGTATTAGGCGGAGTGTGCGCTCCTGACGGATACCTTGCCTCGGGTGTCTCCTGCGGTATAAAGGGCAACGGGAGCATGGACCTTGCGCTCCTGTACTCTAAAATTCCGGCCTCTGTGGCGGGCGTGTTCACCACCAACAAGCTCGCGGCCGCGCCGGTGCTGGTCACAAGGGAGCGGGTCATGAAGGGAATTGCCCGCGCAGTTGTGATCAACAGCGGGAACGCCAACGCTTTGACAGGTAGCAGAGGACTGAATGACGCTCTTGCGATGGCGGCGGAGACGGAATCGGTCCTGGGGATTCCGGAAGGACAGGCTCTTGTTGCCTCGACCGGATATATTGGCGAATACCTGACAATGGATAAAGTGTTGAAAGGGATCAGGGAATGCGCCGCGGAGCTAAGCCCCGGGGGGAATACGGACGCGGCGAAGGCGATAATGACCACTGACACTTATCCGAAAGAACTCGCGGTTGAAATGGAGATCGGTGGCAGAATGGTGAGAATCGGGGCGATGGTCAAGGGTGCCGGAATGATTCATCCGAATCTCGCTACGATGATTTGCATCATAACGACCGACGCGCTGATCGAGCCGAAGGTTCTCTCGGAATGGCTTTCCCAAGCGTGCGAGTGGTCATTCAACAGGATCTCTGTTGACGGGGACCAATCCACGAACGACACGGTACTAATGCTCGCCAACGGAGCATCTTTCGCAGAGGGTTACGAAATGGCGAACGAGGAAAAGGAGCTCTTTTTCAGAGCGTTATGCTGGCTTTGCGGAAATCTTGCGATGGCAATAGTGAAAGACGGTGAGGGCTCGACAAAAATACTAAGGATTGTGGTCAATGGCACCCGAAGCGACGGGGAGGCGGTCTCAATCGCGAGGAGCATCGCCAACTCGAATCTGGTGAAGTGCGCGTTTCACGGAGGTCTGCCGGCGTGGGGGAGGATAGCTGCCGCGATTGGCGCAAGCGGTGTTGACGTAAAGCCAGAAGAGCTAGACATATACCTTGGAGACCAGCTTGTGGTCAAGGCCGGACGGCCGGCTGACTTGGACATGGATGAGCTGTTTACCCTACTTTCGAGGGATGAGTTTGAGATAACCGCAAATGTTGGCGAAGGCAGCGGCTCGGCTTATTTCTTAAGCTGTGATTTGTCGGAGGATTACGTAAGATTCAACTCACAGCAGAAGTCATAGCGGGGTGTTTTTTCATGGTTTTCAAAGATCAGGGCGGTGAGTTTTCTATTAAAGCTCGCATTCTTACCGAGGTGCTTCCTTACATTAAATTGCACCGAGGAAAAACGGTGGTTATTAAATTTGGCGGCAATGCCATGGAGAGAAAGGAAACCAGGGAAAATTTCGCCTCCGATGTTGTCTTAATGAGATACGTCGGGATCAACCCCGTTATCGTTCACGGCGGCGGACCCCAGATTACCGAATACATGAGGAGGCTCGACATTCCAGTAAGTTTCGTCAACGGTCACCGCATCACCGACTCTCAGACTATGGAGCTCGCAAAGATGGTGCTTGTGGGAAAGATTAACAAGGACATTGTCTCGCTCATAAACAGACACGGGACGCTTTCGATGGGGCTTTCGGGAGAGGACGGTAATTTAATAATCGCGAGGAAGAAAAAAGGCGATTGTGGAGAGGACCTGGGCTGGGTTGGTGAGATAGTTTCGATAAACACCGTGATAATACAGGAGCTAATCGACAATGGGCTCATTCCGGTCATCGCATCAGTTGGCAGCGACCTCGAGGGAAACAGTTACAACATAAACGCCGACATTGTCGCAGGAGAGGTCGCATCAAGTATTCGTGCGGATAAGATTATCTACCTGACAAACGTTAAGGGCATCATGTCGCCGGAAGGAGAGCTTATAAGCAAACTCGACCCGGATGAGTGCGTGGAAATGCTTGATCGCGGCGAAATCACCGGGGGAATGATTCCGAAAGTGCAAAGCTGTATTCGGGCGCTCCGATCCGGCGTTAACCGCGCGCACATTATCGATGGAACCACCGAGCACGCGCTGCTACTCGAGGTTTTCACTGATGAAGGCGTTGGTACGATGATAAGCGCGCCCGATATGCCTCTGTCGAATGGAGGGCAAGGTGAGTGATGGAGGTTTTGAGCGGATAAAAGACCTTGATGAGCAATACGTCATGCGCACATACCGGCGTCTACCTGTGGCTTTTGTAAGAGGCTCTGGCTGCTGGCTGTACGATATTTCGGGGAATAAGTACCTCGACATGGTTTCGGGGCTCGGGGCGGTTCCTCTGGGGCACTGTCACCAGGACGTCACGGAAGCGATTAAGAAGCAAGCGGAGACGGTTATCCACACCACCAATCTTTTTTACATAGAGCCGCAGGCGGAACTGGCGAAAATGATCGTGGACAGTTCGTTTCCCGGAAAATGCTTTTTTGCCAATTCCGGGGCGGAAGCCAATGAGGGCGCCCTTAAGCTTTGCAGGAAATACCATTTCGAGAAGGGACAAACGAGGGAAAAATACGTGTGTGCCTACGGTTCTTTTCACGGGCGTACTTTCGCCACGCTGTCCGCCACCGGCCAGCCAGCCAAATGGGACCCTTTCAAACCAGTGGTTCCCGGCTTTCATCATGTCCCGTGGAACGATACAGATGCTCTGGAAAGGGAAGTTGACGCTGACACCTGCGCTGTTTTCCTCGAGCCGATTCAGGGTGAGTCGGGCGTGTACCCCGCCACGGTCGAATACCTCAAAGCGGCACGGAGCATCTGCGATTCGACGGGGGCTCTTCTTGTGCTTGATGAAGTGCAAACAGGTATTGCGAGAACCGGAAAGATGTTCGCCTACGAGCATTACGGAATCCTTCCTGACGTGATGACGTTGGCAAAAGGTTTGGGCAACGGAGTACCGATCGGGGCGTTCATCGCATCCGAAAAGTGCGCTTTCGCTCTCAAGGCGGGTGACCACGGATCCACTTTTGGGGGCGGGTTTCTTGCCTGCGCTGCGGGGATCGCCACGCTGAATTACATAATCGGCAAAAACTTGACCGATCACGTGAGAGAAGTCGGCACTTTTTTGTGGGATGAGCTCGAGCGCATCAAAAGGGAAATCCCTGTCGTCACCGGCATCCGTGGACTTGGATTGATGCTCGCGCTCCAACTCGAGATGGAGGTTTCTCGAGAAGTTGTCGTTGAATGCCTTAAGCGAGGGGTCATCGTAAATGACGTGAATCCCTCCAGCGTGAGGCTACTGCCGC
Source organism: uncultured Actinomycetes bacterium (assembly GCA_937127245.1). Classification (GTDB taxonomy): domain Bacteria; phylum Actinomycetota; class Geothermincolia; order Fen-727; family JACVIW01; genus Geohydrothermomicrobium. Next base: position 190,489 of record CAKZLU010000033.1, read on the forward strand.
CGTTGACCATTACTCTGGAAGAGGTCTCACACGGTATCGGGATACTCGAAGAAGTGTTAAAGAAGAAGTGTTAAGGAATGTTTGAGTCTCATATTTTTTCAGGAAGCGACGCGGAAAGGCTGTGTCTTGGGATGGGGAAGCGGGTGCACAAAGCGGGCAGCGCGCACACAAGCAACACCAGCTTACCGACAGGGAGCCTAAAAGCCGCTCGGGCACAAGGGAAGCAATGAATGAAGGTGGAAATGGTCAAAAGCAAGTTGAAGGGTATTGATTTTCTTGATCTTTCGCTGCTTACCAAGGACGAACTTGAGGATTTTATAAGGTTCGCGCTTAAACTCAAACGCGAGGGAACGAAGGGAATAAGGCCTCTTGCCGGTAAAGCTATAGGGCTTCTTTTTGAGAAACCGTCAACGAGAACACGCGTTTCCTTTGAGGTTGCCGTTCTGCGGCTGGGAGGGCACCCGATATACCTTTCCGGCTCCGAACTTCAACTAAAGCGTGGGGAAACGATAGAGGATACGGGCAGGGTTCTATCCCACTATCTGGACGGGATAATACTGAGGACTTTTTCCCACGAGCGCCTGGTAAAGCTCGCCCAGGTTTCGAACGTTCCGGTGATAAACGCGTTAACCGATGAATCTCACCCGTGTCAGGCACTTGCGGATATGCTCACCATCCTCGAGTACAGAGACGCACTTGAGGGCTTAAAACTCGCTTATCTCGGTGACGGGAACAATGTGGCGCACTCGCTTATGAGAGCGGGGACAAAACTGGCAATGGATGTATGGATCGCTACGCCCGCGGGGCGTGAACCGCGCAAGGATATTGTTGAGGAATGCAACGAGTACAGCGAAATTTACGGCGGTTCTTTGACGGTAACCAATGATCCTGAACGCGCCGCGAGCGGCGCCGATGTTCTGTACACCGATGTCTGGGTGAGCATGGGCAAAGAGGGTGAGTCAGAAGAAGCTGCCTCACTGTTCAAAGGCTTCCAGATTAATGAGGAGAAAGTCTCGATGGCCGCGGAAGACGTCATGGTGATGCACTGTCTCCCCGCTAACAGGGGGGAGGAGATAACAGATGACGTTCTTGACGGCAGTCATTCGGCCGTCTGGGACCAAGCGGAAAACCGTCTGCACGCTCAGATAGCTCTGCTCGACATGATTTACGGTTAAGGTCTGGGCTATGAAGAAAAGAAGACAGGCTTTAATAATCAAGAAAGTGGGTGACAGCGATATAAAAAGCCAGCGCGAACTTGTGGACATCCTCTCCTCTGAGGGGTTTAAGGTCAGTCAAACAACCGTTTCAAGGGACATAAAGGAACTCGGGCTCATCAAAGTCAGAAAACTTAACGGTGTTATCGCTTACGCTGAGCCCAACAGTGTGGGCGACCGCGCCGGAAGCGACCGCGCCCTTGCAAGCCTCGCTCCACAAGTGCTTATAAGCGCGGAGACTGCGTATAATCTTTTGGTCCTGAAAACTTCTCCCGGTAATGCTCAGGGTCTTGCGTGGGCTATCGATTCCGCGCAGATAGGTGGCATTGCGGGGACGGTTGCGGGTGACGACACCATAATAGTTGTATGTTCCGAGGGAGCTAACAGCCGCGAGATTAGAGACATCATTTTTGGATATGCCGAACTTAAGAGGTGATTTGACTTGAAAGGCAGCAACGAATCGGGAAACGAGAAGCGGGTTGTCCTCGCTTACTCGGGCGGTCTTGACACCAGCGTGCTTGTCAGGTGGCTGATGGAGGAGATGGGGCTTGATGTCATAGCCTTGATTGTTAACGTTGGTCAACCCGGGGACCTCGAGGCGATAAGGGAGAAAGCGCTTAAGATCGGAGCTGTGGCAAGCGAACTGGTTGACGCGAGAAGGGAGTTTGCCGAGGAATACATCGTTCCCGCCATACTTGCCAATGCCCTCTATCAGGGTAAGTATCCGCTTGCTACCGCGCTGGCCCGACCCTTAATAGCGAAAATACAAGTTGAGACCGCCTGGCGCTACGGCGCGAGAAAGATCGCGCATGGCTGCACCGGCAAAGGTAACGACCAGGTAAGGTTCGAAGTCGCCGCCGCGGCGATTGATCCATCACTTGAGGTGCTCGCACCGGTGCGGGAATGGTCCATGTCGAGGGAGGATGAAATAGAATATGCAAAATCCAGAGGAATACCGGTTTCCGTAACGGTGGAATCGCCGTATAGCGTGGATGAAAACCTTTGGGGGAGGTCTTGTGAATGCGGCGTACTGGAAGACCCCTGGGTTGAGCCCCCAGAGGACGCTTTCGCCTGGACATCCTCTCCACAGAACGCTCCGGATAATCCCGAATACGTGGAGATAGGTTTTGAGAGGGGTATTCCCGTGTCTCTTGACGGCGAGCGGATGGGCATCGTTGACCTTATTTTGAAACTTAATTCTATAGGTGGCTTGCACGGCGTCGGCAGAATTGACGTTATTGAAGACAGGGTGGTGGGAATAAAATCCAGGGAAATATACGAAGCTCCCGCCGCGGTGATACTGATAGAGGCGCACAGGTCCCTTGAAAGCCTTACGCTGACGAAAGACGCGCTTCGTGGGAAAAGACCGCTTGAAGATGAGGTTGCCCGCATGGCCTACGAGGGCATGTGGTTCAGTCCTCTTAACAAGGCTATACAGGCTTTCAATCAGGTGTTATCAGAGAGAGTAAACGGTATAGTGCGCGTGAAACTTTTCAAGGGAAACGCGACTGTGGTAGGCAGGCGCTCGCCCACCTCGCTTTACGATTATGCCCTTGCCACCTACGACAGCGCCGATGCTTTCGATCACACCGCTGCCAAAGGCTTCATAAGCCTCTGGGGTCTTCATATGAAGATTTGGGCCAAAAGCGAGAAGGAGAAAGGAGAACGGTCTCCATGAGGATGTGGGGCGGGAGATTCACAGATGATTCAGACCCTGCTTTCATGGCGTTTACGTCTTCGCTTTCTTTTGACAAACGCCTGTATCCCTACGACATAAAGTGCTCAAGCGCATGGGTTCGGGGTCTCAGCAAAGCCGGGGTAATAACTCAAGAAGAGCAGGCAAGCATCTTAGAAGCTCTTGAGCGTGTTAAAAGCGAGATGGACGAAGGGGTGTTTGAGTTTGTCGAGACTGACGAGGATATACACACGGCGGTAGAAAGAAGGGTGCGTGAACTTGTCGGTGATCTCGGCGGGAAGATGAGAACTGGCAGAAGCAGAAATGACCAGATCGCAACTGACTTGAGATTGTATGTAATGGATGAGTGCCTGGACGTAATCGGCAGGATATTGAAACTGATAGAAGCTATCCTGGAAGTCTCCCGCTCGAATATCGATGTAATAATCCCAGGACACACCCACCTGCAGCAGGCTCAACCGGTGAGGCTTGCGCATCTTCTGCTCGCTTTCGGCTTTATGCTCAAGCGCGATTCAATGAGGTTTGAGGAAGCCAGACGGAGCGCGGACGTACTTCCGCTTGGTGCGGGGGCTTTCGCAGGGACAAGCATACCCGTAGACAGGGATTATATCGCTCAGGTCCTCGGTTTTTCATCCGTTTCGGATAACAGCGCGGACGCGGTGAGCGATAGGGACTTTGTTCTTGATACCCTTTTTGCCGTGTCTGTGACTATGGTTCATTTAAGTCGTCTTGCCGAGCAGATAATTTTGTGGTGCTCGGATGAGTTCGGCCTGCTCGAGCTTGATGATGCTTGGTCAACCGGTTCAAGCCTGATGCCTCAAAAGAAAAACCCGGATGGCATGGAATTGGTGAGGGGCAAGACCGGAAGGGCGATTGGAAGTCTTGTTTCCCTTCTCGTTTGTTTAAAGTCGCTTCCCTTAGCTTACAATAGAGACCTTCAGGAGGATAAAGAGCCTCTTTTTGACGCTCTGGAGACCCTCAAAAGTTCACTCGTAGTGATGGAGGGAACTGTTTCCACGATGAAATTCAACCAATCACGTGCCGCTGAAATTCTTGATGCCCCATTCATTACGGCAACGGACCTCGCCGAGTTCCTCGTCTCAAAAGGACTCGATTTCCCTCAGGCCCACAGAATTGCCGGGGAGGTAGTCTCCTTTTGTGTTAGCAGGAACAAAGGGCTTCGTGACATTTCGATAGATGAGCTTAAGAATTTCTCCAATCTGTTTGACGAAACTGTTGCGGGTTGGTTAGATCCTCGGGGGGCTGTGGAACGAAAAGTGGTTAAAGGCGCCTGCAATAGGGATGAATGCCTCATGCAGATACAAAAGCTCGAAAGCTTTGTTCAAGAAAGGCTCAAGCGACTGTGTTAATATCCTCTTTTGTGGGGTAGCGTTCCCCTTGGGTTCGGCCCCATGGTTGTTGGAGGCGAAAATCCAGTATTTTTCCTGCTTTGATTTTTCTAAAGGGGGCGTTTCAGGTGGAAGTCAGAAAAGGCGTCATAGTTCCGCTAGGGTACGGGAAGTATTTCGTCTCTGACAAGATTGTCGGGTTCGTGCCTATCGAGGCAAACAGGGGTCCGGCGCGGCGCACTTACGTTTATATCGATGGGTTAAGTGAGCCCGTGATTGCCAGTAGGACCGAGGAGACAATGCTTAAGGATATGACAAGGTCAGGACCAGGGCAGTTCGAGGGCGAGATGGCGTTGCAACTTCTCGAAAGGGTTCTCGAGGACATACAGAGGGTCGGACCGATGCTCCGCAGGTCCATCAAAGAGGAATGCGCCCTTGATCTTGACGAAATCGAGAGGAGAATAAGACAAATATTTTCCGGTGAGGAATCATCCTCGGAACAGGACGAACTTTTTCGCGTTTGAGATTTTCTCAAGAAAAGATGGTCAGATTTCCGGTTCATGAGCTTGAAATCCTTAACGCTTTGAGAGATTAATTGCTGCAAGAAAGGAGAAATGTATATGAAACTCAAAGAGATATACGAACTTGCTGTCAGGGTTGGCATTGAAAAGGACCCGAGAGGAAAAGAGGGTATTAAACAGGTGCTCGAAGAGGCGCGTAAGGAATACGAATCGCTTAAGGATCCCGAAAGACGCTTCTATGACAGGGAGAAACTCAAGAATCCGTTCTCGGACACGAGGATACTTTACGGTAATCCTGATCTTGAGGTAAAGACTGTGATAGTAGGGATAGACGTTGAAGCACCCGAGCTCATATTGATTGACCGTTTGAGGCAGAAAGGCGAGAAGATAGATTTATGCATTGCGCATCATCCCGAAGGTAGGGCTCTCGCCGCGCTTTCAGAGGTGATGAAAATTCAGGCGGATGTATGGGCCCGATTCGGTGTTCCCGTAAACATAGGGGATGCGTTAATATCTGAGAGGATGGCCGAGATCAGGCGGACTTTCCTTCCGCAAAACCACATGCGACCCGTTCAGGCGGCGCAACTGCTTGGCATCCCTTTCATGTGCGTCCATACCCCGGCTGATAATCTCGTTACCGATTTTCTGACCCGTCTTTTCGCGAGAAAGAAACCGAGGTTGGTGGGTGACGTAGTGGACATACTCCTTGAGATAAAAGAATACGCTTTTTCGGCATCCCTGGGCGTTGGACCGACCGTGTTTGTTGGCGATAAAAAGAACAGGGCTGGAAATGTTTTCGTTGACATGACAGGTGGAACCGAGGGACCGGTGGAGGCGATTGAGAAACTGGCCGCCGCAGGCGTGGGTACCATCGTGGCAATGCACATGGGAGACAAGCTCCGCAATGAAGCAGAAAAACAGCACGTAAACGTTGTTATAGCTGGTCATATTGCTTCCGACAGTCTCGGTTTGAATCTCTTTCTTGACCCACTGGAAAAGAAGGGCGTTACCTGCCTTGCTTTCTCGGGCCATGAAAGGGTGTCCAGGGTCAAGAATAGCAATTAAAGCACACAAAGGTCACTTTCTAAAAAACGAGGCTTAAATGTTTTGACTCCGGTAATATTCTTCAATGCGCCTAACTGCGTCGATTATCCCGCCGCGCGTTTTTCAAGCCAATCGCTCTGAATCACCGCGCGACCCCGATCTCCACGGTGGATCCAACAAAGACGACCGTGCCTGCCCCGGGATTCTGACTGAGAACAATTCCACTTGGCGTGCCGGAAATATACGCGACACTCGCCCTGAGCCCGGCAAGACTCAGTCTTGCACGAGCGGCCGTCTCAGTTAACCCAACGACATTGGGGACAACCACCTCGATTCTGCCCGATGAAACCACTATTGTGACCGGATTGCCGGGTGTGTACCTTGTTCCCCCTTCCGGGGTTTGGGAGATGACCACACCTGAGGGCGTAGTCTGGCTTGGCTTCTTGACTACCAGGCATTCATATCCTGCCTGCGAAAGAGCAGCCTTCGCCTCTGACTCGGTCATGCCAACAACGTTTGGAACTTTTGTCTCTGCGGGTCCGGTATGCATGTTGCAGAACGTGGTTGGCTCTTCCCCGCGCACAAATTCTTTATTTCTTGTCCTCGGACAGTATGGTGTGGCGAGAAGTCCTGAATCCTCGCATATTCTCACCGTTATGGTTTCCTCTTCTCTTTCCTCCTCTTCCTCCTGTGGGACAACGCTTTCTGAAGTTGATGGAAAATCTGTGGGCGGGACGTCTTTTAGAGCCTGGCTTGCGAAGAAGCGCCATAATGTCGCTGGAAGGTCTCCACCGCACATGCCAGGCATGGAGATTCTGCCCTGCGGGTAGCCGACCCAGACGGCTGCGACAAGGTCAGGGGTATATCCAACAAACCAGGCGTCGGCGTGGTCTTCGGTCGTTCCGGTCTTTCCCGCCTGCGGTCTTCCGATACGGGCGCCCGTTCCAGTCCCGCTTGAGACGACCTGCTTAAGAATCTGGTTCACTCTGGCGGCGACTTTCGGGTCCAATACGGTGTTTGTCTGAGGTTGGAACTCGTCGATCACGTTTCCGTCTGCGTCTGTTACTTTATAAATGGACCTCGGTATCGCATGGACCCCGTTGTTCGCGAGAGTTGAATAGGCGGAAGCCATATCCAGAGGGGTAACTCCGTTTCTCAACCCTCCGAGCGCAATTGCCGGATTACTTTCGACTTCCCGCAATATGCCCATTTTCATGGCAAGATCAGCAACTCTTGCTGGACCGACATACATGATGAGTTGCGCGAAGACAACGTTTACCGAATGTATGGTTGCGGTTCTTATCGTCATGCTACCGCTTCCGTGACCGTCATAGTTCCTAACCACCCACTTACCGCCATCGGGGAGGCGAATCACTTTGGGAGAACTCGCGTCATATGTGGTTTCCGGGGATATTCCATCGGCGAGAGCTCTGGTGAGGACGAAGACTTTGAACGCGGAACCTGCCTGACGACCACCCTCCGCCGCGACGTTAAATTGGCTTTTGTAGTAGTTCTTTCCGCCGACCATTGCCTTTATATAGCCTGTCCTCGGGTCTATGGCGACAATCGCGGCATCCGGACCGCTTTCGGGTTTAAGGTATTTGAGAAGGGTCCTTTCCGCGATCTCTTGCATCCTTAAATCTATGGTCGTGTAAACTCTCAATCCTCCTCTGAATACCTTTTGGTCCCCGTAAGTTTTCCTCAGAAGTTTGGTTATGTAGTCGCAGAAATACGGCGCCGGAGGGGGAGTGTATGTTGAGACGATAGGAGCAACGTTCAGTGGCTCACGCTGAGCCGCTTCGGACTCCTGGACGGAAATGTATCCGAGACGAGCCATTCTTCTGAGAACATGATTTCTGCGCTCGATTACGGCCTGAGGTCGCTGATATGGGTCATAATAGCTGGGGGAGTTTATGAGTCCGGCTAACATCGCGCATTCGCTTAAACTTAAATCCCTTGGGTCTTTATTGAAATATTTTCTTGCGGCGGTGTATATTCCGTAACACCCCTGACCGAAGTAGATGTCATTGAGATACAGCTCAAGTATTTTGTTTTTTGAATACTTTTTTGATAGCTGATAGGCGAGATGAGCCTCCTGAATTTTTCTGAAAAGTGTCCTTCTTGCGCCGACGTAAGCATTTTTCACGTACTGTTGAGGAATCGTGCTTCCGCCCTGTACGACGGTTCCCTTCACGAGGTTCGCCCAGAGAGCGCGTATTACCGCTTTCCAGTTGATCCCGCTGTGACGGTAGAAATCGCTGTCCTCGATAGCGATAACAGCGTCGCGTAACGCTTTGGGAATTTGTTCGAGCGAAATGATTTCCCTGTTTTCCTCCCCGTGAAGTTCGGTTAGCAAACGCCCGTTTGAAGAAAATACCTTAGTGTTCTGGGCCGCACGGTACTCCTTCAGGGCAGAAAGTTTGGGAAGACCTATACCCAAGTAGAACCAGAGCACTAGCCCTCCAACCGCGAGTATCACGCATGCCACTATCACTAAGATGATCCTATAGGTCACCCTCATGAAAATCACGCCTTCTGAACGCGCACTTACATAAAATAGCTCAAAACTCGGACCGTAAATTATTTTCACGAGTCAAGTTGCATATCCTCCATGGGGGATAAAGAAAAATGGTCCGCTGTCGGCAGAGCCAGTTTCAAAAGTGCGCTTCGGAAAGAATCCCTGCTCGCGGGTATGCAGGCAGGCCGTATTAACGGTTTTCTGTTTTTAGCCTTGTTCGTTTCTCTTGGAGAGTTCCTCCTCAAGGAGCGCCCTTCTCAGGACCTTTCCAACCATAGATTTCGGCAGGAATTCCCTGAACTCGACTATCCTCGGGACCTTGTATGGGGCAAGCCTTTCCCTGCAGAAACTAATTATTTCTTCTCCGGTGGCCTGCTCACCGGGCTTCAGGACCACGAAAGCCTTGACGGTTTCACCCCGGTATTCGTCAGGAACACCCACAGCTACGGCTTCCTGTATCTTTGGATGCTCAAAGAGCACTTCGTCGATCTCACGCGGATAGATGTTGAACCCTCCAGCGATGATCATGTCTTTCTTTCGGTCAACGACGTAGAAATACCCTTCTTCGTCCATTGTGCAAATATCGCCCGTGTAGAGCCATCCATCTCTGAGCGTGGATTCGGTCTCATCGGGTCTGTTCCAATAGCCCTTCATTACCTGTGGACCCCTGATGATAAGTTCGCCGGATTCCCCGATGGGCATTTCCTCCTTACCCTCTTCAACGTCAACTATCTTAGCTTCAGTGTCGGGTATCGGGATGCCTATAGAGCCTATCTTTTTCTTTCCAATAATGGGATTTGAGTGCGTGACTGGCGACGCCTCGGTAAGCCCGTATCCCTCGCAGAAGATACCGCCGGATATCCTGCTAAACTGCCTGTGCACTTCAACGGGCAGCGGCGCTGATCCTGAGTTGCAAAGCTTGATTTTGTCCACACCGTAGTTAAGCGCCTCCGGGTGATTGAGGATCGCCACGTACAAAGTGGGAACACCCGGAAAGAAATTGGGGCGGTATTTCTGTATGGACTGAAGCATCATGTTTATCTCGAACTGCGGAATCAAAATCATGGTTGCGGCGTTAAACAAAGCGTTGTTCATGGCGACCGTCTGTCCGTAGGAATGGAAAAACGGTATGATGCAGAGGAACACATCCTGACCCCTCTGAATAAACTCCTTGCCCCACATTGTTATCTGCAAAACGTTTGAGACAAGGTTGTAGTGGGTTAGCATCACGCCTTTGGCTATGCCGGTTGTGCCTCCGGTGTACTGAAGCGCCGCTATGTCCTTGCGTGGGTCGATCTCGACATCCGGGGGTTCGGGACTCGAGGAAGATATGACCTCACGGAATAGATAAATCCCATTGCCCTTTTCGCAGGCGACCTCTCCCGGGGTCTCCATGTAATCGGTGATACTGGTGACTATTTGCCTCTTAAGCGGCGTGCTGGCTTTTACCGCCTCTATTCTTGAGTGAAAAAGGTCAAGATAGATTATTGTCTCAGCACCGGAGTCATTCAACTCGTATTCGATTTCTCTTTCCACATGCAGAGGGCTGATATTCGTGACTATTCCACCCGCCTCGAGAATTCCGTAGTATGAGATAATCATTTGCGGGCAGTTCGGGAGCATAACGGCGACCCTGTCACCTTTTGATACGCCCATATCTTTCAATGCGGTTGCAAGCCTTCGCACATGGTCCCTAAGTTCGAGATATTTCATCTTTTGATCGAAGAATATGGTTGCGATATGGTCTTCGTATCTGATGCAAGCAAGCTCGAGCAGCTCAAAAAGAGGTATTTCCGGGTATCTTATTGTTTCAGGCACAAAATAATCGTAGTGTTTAAGCCACAATTTCTCCATGACCTACCCCCCCTTGCGTTGAGAGATACCGGCAATGCGAATGGTTTTCAGAAAAGTATAAGCTTTCAAGTTCCATTTTAAAAGAGATTCTCCGGTTTACCGGGGCTGCTTATTTACTCTCTTTGCTCCGACAACTCTAGACGGTCTCAAATTGAAATCCCCTGACAGTTATAATTCGCTCTCTTTGCTACGGGAACTGTTCTGTTTCATGTCGCATGGAACTTCTCTTCGCCTCTGTTTCCTGAGGCAATCTGTATGCATGCTTACGAGCCCGAGTTGGTTCTTCCTTATGTTTTTTCCGGCTTACATATTCAAGTGATAATACTTTCAGGCGCACGCAAAATTCCTGCAATAAAAAGGTTATTGTGGGCTATAATACGCGTTGATTATCTTTAACGAAGGTGTGAGATACGAGTGGATGTAGAAAGAGTCGTAAATGAACAGATGGAACTGATATCCATGGGTACCGTGGAAATAATTCCGCTTGATGAACTCAGGGAGAAGATCAGGCGTTCGGTGGAGACTTCAAAACCTCTCACCGTGAAGCTCGGCGTGGATCCCACCAGGCCTGATCTTCATCTGGGTCATTCGGTTCCCCTCACCAAACTCAGGCATTTCCAACAGCTGGGGCATCAAGTGGTTCTTATAATCGGCGACTTCACCGCCCTCATTGGCGACCCGAGCGAACAGGACGAGACGAGACCGGTTCTCACGCCTGAGGATGTTGAAAGAAACGCAAGAACTTACGTGGAACAGGCTTCGAAAATAATAGATACCAAAACCGCAAGGATAGTGAGGAACAGTGAGTGGCTTGCTCCTCTCTCTTTCGGGGATGTTATTGAACTGGCGAGCAAATTTACGGTTGCACGGATAATGGAGCGAGATGATTTCAGCAGGAGGCTTAAAGAGAATAAACCTCTCGGTCTTCATGAGTTTTTGTATCCGCTCATGCAAGCATACGACTCGGTCGCGCTTGACGCGGACGTGGAAATAGGCGGAACGGACCAGAAATTCAATCTTCTTGCCGGGAGAAATCTTCAGAGATCGCTTGGAAAATCTCCTCAATGCATCATAACCCTACCCCTTCTTGTTGGAACTGACGGCGTGCAGAAAATGAGCAAGAGTCTGTTCAATGATATAGGCTTAACTGATTCGCCGGACGAGATGTTTGGAAAAGTCATGTCAATTCCTGACGAGGTCATGTGGGATTACTACGCGCTTGTTTCGGGGCTTTCTCCGCGGGAGATAGAGGATATAAAGTCAGGTGTTGAGGATGGAGAGATAAACCCTCGCGATGCCAAGGAGAGACTGGCGATTGAGATAGTCACAAGATATCACGGCGAAAAAGAAGCGCGGGCGGCGGCTTCTGAGTTCAAAAGGATATTTAGAGAACGAAAGATACCCTCGGAGGTCCCGGTCTATTATCTCGATTTAGGCGACAGGCAGGGGAGAAGAGTATGGATAGTGGATTTGCTCGTGAGGGTTAATTTTGCCGCGACGAGAAGCGAGGCGCGGAGGCTAATTGCGGAAGGCGGCATAAGCGTAGATGGGGAGCTGGTTGAAGACGTTAACATGGAGATAGATCCGGAAGAGCTCAAAGGAAAAATTATCCAGAAAGGGAGGAGAAAATTTGTAAAGGTCGAACACAAATAATGCGATATAAATTCCGGGACAATTTATTTAGTTTTGTATGTATTTTTCTAATTGACAACGTCGTATAAGGGTGCTAAATTATTACAAGAAATCCTTGATAACCAAAACTAACTTGACAATGTAGCTTTGTGCGGCTGGAACCGATTGTCTCGCGCGTTCAAAAGCGTAAAGACTTTTGGGTTCAGCGGCTTTTTTATGATGTAATTATCTTTACGATGGAGCACCTTGAAAACTGAACAGTGGGCGGCCTGTGACCGATTACTCCGATGAATCAGTTTTCGACGGAGAGTTTGATCCTGGCTCAGGACGAACGCTGGCGGCGTGCCTAACACATGTAAGTCGAACGGGATCTGCGCTTGTAGCTTGCTACAATGCAGATCTAGTGGCGAACGGGTGAGTAACACGTGGGTAACCTACCCTGGAGACCGGGATAACACGGGGAAACCCGTGCTAATACCGGATAAACTGCCTTTCCCGCATGGCATCGGCAGAAAAGGTTGGTTTTTTTCCTTCCGCTTCAGGATGGGCCCGCGGCCCATTAGCTAGTCGGTGAGGTAACGGCTCACCGAGGCGACGATGGGTAGCCGGCCTGAGAGGGTGTCCGGCCACACTGGGACTGAGATACGGCCCAGACTCCTACGGGAG